>CAZFIU010000051.1:0-29074 GCA_964519455.1 uncultured Syntrophobacterales bacterium
CGCCAGGAAGCAGAGTTTTGACACAGCCGCTTCCGCGGGAATGACGGTTCGGGGCGTGGTGTCATCTTCGTGTCCGGGTAGCGTCCCGGCACAGCCTGTTCCGCGGGAATGACGTGCCTTTGCGCAGTGTTGCGTTTGCCCGTCTTGATCCGCCTTCTACCGCTCCCGCGCCCGTGTGCCCGGCACCACCAGCATCGTGAACGCGCCCAACAGGTTGATGGCGCCGAAGAGGTAGAACGTGTAGCGCAGTCCGTAGACGTCCGCCACGGCGCCGGCCACCAGCGGGAACAACAGGGACAGGGCCGAGCGGCCCACGTCCATGAAGGTCTGGGCCGCGCCCCAGATCTCCCTGGGTGCGTGCTCCAGGCCGCTGGCCTGGATGATGGGTCCCACGGCGAAGAGCGCCATGCCGCCGAGGGACACCACCGGCAGCAGGAACCACCCGGACGGCATCAAGGGAATGGAGCCGATGAGCAGACCCCCGGTGAGGAGCGAGAGGAAGATGGTGCTCTTGCGTCCGAAGCGGTCGGAGAGGTGCCCGATGAGCGGCGCGAAGATGGTGCCCACGAGCGCCAGGCAAGCGAGGTAGACGCCGACCGTGGCGATGCTCATGTTCAGGTCCGCCGTCAGGTAGAGCGGCAGGAAGGTCGGGACCAGGTTCTCGCCGATGGAGCGAAGCGACGCCACCAGGGTCACGCCCATCAGCGGCAAATTCGTGAGGATGTCGCCGCGCAGCGCCCGGCCGTAGGAAGCGGAGCGGTTGCGCGCCGTGGCATCGTGCCGCAGCGGCGGCAGCACCATCCAGAGAAAGAGCGCGATGGCGACGCCGGGCACGAACTGGAACAGATAGGCCGTGCGCCACGTGATCCAGGTGAGCAACGTGCCCACCACGATGGGGGCCAGGGCCGCGCCGACGTTGGCCCCCATGGCGTGCACTCCCAGCGCGAATCCCATGCGCTCCGGGAACTTCTCGCCGACCACCGCGCGCGCGGGCGCGTGCCACATGAAACCGCCCAGCAGGGCCTGGATGCACACCAGGGCGCCGAAGATCCAGAAGGTCGTGGAAAACCCCTGGAGGGAAAAGAACAGGGAGGGCCACAGGAGCGACAGCAGCAGGATGCCCTTGCGGTCCCGCAGCAGGTCGGTGGCCAAGCCGCCGATGGTGATGCTCAGGATGTGGGACACCCGCTGCGCCGAGCGCAACACGCCGATATCGGTGTAGGAGATGGCGAAGTCGCGCACCACCAGCGGCAGGCACACGTTCATGGTCCCCTGGAATATGTGCGTGACGCCGTGGCCCACGGTGAGCAGCGCGAGCACGCGGCCGCGGGACGGTTCGGGCGCGGCGGCCTCCGGCACGGCGGCTGAGAGATCGGCGGAGGTGTTCATCGCATGTTCCCGGTCCGCTTCATGCGTGTCCCGGCGAGAACTGGCGGAGAAGGGAGGGAGTCGAACCCTCCGAGAACCTTACGGCCCTCAGACTGGTTTTGAAGACCAGCGGCACCACCGGGCACCTTCCTTCTCCAAGCACGGACATGTCCGTATTACCTGCCTCAGAATTCGCCGGCCGTCCACCCGCCGGGGCGGATTGTCCGAAATTCGTCCGGCATGCTTGGACTCTGCTTCGCGGAGCCCAAGCGCGCTGATCCGTGTCAGGCGGAGTCTTTCGACAACCCGCGGAACGCTCAGGCCCCGGCCGCGCGGGGCGCGACCTCCGGCGGAGTGAATGCCTGTACTTCCGGCAGGTCCCCGTCGAACGCTTGCACCTCCACCAGCGCCGTCTGCGAGATGGGCCCCTGCGCCAGGCGCGAGGTTCCCTTGTCCAGGGTCAGCACGTTGGGATTGCCGTGCCGCTCCAGCCCGCCGGCCGTTTCGGGGTCGAACCATGCTCCGGTGGCGAGCACGACGACGTCGGGCGCGACGCTGTCCGTGACGCGGGCGCCGGCCAGGCAGGCGCCGCGGTCGTTGTGCACGCGCACGACGGTGCCGTCCTCGATCCCCCTCGCCGCGGCGGTGGCGGGATGGATCAGCAGCGGTTCGCGGCCCTGTACCTTGCTGTTTACGCTCACCGCTCCCGGGTCGTATTGGCTGTGGAGTCTCGTGGCGGGCTGATTGGAGATCAGGTGGAGCGGGAAGCGGGCGGCTTTCTCTCCGCCCAGCCACTCGGCCGGCTCGATCCATGCCGGATGGCCGGGGCAGTCGTCGTAACCGAAGCCCGCGATGGTTTCCGAAAAGATCTCGATGCGCCCGGACGGCGTCGGCAGACGGTGCGTGACGGGGTCCTCGCGGAATTTGGCCAGCAGCACCTTCTCCGCGCCCTCGGTGGGCAGGGTGATGTGACCGGCGCTCCAGAAGGCGTCGAAGGGCGGCAACTCGACGCCTTCGCGGATGAACTCGCGGCGAAGCGTATCATAGAGGTGCGACAGCCAGTCCGTCTCAGAGCGGCCCTCGGTGAAACCCTCCCCGAACCCCAAGCGATCGGCAAGGCGCGAGAAGATGTCGTAGTCGTTGCGCGCGCCGCCCACCGGGGGGATGGCCCGCTCCATGGCGAAGACCATGGGGTCGGCCGGCTGCGTGCCGATGTCGTTGCGTTCCAGGGCGGTGGTGGCAGGCAACACGATGTCGGCGTGCCGGGCCTGGGGGTTCCACCAGGGTTCGTGGACGATGATGGTCTCGGGGCGCTGCCACGCCTCCACCAGCCGGTTGAGGTCCTGGTGGTGATGAAAGGGGTTGCCGCCGCACCAGTAGACGAGACGGATGTCGGGATACCGGAGCCGCTGCCCGTTGTAGTCGAACGGTTCTCCGGGGTTGAGGAGCATGTCGGTGATCCGCGCCACCGGGATGAAGGGCTCCACCGGGTTCACGCCCTGGGGCAGCGTCAACCTCTTTATGGGCTTCACCGGGTTGCCGGCGGAGGCGGTGGCGCCGTACCCGTAGCCGACGCCGCCCCCGGGAAGCCCGATCTGCCCCAGCATGGCGGCGAGGACCGCCGCCATCCAGTAGGGTTGTTCGCCGTGGTCGGCACGCTGTAGGGACCAGCTTACGGAAATGAGGGTCCGCGCCGCGGCCATGCGCCGGGCCAGGCCGCGGATGGTGTCCGCGGGAATGCCGCATTTCGCGGCTGCCCATTCCGGGTCCTTGGGCTGCCCGTCCGTTTCACCCGCGAGGTAGGCGCGGAAGCTCTCGAATCCGGTGCAGTACTTGTCCAGGAATGCCTCGTCGTGGAGGCCCTCGCGGAACAGCGTGTGGGCCAGTCCCAGCATGAGCGCGGTGTCGGTGTTGGGGCGCGGCGCCAGCCATTCCGCTTCGAGGAAATCCGCGGTGTCGTCCCGGACCGGGCCGATGTTCACGAACTCGACGCCGTTCTTCCGGCAGTGCTCGAGCCAGCCGCGGACCGTGTGCTTGCCGATGCCGCCCGCGCTGACCTGGGTATTCTTGAGCGGCAGCCCCCCGAAGGTGACCACGAGCTGCGAGTGTCCGGCGATCACCGGCCAGGAGGTGACGCCCTCGCGAATGCTGCCCCAGTCGTACCCGAAGACGTGGGGGATGATGACTTCCGCCGCGGCGAAGCTGTAGGCGTTCACCGACCGGACGTATCCGCCGAACTGGTTCAGGAAGCGGTGCAGTTGACTCTGGGCGTGGTGGAAACGCCCGGCGGAAGCCCAACCGTAGGAGCCGGCGAAGATCGCCTCGTTGCCGAACGAGTCGTGCACGCGCCGCAGCTCGCCCGCCACCAGGTCGAGGGCCTCGTCCCAGCTTACCGGGATGAAGGGCTCCCGCCCGCGGCCGCCCCCGTGGTTCCCGGGTCCCCGTTCCAGCCAGCCCTGGCGCACCATCGGTTGCGCGATCCGGCAGGCGTGCTGCACGACCTGCGGAATCGACAGCCCGATGGGCGACGGATCCGGGTCATCCGGAAACGGGCGCGCGGCCACGATTCGTTCGGCCTCGACCTCGACCTGGTAGGCGCCCCAGTGGAGGGAGGTTTGAAGCTGCCTGGAATGTGGACTTTCCATATTTTGGCCTCCTGCTTCCCAACATTTCCTATTGCATAAACGAAATCAATGAGACACCAAACCAGGATCCTTCCGGGACGACAAGCCGTACGTGATCGTCGCCAAGGTGGACACCAGCACCCCGGTGGCGGCGCCGGTCCCCTACGGCATGACCGAAAACGCCATCCGCTTCCGCAGGGCGCTGGTGGACAAGGGCTGGGTCGACCCCATGCACGCGGGTGCGTCCACCTACAAGGACGTGGGCTTCGATTTCGGCGCCGGCGCCGACAAGGGCGGGGTCGAAGCCATCTACCGCGACCTTCGCGAGGTCGTGCCGCGGGAGCCGGGCAACCTCAGCCTGGATCATGCGCGGGCCATCTACGAGGGAGTCAAGGCCGCGGGCATCGACATGTTCGTGTATCTCCCGGACAGCTCCAACTACCTCGTGCAGCGTTTCGCCGCGGAAGATCCCGCGATGCTGAGCGTATCGGTCACCCGGGAAGACGAGGGAATGGCCATCGCCATGGGCGGTTTCATGGGAGGGAGGACGAGCTGCATCATGATGGAGGCGTCGGGGCTGGGGATGTCCTACCTCGCGCTGGCCTGGCTCGGCATACAGCAGAGGATGGCGACGCTGATCCTCACGAGCCACACGGACGGACTGGGAGAGTACACGGACTACCACGTGGTCACCCGGTACCTGGCGGAGCCCCTGCTGCGGGGCATGGGCATACCGCATCACACCCTGATGGACGTGTCCGACGCCAGGCGAATGCTCAGGTATGCGACCATGACCGTGAGAGGACATGTCTTCCCCGTGGTCATTCAGCTTCCGCGCCAGGTCCTCTGGCACGACCCCGAGTGAGCGGAGGCCTGTCACCACGCTGGCATTTCCCGCGAGCCGGTACTACAATCCCGCGTCATGAAGGTGGAGCGGCGGGCCGTGCTGGAGCGGCTGCGGGATCATCTCACCGAGACCGACGTCGTGGTGTCCGCCCTGGCCGGCACCACCGCGGACACCTACCAGGTGCTCCACCGGCCGGAGAACCTCTACCTCGTGGGCCTCGGCATGGTCACCCAGGTGAGCCTGGGAATCGCGCTCACGCTGCCCGATTCGAAGGTCGTATCCCTCGACACCGACGGGAGCCTCTTGCTGGGCCCGAGCATCCTGCCGGTGGCGGCCGCGTCCGGAGCGGAGAACCTCCGCATCATCGTCTTCGACAACGAGCAGCTCTTCGGCAGCCGCGGCGGCGCACCCAGCCAGACCGCGGCGGGCGCCGACCTCACCGCCATGGCCCGCGCCGCCGGCATCGGACGCGCCGACACGGTGGCGGATGACGGCGGCGTGGCCGGGGCGCTGGAGTGGCTCTTCTCCGGGCCGGGGCCGGCCCTTCTCACCGCCAAGATCGAACTGGCGGCGAGAGCCGAAGGGCCGAGCATGGACGGACAGGAGAACAAGTACCGGCTGGTGCGGCGCATCGAGGCCATCCGCGGACGCGAGATCGTGGCGCCGGCGAAGCCGTGAGTGGCTCAAGGGCACTCTGATCGATTGGCTCGGGTTGGATGGCCCTTCGAGAGGCTCCAGACAGGCGTAGCGAGGTCTGCCGAGCGAAGTCGAAGGGTACCATCGAGCGAAGCTGAACTCCTTGGGCGGGGCGATGGAGGGCGACAACGAGTGAAGGACGAGGTAGCGGCTGAAGCTCATAGGTGCCTGACCGAGGCGGGTGTCGACTTCGTCGCCTGCATGCCCGACTCGGCGTTCCTTGAGCTCTACCAGCGGCTGGAGGCGGACTCCGCGGTGCGGTACCTGCAGGTGGCCAACGAGAGCGACGGCGTGGGCGTCTGCATGGGCGCGTGGCTGGGCGGCGCCCGCCCGGTCATGCTCATGGAGAACACGGGGTTTGCTCTGTCCTGCTATGCGCTGCTCCGGGGCCCCGCGGCCTTCGGCGTTCCCATGCTCCTGCTCATCAGTTACCGCGGCGGGTTCGGCGATCAGCGCTGGTTCTCGGTGCCGTTCGGCTGGTCCACCGAGCCGCTGCTCCAGAGTCTGCGCATCCAGTACAGCGTGGTGAACGAAACCGGCGACATGGCCCACGCCATCGGCGGTGCGGTAAAATCCATGAACGCCATGCAGGCGCCGGTGGCGGTGCTGTTCCCGCCCGCGCTCTTCTCCGAGGAAAAATGAAACCTGCCAGCTTCGAATACCACGATCCGACAACCCTTTCCGAAGTCACGGCGCTGCTGGGCAGTCTGGGAGAGGACGCGCGCGTGCTGGCCGGTGGCCAGAGCCTGGTGCCGCTCATGAACTTCCGCCTGGCCCGTCCCGCTCACCTGGTGGACGTGAACCGCGTGGCCGAGCTGGACTTCCTGTCCGTGGAGGGGGGCGAGCTGCGCATAGGCGCCACGACCCGGCAGCGCGCGCTGGAGCGCTCCGAAGCGGTGGCGTCCGGTTGGCCCCTGTTGCGCGAGGCCACGGGTTTTATCGGGCACGTGCAGATACGGAACCGCGGCACGGTGGGCGGCAGCCTGGCCCACGCCTTTCCCTCTGCCGAGTTGCCGGTGGCCATGGTGACGCTGGATGCCGCGTTCGTGCTGCAAGGGGAGGGCGGGGAGCGCATCGTGGCGGCGGAGGATTTCGTTCTCGGCACCATGACCACGGTACTGGAGCCGGGCGAGCTGCTACGCGAGGTGCGGGTGCCGGCCCCGGCCGCCGGCAGCGGCGCTTCGTTCCGCGAGGTGAGCCGCCGTTACGGCGACTTCGCGCTGGCGGGGGCGGCGGTGCTGGTGACCCTGGACCGGGACGGCGTGGTGACGGCCGCCCGTTTGACACTCACCGGCCCGGCTCCCATCCGGGCGCGCGGGGCAGAGGATGTCGTGTTGGGGGAGAGGCCGTCGGAGGCATTGTTTCGGGAGGCGGCCAGGCGCGCGGTAGCCGGCATCGAGCAAGACTCGGACATGCACGCCACCGCGGAATACCGTCTCCGCGCCTGCGAGGCGCTGGCGCGACGCGCATTGACCGAGGCCGCGGAACGGGCCGTGAAGTCCGCCGAGGCAGGAATCCGAGGCTGAGCGAAGGTTTCATCCCGCCAGTGCCGGATTCCCGGGGACGAGGAAGGGCATGAACACACGCGAGATAAAGCTACGAGTCAACGGCGCCGAGCACGCCGGCGAGGCGGAGCCGCGCAAGCTCCTGAGCGACTTCATCCGCGACGACCTCGGCCTCACCGGCACCCACGTGGGCTGCGAGCACGGCGTGTGCGGAGCCTGCACGGTGCTGGTGAACGGCGATCCGGTGCGTTCGTGCCTCATGTTCGCGGTGCAGGCCGACGGCGCCGAGATCGACACCGTGGAGGGGCTGGCGCCCGACGCCGACACGCTGCATCCGCTGCAGGAGCAGTTCCATGAGCGGCACGGGCTTCAGTGCGGCTTCTGCACACCGGGCATCCTGCTCACCGCGCGGGCGCTGTTGCGGGAGAATCGCGATCCGTCCGACACCGAGATCCGCGAGTGGTTGAGCGGCAACCTGTGCCGCTGCACCGGCTACGTGAACATCGTCACGGCCATTCGCGAGGCCGCCAAGGAGATGTCGGGAAGATAGCATGTGCGGGATTTCGTGCGGGCGGGAAGCCGCGACGACTTGTAGCGGTGGGTTTCAAACCCGCCTGGACGCGAAGGTAGAGGAACGGCCATGGCCTACATCGGTTCGAGCGTGAAGCGCAGGGAGGACGTGCCGCTCTTGCGGGGCGTCGGCAAGTACGTGGGCGATATCCGGCGGCCCGGCATGGTGCACGCCGCGATCCTCCGCAGCACCCGCGCCCACGCCCGGCTGGCCGCCATTGACGCGACGGCGGCGCTGGCCTTGCCCGGGGTCGTGGGCGTGATCACGGCCGCGGACATGCCGGGGCTCAAGACCATTCCCATGCGTACCGGGATCATGGAGGGGCTCAAGCGCTCCCAGCAGACGCCCGTCGCCACGGACCGGGTGCGCTACGTGGGCGATCCGGTGGCCGTGGTGGTGGCGCGGGACCGCTACATTGCCGAGGACGCGCTCGAACTGGTGGAGGTGGTCTACGAGGACCTCCCGGCGGTGACGGGCGCCCGCGCGGCCATGGCGGCGGACGCGCCCCGGCTCCACGACGAAGTGCCGGGCAATGTCCCCGCCGACTTCGAGGTGGACGTGGGCGACGTGGGCCGCGCGTTCGCCGAGTGCGACCTCATCGTCGAGGAGACGTTCGAAACCCAGCGTCACGCCGCGGTGCCGCTGGAGACACGCGGCCTGGTGGCGGAGTACGACGAAGTCCGCGACGTGCTCACCATGTGGGGTCCCACCAAGATGACCCACACCAACTGGCGCATTCTGTCGGAGTTGAGCGGCCTGCCCCAGAGTTCCATCCACTTCATCGAGCCGGCGGTCGGGGGAGGGTTCGGCGCGCGCGGCGAGTTCTATCCCGAGGACTTCCTGGTGCCGTTCGCCGCCATGCATTTCCGCAGGCCCGTGTGCTGGATCGAGGACCGTTCGGAGAACCTCAAGGCGACGAACCAGTCGCGGGAGCAGTCCTACCGGGTGCGGCTGGGGCTGCGAAAGGACGGCACCATCCTGGCCATGGATGCCGAGATCCTGTTCAACATGGGCGGCTACACCCGCACCCACGGCGGCCTGCCCGTCATGGCCTCCTCGGCCATGCTGCGGGGACCGCTGCGCATCAAGAACTATCACTGCCATGCGTATTGCGTGCTCACCAACAAGACCCCGGTGGGCACCTACCGGAGCCCCGGCCGCTACGAGGCCAACTTCGTGCGCGAGCGGCTGCTGGACATGGCCGCCCGCCGCCTCGGGATCGATCCCGCGGAACTGCGGCGCCGCAACCTGATCCGGCCCGAGGAGATGCCCTACGACCACGGCAAGCACCCGTTCCACTACATGGTCTACGACAGCGGCGACCTGCCGGGGCAGCTCGAAGCGGCGTTGGGCCACATGGGTTACGAGGAGCTTCGGCAACGCTGCGACGCCGCCAAGGCGGAAGGCCGGGCCATGGGCGTGGGCATCGGCTGTTTCGTGGAAACCAGCGGCATCGGCCCCTGGGAGTACGCCCGGGTGGAGGTCGGCAACAACGGCGGCGTGGTGCTCTACAGCGGCGTCAACTCGGTGGGACAGGGCATCGCCACCGCCCTGAGCCAAATCGTCGCCGACGAGATGTGCGTCTCCATCGACGACGTGCGGGTGGTGCACGGCGACACCGCCAAGGTGCCCTTCGGCAACGGCAGCAACGCCAGCCGCTGCACCGTCATGGGCGGGAGCGCCGCGGTCGGGGCGTGCCGCAAGGTCAAGGACAAGCTCCTCCGGCTGGCGGCCGCGGAGCTGGAGATCGACGCCGGCGACCTGGTGCTGGAGGACGGGCGCATCAGCGTCAGGGGCGCGCCGGAGCGGAGCCTGGACTTCGCCGCCATGGCGCGGCTCGCGCTGCCCGGGCCTGCGCTGGCCAAGGGCTTCACTCCGGGCATCTCGGAAGAGGACTTCTTTGCCACCGACAAGCGGCCGTTCCCCTACGGCGTCCACGTGGCGGCGGTGGAGGTGGACCGGGAAACCGGCATGATCGAAATCCTCGACTACCTCGTGATGGAAGACATCGGCCGCAAGGTGAACCCCATGATCGTCGAGGGCCAGATGGCGGGCGGCCTGGCCCAGGGCATCGGCGGCGCGCTGCTGGAAGAGTTCGTCTACGACGAGGACGGACAGCCCCAGGCCACGAGCTTCATGGACTACCTGATGCCCACGGCCATGGACGTGCCGCCGGGCCGGTTCATCTCCACCGAGGACTTCCCGTCCCCGAACAACCCCCTCGGCGTCAAGGGAGCCGGGGAGGGCGGCATCACCGCCGCCGGCGCCGCCCTGGCCAACGCCGTCTCCGACGCCCTGGGCGTGGAGGTGACGCGCCTGCCGCTCAAGCCGGGCTACCTGCTGGAGCTGATGGACGCGGCGGACAAGGGGTGAGGGGAAGGACACGGCCATGAGCGAGCAGCCGATCGCACCCGGCGCCATCGTGGACATGCACGCGCACCTCTACCCCGAGGGGTGCTTCGACGAGGTGCTCAAGGCGCGGCCCGAGTTCGCCCTCGCCCGCTCGGAGCGGGGGCTGTCGCTCACCTGCCGCGGCAGCCACACCATGTCGGCGCCGGTGGAGGAGGCTTTGGCCGACCGCGTGCGGACCATGGACGAGGCCGGCGTCGGTGTCGAGGTGCTGTCCGTGGGCGCTCTCAGCACCGGTCTGGCGGGCGCCGGTGACGTGGCCATGGCGCGGCGGGTGAACGACGGCCTCGCCGAGGCGTGCCGTGCGCACCCGGACCGCTTCCGCTTCGTGGCGGCGCTGCCGTGGGGCCGGACCGCTGACCTGGTGGACGAGCTGGACCGGGCCATGGGGCTCGGCGCCGTGGGCGCCGGCCTCACCACGACCGTGGGCGAGCACACCCTCGACGCGCCCGAGCTGCGGGAGTTCTGGCGCGAGGCGCACCGGCGCAAGCTGCTGGTGCTGGTGCACCCCACGTTCCCGCTCGACGGCCCCGCCAACGACCGCGGCGAGTACCTCGCCGTGGGCTACCTCGGCGAGACCGCCATGGCCGCCACCAAGCTCACCCTGGGCGGCGTGCTCGAAGAGTGCCCCGACGTCCGCGTCGTCTGGTCCCACTGCGGCGGCAGCCTGTGCATGGTGCTGGACCGCGTCGACCGCGGCTACCGCCGCTACGAGAAGTGCCTGCGCCCGCCCGGCGAATACCTGCGTCAGTGTTGCTACTTCGACACCGTCAGCCTGTCCGGCCCCGCCCTGGATTGCGCCCGCGACACGTTCGGCGCCGGCCGCCTCGTCTACGGCACCGACGAGCCCCACGTGCGCGACGCCAGCCGCGCCGTGCTCGCGGCGCTGCGCGCGCGCCCCTGGCCCGCGGCCGAGCTCGAAGCCATCCTCGGCGGCACCGCGCGCGGGCTGCTGGGAGAGCGTTGAGAGTCGCATTAAACCCCCGAGCCGTTGTTCCCGCGGAACGGACTGTGTCAAGACTCATGAGGCAGAGACCTCCCGGAGTCGTCATTCTTTTCCGAGCGGAGTTTTGATACAGCCTGTTCCGCGGGAATGACGTTCCACGTTTCCGCCACACGGATCGGCATTGCTATGCCCACGGTATTGTCGTAAACAGAAATCAGACGGTGGTGGGTACCACACCCATGGAAACGCTAGAGCTACGGCAGCGTTTGGCGGTTGCGGCGAGTTCGCTGCGGAGTTGCCTGGAGCAGCAACAGGCGGCGGGGATCGCGTTCTTGCCCGTAGGGGCAGGTGCCGAGGTAGACGATCCCGGTGGCGCGGCGACGGCGGGCGAGGCGGCGGGGGCCGCGAACCTTGGAGAGCTTCGCGAGGTCCTGGGTGACTGCCGGCGCTGCAAGCTGTCGCAGGGGCGCGGGCGCATCGTCTACGGAGTGGGCCGGGAGGATGCCGACATCATGTTCATCGGCGAGGGGCCGGGGGAAGACGAGGACCGCGAGGGCGAGCCTTTCGTGGGGCGCGCGGGCCAGTTGCTTACCGACATCATCACCAAGGGCATGAAGCTCCGGCGCGAGGACGTGTACATCGCCAACGTCGTCAAGTGCCGCCCGCCGCGCAATCGCGACCCCGAGCCGGACGAGGTCGCGGCGTGCGAGCCGTTCCTGATCCGGCAGATCGAGCTGGTGCGGCCGCGGGTGATCATCGCCCTGGGACGGGCCGCGGCGCAGACGCTGCTGCGCTCCAGCGAGGCGATCTCGCGCCTGCGCGGGCGCTGGCACGACTACCACGGCATCCGGCTGATGCCCACGTTTCATCCGGCGTACCTGTTGCGCAATCCGGGGGACAAGAGGCTTGTCTGGGAAGACATCAAGAGCGTCCTGCGCGAGCTCGGGGCGGCGGTCTGACATGACGCGTTCCCGTTCACTCCCGGGGGTCCGGTTCTGGTGCGCGCTGCTGCTCGTGGCGCTGGGCCTGGGCTCACTGAGCGCGGGAGGCGCCGCCGGACAAGGGGCGACGGGCTCCCACGTGAACCTCATCGTCATCGACGGCGGCATCAACCCGGCCGTCAACGACTACATCCGCGACAGCATCCAGCGGGCGCACGCGGGCAACGCGCGCGCCCTGATCATCCAGCTCGACACCCCCGGCGGACTGCTGTCGTCCACCCGTTCCATCGTCAAGGAGATGCTCAGCGCGCCGCTGCCGGTGATCGTCTACGTCGCGCCCAGCGGCGCGGGCGCGGGCTCGGCCGGGGTCTTCATCACCCTGGCCGCCAACATCGCCGCCATGGCGCCCGGTACCAACATCGGCGCGGCCCACCCGGTGGCGGGCGGGGGACAGGAAGTCAAGGGCGTCATGGGCGAGAAGATCGAAAACTTCACCGCCTCTTTCAGCGAAACCATCGCCCAGCGCCGCGGCCGCGATACCGAGTTCGCCATCCAGGCGGTGCGCCGGAGCATCTCCATCACCGACAAGGAAGCGTTGGAGAAACGCGTCATCGACATCATCGCCCTGGACCTGAGCGACCTCCTCAAGCAGGCCCACGGACGCGAGGTGGACGTGGCCGGCACCAAGCGCACCCTGGACTTCGACGGCGTCTCCGTGCTGCGCTTCGAGATGGGCCTCAAGCTCAAGGTCCTGAACGTCCTGGCGGACCCCAACATCGCCTACCTGCTCATGATGGCCGGCATCCTGGGCCTGTACATGGAGTTCTCCAATCCCGGCGCGCTGTTCCCGGGCATCGCCGGCGGCATCGCGCTCTTGCTGGCGCTGGCCTCCCTGCAGGTGCTGCCCATCAACTACGCCGGGCTGCTGCTCATCGGGCTCGGCATGTGTCTCCTGGTGGCGGAGGCGTTCCTGCCCAGTTTCGGGCTCCTGGGCATCAGTGGAGTGGTGTCCCTGGGGCTGGGCTCGCTGCTGTTGTTCGACGTCGAGGGGTCCGACCTCACCGTGGACCCGGGCATCGTGCTGGCGGCGGTGGGCACCCTGAGCGCGGCGGTGCTGGTGGTGACCTTCCTCGTGGTCAAGTCCCAGCGGCGCAAGGCCACCCTGGGCTATGAGGGGCTCGTCGGCGAGGTCGGCGAGGTGCGCGAACGGCTGGACCTGAAGGGCCGGGTCTTCGTGCACGGTGAGGTGTGGAGGGCGGAAGGGGCGGAGCGGTTGGAGCCCGGCGACAGGATCGAGGTCGTCGGTCACGACGGGATGGTACTCAAGGTCAAACGCGCCGTGGAGAGCTGACCGGGGCCGCGCGCCCATGGAGTCGGCCGCGGCCGCGCAGGAGACACGCATGCTGGATTTCGGACCCATAGCGATCGTGCTGATCATCGTGCTCGGGTTGGCCGTCAGCGGCATCAAGGTCCTCAAGGAATACGAACGCGGGGTGGTCTTCCGGCTGGGCCGGATGGTGGCCTCCCGCGGCCCGGGGCTCATCTACGTGATCCCCTTCATCGAAAAGATGGAACGGGTGGAGCTCAGGACCGTGACCATGGACGTCCCCTCGCAGGACGTCATCACGCGCGACAACGTGTCGGTGAAGGTCAACGCGGTGCTCTATTTCCGGGTGCTCGACCCCAACCGCGCCATCCGGGAGGTGGCCAACTACCTGTTCGCCACTTCGCAACTGGCCCAGGTGACGCTCCGGAGCATCTGCGGCCAGGCGGAACTGGACCAGCTCCTGTCGGAGCGGGAGCGCATCAACGCCGACCTCCAGAGGATCCTGGACGAGCAGACGGACCCGTGGGGGATCAAGGTCGTCCTGACCGAGATGAAGCACATCGATCTTCCCGAGGAGATGCAACGCGCCATGGCCCGGCAGGCCGAGGCCGAGCGCGAGCGTCGCGCCAAGATCATCCTGGCGGACGGCGAGTTCCAAGCCTCCCAGAAACTTCAGGAAGCCGCCGCCGTGATCGCCAGGGAGCCCATGGCCATGCAGCTCCGCTTCCTGCAGAGTCTCCAGGAAGTGGCCGGCGACAAGAACTCCACCACCATCTTCCCGGTGCCCATCGACCTGCTGACGCCGTTCCTGAAGAAGGCCGCGGAGGATGATACCTAGTGTCCTGTCCCGTATAAAACGTCGTGAATCTGCGTGTCCTTTTCGCCGTCGGCTGCGTTGCTCCGAGCTTGTCGAAGGGCGAGCGAAGTCGAAGGGTACACACGCCCAACCTCTTGAAAGCATGCTGCTGGAAGAACTGGCCTACGATCTTCCCGAGTCGCTGATCTCCGCCTATCCGGCCGAGGACCGTGTATCCGCCCGACTCATGGTCGTGGACCGGCGATCGGGAGCCATCACGCACTCCCGTTTCGCCTCCCTCGGTGAGTTCCTCTCGCCCGGGGACGTACTGGTGCTCAACGACTCCAAGGTGATCCCGGCGCGCCTGGAAGGGCGCAAGGACAGCGGCGGGCGCGCGACGGTGCTGCTGGTGGAGCCGTTCGACGCGGAGCAGGGACTCTGGCTCGCCCTCGTGGACGCCTCCAAGAAGCCGCGGCTGGGTAGCCGCATCGCGTTTTCCGACAGGGTCGAGGCCACCGTGTTGGGCGATCTCGGCGCGGGCCGCTACGGCCTGCGCTTCGAACATCCCGGCGGGTTCCACGAGATGCTCGAGGAGATCGGTGCGCCGCCGCTGCCGCACTATATCGAACGGCTCCGGAGCGTGGAGGAAAGGGACCGGGAGAGCTACCAGACCGTCTATGCCGCCGCGCCCGGTTCGGTGGCGGCGCCCACCGCCGGACTGCACTTTACACGCGACTTGTTGGACGAACTGGCCGCCGCCGGCATCGACAACGTGACCGTGACTTTGCACGTAGGTTTGGGCACGTTCCGCCCGGTGCGCGAGGCCGTGGTGGAGAACCACCGCATGGACGGCGAGTGGTACACGTTGAGCGAGAACGCGGCCCGGCGCATCCGCCGCGCCACGGCGGAAGGAAAGCGCGTGGTGGCGGTGGGCTCCACGAGCACGCGTACGCTGGAGAGCGTCGTCGCGCGCAAGGGCAGGGTGGCCGCCGCCGCCGGCATCACGCGCCTGTTCATCACCGCTGGCTACCGCTTCCGCGCCATCGACGCCCTCATCACCAACTTCCACCTGCCGCGCTCCACGCCCCTGGCGATGGTGGCCGCGCTGGCGGGGCTGGATCTGGTGCGCCGGGCCTACGCCGAGGCCGTCGCCGAAGGTTACCGGTTCTACAGCTATGGCGACGCCATGCTGATCGTCTAGAGATGGTTTGTGCTTTGATCTCGCCACCGCCCCTGGATTCCCGCCCCCTATTGAGGTCGGGGGTGAACTTTCGCGGGAATCACCCATGTTGGCTTGCAGTCGACACAAAAAGGGGATGAAAATTAGGTGCCGGCCCCCCAATGAGTCATTCCCGCGGAAGCGGGAATCCAGGCGGGGTGGGGTCGGGCCATGAGGCCGCCACACCCCCACCCATGGATTCCCGCTTCCGCGGGAATGACTCATTGGGGTGTAGCGGGATTCCGTAACTACCAGAAATCATTGAACAAGTTTTTATTTCATATCAATGACGCAAGAGGACGGGAATGACGTTGTGGATCCGCGGGGCGCGCTTCCCTCTTCGGCGACCATGAAGTTCACCGTCACCGACACCGACCCCCACGGCCGGGCCCGCACCGGCCTCCTCGAGACCGCCCACGGCGTGGTGGAAACACCCGCGTTCATGCCCGTCGGCACCCGCGGCGCGGTCAAGGCCCTCTCCCCTCGGGATCTTCGCGAGGTGTCGAGCCGGATCATCCTGTGCAATACCTACCACCTGTACATGCGCCCGGGAGAGGAGCTGATCCGGGACCTGGGGGGGCTGCACGCGTTCATGGGCTGGGACGGGCCGATCCTCACCGACAGCGGGGGCTACCAGGTGCTGAGCCTGGCGGCCATGCGCAAGATCACCGAGGAGGGGGTGTCGTTCCGTTCCCACCTGGACGGCTCGTCGCATTTCCTGACGCCGGAGAAGGTGGTGGGCATCCAGCAGGCGCTGGGCGTGGACGTGGCGATGGTGCTGGACGAGTGCATCCCGTATCCGGCGAGCCGGGAGTACGTGAAGGCATCCACCGACCGGACCGTGCGCTGGGCGCGGCGGTCGCTGGAGGCGCCGCGCAATCCGGACTGCGCGCTCTTCGGGATCGTCCAGGGCGGGGTGTTCAAGGACCTGCGCGAGGACTGCGCGAGGCGCCTCGCCGACCTTCCGTTCGACGGCTACGCCGCCGGCGGCTTGGGCATCGGCGAAGGGCCGGCGCTCCTGGCGGAGATCGGCGGTTTCACGGCCGCGTGCATGCCCGAGGACCGGCCGCGCTACCTCATGGGCCTCGGCAAGCCCGAAGACTTGATTCACGGGGTCCGCTCCGGCTATGATCTGTTCGATTGCGTTCTGCCGACGAGGAATGCCAGGAACGGCACGTTATACACCGCCACCGGAAAGCTCAGCATCAAGAACGCGGCCTTCGCGCGGGATTCGCGTCCCGTGGACGAAAGCTGCCCGTGCTACGGTTGCCGGCATTTTTCGCGTGCTTATCTTCGCCACCTCTACGTGGCCGGCGAAATCCTTGCGGCCTATCTGAACACGCTGCACAACGTCTGCTACTACCAGCGGCTGATGACGGAACTGCGCGGGGCCATTCGGAGCCGGTCGAGTCTGGAGAGCGTCGCGGGCGGCATATGGGACCTGCCCGAACCGGCCGCATGAAGCCGGCGGGAACGGCGCCGCGGCAGGGCCGGGGCGGTGGTCGACACCCCAATCGCATCGCATATCGAAGCTTCGGAGGAGAACATGTGGGACGTAGCTTATGCGCAGGCCGGAGGCGGCCCCAGCACATTCATCAGCATGTTGCCCCTGGTGCTGATCTTCGCGGTCTTCTACTTCCTCCTGATCCGGCCGCAGCAGCGCAAGGCGAAGGATCACCGCAACATGCTGGCGCAGCTCAAGCGCAACGACGAGGTCATGACCACGGGCGGCGTGTTCGGCAAGATTCTCGGACTGACGGACACCGAGGTCACGCTCGAAGTGGCCCCCAACGTCAAGATCAAGGTGGGGCGCAGCTACATCGCCCAGCTTTTCAGGACAGAGAAGGCCGCCGGAGCCAAGGAGGCCAAGGGCAAGTAGGGCCACGGCCCGCCGGCCCTTGGGCCGGCGGCAGCGGTGAACTCCGGTCGGAGAAACAAGCATGCGTCAAAGTCTAGCCATTCGTCTGGTCCTGCTGGCGGTCTGTCTGCTGGCGGCCGGGGTATATCTCGCTCCCAGCTTCGTGCAGGGCGTGTGGTTCCTGCCCCAGAACGGTATCCGCCTCGGGCTGGACCTTCAGGGCGGCTCGCACCTGGTGCTGGAGGTGGGTGTGGAGAAGGCGGTGGAGAACCGCATGCGCCGGGTGCGCAGCGGTCTCCGCGACGAGTTGCGCGAACGCAATATCCCATTTACCAGCCTTGAGGTCGGCGGCGCGGGTGAGTTGGCCGTCCAGGCCTCTTCCGCCAACATGGATCGCATCCGGGACCTGCTGTCCACCGAGTATCCCGTGCTGGAGGTGTCCGACTCCGGCACCGGCCCGGAAGGGGCCGGGTTGCGGGCGGTCTTCACCGCGCGGGAGCTGGCCAGCATCCATGACTTCGCGGTGGACCAGACCCTGGAGACCATCCGCAACCGCATCGACCAGTTCGGCGTGACCGAGCCCACCATCCAGCGCCAGGGGCAGCGGGACATCCTGGTGCAACTGCCCGGAATCCAGGACCCCGAAAGGGCCAAGGCGCTCATCGGCAAGACCGCGCTGCTGGAGTTCAAGCTCGTGGACGAACGCGGGAACGTGGAACAGGCGGTGCGTTCCGGGCCGCCGCCGGGCCGCGAGGTGCTCTACGGCTATGAGGGCGCGGATTCGTCGGGGCGGCGCGGGAGGGTCCCCTACCTGCTGGAGGCCCGCACCCTGATGACCGGAGACGCCATCGCCGACGCCAACGTGCGCCGGGGCGACCAGCTCGAGGGCCTCTACGTCGAGCTGGCGCTGAACTCGGTGGGCAGCACGGCCTTCGACCGCCTGACCGCGGAGAACGTGGGCCGCCTGCTGGCCATCGTGCTGGACGGCCGGGTCTATTCCGCGCCCCAGATCCGCGAGCGCATCTCCGGCGGGGTCGCTTCCATCACCGGCAGCTTCGACTTCCAGGAGGCGCGCGACCTGGCCATCGTGCTGCGCGCGGGCGCGCTGCCTGCGCCGGTGCAGATTCTCGAAGAGCGCACCGTGGGACCGTCCCTGGGACGGGATTCGGTGCGGCAGGGCATCGTTTCCTTCATCCTCGGCAGCATCCTGGTGCTCGTCTTCATGATGGCCTACTACCGCGGCGCGGGTCTCCTGGCGGACGTGGCGCTGGTGCTGAACATCTTCTTCATGATGGCGATCCTCGCGGGCTTCGAAGCGGTGCTCACGCTGCCCGGCATCGCCGGTATCATCCTGACCATGGGCATGGCCGTGGACGCCAACGTGCTCATCAACGAGCGCATCCGCGAGGAAGTGCGCAACGGGAAACCGCCGCGCACGGCCATCGACACGGGTTACGAGCGCGCCATTCCGGCCATCCTCGACTCGAACCTGACCACCTTCCTCGCCGGGGTCATCCTGTTCCAGTTCGGCACCGGCCCGGTGCGCGGCTTCGCCGTGACCCTGTGCGTGGGCATCCTCACCACCGTGATCTCCGCGGTGGACGGAACGCGCATCTACTACGACTATCGCCTCACCCGGCGGAACCTGGTGCGGCTGTCGGTGTAGCCCGGCGCGGGACACGAGTCGCGACGGATTGGACTGAGAAGACCACATGGAAATCATCAAGCCGGGAACCCGGATCCCCTTCCTGAGCTATCGCCGTTGGGGTTTCATACTGTCGTCGGTGCTGATCATCGGCGTGGTGCTGTTGCTGTTCACCAAGGGGCCGAACCTCGGCGTCGACTTCGAAGGCGGCACCATGGTGCACGTCAAGCTGCCCGAAGCGGTCACCATCGGCCAGCTCCGCGACGCGTTGCAGCAGTCGCCGCTGGGAGGAGTGGTGCAGGACTTCGGTGGCGGCGGCACCGGCGAGTACCTGATCCGCATGGAGAAGTCGGAGACCGAGATCGGCACCGTGGGCCGCGACATCCGCGCGCTCCTGGACCAGTCGTTCGGCGCCGGAAAATACGAAGTGCTGCGGGTGGAATCGGTGGGCCCCAAGGTGGGCGACGACCTGCGGCGCCGGGGCATCCTCTCGGTGATCTTCGCCACCATCATGATGGGGGCGTACATCTGGCTCCGCTTCGAGCTGCGCTTCGGGCTGGGCGCCATCGTCGCGCTCGTCCACGACGTCCTGATCACGGTGGGGGCGCTGGTGGTCGCCGGCTACGAGTTCGACCTTCCCATCGTCGCCGCGCTCCTGACCATCGCCGGCTACTCCGTGAACGACACCGTCGTGATCTGCGACCGTATCCGCGAGAACATGCGCAAGAAGCGGCGCGACTCCATGGAGAGCATCATCAACACCAGCATCAACGAAACGCTGGGACGCACGATCCTCACCACCATCACGTCGCTTCTGGTGTTGACGGCCCTGCTGATCCTGGGCGGCGGGGTCATCCGGCCCTTCGCCTACACGCTCTTCGTCGGCTTCCTGGCCGGGCTGTATTCCACCGTCTTCGTGGCCACCCCGATCATCCTGTTGCTGGAAAGAGGCCGCAGGCGATAACCAACGCTTGGCCGGGCCGTTGGTGGTGGGAGGAGGCGCCCGGAGTCCACGGGGGACGGGTTTCGAACCGCCCGCATCACCTGGAGGTCACCGAATGCCGCCCGACGCCGCCAAACGCTGGATCCTCAAGGAGACCGACGTAAGCGCCGCGGCGGACCTTTCCCGCGAGCTCAAGCTCCCGCCTCTCCTTGCCCGTATCCTGGTGCAGCGCGGGTTTGCCGACGCGGACGCCGCGCACCGGTTCCTTTCGTCCAGCCTGAAGGCGGACCTGCCGTCGCCGCACCTCCTGGCGGGGATGGACGATGCCGTCCGGCGCATCGCCCGGGCATTGCGCGACGGCGAGCGCGTCTGTGTCTGGGGCGACTACGACGTCGACGGCACCACGGGGACCGCGGTGCTGGTGTCGTTCCTGCGCGAGATCGGCGGTGCGCCGCTGTTCTATATCCCACACCGCATCGACGAGGGCTACGGCATGAGCCGGCCGGGGATCGAGCACCTGCGCTCCCAGGACGTCTCCCTCATCATCACCGTGGACTGCGGCATCTCCAACGCGGAAGAAGTGGCCTTCGCCCGGGACCTGGGCATGGACGTGGTGATCGTCGACCATCACCAGTTGCCCGAGCGCCTGCCCGATGCCGCCGTGGCCGTGATCAATCCCCAGCGCGACGACTGCGCCTTCCCGGACAAGGGCCTGTGCGCGGCCGGGCTGGCCTTTTACCTGGTCATCGGCCTGCGCGCCAATCTCCGGGACGCGGGCTGGTTCGAACCCGGCACCGTGCCCGACATCCGCCGCCACCTGGACATCGTCACCCTCGGCACCATCGCGGACATGGTGCCGCTGCGGGGCGCCAATCGGGTGCTGACGCGCCGGGGCCTGGTGGAACTGGGCAGCTCGGATCGCCCGGGCATCGCGGCGTTGAAGGAGGTGGTGGGGGTGGCGCCGGGAGCCGTGGAGGCGGGCACGGTGGCCTTCCAGATCGGTCCGCGCATCAACGCCGCGGGCCGCATGGACGCGGCGGTCAAGGTGGTGGAGATGCTGACCACGGATTCGCGCGAGACCGCGGACGCCATCGCCCGGGAGCTCGACGTGCACAACCGGGAGCGGCGGGAGACCGAGGCGCAGGTGCTGGACGAGGCGCTGGCGCAGATCCAGGAGAAACGGCTCCAGGACCGATGGTCCATCGTCGTGGGGAGCCGTGGCTGGCACCCGGGAGTGCTCGGCATCGTCGCCTCCCGCATCGTCGAGCGTTTCCACCGGCCGACCATCGTCATTGGGTTCGAGGGCGAAGAAGGGAAGGGATCCGGCAGGAGCATCCGCGGGTTTCACATGGTCGAGGCCATGCGGCGGTGCGCGGAGTTGCTGGTGCGTTTCGGCGGCCACGAGTACGCCGGCGGCCTGAGCATCCGGGAGGAAGACCTCGCGTCGTTTTCGGAGCGCTTCGAGGAGGCGGCCCGGGAGGTTCTCGACGAGGAAGGACTGCTGCCGTATCTCGACGTGGACGCGGAAGTGGATTTCGCGCAATTGAGCCTCGGTCTGGTGCGGCAGATGCGCCTCCTGGGTCCCTTCGGCGTAGGGAATCCCGAACCGGTCTTCCAAACGCGGGGCGTAGAGGTGTGCGAGCGCCGGAACTTCAACAGGGTCTCGCGTTTCCGGCTGAGGGACAACGACCACACCGTGACGGCGGTGGCCTTCGGCCCGCCCGAGGACCTCCCGGCGCGGGTGAACGACCACGTGGACATTGCCTACCGGCTGCGAGAGAACGAGTGGCAGGGCACCTACACCATGGAACTGAGGCTGCTGGACGTCAGGACGTCGTGAGGCGAGGACGCTCGCAACGTCACCCCCCAACCCGCGAAAGCGAGCGTTTGACATTCATACTCTTCTCCATTAGAAAGTCACGCAACCATGGGACGTTATGCAGTTGTAAAGACGGGTGGCAAGCAGTACCGGGTCGCCGAGGGCGAGTTGGTGGACGTGGAGCGTCTGGGCGGTGACGTCGGCGCTACGGTCACCCTGGACGAGGTGTTGCTGGTCAGCGGCGACGGTGACGACGAGGCCAGGGTGGGCACGCCGCTGGTGGAGCAGGCCCAGGTGACGGCGGAGATCGTCGAGCAGGGGCTCGACAGGAAGATCATCGTCTTCAAGAAGAAGCGGCGGAAGGGTTACAGTCGCAAGCAGGGCCACCGCCAGATGCACACCACCCTCAGAATCGTCGAAATCCAGGCGTAAGGCGTAAGGCGGAAGAACCGATGGCGCACAAGAAATCAGGCGGAAGCTCGCGCAACGGTCGCGACAGTCAGGGACAGAGGCGCGGGGTCAAGCGCTACGGCGGACAGCACGTCAAGGCGGGCAACATCCTGGTGCGCCAACTGGGCACGAAGATCCATCCGGGCAAGAACGTCGGCATGGGGCGCGACTACACGCTGTTCGCGTTGGTCGAGGGTACGGTGGAGTACCAGCGCTGGGGCCGGTCTCGCAAGCGCGTGGCCATCATGCCTGCCTGAACGCCGCGCCGGCACGGCAGTAGGCGCCGGCGCCCGTGTATCCTGTCTCTCGACCCTTGACACCTTACGGCCTCGTCGCATTCCCATCCCACTCCACACCTCGATTCGCCAGAACCCGCATGCAGGTTGTGTCAACGCTCCGCTCGGATGAGAATTGGCACCAACGCCTCGAGTCGCCATTCCCGCGGAAGCGGGAATCCAGGGGTGGCGTGGGGCCGAATGAGCGCGTCTCCCCATCCCACATCGCCGGGATTCCCGCTTCCGCGGGAATGACGTATCCGTAACGGCGCCGCCGGGACGGTTTTGGGACGGCCTGTGTGGCGGGACGCTCAAGGGTTACGCGGACAAGCCGGAGACCCATCGAACCATGAAGTTCGTCGACGAGGTCGAGATCACGGTGAAGGCCGGCGACGGCGGCCGCGGCTGCGTCAGCTTTCGCCGTGAGAAGTACGTCCCCAAGGGCGGCCCGGACGGCGGCGACGGCGGCCACGGCGGGCACGTCCGCGTGGTGGCGGACCCGCACCTGTTCACGCTCCTCGACCTGCGCTACCAGAGGCTGTATCGCGGCAACCGGGGACAGCACGGGCGCGGCAAGGACCAGCACGGCAAAAAAGGCGACGACCGGGTGATCCGGGTGCCGGTGGGGACCCTGATCCGCGACGTGGCGACGGGGGAGTTGATCGCCGACATCGATCACCCCTCGGGCGACGTCGTGCTGGCCCGTGGGGGCAGGGGCGGCAAGGGCAACAGCCGTTTCACCAGCGCCACGCGGCAGGCGCCGCGGTTCGCCGAGCCGGGCGATCCGGGGGAGGAGCGGGGCCTTCGGCTGGAGTTGCGGCTGCTGGCGGACGTGGGGCTCATCGGGCTGCCCAACGCGGGCAAGTCGACGCTGATCTCGGCCGTCTCCGCGGCCCGTCCCAGGATCGCGGACTATCCCTTCACCACGCTGGTACCCAACCTGGGCGTGGTGGCGCACGGTGACCTGAGCTTCGTGATGGCGGACATTCCCGGGCTCATCGAGGGAGCCCATCGAGGTGAGGGCCTCGGCCATCGCTTCCTCAAGCACGTGACCCGCACCGGCGTGCTGGTGCACGTACTCGATGTCTTCCAGCTAGAGGAACGCGATCCCAGGACGGACTTCGAGACGGTGAACCGCGAGTTGGCGCTGTTCGACGAGGAGCTGTCGCGCAAACCCCAGATCGTGGCGGCAAACAAGGTGGACCTCTTGCCGGACCGGAACGCGATCGAAGATCTCGAAGCGTTCCTGGGAGGGCGGGGCTACCGCTTCTGCGCCATCTCCGCGGTGACGGGGGAGGGGCTGGAGCGGCTCAAGCAGATGATCGTTGAAGACCTTGCCGCAAGACGCGCGGGGTCCGCGGGCAGAGCCGAAGCGGCGCGGCACCTGAAACTTCATGGCTGACCTGAGACGGAAATACGTGCACCGCGCCAAGCGCGTGGTGGTGAAGATCGGCAGCCGCATCCTGTCTTCGGAGCGCGGCCTGCACGCGCGCCGCATCGGACGGCTGGTGCGCGAGCTGGCGGCGCTGCACGACCAGGGGAAGAAGCTCGTGGTGGTCAGCTCGGGGGCCATCGCGTCGGGCCTGAGCCGGCTGGGGCTCGCCAAGCGCCCGCGGGACCTGCCCCAGGAGCAGGCGCTGGCGGCCGTGGGCCAGATCCGGCTCATGGCGCTGTACGAGAACTCCTTCGGCGGTTACGGCAAGCACGTGGCGCAGGTGCTCCTGACCCACGAGGACCTGGCCAACCGCAAGCGCTACCTCAACGCCAAGCACACTCTCAAGACGCTGCTGGACTGGAATATCATCCCCATCGTCAACGAGAACGACACCGTGGCGGTGGAAGAGGTGAAGTTCGGCGACAACGACCAACTCTCCGCGCTGGTGGCCACGCTCATGGAGATGGACCTGCTGGTCATCCTGAGCGACGTGGACGGGGTGTTCGACCGCGATCCCAGGTCGAACCCGGACGCCCAGCTCATGCCGGTGGTCGATGACCTCGCCGCGGCCAAGCAGGCGGCCCGGGATACCGCGCCGTCCGAACTGGGGCGCGGCGGCATGTTCTCGAAGCTCTGCGCCGCGGAGCAGGCGAGCCAGGCCGGCATTCCCACGGTCATCGCCAACGGCCGGGAGCGGGAGGTGTTGGCGGGCCTGTTCGACGGCAGCCGCGAGTCGGGCACTCTGGTGCTGCCCGAGGAGAACCGCCTCACCAGCCGCAAACACTGGATCCTCTACAACCTCAAGCCCTCGGGCGAGGTGATGGTGGACAACGGTGCCCTGGCCGCCGTGACGGCCAAGGGCAAGAGCCTGCTGCCTTCCGGCGTGAGGGAGATCAAGGGCTCTTTCGGCGCCGGCGAGTGCGTGAGCTGCGTCGATGACAGCGGCCGCGAGTTCGCCCGCGGCCTGGTGAACTACAGCGCCCGGGAGTTGCGGCAGATCAAGGGTGCCCACTCGGGCAAGATCGAGAGTATCCTGGGGTACAAGGCCTACGACGAGATCATCCACCGGGACGATCTCGTGCTATTGTAGTGGAGGGATCCGATTCGGAGGGAAACTCTGTGTATCGACCGTGCGATACCGGGGATTGAGCCAACTCTCCGGTTGTGTTGGCGAGGACGACAACAAGAGGGATAAGATGCCGGAACGCGCTCCCAGGAATCGAACGCTTTCGTGCACGGATGAGGAGATGGTGAGGTTATCACAGGATCTCGTCCACGTAAGATCGTCCGTTGCTCCGTCGGACATCCAGGGTCGGCTCTTGGTCGGTAATTTACTTGAGTTGGCCAAGTATCTCCCCTCTGTTTTTGTCGATCTCCTTATTCTGGACCCCCCGTATAACCTCTCAAAGAACTATGATGGACGCCTGTTCAAACGCAAGGAACAGAACGAATACCGCTCATGGTTCGAGAGGATCGTCGATGTGCTTGATCCGATGCTGAAGCCGGATGCGACAATCTACGTTTGCGCTGATTGGAGGACATCGACGCTTGTCTTCCCGGTCTTGGATTCCAGATTTCATGTACGCAACAGGATCACTTGGGAGCGGGAAAAAGGGCGCGGCGCGAAAACGAACTGGAAGAATAACACAGAGGACATCTGGTTCTGTACGAAGTCCGACCGGTATCATTTTGATGTAGACGCGGTAAAGCTGAAACGTCGGGTCCTGGCGCCATACAGGGTGGAAGGAGTTCCAAAAGATTGGACTGAAGAGAGCGATGGCAACTACCGCCTAACTCACCCCTCCAATGTCTGGACCGACCTGACGGTTCCCTTCTGGTCCATGCCTGAGAATACGGATCACCCTACCCAGAAACCCGAGAAGTTGATGGCGAAACTGATCCTTGCCAGTTCAAAGAAGGGGAGTTTTGTATTCGATCCTTTCTTGGGCAGCGGTACCAGCGTGGTAGTGGCGGAAAAGCTCCAAAGACGTTGGTGTGGCGTCGACATCAATGCCCGGTACCTGTGTTGGGCACACAAGCGGGTGTCGGACGCAAGAAAGGATCCGACTATCCAAGGGTACGAGGCGGGCGTGTTCTGGGAAAGAAACTCAGCGGCTGGACAGCGCAGTCAAGACAAATCGAATCAACGGCAGGAAGCCCTCTTCTCATGAAATCGGGTTTCTACTACGAGGGGCATCATCGGGCAGTGGCATTGGTCAATTCATCGCAAGACTTTCTTTCGTTGCGCACCGCGGGGAGCCCGAGAGCGGTCGGCGATGCGATCGAAGCACTCGTCGCAGAGGAATTCGGGGAACGGCTCGCCCGGTTTTACGAGTCCGATGCCAATGTTTTCTCACTTCTGCTGATCAAGTATGCCGTAGAAGGTACCAGTGTCGATGTGTCGGAGGTGGTGTTTTGTCCCATAGAGTTCTTGGACTGGTCCTGTCTGACCGTGGGCGCGCTTGGTTGGGGTCAGATCCAGATCGCAAACGCCAACAACATTCACGTGAATGAAAACTATTCAAGGAAGCAATGGATGCTGCAGATGTGTGATGCAATGCTGGAATTCTACCCGAAGGAAATTGGCAAGATACAAGACAGAATTGAGTATTTCAACGGCGTGAGGAAATCCTGGGAAACGAAGGAAGATCTATGGCACTGACGATGTCGGGCATGGGAGTAGCCGAGGAAGCACGGGACATCGGCCGGCGGGCCAGGGAAGCGGCCAACGCGCTGGCCGATCTTTCCAGCGATCTGAAGAACCGGACCCTTCTGGCCATGGCCGACGGCCTCGAGGAGCGGCAGGGCTTCCTGCTGGCCGAGAACGCCAAGGACCTGGAAAACGCCGAAGAGAAGGGACTGTCCACGGCGGTCGTCGACCGGCTGACGCTCAATCCCAAGCGGGTGGCGGCCATGGCCGCGGGCATCCGCGACATCGTGGCCTTGCCGGATCCGGTGCGAGAGGTCACGCGCACCTGGACGCGGCCCAACGGTCTCGAAGTGGGGCGCATGCGTATCCCGCTGGGGGTCATCGCCATCATCTACGAGGCCCGGCCCAACGTCACCGCGGACGCGGCGTCCCTGTGCATCAAGTCGGGCAACGCCGTCATCCTCAAGGGCGGCCGCGAGGCGAAGTTCTCCAACCATGCCATCGGCGAGGTGCTGCGGGGGGCATGCGCGCGCTCCGGGGCGCCGGAGGACGCGGTGCTGGTGGTGGAGTCCACCGACCGGGCCATGGTCCACGAACTGCTCAAGCTCGAAGAGTACGTCGACCTGGTCATTCCCCGCGGCGGCGAGGAGCTGATCCGTTTCGTCGCGGCCAACTCCCGCGTCCCCGTGGTCAAGCACTACAAGGGCGTGTGCCACGTCTACGTGGACGAGGACGCCCACCTGGACATGGCGGAGCGCATCGCCCTCAACGCCAAGGTGCAGCGCCCGTCGGTGTGCAACGCCATGGAGACCTTGCTCGTGCACGAGGCGGTGGCGCCGCGGTTCCTGCCCGAGGTCATCGGCAAGCTCCGGGAGCGTGGGGTGGAGATACGCGCCTGCGACAAGACCCGCGCGCTGCTGGACGGGGTGGAGCCCGCGAGCGAAGAGGACTGGCACGAGGAGTACCTGGACCTGGTGCTGGCGGTACGCGTGGTGGCGGACATGGAGGAGGCCATCGAGCACATCCGCAAGTACGGGTCGGATCATACAGAGACCATCGTCACCGCCGACCGCGCCAAGGCCGACGCCTTCGTCACGCGGGTCAATTCCTCGGCGGTGCTGGTGAACGCCTCGACGCGCTTCAACGACGGCGGCGAACTGGGCCTCGGGGCCGAGATCGGCATCAGCACGAGCAAGATCCACGCCTTCGGCCCCATGGGCCTGGAAGAGCTCACCAGCACCAAGTTCTTCGTCTACGGCGACGGCCAGGTGCGCACCTGATTCCATGAGACTCGGCCTGTTCGGCGGTACCTTCGACCCCATCCACTCCGGCCACCTGAGGAGCGCCGAGGAGGTGCGGCAGGCGCACGCGCTGGACAAGGTCTGTTTCGTGCCCTGCGGCGTGCCGCCGCACCGGAGCGCGAAGCCCGGGGCGCCGCCGCGCCACCGCCTGGAGATGGTGCGGCTCGCGGTGGCGGACAACCCGGACCTGTGCGCGTCCGACGTGGAGGTGGTCCGGCCGGGCGCTTCGTTTTCCATCGACACCGTGCGCCACTTCGCGGAAAAGCTCGCGCCGGAGGACGACGTGTACCTGATCCTCGGCCTCGACGCCTTTCTGCTCGTCGGTTCCTGGAAGGACTGGCGCGAGCTTCTGGCCCTCACCCACGTCATCGTCACCTCCCGGCCCGGCTCCGGCGACGCGCTGCCCTACGAGCGGATTCCCGTTGTCGTGCGGGAGGCGTTTTGCTATGATCCCGTCCGATCCGGCTTCCGGAACGAGTTCGGCAAGGAGATCCTGTTCACGCGCCTGACGGATCTGTTCGTGTCGGCGTCGGCCATCCGGGATCTGCTGGGAAAGGGGAAATCGATCCGTTACCTGGTTCCCGAAGAAGTGCAACACTACGTGGAAAGACACCACCTCTACAACGAGTCGGCGGAGTGCTAGTGTCCGACAGCCCCACGCGCGACGCCAGGGACAAGGCCCTGCTGCTCTGCGGCCTTGCTCTCGACAAGAAGGCCCAGGACCTCGTCTTGCTGGAAGTCCGCGAGCTCACCACCATCGCCGACTACTTCCTCATCTGTTCCGGTCGTTCCGACCGGCACGTCCAGAGCATCGCCGAAGGCATCAAGGAGGACGGCCGCGCCAAGGGGGTGCGTCCGCTCGCCAGTGAAGGTGTCACCCGCGGCCAGTGGGTGCTCATGGACTTCTCCGATGTCCTCGTGCACGTCTTCTACGAGCCCGTGCGCCGCTTCTACGACCTCGACGGCCTCTGGGCCGGCGCCACGGTGGTGGAGTTGCCCGAGCCCTACGCCACCCTCGTCGCGCAGTTCACCAGCGAGGGCGATCCACCCGATCCCTGGCCGGCCGCGGAAGGAGGCCCGGGTCCGGGCTACCTGGGCAAGCCGGTGCGGTAGGGCGCCGCGCCGCGGAAGACGCGGGAAACCGCCACCGCCGCCATGGGCTCTGTCAAATGAATGTGGGGAGATTGTGGGGTGGTGATCCCAACGGGACTCGAACCCGTGTTTCTGGCGTGAGAGGCCAGCGTCCTAACCGCTAGACGATGGGACCGTGGCTGAGGAGGTAGGACTCGAACCTACAATCGCCTGATCCAGAGTCAGGTGGCTTACCAATTAGCCGACTCCTCAACAACCTCCAAGGATAAATTAAACCGCTTCAGGCGTCAAGGAGTTGGAAATCGAGTGTTAGCGCAACGCAGTAATGTCCCCTTTTGTCCAAAGCTAAAATGTCCC
>CAZFIU010000052.1:0-26332 GCA_964519455.1 uncultured Syntrophobacterales bacterium
GGCGGGGTGGGGCCGGGCAATGAGGCCGCCACACCCCCCACCCCTGGATTCCCGCCCCCGATCGGGGTCGAGGGCAAGCTTCCGCGGGAATGACATTATGGGGTCCCTGTGCCATTCCAATCCAAGTGTAGCCTTGACACGGCCTGCGGCGGACATCAGACGTGATCTTCAATCTCGGCCAGCGGCGTCACCCAGATGCGGTCCGTGTCGATGGGGTAGGCGCTTCCCTGCGGCACGACGACGAACAGTCTGTCCAGGTCCAAGAGGTCGACGGCTACCCGGTTGCCCCTGGTGAGGCTGGGGCTCGATGAAGTCTTGAACTCGAAACCGATCCGCTTCCCGCCGCGCTCCACAACCAAGTCGATTTCCTCACCGGTCCGCGTCCTGAAAAAGCCGTACAGCCCGCGCGGCTGGAGCAGAGACAGGACGTTCTCGATGGCAAACCCTTCCCAGCATGCACCGTAGACCGGATGGCCGTACAGCTTGTCGAAGCTGTCCAGTTCCAGCAGGCAGCTAAGCAGGCCGGAATCCCGAACATACAGCTTGGGCGACTTGACCAGCCGCTTCTTCGTGTTGACGGCGAAGGGCGGTAGCCGGCGCATCATGAACGTGGCTTCGAGGATTTCGATGTGCCGCTTCAGCGTGGGGTGCGTCCGGTCCAGCGATTGCCCGAGCGCCGAGTAGTTCACGATCTGACCATGCAGGTGGCAGCACATAAGCCAAAGCCGCCGCATGTACTGCGGCGTCAGATCGACCCCGAACTGACGCAAGTCGCGCTCGACGAACGTCTGGATGTAGCTCTCGCGCCAGCGAAAGCTGCGGGCGTCCGTTGTTGCCAGGTAGCTGGGCGGGAAACCGCCGCGCCACAAGAGCCTCCGCCAGTCCGTGGGTTCCTCCTCTGCCCGTCGCACCTCCTTCTGATGGAACGGGGTGATGTACACGTAGGACAGCCGGCCCGCGAGGGTCTCCGAGGACTGCCGGAGAAGCTCGGGCGAGGACGAACCCAGGATCAGGAACCGTCCGCTACGACGGTCCTCGTCGATCAATGCGCGCAACAGCGGGAACAGGTCCGGGCGCAGTTGCACCTCGTCGATGCACACCAGCTTGTCGTGGTGCAGGGAGAGGAACGTTTCTGGGTCCTGCAAACGGGAGAGATCGGATGGCCGTTCGAGATCCAGATAGAGGGTGGTCGGCCGTGACGAAGTCACCGCCTTCGCAAGGGTAGTCTTCCCGGCCTGCCTGGGTCCGAGGATGGCGACTGCCGGAAATTGTGCCAGATCCGTGAGGACAGCTTGGTGAACTTTCCGCTCTATCATGTGTTAATTGTAAGAGCTATTTACGATTTGTCAAACATGCTGTGCATCCTTCCAGTCGCGCGCTGCTGACGAGTAGCTTGACTAGGTGTGAACCATGTGGATCACACGGGCCTTGGGAATGCAGTTGCGGATTACTGTGTAGCGTCATTCGGTCGCCCGCCGATCACCAGGCCGATTGCGAGATCCCGGCTCCGTCGAGCAGGTGCAACGGATAGTCTGGCTTCCCTTGGACGATAGGGCAGGCCGGACTGAGAGTTAAAGCCGACGCGGAACTCAAGACTCTTCGGGAGCAGGAGCAGGTGCTTCAGAGCGGCCCAGGATAACTACATTAAACTGCGGGGAGTGATACTCGAAGCTATATGGATGCCCAAGTCTATCGGTGGCGTGAATTGAAACGTCTATGGGGAAGTCCTCGGCCGTAAAGGCGGTGCATGATTTCTTGTATGCGTTGAACTGAAATTTGCCGTTGGCTTCCCACACCGAGTTGGTAGGGAAGGCCAACTTGGTAGCGTGCGGCGCGCTCCCCTGTGAGTTGGGAAAGCTGATGCGCTGGCCCTGGCAAAGACATGAACGGCCCGCGAGGCACCCCTTCACGGATGCGGTCATTCAGGCCATTGTTGCCGGCGCCGAAAGTGACGCCGGCCACGGCGGCCACGGAAGCGGTTACGCCGGCCTGCTTGGCGCTCAGTGCCCGGAACCTAATCCGACGCGGCGAGGACCAGCACTTGATCGAGGTCCAGGCCGGCACCGTCCGGCTGTGTCCCTTGGGTTCGTGGATGTTCGGGGCGACGATGATCCGTCAACATGGCTTGTCCGGGCGGACCTGTTCGGGCCGTCCGGCAACCGCACCGTGTTCCGCCGTCATGCGGCTTTCATCCATGCTCGTTACGCCGTGGATCCCGCCCGGCCCTGGTACGGGATAGGCCGCTCGGCTGGGCGCGGCATACCGGGACGCTGGCGGCGAACCTGGAGAACAATCTCGGGCAGGAAGCGGGCGGCCCCGTGGGCCACGTTATCCCGGTTCCCACTGATGGCGGCGACGGCGGCGAGGATGACCCGCTCGCCATGCTGAAGCGGGACGTTGAGGCGGCGAAGGGCCGGACGATCCTTGCCGAGACCACGGCGGCCGGTTTCGGGGAGGGCAAGAGCGCCGCGCCGGGGCGGGATTGGGTGCCGTCGGGGCGAACCCGTCGGCCACGTTGCCGACGCTCCGGGACGATGCGGGCATGAGCGTCTTGGACGCGGGCGGGGTTCCGCGTGCGTTGGCGGAGTCAGCGGAGGGCACGGCGGCCCGCGAAGGCTGGCGCCGGTTCGTCATGGGTTCCGTGGAACCCTTGCTCGCCATCGTCCGCGAGGAACTGGCCGTCAAGCTGGACGTGCCGGCGCTGGCGTTCGACCTGCGCCCTTGTTGGCACACGACCTTGCCGGCCGGGCGGCGTTCAAGGGAATTGTGACGGCCGGCATGGAACTTGAACGGGCGGCGGGGCTGTCCGGCCTTGTCGCCGGGGAGGCGGAATGAACGAACCAAGTTACGACACGGACCCCGGCCGCGTTGGCCGGCATCGCAGTCGGCGTAAACTACTACCTGCAGAACACCGGTCCGGATGTCGTCTTTTTTTGAAATTGCGGCCGCGGCGCCGACTGGTGGCGACAATGCCTTCATGGTCAAGCCCAACGGCGGTGAGATCTACTTCACGGTCGACCTTGGCGAAGCCACCTACGTCTGGTCACCCGGCGCGCGCACACCGGGCGGCACCAGTCGGGTAGTCTACACGAACTCGCGATGATGAGCACCGAGCCGAAAGTTTGCCCTTGCGGCCGTCCGACCGTGACGGCCTACCACGACCACTGCGCGGCGTGCCTCCGCCACGCCAAGTCGCGGCCCACGTGAAGATCGTCAGGTCACGCCTACTGCATCTCTTTCAGTCTTCGCCGGATAGCGTTCCGCAAGTCGCCTGCTTCGTCGTGATCGGGACCGGCCACTATGATTAAGATAGAACGTCGTGCACAGCCGACTTCCGCCATGTATTCGCCATTCGGTCCCTCGACGTTGTTGTCAACGGTCAGGTTTGTGAATCCTAAGGACTCCATCACGCCCTTGACATTAGCCAAGCACGTTTGTTTGTCCCAGCCGCCGTGCCGGGTGGTACCCGTCCGAATGAAGGGCGGGTCCGCATATACGACGGTCGAGAGAACCAGGAGGGTCAGTAGGGCCAATATGGTAGCTCGCATGGGTAGTCCCTTTCTTCGGTTTGGTGACAAATCGGTGACAACTTATTTTCCCGTTCCGATTTGCCCCACCTAAGTTATGGATTTTATTGGTGAGCCGTGCCGGGATCGAACCGGCGACCCTCTGCTTAAAAGGCAGATGCTCTACCTGCTGAGCTAACGGCTCATGGCGGGGGATATGGTGGTCCGGACGGGGTTCCGACCCACGCGTGATTTCAATGTACCAGAGGGGCGCGGCAGCGGGCAAGACAGTTCCAGGGGCATCCTCGTCACGTGGAACGCGTTCTGGTAGAGAAGAACGGTTAGCGGCAAGAACCCTGCCGACAATCGTGAATCGTGAGAACGCAGGAACACTGAGTGCGGCCCCGCGTATCGGGCGGGCCAGCCGAGAGGAGACACACGCATGCTGTTGATCGCCGACCCCGACGTGCAAGAGGTCCTCAAGGTGGAGGACATCATCGACGACATGGAGCGGGCCTTTGCCGAGGAGGCGCGGGGGATCGCGGTCAACAAGCCGCGCACGCGCTACAAGGTGCCGCCGGACCGGGACTCGGACGGTTACATGGCGAACATCATCCCGGGCGCGGTGCCGAGTTCGGGAGTGGCGGCGCTGCGCTATGACTCGATGGTGGTACGGGAGCGGATGGTGGAGGGGCTCAAGCGCATGGACTACCCGTATCCGGCGCGCCGGAGCTGGGGGTTCGTCTTGCTGTTCAACCTGGAGGACGCCGAGCCTCTGGCCATCATTCACGATTTCAGCCTGTCCGCGATACGGGTGGGCGCCACCACGGGCGTGGCGACACGGGCGCTGTCGAGGGAGGACAGCCGGGTGGTGGGGCTCTTCGGTTCGGGCAACGAGGCGGTGCAGAACCTGGCGGCCATCTGCGCGGTGCGGGACGTGCGCGAGGTGCGCGTCTACAGCGTCACCAAGGAACACCGGGAACGGTTCGCCATGGAGATGACCGGCAGGCTCGACATCCAGGTGCGTCCGGTGGACAACGCCCGGGCGGTGGTGGAGGGCGCGGACATCATCATGTGCGCCACCAACGCCAGCACGCCGGTGTTCGACGGCGAATGGCTCGTCCCCGGCCAGCTCGTCACCACCATCGTCAACACCGACGGGGTGCACCGCCGCACCGAGGCCGACGCCACCACGTTCACGCGGGCGGACCTGGTCGTGCTCAACAACAAGGAGACGTCGCTGCACAACCAGCAGCGCGAGATGCTCGATCTGATCGACGAGGGCAAGATCGGCTGGGACAAGATCTGCGAGCTGGGACAGGTCCTCATCGGCGAGAACCCGGGGCGCAAGAGCGCGGACGACATCATCTACTACAAGAGCAACACGGGGGTCGGCATCCAGTTCGCGGCGGCGGGCGCGGTGATCTACGAAGAGTGCAAGAAGAGGGGGCTCGGCCGCGAGTTGCCCACCGAGTGGTTCGGCGCCGACCTGGGCGAGTGGCTGGACAAGGGGTATTCGCCGTCGCCGTAGGCGGGACTCGCGACTCCCTTGACCGCGGGCTCACGGCTCCCTTGGCCCTGGTGCCCGGCGCGAGCGGCGACGGGGCCAGCCGGAACAGCCAACAGAAGATTCCACAAGTTCCAACAGCACGAGGACTCTCATGATCGTCGACTTCCAGCATCACTACGTACCCAAGGAGATCGCCCAGAAGCACGGGCTCTACTCGGAGACGCCGTCCTTCGCCAAGCTCGACACCGGGGTGCCGCGGCTGACCATGCACGCGCGGCTCTACGACGCGGAGATGCAGCTCCGGGACATGGACGAGGCCGGGGTGGACGTGTCGGTGCTGTCGTGCCTCCTGGGCTGGGACGCGACCCTGGAGGACAACCGCGCCATCAACGACAGCCTGGCGGAGCTGCAACGCCGCTATCCGGGACGCTTCGTCGGCTTGGCCCAGGCGCCGCTCCTGGGCGGGCCAACCGCCATGGCCGAGTTCGACCGGGCCGTCGGCGAGCTGGGGCTCCACGGCGTCGCCACCACTTCCCAGTTCCGCGGCCTGCCGCTGGACTCCGAGCAGCTCTATCCGTTCTACGAAACGGTCAGCGCCCTGGACGTGCCCATCTTCGTCCACCCCGCCATGGTGCCGGAGGGCTACGGGCTGCTGCTGGACTACGACCTGGCGCGCATCCTGGGCCGCGAGGTGGACCTGGCCGTGGCCGCCACGCGCATCGTCGCCGGCGGCGTGCTGGAGCGCTTTCCCACCCTCAAGTTCGTCATCGGCCACTTCGGCGGCGGCATCGCCGGAGTGAAGGACCGGCTGGTGGCCAAGGCCTATCGCTTCGGCACCCTGGACAAGCCCTTCGAGCACTACTTCGACATGCTCTACTTCGACATGGCCGGCTTCGAAGGGGGCACCGTGGCCCTGGGCTGCGCGCTGCAGGGAATTCGCTCCGACCGGATGGTGTTCGCCACCGACTACCCCCAGGACTTCACCGGTGTCAGCACGGACACGGGCAAGGGCATGACCGCCCTCCGGGACTACATCGACGCCATCCGTGGGTTGCCGTTGACCGACGCCGAGAAGGACGCGATCATGGGCGGCACGGCGGCGAAGCTGTTGAAGCTGGACTCGTAACCGGGCGGCAACGTTCCGGCGCGCGGACGACACGATGATCGTCGACATCGACCTCGATAAGTGCACGAGTTGCGGGGACTGCGACCCGGTGTGTCCGGCGGACATCATCCACATGGAAGAGCAGGGCGGCCGGCTGGTGCCGGTGCTCAAGCACGTGGAGCACTGCGTGACCTGCTTCAACTGCGAGATCTTCTGCCCGGTGCAGTGCATCGACGTCCATCCCATCGTAAGGCGCCGGCCGCTTCCCTGGTAACCGCGGCTCAGGGAGCCGGCCCGACGAGTCCGACGCCCGCCGCGACGCACTGCTTCTCTCGCGTACCCGAACATGCTTGACGCCATCGGCAGACTCATCGACACGGAGGTGCTCGTCGTCGGCGCGGGCGCCGGCGGGCTCTGGGCCGCGCTGAGCGCCAAGCGGCACCTTCCCGGCGGCCGCGTCACCCTGCTCGACGCCCACATGGTGGGACGCACCGGGCACACCGCCTTCTCCAATGCCTGGATGGTGGTGGTGACCCCCGACGACGACCTCGACGCCTGCGTGCGCGACATCGTGGAGGGGAACGAGTGGATCGCGGAGCAGGAACTGATCCGCGACGTGCTGTCCGTCTCCCACTTCCAGTTGCTGGAGATGGAGAAGATGGGGCTCGTGTTCCCCAAGGAAGACGGTCGGTTCATCCGCCGGCCCACCCGCGGCCTCAAGATCACCAAGGTGCTCAAGCCCGACGGGGGTGGGCTGGAATACTGCTGGCGCCTGCGCAAGGCCCTGGAGGCGGAGGGCGTGGACCTCCTGGAGCGGGTCTTCGTCACGGATCTGGCCCGGGACGACGGCGGGCTCGTGACCGGCGCCTTCGGCATCGACGGCCGCACCGGCGAGTTCGTCATCGTGCGCGCCCGCGCCACCGTGCTGGCCACCAACAGCGTCACGTTCCGCGCCGGTTTCGTCCGGGACCTCACCGGCACCGGCACCCACCTGGCCTACGACGCGGGCGCGGTGCTCACCAACGCCGAGTTCGGTTATCTCCGTCCCGGAACCCCCAAGTTCTACTTCGAGGGCATCACCTTCGCCATCCAGGACGGCGCCCGGTTCGTCAACGCCCAAGGCGAGCCGTTCATGGAGCGCTACGAGCCCGACTGGGCGGACCGGGCCGACGTGCAGGCGCTGAGCAAGGCGATGGTGCAGGAAAAGAAGGAGGGGAGGACCCCTCTCTACCTGGACATGTCGCTCATCCCGGAAGAAGAGCGCGGCCAATACCTGCAAAGCTCGGTGGCGTGGATGGACTACTTCTTCCGCAAGCTCGGCGACCGGGCGCGCATCGACATGTTCGGCCGGACCGAATACTACCCGCTCTTCCAGATGACCAAGCTGGGGATCAAGACCGACGCCGCGTGCCGCTCCTCGGTTCCGGGTCTCCTGGCCGCGGGACTGGCACAGGCAAGCTGCGCGAGCCACTTCGCCGGCTTCCACATCGGCGCGTGCAACGGCACCGGCTGGATCGCCGGCAAGAGCGCCGCGGACGACGCTGGGCGATTCAACGGGCCGCGGGTGTCCGAGGGACAGGCGCGCTCGGTCAAGGCGGAAGTCTCCGCGGAATGGCGCGACGGCGACGAGAAGAGCGACGACGACCTGCTGCGCGCGCTCCAGTCCCTGATCTTCCCCTACGAAGTCTCCATCCTGAAGCACGAAACCCGCATGTGCCGGGCACTGGAAGAGTTGCACGCCATCGCCGAGCGCGGCGCCCGAAGCCGCGCCGCCCACGTCCACGGCTTCGTGCGTCTGCGCGAGACCCGCTGCATGGTGGAGACGGCTCGCCTCATGCTCGAAGCGTCCCTCCTGCGGCGCGAGAGCCGCATGAGCCACCTGCGCGAGGACTTTCCCGACCGCGACGACGTTGCCTGGCTCAGGTGGATTCTGATCGAGAAGGGGAGAGATCGGCCGCGCCTCTGGACCGAACCCATCGCGACGCCCCTCGTACCGCCGCCAACCCGTACCAACCGGAGTTCTTCAACAGCCTGTTAGAACAGGTCCGGAAACAAGTCCTCCGGAATCTCCTTCCCGATTCCCTGCCTTACGGCGGCCTCGTACACCTTCCCCGCCAAGGCGGCGAACTGCAGCCCGAAGCCGACGCTGTTGTTGAAACAGGTGATCTGCTCGGAGTCGGTCCGGCCGGGGTGGCGGTTGAGCAGGAGGTCGGGCAGGTCCGGTGCGTGGGCCCAGTCGATGTCCACGGCGTCGCCGGGCGGGTAGCCTTTGTCGATGTCCAGGAGGACCTTCGGGGGCAGGGGCCCCTTGTCGTTCTTGGCGACGAAGACCGTCGGCCCGAGATTGTCCCTCGAGTTGACCGCGAGCACGTCGAAGCGCTTGAAGGTCTCCGGCGCGATCTCGCAGTGGCGCACGGAGCACACGTACATGCCGGGTTCCAGCCAGGCGGTCTCGATGACCGGCGTCAGGGCGTTGGTGGCGATGATGACGATGTCGCTGCCGCGCATGGCTTCCTCGGCGCTGCCGACGGCCGACACGTCCGGACAGTTCTCCCACCGCGGGTCCTCGACGAAACGCTTCCGGTGCTCGGGGTTGGGGCTGAACGCCCGGATCGACTTGACCGCGTCGACGGTGTTCAACATGGCGTCCACGTGCGCTCCCGCCATGAAGCCGGTCCCGAGCACGCCCACCGTGGCGGCGTCGGGCTTGGCCAAGTACCTGGCCGCGAGACCCGCGGCCGCGCCCACCCGGAGGTTGCGTATGTGGCCCTCGCTCACCAGGGCCAGCAGGTCGCCGGTCTCCAGGCTGAAGAGGAACAGCAAGCCCCGCGTGACGCTGTGAGAACGGCGGGTCCCCGGGGTCCGGTCGCGGCGAAAGCTGCCGTTGCGCTCCTGCCAGAAGAGCTTGTCCGTGAGGAAGCGGATGGCGGCGTACTGCTGCGTGGCCGCCGACATGGTCTTCAGGCTGTGGGCGCCGGGCAGGGTATTGCCGTCGCCGTCCACGTAGGAATCGGGGGTGAGCAGGTCGATGCGGGGGCTCGTGATCGAAGCGCCCGTGCCGAGGTCCCGATAGGCTTCCTCGAGGGCCGCCAGGCTCGTGGGCATGTCGAGCAGCCGTTCGGCGTCGTTGTGGTCGATGGAGAGTATCATGGGCACTCCTCTGACAACTGGATTTCCGGGCGGCTGCTCGGCTCAAGCCGGGCGAATCGGCGATGATCCCCGAAGGGCAACGAGTTGTCAAGGCTACGGCGGCGCGAGCGCTTCCGTGGCCCGTATTTCCACAATTGCCAAAAACTTAACCTCCCATAGCGATTAGGTGCTTTTGGTCGTCTCTCGGCTACAGTGTCTCTATGATTCTTGAGGGCGTTTATGTATAATCGCTCCGCCTTGCCGTTGGGGTTGGGCGACAAGCGTTACGAGCACTCACGACAGGAGGTGTACAATGGCACTCGATCCGGCAACGACCAGCGATACGTTCGCACGTTACATCGAGGAGCTTCGCACGCTGTGGAAGGACAGCAACGACGCGAATCTTCCCTTCAAGGTCAAGGCGGCGATGGAGCGGATGCTCGCATCCACGAGTCCCGACGATCCCTGGATGGCGGAGATCATCCGAGACGCCGACCCGTCGAGAGAGCTCTACCGGGACCCCGACTACGGGTTCGTCCAGATGGGTCACGTGCATCCCGAAGGACACGGCAACACGCCCCACGATCACGGGCCTTGCTGGGTGGTTTACGGCGCCTACACGGGACTCACCGAAATACCCCTCTACGAGCGCAGCGATGACGGCAGGAACGCCGACAAGGCCGATTTGCGCGTCAAGGAGGTCCACAGGCTGGGGCCCGGCGTCGTCTACCCGTACCTGACGGGCCAGATCCACTCGACGCAGGTGGCGGAACCGCCCGCCGTGGTCTTCCGGTTCCTCAGCGCGGACCTGACGCGGATCCTGCGCCGGCGCTACAACCTGGAGACCGGGGAGGTGTCGCTGATCGAGCCGCTGTCATAGGCGGCTGTCCATAGCCTGTGGGGGCGCGTCCCGTCTCCTCGGACATCGTTCATTCCCCCACCGTCTCGGGGCTCCGCCGAGCCGAAAGGAGTTGGAACGCATGGACGTCGATGTCAAGTGGGGCAAGAAGGGCGAGATAGTGATCGCCATGCTGGCCGGTCGCTTCAGCAGCGCCAACGCGGCCCTCTTCGAGCGCCTGTTGGAAAACGGCGTCGACTCTTCGAACGACGCCTTGATCCTCGACTTCGAGCACGTGACCTTCCTCAGCAGCTCCGGCCTGAGGGTCGCCTTGACCATTGCCAGGAAGTTCAAGGGGCCGGGGAAGAAGTTTGCCATTTGCGCGCTCCAGGAGGGGGTTCGCGCGATAGTCCAAGTGAGCGGGTTCGACAAGGTCATACCGGTCTATGATTCACAGGTTTCGGCGGTGGAGGCCTTCGAGAACGGCTAGTCCTTCGTCCGATGGAGCGGCCCGAGAAGCGGAGGCGACTCTCAGGGGAGGAAACGATGGCTGACGCCGCAAAAGACATGGAAACCAGGATCAGCAAGATTCGAGACTCGGTGGATTTCAACATCGCCGGTGACAACATCGGTGACATCGCCGAGTTCACGGTGGAGAAATACGAGTTCCGGAACGGCGTCACCCTTTCCGCCGAGACGCGCGAGCGAGCCATAGCCCAGATCATGGACGTGCTGTGGCAGCGGATGGAACAGTTGAGGGTGCGGCGGCAGCAGGTTCTTGCGGACATGTTCAATGCGGCCGAGGCAACGCTGAACGATGTCCTTTCGCAGCGCAAGTAGCGGCCCTTCGGCCCTGGCCGCGCCGTATCCCGGCGCGCCGGAGAGCCTGACCACGGAGACCGCGCCGCCGGACGTCATCCGGCAGCTCCAGGGCGAGCGTCTGGCCGCCCTGGTGCGGCGCGCCTGGGACCGCATCCCGTTCTACCGCGATCGCTGGAAGGCGTGCGGCATCGAGCCCGGAGACATCCGCACCGCCGAGGACATCCGCAAGCTCCCGGTCATCCGCAAGAGCGACTTCGAGGACAGCCTCAGGCTCCATCCCCCCTTCGGCGACTACCAGGGGGACTTCCCGGCGGTGCGGGTCCAGGCCAGCTCGGGCACGTCGGGCAACCCCAAGCCGTTCTTCTTCACGCGCAACGACTGGGACATCATCGCCCGGCTGTGGAGCCGGCGCTTCCATGCCCAGGGAGTGAGGGAAGGGGACATTCTCCAGGTCGTCTTCGCCTACACGCTCTTCATCGTCGGGTTCACGGCCTCCGAGGGCGCCATGCGCCTGGGTGCGCTGGTGGTGCCCACGGGCAGCGGCAGCGTCACCCCGAGCGAGCGGCAGGTGAAGATCGCCCGGGACTGGGGCGTCACCGTGCTGGCGGGGACGCCGTCCTACGTGCTCCATCTGGCCGACGTCGCCGAGGCGCAGGGTTTCGACCTCAAAAAGGACTTCCGGCTGCGGCGCACCATCCACACTTCCGAGACCATGACCGAGCCGGCGCGACGGGCCATCGAAGACCGTTGGGGCGTGTCCGCCTACGACAACTTCGGCAGCGTCGAGACGGGCTCCCCCACCTTCGAGTGCGAGGAGCGGAGCGGCTACCATATCAACGAGGACGCCTACATCTTCGAGGTGCTGGACCCGGCCACCCACGAGACCGTGCCGCCGGGCAGCGAGGGCGTGCTGGTGGTCACCTGCCTCTTCAAGGAGGCCGCGCCGGTGATCCGCTACAACATCGAGGACCTGTGCGAGTTCATCGACGACGACTGCGGCTGCGGGCGCGGCTTCCGGCGCATTTCCAGGCTCCGGGGGCGATTGAGCGACATGGTCAAGGTGAGCGGCATACCGTTCTATCCGACGGCCGTGGAGACCGCGCTGGAGCGGCTGCCGCAGCTCACCCGCGAGTACCGCGTCACCGTGGACCGGATAGGACAACAGGACACGCTGACGGTGGAGGTGGAGACACGTCCCGGCGCCGAGGCCGGCGACGGGATCAAGCGGCAACTGGAGCGGGAGCTCAAGGTGGCAACGAACCTCACCATGGAAGCCGTCCTGCTGTCACCGGGCGAACTCGGCCGTTCCCTGGGGGTCGAGAACCGTATCAAGGTACGGCGGATTCGGGACAAGAGACCGTCTTGACGGCGGTGCGGGCAGCGGGGTGTTGCGGGGCCGGGCATTTCCGGTACGGTTCTACCCATGGGTACCGTTCCAGTCATGGAAGACATCGAAGCCGTCGCGCGAGCCCTGTCCCTGGACGCCAAGTGGCTGCAGGAGTTCGACGTCGTCGACCCCTTCAACGACGTGGCCCTGCGCGGCTTCCTCTCGCGCCGGCCCGATCACCGCTACGGGGCGCTGGCCGTCACGCACGTGAACGAAACGCCCGCGCCGCAGGTGGTCTACGCCACCCCCAAGCTGCACTACCCCTTCGACCGCCAGGGCAAGTTCAACTTTCCGCCGGTGCGGGAGATCGAGATCTTCGAAAAGTACGACGGCACCAACGTGCTCGCCTACGGCTATCGCGACGCGGAAGGGCGCCGTCGCCTGACCTACAAGCTGCGCCTGTCCCCGGTGCTGCGGAACGGACGATTCGGCGATTTCCTGGACCTGTGGCGGGAGATGCTGGCGCGCTATCCGGTCATACCCGAGCTGGTGGACGTCAACGGCTGCTCCCTGAGCTTCGAGCTCTACGGCGGCCGCAACATGCATCTCATCCATTACGAGGAGCCGCTGGACTGTGTCCTGCTCTTCGGGGTCACCGGGGAGGGAAGGCCCCGGTCGCCTTCGGTGCTGGACAGCCGGGGCGTTCCGGTGGCGACGCGTTACGGCACGCTGGCGGCGGGCAACGACCCGGTGGCGGAGTACGACGCGATCCGCGAGCGGCTGGAGCGCGGCAACCGGCCGGTGGAGGACGGCAGGATCGCCGGGGTGGAGGGCGCCGTGTGGTACGTGCGCACGCGGGACGGCGCCACGGTGCTGTTCAAGTGCAAGCCCGAGTCGGTGGAGGCGGTGCACTGGGTCGGCGGCATCAACAAGACCGCGGTCATCGCCACCTGCTGGAACCTGTTCGAGAGCCAGGACGAGCTGACCCATGAGACCCTCCACCCGCTCCTGGCGGAGGAGTACACCGACGAAGAGATCGAGGCCTTCAGGACCTGCATCGACGAGTGCATCGTGGCGGTGCGCGAGGAGATGGAGTTCAAGAGCCGGGTTCTGGAGGAATACCGGCGGGTGGGCATCAAGTTGTCCCAGGACAAGGGCGAAGCGATGCGCCGCCTTTCAGCCCGGTTCAGGAAGCAGGAGATGAAGAAGGTCTTCACCCTGATCGCGCTGGAGGAAGGTCGCCGTTAGCACCAAGCGCCGGACGTGCCCGCACGGGTTCGCGGACGTCCATCCGCGCCACGGCGGCCCGGAGCCTCGCGGGCTCCATTCACTTGCAATGGCGTATTGTTCACTTGCAATCATCACTGGAGCCCCTTACGTTTGACCGCATGATCTTCGACGACAATCGCGCCTTCGTGGAGGCACTGCGGCGGTCCGGCGACCTCGTGGAAGTGGAGAAGGAGGTGAGCTGGGACCTGGAGCTGGGTGCCATCAGCCGCTTGGCGTGCGAGAAGGACGGTCCGGCGGTCTGGTTCAAGCGGGTGACGGACTACGTGGACGAGGTCTCTGTTTTCGTCAATCCCGTGGCCACCTGGCGGCGCATCGCCATCGCCCTGGGGCTCCCGCCCACGGCCACGGTGCGCGAGATCTACGAAGCCTACGAGAAGGGCGAGGGCAACCCCATCGATCCGGTGGAGGTGCGGGAAGCGCCGTGCAAGCAGGTGGTCCGCAAGGGAGCGGACGCCAACCTCTTCGACCTGCCCACGCCCATGCTGCACGAGGGCGACGGCGGGCGCTACCTGGGTACCTGGGACCTGGTCATCTCCAGGGACGTGGACAGCGGCTGGGTCAACTGGGGCATGTACCGGTTCATGGTCTATGACGCGTACCACCTGACCGGTTTCCCGCGCCCCACGAGCCACCTGGGCAAGGTCTTTCAGGACCACTACGCGGCCAAGGGAAAACCCATGCCCCTGGCCATCGCCATCGGCACGGACCCTCTGTCGCACTTCGCCGCGGCCGCCACGTATGCCCTGGGGGGCGACGAGGCGAGCCTGGCCGGCGGACTGCGAGGGCGGCCGGTGGAGATGATCCGATGCGAGACCAGCGACCTGCTGGTGCCGGCCCATTCCGAGATCGTCATCGAAGGCGAGGTGCTTCCCGACCGGGTCGGGCTGGAGGGGCCCTACGGCGAGTATCCGGGCTACCGCACCGGCGAGATGGGCAACGGCATCCTGTTCCGCGCCACCGCCATCACGCACCGGGAGAAGCCCGTGCTCACGGTGGACGCCACCGGCTACAAGGACGACAGCTCCACGGTGACGGCCTTGTCCGGCGCCCTGGCCATCAAGCGCCGGCTGGAGCGCCACGGCGTGCCGGTGCGGGACGTCTACGTGCCGCCGGAGGGGGCGGTGCACCTGGCGGTCATGAGCGTGGACTACGGCGGCCAGGAAGTGGCCCGCAAGGTGCTGCAGGTGCTGACCTCGCGCCGGGCGCTGCTCTCGAAGCTCTTCCTGGTGGACACCGACACCGACGTGTTCGACATGGGCAAGGTGCTGCACGCCTTCTCCACCAAGTGCCACCCGGCCAACGGCATCCACGTGATCCACTACGAGGGCCGGGCCAACACCCTGACGCCGTGCTACAGCCAGGCGGAGCGCGCGTCGCAAAAGGGAGCCACGGTGCTGTACGACTGCACGTGGCCGGGGGAGTGGTCGCGGGAGTGGGAGACGCCGGTGAAGGCGACACTGGACTCGATCTTCTCGGAGGAGGTGCGGGAGAAGGTGCTGAAGAACTGGAGCGAGTATGGCTTCAAGGAGTGAACCGCCGGCCTGGGACACCTTCGTGCGCCGGCCGGCGGACGTGACCTGCGGTGTGGAGACGCCGCTGGTGCTTAGGGACTTGCGGCCGGGGCGGGCGAAGTACGGACTCCGGCACGTGGTGGGTGTCGTTCACGAGGGCGGCGGCCCGGGCGACCCGCTTGCGGTGCGCACCGTGGTGGGCGTGGCGCTGCCCGGTGCCTACACCGTGGAGATCGTCCGCCACCTGCCGCAGGAGATCGCGGGGACGCCGTATCAGGATTTCTACGCGGCGCTCCGGCAGGCCGCGAAGGCGGCACGGGCGTAGCCGATCGCCCTCATTCCCGTGGAGCCGCGGCACGGCATCCCGCACCACGACGCTCCGCGGCAAGGAAGAGGACACGCCCGTCGATTCATGGGCGGGCGCGCAGGGTTGAACCTCGGACGGGAAGGAATAGCCTTATGATGACGAGACGGGCGTTTCTCATCGGTTCCCGCCACCGCCGCGGGCGGCCGTGGGCGCTGGCCACAGGGGTGCTCGCGGGCCTGATGATCGCGGCGGGTTTGTTCCACCCAGGGTCCGCCGCCGCGCTGCCGCTCCCCGCCAACGACAGCGGCGTCACCGGGTACTTCGACACCACCGTTTCCATGGGAGCGGCCATGCGGGTGTCCGGACGCGATGAACTCCTGTTCAGCCGGGCCAGCGGCGGCAAGGCGTACACGTTCAACGCCGACGACGGCAACCTCAACTACGACCGCGGCGACCTCGTTTCCCTCAACACCAAGGTGAACCACGAGTTGCAGCTCAACCTGGAGAATCCGGGCGCGGAGCTGAGCCTGTTCGGGCGGGTGCTGTACTTCTACGACCAGGTGGTCGCCGACGGCGACACCGAGCGCACGGCCCTGTCCGCCGCCGCCAAGCGGCACGCCGGACGCGACTTCCAGTTGCTGGATGCCTACGTGGCCGGCGACTTCGACGCCGGCGCCGTGCCGGTCTCGGTCCGATTGGGCAACCAGGTCATGAGCTGGGGCGAGAGCGTCTTCCTGCGCGCCGGCATCAACTCCATCAACCCGGCCGACGTTGCCAAGCTCCGGGTCGCCGGCGCGGAGTTGCGCGACGTGCTCGTGCCGGTCCCCGCGGCCAACGTCAAGGTGGGCCTCGGCGACAGCTTCTCCCTGGAAGGCTTCTACCAGTTCCGTTGGGACCACACCGAAGTCGAAGCGCAAGGCACGTTTTTCTCCACCAGTGACATCACGGGGCCCGGGGGGGATACCGTCCATCTCGGGCTGGGGCGGCCGGGAAGGGGGGACGACAGGGACGGCGCGGACGACCCGGCGTGCGTTCCCAGCGCCAACAGCCTGGGGCTGTGCTCGCGTCTGCCCCGTGACCCCGACCGTGATGCCGGCCATCAGGGGCAGTTCGGCGTGGCTCTTCGCTACTTCGCGGCGGCCCTGAACGACGCCGAGCTTGGACTCTATTACGCGCGAATTCACAGCCGGCTGCCGGTGGTGTCCCTCAAGGCAGGCGATCACCGGCTTCGACGAGATTTCGTCGGCTCCATGCGGTATTTCAGGGAGTTTCCCGAGGACATCGACCTCATGGGGTTGAGCTTCAACGGCGAGCTCGGCGCCAGCGGTTTCACGATACAGGGGGAGGTCGCCTATCGTCGGAAACAGCCGCTCCAGATCGACAACGCGGAACTCGTTTTCTCCGCGATGACTCCGCTGGCGCTGCTCGATGAGGTGCCCCCTCCGGCGGGACAAGGCGCGTATGTACTGTGGCAGGGGCGAATCCAGACGGGGGGGTTGTTCCGACAGAGTCAGACCGCCGATCAGATCCGCCAGCGGAGACCGGGTGACGAGGTTCGCGGCTATTCCCGCAAGGACGTCTTGCAGGGCTCTCTCGCCGTGTCCAGGGCGTTGGCCCCCATGCTCGGGGCCGACGGATGGATCGTGCTGGCGGAGGCCGGCTTCACCCAGGTCCAGGGCATGGAGGACAAGTCGGAGCTCCGTTACGAAGGAACGGGCACCTGGACCAGCGGCAATCCGATCTTCACGGCCCGGGGAATCCAACCGGTGACCCAGGAGACCGGCTTCGCCGATCCGTTCTCCTGGGGCTACCGGGCCGTGCTGGGGGCCACGTACAGCAATGCCCTGGGGCCGGTGAACCTGGCGCCGCAGGTCGCCTTCGCCCACGACGTCAACGGCACCGCGCCGAGGCCCATCGGCAACTTCGTGGAGGGGCGCAAGACGGTGACGCTGTCGGTGGAGGCGAGCTACCTCTTGTCGTGGCGGGCGCAACTCGCCTACACGAACTTCTTCGGCGCGGGCCAGCACAATCCGCTGGGTGATCGCGACTTCGTATCGTTTACGGTGAGCTATTCCTTTTGACGGACGGGACCTGGATGACATGATGGCGCGACAAATCATTGCGGCGACCGTGTTGGCATGGACGGTCTTGGCGGCGGCGCCGGCGGCGGCCAAGGTCACGGCCGAAGAAGCTGCTCGACTGGGGGCGGAGTTGACGCCCCTGGGCGCGGAAATGGCGGGCAACGAGTCCGGTACCATCCCCGCTTGGGAGGGCGGCATCACGAAACCGCCGCCCGGCTACCGGCGGGGTGAGCGCTTGGTGGATCCCTTCCCGGACGACAAGCCTCTCTTCACCATCACCGCGGACAACTTCAAACAGTACGAGGCGAACCTCACGCCCGGTCAGATCGCGGTGCTCCAACGCTATCCCGAGACCTACCGGATGCCGGTGTACCCGGCGCGGCGCACGGCGTCGCTGCCGCCGCGCATCTACGAGCGCACCATCGCCAACGCCGTCACCGCGATGCTCACCGACGACGGCAACGGCGTGGTCAACGCCGCCGAGGGCATCCCGTTCCCGATCCCCAGGAACGGGCTCGAGGCCATCTGGAACCACCTGCTGCGCTACCGCGGCAAGTCCGTGCGCGTCACCAGCGGCCAGGCCGCGCCCACGGCCGACGGCGCCTACGTCATGGTGCAGATCCGCGAGCAGGTGTTGTGGGGATACCAGCAGCCCGGAGCGACCACGGAGAACATCGACAACAAGCTCGCCTACTTCCTCCAGGAGGTGCTGTCCCCGGCGCGGTTGGCGGGCGCGCTGATTCTCGTCCACGAGACCCTGAACCAGGCGGCGGAGCCGCGCAAGGCGTGGGTCTACAATCCCGGCCAGCGCCGCGTCCGGCGCGCGGCCAACATCGGCTACGACAATCCCGGCACGGGCTCCGACGGCCAGCGCACCAACGACCAGGCCGACATGTACAATGGCGCGCCTGACCGCTACGACTGGACGCTGGTGGGGAAGCGGGAGATATACATCCCGTACAACAGCTACAAACTCGCCAGCGACCGCTACCGCTTCGACGACATCCTGAAGCCGGGCCACATCAACCCGGACCTCACGCGCTACGAACTCCACCGGGTGTGGGTGGTGGAGGCGCGGTTGAAACAAGGCACGCGGCACATCTTTCCCCGGCGCACGTTCTACCTCGACGAGGACAGTTGGCAGATCGCGGTGGTGGACCAGTACGATGCCCGCGGCGAGATGTGGCGGGTCAGTCAGGCCTACATCGTCAACCACTACCAGGTACCGGTGCTGTGGAGCACCGGCATGTCGATATACGACCTCCAGAACGGGCGCTATCTCGTCAAGGGACTGACCAACGAATACGAGCCGGGGCGCTTCGATATCGAGATGAACCCGGGCCAGTTCACGCCGCGGGCGTTGCGGCGTCGCGGCCGGCGTTGACGGAGCGGTCATTCCCGACCCTCCAATCCGTCATTCCCGCGAAAGCGGGAATCCAGGCGGGGCGGGGCTTGGGGCAATGGAGCCGCCGCACCACCACCCCTGGATTCCCGCTTTCGCGGGAATGACGGTTTCGTAAGGTTTCCGATAACCCTGCTCCGCCGCTTGAACCTCATTGCCGGACCCCGTGCGGGTCCAGCGCGTCTCGAAGACCGTCGCCGATATAGTTGAACGCCATCACCGTGACGAAGATCAGGACGCCGGGGATCAGCACCCAGGGGTGGAAGCGGATCTGCGCGATGTCCATGGCCAGGGCCAGCATGTTGCCCCAGGATGCCTCCGGATCCTGGATGCCCAGGCCGATGAGGCTCAGCCCGGATTCCCCCAGGATGTAACCCGGGATGGACATGGTGGCGGCGACGATGGCGTACGAGAACGTGTTGGGGAGCACGTGGCGGACGATGATGCGCGCGTGGGGAAGCCCCATGGCCCGCGCGCTGGTGACGTAGTCCATTTCCTTGATGGACAGTACGAGGCCGCGGATGATGCGCGCGAGGCTGGCCCAACCGATGAAGCTGAGTATGACGACGATGGCCAGGTAGGTCTGGAACGACGTCCAGTCCGCGGGAATCGCCGCGCGCAGCGCCAGCAGGAGATAGAAGCCCGGCACCATCATCAGCATCTCGCACAGCCGCTGAATCAGCATGTCCGTGCGGCCGCCGAAATAGCCGGAGGCGCCGCCGATGAGCATTCCCAGGACGAACGTGATGGCCACTCCCACCAGACCCACGGACAGGGAGACGCGGCCGCCGTGCAGCAGGCGGGAGAGGACGTCACGGCCGAAGTTGTCGGAGCCGAGGAGGAACAGCATGGGGCGGTTGGGGTCGGTATGGGGAATGGCCTCCACGCCGCGCAGGCCGAACAGATGGGTTCGTGTCTCGATCAGTCCCAGGAAGCGGTACGGGTCGCCGGTGACAAAGATCCCGATGGGGTACGCCGTGCCCGGCACTTCGCGATAGACCTTGCGCTGGTTCTCGTCGAACTCGAAGGCGCTGTTGCGCACGTACGGCCAGGTCAGGCCGTTCTCGTCGAAGACATGGATCCAGGTGATCATGGGCGGATGATAGGCCTTCTTGCGGGCGCTGGCGGCGTAGTGATGGGGCGAGAGGAAGTCCGCGAACAGGGCACTGCCGTAAAGAAGCACGAGGATCCAGAATCCCAGCATGGCCAGGCGGTTGCGCCTCAGGCGCGACAGGGCGCGGCGGACCGGAGAGCGGGAGCCGGGTGCGCCGTGCCGTTCGCGGAGCGCGTTGTCGGGTTCGGGCGGCATGGACGCTACCGGTAGCTGATGCGTGGATCGACCCATGCCAGCAGGATGTCGGCAAGGAGGTTGCCGATGATCAGCAGGAATCCCCCCGCCAGCGAGCTGGCCATGACCACGTAGATGTCGTAGGAGCGGACGGCGGTCAGCATCAGTTGCCCGATGCCGGGGTAGCCGAAGACGATCTCCACCAGGGCCGAGCCGCCGATGAGGGTGGGCAGAAGGGAGCCGAAGCCCGCCACGAAAGGGGTCACGGCGTTTCTCAGGATGTGCTTGTAGTTCACCATGGTCTCGGACAGGCCCTTGGCTCGCGCCGTGACGACGAACTGCATGTGGCTCTTGTCGAGGAACTCCGCCCGCAGCACCCGCACCAGCGCCGCCATGGCGCCGGTTCCCAGCACCAGCACCGGCAGCACCAGGTGGCGCGCCAGGTCCGTCATCCGGTCCCACGTGCCGAGGTCATGGTAGTTCGCGGAGGTGAGCCCCCCGATGGGAAGCAGTTCGTAGAACGGATTGGCCGGGTCGAGATCATAGGTCAGGGATGCGCCGTAGAGCAGCAACAGCGCCAGGAAGAACGAAGGGACCGCCATGCCCATGTAGGCCATGAAACCGAAGGCCTTGTCGCTCCAGGAGTAGGGATGGGTGGCGGAGTAGATGCCGATGGGCAGCGACAGCAGCCAGGTGAAGAGAATGGCCAGCACGTTCAACAGGATGGTGTTCTTGAGGAAGGGCCACATGGTGGTCCAGACGGGCTGGCGGTTGGCGATGGACTTGCCGAAGTCCGGTGCGCCGACGTGGAAGCCGCTGCCGGCCTTAACGAGCCGGATCTCGTCCACGAAAAGCGACCCCGGGACATCGCCGCGGAACGAGGTCGGCCCCATGCGCGTGGTGTCCAGACCAGCGGCGTGAAGTTCCGTGAAGTCGACCGAGAGGGACGTGGTGACGCCGGGGCGCAGGAACACGTCCGTCGCGTAGCCGTTGGCGTCCAGGTCCCGGAACGTCACGGTCGCCGTCATGGGCGGCGCCGGCGCCGGGATGACCCTGAAGCCGACGCCGTCACAGCGGCCGAGATCACCGAACCCCGCCGGGATGGCATTGCGGACCAGGGCCAGACGGCGCGCCGGGTCCAGCGCATGGCGCACGGCGGCCACGGCCGCGTCCCCCGTCCGGCAGGCGACCTCCAGCACCGCGGGCCTCCCGCCGCGCTGCCGCGCGAACAGGAACATCCCCCTGAGCCTGTTCCGGTCCACTCCGAACCGGGCGTAGTCGGCGTCGGTCAGCGCGATGGCCGCGGGCTCGTCCGTATCGATGGAGCGGCGCTCCTGGAACGCCTTTCCGTCGCTGTCCTGGATGCGCAGGAAAACGTCCGCCCCGCCCACCCGGTCGTTGCGGAGTTCCAGCTCCACGGACTGGAAGTCATCGCCGGACCAGTGATTGCCGGGCCGCCGGCTGGCCGTGTTGGGGTTGTCCGTCTTCCCCAGCACGCCGGTCTCTCCGGGCGCGTCGAAATTGAAGGCAAGGCCGACGGTGCCGTCTTCGGGGAGCGGGACGAGGATGGGCGTGGCGTTGCCGGAGATTCCGTAGGCTCTCCGGTTGGCGGCCAGGTCGACGTGTTCGAAGTCGGCGATGCGGACGCGCTCCCTCGCGAAACGGACGTCGAACAACACGCCGCGCAGCCATCGCAGGTACTGGGTGCCCCAGCCCTTGTCCGCGCCGAACTCGCGTTTCCACTGGCGCAGTTGCCGCTGGTCGAGGTCGGGTTGCAGGGCCCACTGGTTGAAGTAGTCCCCGGGAGCGATCTGGATGATCATGAAGATCACGAAGGTCAGCGCGAAGAGTGACGGTATCGTGATCAGCAGCCGCCTTGCGATGTATGCGGTCATGTTCGGATCGTCCGGTTCTCCGTGAGCATGGCCCGGACCGGAGGCGGAACACCGGTCATTCCAGGTAGAGTCTGCGTGCGTCGAACAGGTCGAACAGGGTCGGCGTCACGTTGCCGAAGCGGTTCCGGAGCGCCGTGATGCGCTCGGCGAGCGCCGTATAGACCACGGGGACGTGATCGGAGGCGATCTGCTGGAACTCTCGGTAGAGCGCGACCCGCTTGCGGTGCGCCAGCTCGCGGCTCCCGCGGACGAAGAGGTCGTCGATCCGTTTCTCCCACTCCGTGGCGGGCACCTCCTGGTTCGGGAACCACAAGTGGAGCCGTTCGCTGGAGTGCCAGAAATTGATGCCATGGTGCGGCTCCACGCCGCCGGTGAAGCCTATGACGATGGCTTCCCAGTCGTAGGTGCTGGTGAGCTGGGACACGAGCTTGTTGAATTCCAGGAACCGGAGGTTGACGCGTACGCCGATCCGTTCCAGGTCCTGCTTCAAGAGCGTGCATACGCGTTCCCGTACGGTGTTCCCGGAGTTGGTGGCAAGGTTGAAGACGAGGCGGTTGCCTTCGGCGTCTTCCCGGACGCCGTCGCCGTCCACGTCGTACCAGCCCAGGCCGTCGAGCAGCGCATTGGCCTTGCCGATATCGTACGGGTATCGGGTCACGTTCGGATTGTGGAAGTCGCCGGCCGCGGGGCTCACCGCGGCCCACTGCGGATAGCCGAGTCCGTTCATGACGTTGTCGATGATGCTGTCCTTGTCGATGCTGTGCGCCACCGCCTTCCGGAAGGCCAGGGTCCGGAACCAGTTCAACTTGACGGGGTCGACGAACGGGGCGTCGTTGTTGGGGTTCTTGCCGGCGTTCATGTTCAGGGCGAGGAAGGTGGTGCCGAAGTTCGGTCCCTGCTTGTACAGGGTAAAGTTCTTCGCCGCTTCCTGGGGTTTCAGGATCGGATAGTGCTCGCCCGGTACCTGAAGGAAGTCGGTCTCACCCGCCTGAAATTTCAACAGCGCGGTGGCCTGGTTGGGCACCACCAGGTGGACGATGCGGTCCAGGTACGGCAAGGCGTTGCCGGCCGCGTCCCGTTGCCAGTACCGTGGGTTCCTCTTGAGCACGATGCGCTCCCCCGCGTCGTAGCGCTCGATGACGAAGGGTCCGGTGCCTATGATGTCGCCCGGCTCCGTGCCGACGTCCCACGTGGACGTGAACGTTCCGTCGTCGACGTGCTTTTCCAGGATGTGCTTGGGATAGATGGACGTGCCCATGGCGCGCAAGAAGGGCGCGAACGGCACCGGCAGGGTGACGCTCACCGTGTGGTCGTCGATCTTCTCAACCTTGAGCTGGCCTTTTTTCCACGCCTGCGTTGCGTCATCGCGATAGCGGATGGTGAGGCCCGGCCGGGCCGACGCCGGGATGGCGTCGTTGTAGATGATCTTGGAGAAAGTGAAGACGACGTCGTCGGCCGAAAAGGGAGCCCCGTCGGCCCATCGCACGTCCTTACGCAAGAAGAAGGTCCAGACGAGCCCGTCTTCCGAGGACTCCCAGCGTTCGGCCAAGGCCGGCTCCACCTCGGCGGTGAGCCAGGAGGTCTGGACGAGTCCTTCGAATACGTAGTCGAGAATCTGGGTGGAGGACGTTTCCGTCGAGATGGCGAGGTTGAACGTCTTCGGACCGGAGATCGTCGACAGGGTCAAGGTTCCACCCGGCTTGCCGATGGAGTACTCGAAGCGGGCAGCGTTCTCCTTGAGTTGAGCGATCAGGTCGGCGTCCCGCGGAACCTTGTGCTGGGCAAGCGCGTGGACGGCCAAGAAAATCGTGCCGAGAGCCCAAATGATGACGGCGACCGTTGCTCGGAAACCTGTATGCTTCAAAGATCCCTGTCCTTTCAGGCCATGACCGAGCCCGAGCGTCCGGCCGTTTTTCTGGAATGCGCCACAACTTGTGACTTTACCATCAATTTTTTGTGCATTCATGCGAGCAGGCGATGGTTGGATTGCCCGCCGTTGGCTGGCAGGGCTATTCAAAAGTCACCTCCCTCGCGTCGTCATTGACAGGAAGACAAAATCTTGTTCAATGAATCCAGCTAGTTACAGAAGCCCGCTACAACCCGAATCGTCATTCCCGCGAAAGCGGGAATCCAGGGGTCTTGGAGGGGGGCCTACACCGCGTTTCCCCACTCCACCCCGCCTGGATTCCCGCTTGCGCGGGAATGACTCATCGGGGTGTAGCAGGATTCCGTAACTACCAGGAATCATTGAACAAGATTTTATCTTCCTATCAATGACGACGCGGGAGAGGTGACTTTCAAGGGACGGACCGACTTTTGAATGGTCCTGCCGTTGGTTGACGGTTCGTTGCTCGGCGGTCTACGTTGAACACGATGGCGCGACCGTCGCAAGCGGGCGCGGATCGCGAAACGCAAGAACCTGCGAGCGTCGAAACAAGGGACGGCCACGGGGCTGTCCGTAGGGAACCGCACCATGGCTGACGACGATGTAAGGGTCCTGACCAACGAGGACATGGAGGGTCTCCTCGACATGGGGGAGATCGTCGAGGCCGTGGAAACGGCCTACGTCGAGCTGGGCCGGAAGATCGCGGAAGGGATGCCGCGGCGCCGGCTGCACATGCCTCTGGAGGGGCAGGAGCGCACCTGGTACTGGCTGAACGTCATTCCCGGCGCGGTGCCGGCGTTCGATACGGCCGCCGTGCGTCTCGATTCGTCGCAGATCCGCTTCCGCAACGTCGGCGGCGCCAGCCGCATGGAGTTTCCCGGCGATTTCTCGGGCTTCGTCCTGCTCTTCAGCATCAAGGAGCGCGCGCTCAAGGGCATCGTCCACGACCACTACCTGTCGGCCCTGCGCGTGGGCGGCACCACCGGCGTGGCGGCGAAGTACCTGGCGCGGCCGGACGCCTCGGTGCTGGGCATCTTCGGCAGCGGCACCCAGGCCCACGGACAGGTTTCGGCGCTGTGCGCGGTGCGGGACATCCGGGAGGTCAAGGTGTTCTCCCTCCGCGAAGAAAACCGCAAGCGCTTCGCCGCCGAAGTGACCGAGCGTTACGGCGTGAAGGCGCGGGCGGTGCGGCGCCCCGAGGACGTGGTCCACGACTCCGACATCGTGGTCACCGCCACCAACTCCGGCGATCCGGTGTTCGACGGCGACCTGCTGGAGCCGGGTACGCACCTGGTCTCCATGATCGGCCCGGACTGGTTCGACAAGCGCCGGGAGCTGGACGACGCCGCCATCGAGAACTGCGACCTCATCGTGGTGAACTCCAAGGAGCAGGTGGAGATCGACGAGCAGCCGGAACTGATGTCGCCGATCCGCAAGGGCGTCATCGGCTGGGAGCAGATCCACGAACTGGGGGATCTGGTCAACGGCATCATCGCCGGCCGCACCACCGCCTCCGAGGTCACCCATCACAACAACAACTGCGGCATGGGCGTGCAGTTCGCCGCCATCGGCCACCTGGTGCTGGAAGAGGCGAAGAAGCGCGACCTCGGCACCCGGCTGCCGGTGGACCTGTTCATGACGCGGCGGACCGACGTGTCCTCTCCCTGAACCCTGACGGCGATCGAACCGGAGACTGCCGATGGCGACGACTCTCAGCATCGACCCCCAACACCTCAAGGGACGGCACGTGGACCGCGCCGTGGACGTGCTCAGACGCGACGGGGTCATCGTGTACCCGACCGACACCATCTACGGCCTGGGCTGCGATGTCACCAGCAAGGCTGCGGTGGAGCGCATCCGCCGCATCAAGGGGCGCGACGCCGACAAGCCCATGTCGTTCGTGTGCTCCGACCTGGTCCAGGTGAGCCGCTACGGCCACGTGTCCAACTTCGTGCACCGCATCCTGAAACGTTTTCTCCCGGGGCCCTACACGTTCGTGCTCACCGCCACCAAGGAGACCCCCAGGGTGCTCCAGTCCAAGCAGAAGACCGTGGGCATCCGCATACCGGACCACCCCGTGCCGCTGGCGCTGGTGGAGCAGCTCGGCAACCCCGTGGTGAGCACCAGCGCCAACGAGAGCAACGAGGAGGTGGTGACGAACCCCGCCGACCTCGAAACCATCTTCGGGCATCGCGTGGACCTCATCATGGAGTGCGGCACGCTGCCGGTGCTGGCGTCCAGCGTGATCTCGCTGGTGGATGACAACATCGCCATCCTGCGCGAAGGGCAGGGGGACCTGAGCTATTTCAAGAGTGAAATCGCCGCCGGCTGATCTACACGGTGTGTGCCCCTCGCAGGGCTATTCGAAAGTCACCTCCTCCGCGTCGTCATTCCCGCGAAACAGGCTGTGTCAAAACGCCATCTTGGCGAGGCAAC
>CAZFIU010000053.1:0-26281 GCA_964519455.1 uncultured Syntrophobacterales bacterium
GGCCGTGCTGTGCGGCGTTGAACAGCGCGATCACCATCACCGGCATGACCATCTGGCGTAGCTGGTACAGGAAGCTCTCGACATCAGTGACCCGATGGGTGGTGTCGTAGATGGAGGGCAGCCAGTCGAGCCACACGCTGAAGATGACAATGAGGACCGTTCCGGTGAAGAAGGTCGGCACCGAGAAACCCACCATGGTGACGAAGGTGCCCATCTGGTCGAACACCGAATACTGCCGGTAGGCGGAGTAGACACCTACCGGCACGGCGATGAAAATCGCCACGATGTAGGAGATGCCAACGACGGTCAGGGTCTGGGGCAGGCGCTGGGCAATCAGGTCCACCACCGGCGCGCGCGTGGACCAGGAGCGCACCCGCAGGCGCCCCGCGGAATCGCCGATCTCGATACCCGACAGGCTCTCCAGCAGGTTGAGCGGCTCATTGACCATGAACTGCTGGAGCCACTTGACGTAACGGACATGGAACGGCTGCCCGAGCCCCAGGCTCTCCCGGATGGCTTGGCGTGTCTCCGGCGGGATCGTTAGCGGAAGCTGGGCGGTGGGGTCACTGGGGGCGAGGTCGAGCAGCGCGAAGACGATCAAGCTTATGGCCAGCAGCGTGGGGACGGCGAAAAGCAGGCGTCTGGCCAGATACCTTGACATCGGCGCGACTCATGGGAACGTCGAGCGGCGAGCGATTCGACAGACGGCTCGATGCGCGCGCGGGCGGGTTCGAAACCCGTCCCTACGCGCGCATGGTCCGGCGGCGCAGGCACCCTTGACGGGTTCCGAACAGGCTACTTCCGCCGGTGCCACTCGTGGATGTTCCACTGCAAGGCGTCCCAGGCGTTGATCCGCACCCCGCCCAGGGAGAGCGCATGCGCGCCCACCTCACCGCGGTGGACCAGCGGGATCAACGCGCCGTAGTCCATCAGCATGTCGTTCAGACGCCTGGCGATGGCCGCGCGCTTCTCGATGCCCGCGGTCTTGGCCAGCTCCGCCGCGAGTTTTTCGTATTCGGGATCGCAGTAGCGCGGCATGTTGTTGCCGATCCACTGGTTGTCGGGTCCGGGGATCTCCTTGCACAGCCAGCCCTGCATGTAGGACTGGGGATCGGTGCCGTTGAACTGGTTGGCGTACATCTGGATGTCCGCGTAGAACTTCTGGTAGGTGTCCGGGCTCGCCGGGTCGCTGCCGAAGAACACCGACGCGCTGATGTTCTTGAGCTCGGTCTCGACGCCGATCTGCCTCCACATCTGCTTGATCAGTGCCTGGGTGCCCTGGCGTACGGAGTTGGTGGAGGTCTGGTAGAGGATCGAAAGGCGCACCCCGCTCTTCGCCCGTATGCCGTCGGAGCCGCGCACCCAGCCGGCTTCGTCCAGCAGCTTGTTGGCGGCGGCGACGTCCTGGGTCTTGCACCAGTCGTTGGCCGTGGAGGCGTACACCGGCGGCGCCGGCAGGACGTTGCAGGTCACCCGGCCGGCCTGACCGTAGCCGGCCTCCACCAGGATCTTGCGGTCGATGGCCAGGGACAGCGCGCGCCGCACCGCCGGGTCCGAGAGGAAGGGGTGCGGGTTCTTGCCGTCCTGGTAGGTGGAGCGCTTGTCGCCCAGGGCCGGATCGGGATTGGAGAGCTGCACGATGAGCCGTTCCACCAGGGTGCCGAAGGCCGAAACCACCTTGCCCTTGCCCGCCTTTTCCATGGCGGCGAGGATCTCCGGCTCCACCTGGAGGTTCCAGGCGTAGTCGAACTCGCCGGTCTCCAGCACCGCCCGGGCCGCCGACACCGCGTCGCCGCCGCCCTTCACGAGAATCGCGGCGAAGGCCGGCTGGTCCGGGTCGCGGTAGCGCTCGTTCATCTCGTAGCGCACCACGTCGTTGGGCCGGAACTCCTTCACTATGAAGGGACCGGTGCCGACGGGGCCGAAGTTCTGTTCGGTGCACTCCGGCGCCTTGGCTCCCAGGCAGCCCTCGAACTGCTCTTTCTGGATAACCGGCGAGGTGGAGCCCACGAACGGCCCGTAGGGGAACGGCATCGGGACGTCGAAGGAGATCCGCACGGTGTGGTCGTCCACCGCCTCCACCGCGGCCACGTTCTCGAACCGGGGCGCGGCGTTGCAGCCCCCGTCCGGGTGCATGCAGTAGGCCGCCGTGAAGGCGACGTCGGCGGCGCTGAACGGGGTCCCGTCGGACCAGGTCACGCCTTTCCGGAGCTTCCAGGTGACGGACTTGAGGTCGGCCGCGACGCCGCCGTTCTCGACGGTGGGGATCTCCGCCGCCAGCGCCGGAACCATGTTGGCGTTGTCGTCGTAGCGTGCCAGCGGCTCGATGACGAACGCCGCGGCGTGGATGTCCTTGGTTCCCCCGGAGAGGAACGGGTTCAGGACCGACGGCGCCTGCCAGTAGAGCATCCTTAGCTCGCCGTCGGCGCCGCGTTGCGCATGCGCCGCGGTGGCGAACACGACCAGGACAACCGTTGTCAGCATCAAACCGCGGAGTTTCGACATTACACGTACCTCCTCGCCTGAATGCACCCGATGCGATTATAGAGAATCAATTTTGACATGGATAGAGGCGGAACCGCAGGACTATTCAAAAATCATCACCAATGGGCCGCCACGCCACCCTCCTGGATTCCCGCCCCCGATCGGGGTCGAGGGCATGCTTCGGCGGGAATGACGTATTGGCGGGCCGAAGTCTCCCTTTCATCCCCCTGTGTGTCGGCCGAAAGCCGACATGGCTCATTCCCGCGCAAACTTGCCCGGCCATGCCATCCGGGCTACTATCTACGGCATCGAAACGCCTTTGAACCGAAGGGAGAGAGCCATGGCCCAACCACGCATCATCGACGCCGACGGACACGTGATGGAGCTCGACGACGAGCTTCGCGACTACATCGGCGGCCCGTACGCCGAACTGGAATGGCACCGGTCCTATGGTTTCTGGCCGGGCCTTACCATGGACGGGTATTTGCGCTCGTTGAGGCAGCCGGGCGGCTGGGTCGGCGGCGGCACCGGACCCAACGCCGGACATTGGCTCGACTTCCTCGACAAGAACGGCATCGAGCTGACCGTGCTGTACCCGACCCAGGGGCTGACCCACGCGGCCATCCGCGACCACGAATGGGCCATCACCATGGCCCGGGCCTACAACGACTGGCTGCACGACCGCTTCATGCGGGTGAGTCCGCGCCTCGTAGGCGTGGCGCTGCTGCCCATCCAGGACATCGACGAGGCGGTCAAGGAACTCCGCCGGGCGGTCGAGGAGCTGGGGATGGTGGGCGCCGTGCTGCCTTCCGCCGCCCCGGGCGGGAAGCTCTTCAGCGGACCCGACTTCCACCCCTTGTGGGAGGAGGCGCAGCGGCTGGACGTTCCCGTGTCACCCCATGGCGGCATGAGCTTCCCGGACCTGGGCATCGACGACACCCGGAACTTCATGGTGGCCCACACCCTGGAGCATCCGTTCGCGCAGTTCCGGCAGATCGTGGCGATGATCTGTGAAGGCGTGTTCGAGCTGTTCCCCAAGCTGCGCTTCGGCGTGCTGGAGTGCGGCGCGGGGTGGGTCCCCTACCTCATGGACCGCCTGGACGAGGAGTACGAGCGCAAGGGGCACTACTCGCCGAACTGCAAGCGCAAGCCCAGCGAGTATTTCCGGGAGGGCAACATCTACTTCGCCGCCGAGGTGGAGGAGACGCTCTTGCCGGAAACCGCCCGGCTGATACCGGAGCACACCCTGCTGTGGGCCTCCGACTACCCCCACGAAAGGGACCAGCGGGACTTCAGCCAGGACATCCCGCACCTGCTGGGGCGGGACGACCTCGGCGACGAGCTGAAGCACAAGATCCTGTTCGAGAACCCGCTACGGTTCTACCCGCGCCTGCGGGCGCGGCTGGATGCCACCGCGGTGGCGTCGGCGGAGGCGGCCCGGGCGCAAGCGTAGAGGGCGGGTTGCGTGTAGGGTCTGACGGAGCGGGTTGACCGGGAACGTTCCAGGACATCTTCGACCGGGAGTCGGTGGGACAGAGTCATAGCTGTTTCCAGGCGCTGATCTGTTCTCGCAGTTCCACCATGAACTCGGCAACTCTTCCGTCTTCCGCCTCCTTCTGTCCGACGATCCGGGCCATGTCCGGCACAGTCCTGTTCAGCCTGGCGGCAAACGCTCCTAAAGCGGTCTTGGCCTCATCTCGACCGTGTACGGCGCCCCCCGCTGGTCGGGCAAATTCTTGCATGGTTCGTTCGATATCCGATACGGAGAGACCAAGTCTGGTCGCATATTCCCCCCGGTGACTCTGGAGAGTCTCCCATATCCACGGCTCTGGTGGAGTTTCTCCCGGGAGAAACAAGGGCACCACTCTGTGTCCGAACTCCCTGAGTGCGTCCCATACCTCTCTTAGCTCGTTGGCGATCAACGACATTTCACGCCTCGCGTAGTATGAGTTCCACCGTCCTGGACAGCCGAGGACGATCCGCGCTTCCAGGATATTGAGAGCGTGCGCTGGATCACCGATGCTGCCTGTTTAGCTGAACAGCACCTTGGCCATCTCCGACCGGAACCGGTCGGCGAGTTCGTTCCGCCCCAACACTTCGAAGATCTGCACCATGGCCTTGCGGGCGCCGTCGTCCTCTAAGGCGCGGTCCTGTTTGAGCACCGCCAGGAACTCTTCGAGGGCGGCTTCGTAGCGCTCCTCGGCGGCCAGCGCCTGGGCCAGGCGGAAGCGGAGGTCGAGGCGGTCCGGGGCCGCCGCCAGTTCCTCGCGCAGGGACTCGACGTCGGCGCCCTCGCCCGCGCTGAGTTTCTGACGGGCGATCAGCCGGTCGGCTTCGTTGCGTTCCGGGTCGCCCAGGGGAACTCTTTCGAGCAGGGGCAGGGCGCGTTCCTCATCCGTCTCGAGCAGCCCCCGCCCCTGTCCCAGGAGCGCGCCGGCATGGTTCGGCGCCTCCTCCAGCACCTGCTCGTAGATGGCCAGCGCCTTGTCGGTTTCGCCCTCCAACCACAACCGGTCCGCCTCGGCGGCCAGCTCATCCTCGCGCGAAGGCACCACGCGCTCCAGGATCTCGCGCACGCCGGTTTCGGGCAGCGCGCCGGTGAACTCCGCGGCCAGGGCACCGTCCTTGAAGACCTTGACCGCGGGGATTCCCTGGATGCCGAAGGCGCCCGCCAGCTCCTGGTTCTCGTCCACGTTGACCTTGGCCAGGAGGAACTTGCCGCCGTATTCTTCGGCGAGCCGCTCCAGGACCGGCCCCAGGACCCGGCACGGACCGCACCACGGCGCCCAGAAGTCCACCGCTACCGGCGTCTCCCGGGAGCGCTCCAGCACTCGCGCCTCGAACTCCGACTGGTCGACGTCGAAGACCAGCGCCTCCATCCTTTCCAAAGAACCCTCCATGGCCTCTTCCCGTCCGCGGAATCGATCCTGCCTCGGCCTCCGTTCTCGCCCGGCTACTTCCTGCTCGTATCGAAATCCGCTCCGTTGAGCGTCACCCGTGTTTCCACCGGCGTCGGATTCTTGACGGTCTGCATGACGTAGCAGCCCTGCTCCGAGTTGCGGATCACCGCGGCCACGCGTTCAGGAGGCTCGTCGGACTCCACTTCGAGCTTCGTCTCGACGCCGACGCCTTCGGCCTGCACCGTCTCCCGCAACACCGAGCCCTGGTTCCGGAAGCGCGCGGTCACGTGCACGCGCGCCTTGTCGATCTTCACCTTCATCATTTCCCCGTACCGGGAAAGCTGGGTGAGCAGTCAAAATCCGATGGACAGCGCGAAATACGCCATGGGCGGCGGCGCCGTGTTGTCGCCGCCGATGTGCCCGCCCTCGTCGCACATCACGGTGAAGCCCCGCGCCTCGCCGCGCTTCTGCTGCCGCTCCATCATCTCGGCGTCGGCCTCCATCACCACTTCGCGTTTGACGATCATGTCGTCTGCCATATAACAACCCTCCAGGAACTTTGTGGCACGAAGGGTAGCCCATCGACCCGGCATCGTCAATTTGCGTGGCAATCCATGGCCAAACGACACCCCGCGCTGATACCGCTTTCACACGACCACCACCACGGCTTGGCGCTGGCACTGCGTTGCCGCAAGCACGCCCTCGGCCAACTCAACCCCGGCGACCCCGCGGCCATGGAGGCCTGTGCGGCGGAGGCATCGCGCTTTTTCAGCGAGAACCTGCAACCCCATTTCGAGGCCGAGGAGACGGTGCTCTTCCCGTTGATGACCACCCTTGAAGAATCCCGGGAGTTGGTGGCCCGGCTCGAAGGCGAGCACAGGAAGTTCCGCGAGATGCTCGCCCGGTCCGGCGATGCGGCGGGCCGGCGGAAGTTCCTCTTCGACTTCGGCGACCTGCTGGAGCAGCACATCCGCAGCGAGGAGCGCCAGCTCTTTGCCGCCTTCGAGATGTACATCCAGGCGGGGGACGCCGAACGCGCCGGCCTGGAGATCAAGCGCGTGCTGGGGCGGGAGCAGACCTCCGGCTCCGATGCGAAACGCGACACGCCATGAGCACCAAGACCGCCATCATCTCCATCGGCGAGCTGACGGAGGCCGCCGTGACGGACCTGACCGAAGCCTTCGAGAGCACCGCCGGCGTCGCCGAGGTGGACTTCTCGGTGGAGCGGCAGGTCGCCGTCATCGAGTTCGACCCCGAGGTCACCCACATCGACAGCCTGCTGCGGGTGGTGCTGGGCAAGGGGTACAAGGTCCTGTGAAGATTGCATGATCCGCTACGCGGCACATGACTCACTCCACCCCGGGGACGGACTCCCGCACGCTCCAACGACTCTACGATTGGACGATCCGTAGCGCCGGAACGCGCCGCGCCGTCTGGGCGCTGGTCGGAGTGTGCTTTTTCCAGAGTCTCTTCCTGCCGGTCCCCCCGGACCTGCTTCTCATTCCCATGGTGCTGGCGCGGCGCGCCAGGGCCTGGACCTTCGCCGGCATCTCGACCCTGTCGTCAGCGGCCGGCGGTCTCGCCGGGTACGCCATCGGCTATTTCGTTTTCGAAGCCCTGGGCGAGCCTCTGCTGGCTCTGTGGGGGTATGAAGGGAGGCTTGAGGCATTCGAGACGTACCGGCGCGAATGGGGCGCATGGATCGTCGTGGCCGGCGCCCTGACCCCGCTCCCCTACAAGCTGGTGGCCGTCGCGTGCGGCGCCGCCGGACTCGACGTTGGCGTCTTCGTCCTGGCCTCGTTGCTCTCCCGCGGCTTCCGTTTCTACGCCGAGGCCACGCTCCTCTGGTACTTCGGTCCCCCGGTAAGGACGCTGATCGAACGCCACCTGAGCGCGGCCACGGTTATCGGCTTGGTTCTTGTCGTCGGCGTCTGGCTGTTGCTTCGTTTCACCGCTTAGCCCAAGTTTAACAGGGGCAATCAAGGGTCCATATAACTCGCGGTGTTAGCGGGCAATTTTGGTCTTCTGGCACTACATTCCGGTCGTGGTCAAGCCAAGAACCACGGCCGTACCCGAAACCCCTTGAAGTCGAAACTCTCCTCTCCACCATGTACCAGGACGCCTCCCCGGTTCGGATTGGACGGGATCGACGTCCACCACGCGAGGGAGTCGACGGCATCGGCGGCAACGGTCCGGCCCGACTTCACCTCCACCGGGACAACCCGCCCGCCGGCGTCGATCAGAACGTCGATCTCGTGTCCGGTGGCATCCCTCCAGAAGTAGAGTGGCGGGTCGCGGCGCATGGCGGCGAAGCTCTTGACCAGTTCCGAGACCACGAACGACTCGAAGACGGCGCCGCGTAGCGGATGGCGCTCCAGCGTTCCCGCGTCGCGGATGTCGAGCAGATAGCAGACGAGTCCCGTGTCGAGAAAGTGAAGCCGCGGGCGCCTGCGTAGACGCTTACGGTAGTTTGCGTGATGGGGCGGGAGCGTCGTGGCCAGATATCCGATCTCCAGGGCCGTGAGCCAGCGCTTGGCGGTCTGCTGCGTGATGCCTACATCACCTGCCAGCGAGGCGAGATTGAGCTCGGTTGCCGTATGCGCGGCCGCCAGCCGGACGAAACGCTCGAAGCTCCTCGCATCCGAGACCTGCATGACTTCACGGACGTCGCGGTCCACGTAGGCGCGAAAATAGTCCGCCAGCCACTCGCTGGCGGGAATGCCCCGGTCGTGAATGCGCGGATAGAAACCTTCGACCAGGGTGGCCCAGAGGTCCCTGTGCGATGGACGGCTCGCGGGTACGGACGGAGAGCCCCTGGTGCCGTCGAGAGTCAGCGGATCGAGAGGCTCCCTCTCCGACAACTCCGCCAGCGACAGCGGGTACAAGCGGAGAAACGCGGTGCGCCCGGCCAGCGTCTGTGACACGGCCTCCATGAGCAGCACGTTCTGGGAACCGGTAAGAACGAAACGGCCGGGCCGGGGGTCGGCGTCCACCAAGCCCTGAATATACGACAGCAACTCGGGCGCGCGCTGGATCTCGTCCAGGATCAAACGGTCGCCATGGGCCAGGAAGCTGCGCGGGTCTTCAATGGCTCTGGCCCGTATGTCCGGCGCCTCGAGCGAGAGGTAGCGGTGATCGGCGAACAACGCCTGAACCAGCGTGGTCTTCCCCGATTGTCGGGGACCCGTGAGCGTCACCACCGGATAGGACTCGGCCGCGGCCCTCAGCGCTTCGGCCAAATGACGGCGCAACATGCCGGTAATCTTGCCAATACACACAGGTCATGTCAATTCGATGATTGAATCATCAAACAAGCATAACCGTTACGCCTTCGGGTCGTTGTTCAATATCTGGTGAAGATTGGTCAGCGCCTGTTCGATGGGTAGCACGGTGACATCGTCCAGGTAGAGCACGCTCGGCCCACCGTAAAAGACGAAGCATTTGGCCGGCGGATAGTCCTTCTTGAATTCCCGGAGCGCCCTCGTGTCCTTGGGTTGAATCTGGGTCGAGCGCTTGATCTCGATGGCCACCAGACCGCGTGGTCCGTACAGGACGAAGTCGACTTCCAGGTTGTTGCGGGTGCGCCAGAAGAAGATCTCGTAGCCGTAGTCGTGGTAGTCGTTGGCGGCGCGCAACTCCTGGAGCACCAGGGTTTCCAGGGCGGGACCGTCCATCTCGGCCTCGGAGTCCAGCGGGCCTGTCGGCCGGATCGCACGGCACACGCCCACGTCGAAGAAATAGAACTTCTGTTGCGAGATGAGCTTCCGCTTGGCCTTGCGGGTAAACACGGGCAGACGAACGGCTATGAGCAAGTCTTCGAGGATGGAGAAATAGTTCTCGGCGACGGACCGGTCTATGTGCGCCTCCCGGGCCACCGCGCTGATGTTGAGGGTGGCTCCCTGGGAGAAGCTCGCCACCTCCAGGAAATGCGCGAAGTGGCCGATATTGCGCGTCAGGCCCTCCTGCATGACCTCCTCCCGCAGATAGGTCTGAACATAGTCCTTGAGGTATTTCACGGGGTCGGGTTCACTGAATCGGGCGGGCAAGTGGCCCAGCCGCAGGGAATCGCGCAGGTCGAAGGCATCCTGTTGTTCCGCCACCGTCAGAGGGTGCATGCGATAGGTCAGGGCCCGGCCGGCCAGGAGATTCACCCCCTTCCGCCTCAACGTCCTGGCACTGGACCCGGTCAGGACGAAATCCAGCCCGCGGGTTTCGATCAGGTCATGAACCTCGTTCAACAGCTCGGGTATGCGCTGCACCTCATCGATGACGGTCCAGCCGGTGTGGTCGGGAGGAATGAGCTGTCCAAGGTGTCCGGGGCTGGCGGACAGGCGGTTGTAGAATTCCGATTGCAGCAGATTGACGAAGAGCGCCTCGGGAAGCCGCTGCCTCAACCACGTGGTCTTGCCCGTACCCCTCGGGCCAAAGAGGAAGAAACTCTTGCGTGATTCCAGGGGCTTTTTGATAAGTCGCTCGAACACCAGCCACCCTTACCTGAGGAGTGAGCCTCATCATAAGACAAATGAGACAAAAATGCAGTCGATTCTATAAATAATACCGCGATTTTGTGGTTTTCCACCGCAGATTGGGGCCGGGGGAACCAGCCACGGAGCCCCGATCGGGGTTGCCTAGTCGCCAGCCACGGTCATGCGCCCGACCTTGACGGTGGGGGCGGCCACGGGGCTCTGCGGGCGGAGGTCGTTGCCGACCATCTCGATCCGGCGCAGCATGTCGCCGAGGTTGCCGGCGATGGTGAGCTCGGACACGGGGTAGGCGAGCTTGCCGTTCTCGATCCAGATGCCGGCAGCGCCTCGGGAGTAGTTGCCGGTGACGGCGTTGAAGCCGAAGCCCATGAGCTCGGTGAGGTAGAAGCCGTCCTCCACCGAGGCGATGATGTCCTCGGGACTGTGCTCGCCGGGGAGGAGTCGAAGGTTCATGGGGGAAACCGCCGAGGGTTGACCCACGCCCCGGGCGGCGTTGCCGGTGGACTTGCCGCCGAGCTTGCGCGCGCTGTAGGCGTCGAGCAGGTAGGTTCGCAGGACGCCGCCCTCGACCACGTCCTTGCGCCGGACGCCGACGCCCTCGGAGTCGAACGGGCGCGACCCGAGCGCGCGCGGGATCGTGCCGTCGTCGACGACGTGGACGAGATCGGACGCCACGCGCTCACCGAGCCGGTCGCACAGGAAGGACGCGCGCTGATAGAGGGCGTAGCCGGAAACCGCCTGGGCCACGTGCCGCACCAAGGTGCCCGCGATGGACGCGTCGAAGACCACCGGCACCTCGCAGGTGCGCACCTTGCGGGCGCCCAGTCGCCGGACCACGCGGCGGCCGGCCTCCCGGCCCACTTCCTCCGGGGAGTCCAGCGCGTCGCGGCGACGCGCGGCCGTGTACCAGTGGTCCCGCTCCATGGAGCCGTTGGACGTCGCCACCGGAGCCAGGGAGAGGTGGAAGCCGGACGTGGCGTACTCTCCCGCGAAGCCCTGGGAATTGGCGTGGATGAGGCGGTTGAACGAGCTTGCGAACTCGGCGCCCTCGGAGTTGGTCACCCGCGGGTCGTATTGCAGCGCGTGTTCCTCCGCCACGCGCGCGGCGTCGATGCCGTCCTCGATGGGAAGTCCCCGTGACTCATGGTCCAGGAGGTCCAGGTCCGGCACCTCGGCGGCCATCTCGCCGGCGTCGGGCAGGCCGCCGAACTCGTCACTGGCCGTGGCCCGGGCCATCGCACAGGTCTCGTCCACCAGGCGGTCCAGCGAAGCCCGCGACAGGTCGGAGGTGGAGGTGGCGGCGGCGCTCCGGCCGAAGAAGAGCCGCAGCCCCAGGCGCATCTCGTGGGCCTGGCTCACGGTCTCCACCTCGCCGAGGCGGACCTTGACCTGGACGCCTTCGTGCTCGATGAGCGTCACGTCACCCTGAGAGGCGCCCTTCTCCTTGGCCCGCGCCAGCAACCCCAGCGCCAGTTCCCGGTCCATCGGCAACCGTTCCATGTCCGCCTCAGCCTTGAAAGCCGCTCGGTCCGCGCACGGACGTGCCGCCCACCACGAGCTGGTCCACCCGGATGGTGGGCAGGCCCACGCCCACGGGCACGCCCTGGCCGTCCTTGCCGCAGGTGCCGATGCCGTCGTCCAGCGCCAGGTCCGCGCCCACCCGGCTTACCCGCGTGAGCACGTCCGGACCGTTGCCGATGAGCGTGGCGTCGCGCACCGGTTGGGTCACCTTGCCGTCCTCGATGCGGTAGGCCTCGTTGGCGGAGAAGACGAACTTGCCGCTGGTAATGTCCACCTGCCCGCCGCCGAAGGAGACCGCGTAAATGCCGTCCTTCACGGAGCGGACGATGTCCTCGGGGTCCTCCTCCCCCGCCAGCATGAAGGTGTTGGTCATGCGCGGCATGGGCACGTGGGCGTAGCTCTCGCGCCGGCCGTTGCCGGTGAGCTCCATGCCCAGCAGGGCGGCGTTCAGGCGATCGTGCATGTACCCGCGCAGGATGCCATCCTCGATCAGCACCGTGCGCTGGGTGGGCGTGCCTTCGTCGTCCACGTTGAGGGAGCCGCGCCGCCAGGGGATGGTGCCGTCGTCCACCACCGTGCACAGCTCGGTGGCCACGCGCTCGCCGATGCGGTCGGAGAAGGCGGAGGTCCTGCGACGGTTGAAGTCCGCCTCGAGGCCGTGTCCGATGGCCTCGTGCAGGAGGATGCCGGGCCAGCCGGGACCCAGCACCACGTCCATCGGACCCGCGGGAGCGGCCACCGCGTCGAGGTTCACCAAGCCCCGGCGCACGGCCTCGCGGGCGTTGGCTTCGCAGCGCTCCGCGTCGACGCAGTCGTCCAGCGCCATGCGTCCGCCCCAGCCGAAGTAGCCGGCCTGGCGGTTGCCCTTGTCCTCCACGATGCAGCGGACGTTGCAGCGCACCAGCGGCTGGAAATCCCCCAGCACCCAACCCTGCGACGAGGCGATGAGCACCACCTTGTTCTCCAGCGACAGGGTGGCGAACACGCCCTTGACGCGCGCATCGGCCTTGCGCGCGAACCGGTCCAGGTCCTGCAGGACGCCGATCTTGCGCTCCAGGGGCACGTCGGCGAAGGAGCGGGACACGGGATAGAGGTCGTGGCGCGAGGCCGCCGGGGCCGGGACCCGCGCCGGCCGGTCGGAACCCCGGTCGTTGGCGATGACGTTGGCCGTCCGCACCGCCGTGTCCAGGTTCTTGATGGTCACGTCGTCGGTGAACGCGTACCCGGTCCTGGTTTCGGCGAGCACGCGCGCGCCGACGCCGTTGGCGGTGGATACCGACGCATGCTTGACCAGCCCCTCTTCCAGGTGGACCTGGTCGTGGGTGCGGTACTCGAAATAGAGGTCGGCGTAGTCCGCGTGCCGGGCCATGGCGCGGTCCAGCACCCGGTCCAGATCCCGCGTCGTAACGCCGAACCGCTCATCGAAAAATGCCGCCGGCGAGAAGGCAGGCGGGCTCCCCTGGCTCTTGTCCAAGACCCTTCCCTTTCCTTATATCGGACTTGCCTGTATGATATCGGATTGGGCGCCGTGCCTCCACTTCGCGGCCGGCACAAGGACAGTGTAACGGCAACAGCCGGAACATGAAAGGATACGGGGAGCGGCCGGACACAGTTTCGAGGAGTTGATCCGATGGACAGGAAAATCGTTCACGTTGTCGGTACGGGGACCATAGGCGAGCCCCTCATCGGTATCCTGGCGAGCTTCAGGGAAGCCTTCGGTATCGACGAAGTGACGTTCAACAAGCAGACTCCGCGGGTCACCGACCGCTCCAAGATCACGGCCCTCCAGGGCAAGGGCGCCAGGCTGAGCGTGGGCAAGGACCACTGGGACGAGTTCGCCAAGCTCGACATGAAACCGTCGTTCGACTCCGAAGCCGCCATCGAGCGGGCCTCCGTGGTCATCGACTGCACCCCTGTCGGCAACCAGAACAAGGAGAAGTTCTACCAGCATTACGCCGGCAAGAACGGCAAGGGCTTCATCGCCCAGGGCAGCGAGTTCGGGTTCGGGAAGATGTACGCCCGCGGCATCAACGACGCCGCCCTGGACCGGGACGAGGACCGCTTCGTCCAGGTGGTGAGCTGCAACACCCACAACCTCGCGGTGCTCATCGACACCCTGGCCCTGGGACCGGAGAAGGAAGACAACCTCGAGGCGGGCCGGTTCGTGTGCATGCGCCGGGCCAACGACATCAGCCAGGAAGGGGACTTCATCCCGGCACCCGAGGTGGGGCGCCACGACGACGAAAGGTTCGGCACCCACCAGGGGCGCGACGCCTACTACCTGTTCAAGTCGCTGGGCTTCGACCTGGACATCTACTCGTCCGCGCTCAAGATCAACACGCAGTACATGCACACCATCCACTTCAACCTGATCCTCAAGCGCGCCATCGACATGGAGCAGCTCATGCAGCGCATCCGCTCCAACCGCCGCATCGCCGTCACCAACAAGAAGTCCTCGGCGTCGGTGTTCTCCTTCGGGCGCGACCACGGCCTGTTCGGGCGCATCCTGAACCATACCGCCATCGTTACCCAGAGCATCGCGTTGCGCGGGGAGCGCGAGGTGGTGGGCATGTGCTTCACGTCCCAGGACGGCAACTCGCTCCTGAGCAGCATCGCCGCCACCCTGTGGCTGCTGAATCCCGACACGTACGAAGAGCGGCTGCAGCCCATCCGGCCGTACTTCTTCCGCGAGATCTGATCCGGACCGGCCCACGCCGTAGCGGCCGCCCCCGGCCGGTCGCGAGCCCGTCTACCGGACCCGCTCGAAGCGGGCCACGTCGCCCACGACGATGCGGTTGCGCCGCGCCAGGCCGGCGCGAACTTCCAGCACGTACCGGCTGGCAACGCCCACGCCGACGGAACGGGTGGAGAACGGCACGGTGTCGTGGATGATCCCCACCACCCGCCGGCGCCGGTCCATGAAGATCATGTCCAGGGACAAGGGCGTGTTCTTCATCCAGAAGGAGCGGTCCGTCTCGTCCGGAAAGACGAACAGCATGCCCTCGTCGTTCCCGAGATCCTGCCGGTACATCAACCCCCAGCGCCGCTTCTCGGGGGTGTCGGCCAGCTCCACGCTGAAGGCGGCCTTGACTCCGTCGGGGCCTTCGAAGATGACCGAGGGAGCACGGTCGCACGCCGCCTGGAGGCAAAGCAGCAGCAGGCAGGCCGGCCACAGCGGTCGTCGCACGCTCATCCCGGGAATCTTCATGACAGCGGGCAGCTTGCCGGCACATTCGCGCTGTGCACGGCTTTCGGCTAAATTAGGCGACTGGAACTGAAACGGTCCCCGGAGTCTCGCGAACACCCCCACAACACCACTGATGATCCAACCTTCGTACCGCGAATTCGCGGCACTCGCCAAGCAGGGAAACGTCGTTCCGGTGTACGAGGAAACCCTCATGGACCTCGAGACGCCGGTGTCGTTCTACAACCGCCTGAGGAAGAGCCGGCACTCGTTCCTGCTGGAAAGCGTGGAAGGCAGCGAGCGCTGGGCGCGCTATTCGTTCCTCGGCACCGAGCCGGAACTGGTGTTCAAGGCCTGGGGGCGCGAGGTGGAGGTCACCGAGGGGCGGAAGAAGAGGAAATGGACCTGCGATGACCCGCTGCAGGCGCTCACCGGGATCCTCGAAGGATACCGGCCCGCCAACGCGATTCCGGACCTGCCGTTTACCGGCGGCGCCCTGGGATACGTGGCCTACGACGCGGTGGAGCGGCTTCACGGGGTGTCCAACCCGGACCGGCGCGCTCACGGCTATCCGGACATCTATTTCCTGCTGGTGCGCACGCTGGTGAGCTTCGACAACCTCAAGCACACCATCACGATCATCGACAACGTCCACGTCCACAAGGGCAAGAGCCTGCGCGTTCTCTACGGGGAAGCGGTCGCCCGCATCGAACGGGTGCGGACCTCCCTGCGGAAGTCGCCCGACGCCCTGGAGGCCAGAAGCCTCACCGGGACCGGCGACGCCGTCCGGTACCGCTCCAACGTGACGCCGCATACGTTCCGCGCCATGGTGCGCCAGGGAAAGGAGTACATCGCCGCCGGCGACGTCATCCAGGTGGTGCTTTCCCAGCGGCTGGAGGCGAAGACCCGGGCCGAGCCGCTGGAGATCTACCGCGCGCTGCGGTTCACCAACCCGTCTCCCTACATGTTCTTCCTGGAGCTGGACGACCTCAAGATCATCGGCTCGTCGCCGGAGATCCTGGTGCGCCTGACCGGCCGCGGGATCGAGCTCCGGCCCATCGCCGGCACGCGGCCGCGGGGCAAGGACGCGCGCGAGGAACGGGAGCTCGAGGAGGACCTGCTTGCCGACCCGAAGGAACGCGCCGAGCACATCATGCTGGTGGACCTCGGGCGGAACGACGTGGGCCGGGTGGCCGAGGTGGGCTCGGTGGAGGTGGACCAGCTCATGGTCGTGGAGCGCTACTCCCACGTCATGCACATCGTCTCCAACGTCAAGGCGGAACTGGAACGGGGAAAGACGCCGCTGGACCTGTTCGGCTCCTGCTTCCCGGCGGGCACGGTGTCGGGCGCGCCCAAGACACGGGCCATGCAGATCATCAGCGAGCTGGAGCCGGAACGACGCGGGCTCTACGCCGGCGCCGTGGGCTACCTGAGCTTCAACGGCAACCTCGACACCTGCATCGCCATCCGCACCATCACCCTTCACAACGGCACCGCCGTGATCCAGGCCGGCGCCGGCATCGTCGCCGACTCCGACCCCGAAACGGAGTACGAAGAGACCCTCAACAAGGCCCGCGGCATGCTCAAGGCCATCGAGCTGGCGGAGTCCTGGAGGAAAGAACGGTAGCGAGCGGCCACATGATCCTGCTCATCGACAACTACGACTCGTTCACCTACAACCTCTACCATTACCTGGCCGAGCTCGGCGCCGAGGTGCGCGTGGCCCTCAACGACAGGCTCGCCGCGGACGCCGTGGAGGAGATGCGGCCGAGCGCCATCGTCGTGTCGCCCGGGCCGTGCACGCCCAACGAAGCCGGCGTCTCGTGCGAGGTCATCCGGCGCTACGGCCCGCGCATCCCCATCCTCGGCGTCTGCCTGGGCCACCAGTGCATCGGCGCCGCCTACGGCGCCCGCGTCGTGCGCGCCGCCGAGATCATGCACGGGAAGATGTCCGACGTCACCCACGACTCCCGCACCATCTACCGCTCCCAGGCCAACCCCTTCCCGGCCATGCGCTACCACTCCCTGGTGCTCGACCCCGAGAGCCTCCCCGACGAACTCTCCGTCAGCGCCCGCACCGCGGACGGAGTCATCATGGGCGTCCGCCACCAGCGTCACCCGGTGGAGGGCGTACAGTTCCACCCGGAATCGATCCTGGCGGAGGGCGGGAAAACCCTGCTGAAGGATTTTCTGGAGTGCTACGCGTGAGCGGCAACTCAACGCGGTACCGAAGCGGAACGCGCGAGAGGTTCGCGTTCACTCCGTCGTGGCAACGAAACAAGTGTGATGGAACTCAAAGGATGGAAGAACGGAACTGAGCTATCTATCCGGCCATCCTGAAGCAACCGATGGTGAGCCGCCCCGGCAGGTGCGTTGACGGACGGTAAGAGGAGGACACACGGCGCCAGGACCGTGTACCCCGCGGTGCGAGTGCAGAACCGGGAGTCGCCGCGACTGGTTCCGAGCGGTGATGCCTCATAGCGGCTTGGTACGATACGGTAGTTTTCGGGAAACGCCGCCTTGAGGAGCACGGGCCGAAGCCTGTGCCGAGGATAGGTGGCCACGCTCACGTGAAAGTGGAACCAAAGCCGGGTGCCGCGCCGAGCACGTCTTCGATACGGCCGGCTTTCAGCAACGCAAGAGGGAGCGTAGCGGTGTCTTCGAACGGCCACTCCTGGGTGAGAAACGCCCAAGCCAGTTCTGGGTCTCCGACAGCAGCGGCGACCTCCGCCAAGCCGGCGACCACCCGCCCGGGACCGAGGATCTGCGCCGCGGGGATGTTCAGTCCTCGCTTCGTCGACCTCCAGGCAAGAAGAGTTCTTCTTTCCACCCAGTCGTAGATGGTGGTCCGAGAGACCTTGAGCCGCGCCGCCGCCTCCGAAACGCCTAGAATGTCCTCGCCGCCTCGGCGAACGACGAACGGGTGCAGCCTTTCCGGTACGTCAACGGCAGCGCTTCGTTCTTCCGCCTCGCATTGTGCAGCGGCCGTTTCCAGGGCGACCGCGACCGCGAGATGCGCCTCACGCGGGTGATCGCGAACAAAACGCTTGACGCTACTCGACAACCCCGGGAAACCCTCGGCGAGCAACCCCATCGCCTGCTTCATCGATCCGGTAGACTCGGCCATGCCACCCTGCCCCCTGTTTCATCGCTGAGAACAAGGACAGGATATCATGTCCAGTTTGTAAAGAACGTGAACCCGAACAGGCCGCGCAGGTGCGGATATTTGTGCCACTAATTACGGGACGCCGACCGTCAGGTGTCGAGGCGTATGGTCAGCCCGTCTCCCTGAACTCAGACCTGCTGGGCCGCGTAGGCGCGGGCGCACTCTTCGCTGCAGAAGTAGTTGCCGCCGGAGCGGTAGGCTTCGTTCTTGGGGACGTAGCTCTTGCAGTGGGGGTCGAGGACCATGGCCTCGCCCTGGGACGGGTCGGGGTTGCTCCCCTTGCGTTTGAGGCTCGAGTAGACCAGCACGATGAAGAGGTAGACGAGCAGGCCCAGTATGAGGAACTTGAGGATCATCTCATCGGCACCGTCGGTGACAACGGCGTCTCCTGCGCGTCGGGGCCGGCGATCGCGCACACCCGCTTGTCATCTTCCACCCGGGCCCACAGCTCCCGGATGCTGCTTCCGAGAAGCGGATGCTTCTGGTCCGGCGCTAGTTCGCACAGCGGAGCGAGCACGAACCGGCGCCGGTGCAGCTCGGGGTGCGGGATAATCAAGTCCGGTCCTTCCAATACCCTATCATCATAGAACAGGATGTCCAGATCGATGACCCGGTCCGCCCAGCGTTGACGCTCGGCCGGGCGGCCCAGCTTCCTCTCGACGGTCTGGCAGTGTTGCAGCAGGCTCTCCGGCTCCAGACTGGTGTCAACGGCCGCGACCCCGTTGACGTACCATTCGCTGCTCGGCGCGCCCCACGGCTCGGTGGCAAACCAGGACGAAACCGCCCGCACCCGGGTCTCCGGGAAGTCTCCGATCTCGCTGACGGCGCGACGGCAGTTCCGCTCCTTGTCTCCCTGGTTCGAGCCCACCCCGATGTAGGCGCGATGCGTCACGAGTGCTACAGGCTGAGCTGCCGGAGGCGTTCCACGGCCTCCTTCAGGCGTTCGGCCGGCGAGCACAGGGTCATCCGGATGAAGCCCTCGCCGGGCTCGCCGAAACCGTTGCCCGGGGTGGTGACGATGCCGGCCTCGTCGAGCAGCCGAGCGGTGAAATCCGTGGAGGTCCATCCTCCGGGCACGGGCAGCCACACGTAGAAGGTCGCCCGCGGCGGGGGAAGCTCGAAGCCGGCGCGGTGCAGGCCGTCCACCACCGTGTCCCGCCGCTCCTGGTACACTTCCCGGATGGGCGCGAGGAACTCCTCCGCGTGCTCGAGGGCGACGATGGCCGCCTCCTGGACCGGCTGAAAGACCCCCGAATCCACGTTGGATTTCACCTGCCCCAGCGTTCCCACGAGCTCCGCGCAGCCCACCGCCATGCCGATGCGCCAACCGGTCATGTTGAAGGTCTTGGACAGCGAATGGAACTCGATGGCCACCTCCTTGGCGCCATCCACCTGGAGGATGCTCGGCGCGCGATACCCGTCGAAGCCCAGCTCCGTGTACGCGGCGTCATGGCACAGGATGATGTTGTGCTTGTGGGCGAACTCCACCGCTTCCTTGAAGAAACTCTCGTCCGCTACCGCGCCGGTGGGGTTGTTGGGATAGTTGATCCACAGCATTTTGGCGCGCTGGAGCACGTCGGACGGTATACCGGCGAGGTCCGGCAGAAAGCCGTTCTCCCGGCGCAACGGCAGAGAGTGGACCGAACCGCCGTTGAACTTGGTGCCGATCTCGTACACCGGATAGCCGGGGGTGGGCACGAGCACCACGTCGCCCGGGTCCACGTAGGCCACCGCCATGTTGGCCACGCCTTCCTTGGAACCGATGAGCGAGACCACCTCGGTGGCGGGGTCCAGGGTCACGGCGAAGCGCTGGGCGTACCAATCCGCCACCGCCTGGCGGAACTCCATCATGCCCGAACTGCTGGGATACCGGTGGTTGACCGGCTTGGTCGCGGTCTCCGACAACTTCCGGATGATCCTGCCCGGCGTGGGGATATCCGGGTCTCCGATGCCCAGGTCGATGAGGTCGACCCCCTTGGCCTGGGCGGCGCGCTTCTTCCGGTCGATCTCGGCGAACAGGTACGGCGGCAACTCCTGGATGCGTCTGGCCTTGTTGAACATTGCGGGCGACTCGCTTTCTCGTTTGATGGACGGGGTCATCGCGACGGTTCGTGCCGTGACCCGGGTTCCGGGACCAACTTGAACCCGCGAGCTTACAACATTTCCCCGCCGCTAGTGAAACCCCGCGACATGCGGTTCGCGGCAACGGGTGGAAACGGGTATATGTTGACACTTCGCGTTCAATTCTTGCGGAGAACCCCTGACGGAGAACCCACCATGCCGTTCCATATCGTCGTAGACGGCTACAACGTCATCGGCAGTGAACAGGGTCTTCGCGGCGACCTGGAACAGAAGCGCAACGCGCTCGTCAAGGAGGTCGCCGCGTACCAGGCGCGCAAGGGGCACTCCCTGACCACCGTCTTCGACGGCTGGCGGAACGGCCGGGATGACGAGACGCGCGAGCGGGTGGGCGAGGTGACGGTGGTGTTCTCGCGCTACGGCGAGAAGGCGGACGCGGTCATCGAGCGGCTGGCCCGCGAGATCGGGGACACCTGCATCGTGGTCACCTCCGACCGCGACCTGCGGCGCAGCGTGGAGAGCAGCGGCGCCGTGGCCGTCTACGTGGGCGAGTTCCTCGCGAAGATGAGGGTGGATCCGGACGCGCCCGACTCCGGGGAGGCGGACGAGGACTTCGAGCCGCGCCCGCGGGAACGGGACGGACGCAAGAAGGGCAACCCGTGGCGGCTCTCGAAGGCCGAGCGGGTGCGCCGGGAACGCCTCGCCAGGTTGTAAGCGACGGCGGCCCCTCCCCACCCCTGGATTCCCGCTTCCGCGGGAATGACTCCTCGGGGTGCAGCGGAATTCCGTAACTACCTTAAATAATTGAACAATTTTTCATTTCATATCAATGACGGTCCGTGCTCAACTCGCCCTTATCCCGCGCAGCCGCTCGTTGCGCCGGCGCAGCAATTCCAGCGTCGTCAGGAGCAGGACCGACACACAGACGAGAAGCGTGGCCACCGCGAGGATGGTGGGGCGGATCTCTTCGCGGATGCCCGAGAACATCTTCCACGGGATCGTGCGCTGATCCACCGAACCGACGAACAGCACCACCACGACCTCGTCGAACGAGGTGATGAAGGCGAACAGGGCGCCGGAGACGATGCCGGGAAGGATCAGCGGCATGGTCACCTTGAAGAATGTCTCGACGGGGTTGGCGCCGAGGCTGGCGGCGGCCCGGATCAGGGAATGGTCGAACCCGACCAGGGTGGCCGTGACCGTGATCACCACGAATGGCGTGCCCAGCGCCGCATGGGCGATGATCACGCCCAGGTGCGTCGAGGAAATGCCCATTCGCGTGTAGAAGAAGTACATTCCCGTGGCCGAGATGATGAGGGGCACGATCATCGGCGATATCAGCAGGGCCATGAAGCCGCTCTTGAACGGCATCTCGGACCGGCTCAGGCCGAGGGCCGCCAGGGTCCCGAGGAAGGTGGAGATCAGTGTCGCGAAGACGCCGATGACCAGGCTGTTCCTGACCGCGTTCTGCCAGGAATCCTCGGTGAAGAACTCCCGGTACCACTTGGTGCTGTAACCGGCCGGGTCCAGGGACAGCATTTCCGGGGTAAAGGTGAAGTACGGCAACTCGTTGAAGCTCAACGGGATGATCACGAAGATCGGGCCGATCAGGAATATGAAGATCGCGGCGCAGATCACGCGGTAGGTATAGTGCCACGCCTTCTCGAGGGGGGTTGCGTAAATCGGCAGGGACATCGCGGGCTCAACCCAGCTTCATGTTGTCGATCCCGACGATCTTGTCGTAGAGCAGGTACAGCGCCAGGACCAGGACGAGGAGCAGCGAGCCCAACGCCGCCGCCAGACCCCAGTTGAGCGTCTGACCGACGTGCAGGGCAATGAAATTGGAGATGAAGGTTCCGGTGCGGCCGCCCACCAGGGCCGGGGTGATGTAGTAGCCGATGGACAGGATGAACACCATGATGCAGCCGGCGCCCACGCCCGAGTACGTGTTGGGCATGTAGACCCGCACGAAGGCGGTAAACGGCGTCGCCCCGAGCGAACGGGCGGCGCGCGTCAGGGCCGGAGAAATCGTCTTCATCACCGAGTACAGGGGCAGGATCATGAACGGCAACAGGATGTGGACCATCGCCACGAAGGTGCCGAACTTGTTGTGGATCAACTGGAGCCGGCCGTCGTCGGTTATGAGCCCGACGAAGACCATCAAGTCATTGAGCACGCCTTCGGTCTGCAGCAGCGCGATCCAGGAAGTGGTCCGTACCAGCAGGGAGGTCCAGAAAGGCAGCAGCACCAGGATCATCAGCAGGTTGCTGTACCGCAGCGGCAACGTGGCCAGGAGATACGCCACGGGATAACCCAGCAGCAGGCACAGCACGGTAATCAGCCCGCTCATCCACAGGGTCCGGGAGAACAGGGTCCGGTATATCCGGCGCGCCTCGGGCTGCCGGACGATCTCGGCGCGGTCGTTCAGGGTCAGGTCGGCCGCGGCGAGGAAATAGGCCCCCGTCAGCGCGCCCGACTCCCGGTGGATCAGCCGCCAGGTGTTCACGTCGCCCCAGCGTTTGTCGATCCGAAGGACCTGCTCCTTGTAGGGCGGACCGGTGATGCGCGCGGCCCGTCTGCCCGACTTCCTGAACAGGCTCGACATGCCGGGCTTCTCGTAGTTGAGCCGGCGGCCGACGCGGCCCAGGGTCCGGTCCTTGAAGGCCTGCTGGATGTCGCGCACCAGCGCCTCGAAGGCGGCTTCACCGGGAAGCCAGTTGCCGGCGGGGTTCCAGTCCTGTATCGCAGCGGCCGTGCGCGGAAAGATCGACGGCACGATCCGGTTGTCGACGCTGCGGAACAGCATGTAGCCGATGGGCAACAGGAACGCCACCAGGAGGAAGGCCAGCAAGGGCAGGACCAGCAGCAGCGCCCGGATGCGGCTGCGCACCAACGCCTTGTGGAGGCTGACCTTGAGCGGCACGCCGTCAGCCGTTCGCATCACCTCGTCCATTGTCTTGGACATGGGACCGGGCCGGGGGATTGGGCAAAGCGGAAGGGACGGCCGGGCGGGGAAGCCCTCGGGCTCCCGCCCGGCCGGAAAACGCCTACTTGGCGAGCCAGGCGTTGAACTTGTCGTTCAACTCGGTCTGGTGATCCGCCCACCAGACATAGTTGGAAAGGAGGACGGTCTTCGAGTTCGCGGGATCGGTCGGCATATGCGGTTTCATGTCCACGCCGAGCTCCGCGTGCTTGCCCACCCGACCGGCGGAAGAGTGACGGGCCGGACCGTAGGAGATGTACTTCGCCTGGTCGGCCAGCCGCTGGGTGTCCGTGGCGAAACGGAGATACTTCTTCACCGCGGCGAGATTCTTGGTGCCCTTGGGGACCACCCACCCGTCCAGATCGAAGTTCTGCCAGTCCCACAACATCGCTATCGGCTGCTTCTTCTCGATGATGGCGGAGAACAGCCGGCCATTGTACGCCGACGCGATGGCGACCTCGCCGTCCGCCAGCAACTGCGGCGGCTGGGCGCCCTTGGTCCACCAGACGACCTGGTCCTTGATGGTGTCCAGCTTGGCGAACGCGCGGGCGACGCCTTCGTCGGTGCTCAGCATCTTGTAGACATCCTTGGCCGCGACGCCATCGGCGATGAGCGCCCATTCCATGTTGTTGTTGGGCCTCTTCTCCAGCGCCCTCTTGCCGGGGAACTTCTTCAGGTCGAACACGTCGGCCAGGCTGGAAGGCTGTTCGCCCTTGTAGGCATCGGTGCGGTAACCGAAGGTGGTGGAATAGACGATCTGCGGGATGAAGCAATTGGTTCCGCCGACCGAGAGGGTCCCGGCAAAGAAGTCCTTGGAAGCCGGTGTGCCGTCGGGAGCGGCGGCCAGCCACTTGTCGGGTTCGACTTGTTCGACCAACCCTTCGTCACACGCGACGATGGCATCGGCGGCGGTCATGTCGATGAGGTCCAACGTCACCTTGCCGGATTCCACCTCGGCCCGCAGCTTCGCCAACGCCCCCGATCCCAGATCGTGGTTGACGATCTTCACGCCGGGGTTCGCCTTCATGTAGGGGTCGTGGTAGGCCTTCTGCTGGCTGGCCGTATAGGCCCCGCCCCACGACACGATGTTCAGGTTCTGCGCGTACGCGCTGCCGGCCAGCGCGACGGCTGCCGCGAGGGCCATGGAGGTCAATAGTCGTTTCATTGCAAGTCTCCCTGTTCGCTGTCGACCGGACGGACCGGTCTTTGTTCAGCCATCGATATTCCTGCGGTAGAACGTATCCCCGGACTCTCGGTCATCCGGGCGTGGACACCTCCCCTGACGCATCGAGCGCCCTGCAATCCTCCGCGGCCCAGCCGAGACGGACCCGCGTGCCCTCGCTCAGAGGAGCGTGGTCCTGGGCGTTTGGAACCTTGACGATGAACTCGTCGTATCCGGCGACCGACAGGCGGGCGCGCTTGTGGTCGCCCAGATAGATCAACTCCTCGACGCGGCCGCTGAGGACGTTCTCTTCCGTGACCCCTGTCGGTTCGATGGCGACCCGTTCGGGGCGCAACGACAGGCAGGTCGGCGCCCCTTTGCCGGCCACGTTGATCTTGAGCGCGCGAACGGTCGCACCGTCCTCGAGCCGCACCAGGCAGTAGTCCCCGTCAACCGATACGACCGTGCCGTGCAGGCGATTGTTCTCGCCGATGAACTGCGCGACAAAGGCGTTCTCGGGCTGCTCGTAGAGAACGTCGGGGGTGGCAAGCTGCTGGATGAGGCCGTCGTTGAAGACCGCGATCCGGCTGGACATCGTCAACGCTTCGGATTGATCGTGGGTCACGTATACCACCGTGACGCCGAGATTCTCATGAATGCGCTTGATCTCGTACTGCATCTCCTCGCGCAGGTTCTTGTCCAGCGCCCCGAGGGGCTCGTCCATCAGCACCAGGGCGGGCTCGAAGACAAGGGCGCGCGCCACCGCCACGCGCTGCTGCTGGCCCCCGGAGAGCTGGGCGGGCCGCCGGTTCTCGAAACCGGCCAGCCGGACCATCTCGAGCACCCGCTCCACCCTGGCCCTGATGTCCGGTTTCGCAATCTTGCGGACCTGCAGCGGAAACGCCAGGTTCTCGGCCACGGTCATGTGCGGGAACAGCGCGTAGTTCTGGAACACCATGCCGATGTCGCGCTTGTGCGGGGCGACACGGTTGATGGGCTGACCGTTGAGGTAGATCTCGCCGTGGGTGGCGGGCTCGAAACCCGCAAGCATCATCAGGCAGGTGGTCTTGCCCGATCCGGACGGCCCCAGCATGGTCAGGAACTCGCCCGCCTCTATGTCCAGGTTGAGGTCCTTGATGACGAGGGTCTCGCCATCGTAACTCTTCTGGACGCGATCGAACCTGACTATGGGCTTGGACTCAACCATTCAGCCATCCGGCCCCGGCGGAACGTGCGAACGGCAAACTCTGTTCCGCGCCGGCATCCACATTCCGTGAACTCGCCCCCCTGAATGAGTGACGACCATATACCAGACGAACTCGAGGGACAAGGGTGAACCGGAACGAGCGTCCCACCTCGGATCAGAGTTTCCTTACGATGTTGTGCTCCGGCCCGTACGGGAATCCGGTGATGTCCTCGGCGCCGTCCTCCGTCACCACCAGGATGTCGTGCTCCCGGTAGCCGCCGGCGCCGGGTTGACCCTCCGGGATCATGATCATCGGCTCCATGGACACCACCATGTTGGGCTCGAGCACGGTGGTGACGTCCTCGCGGAGCTCGAGGCCCGCCTCGCGGCCGTAATAGTGACACAGCACGCCGAAGCTGTGACCGTAGCCGAAGGTGCGGTTTTCCAGCAGGCCGTGGCGCTCGTAGATGGCGTTGAGCCCGGCGGCGACGTCGCAGCAACGCACCCCGGGCTTGATGAGGCCGATCCCCGCCTCGTGCACCTCCACGTTGATCTTCCACAGCCGCAGGTGCTCGTCCGGGCACTCCTCCGCGAACAGGGTGCGCTCGAGAGCCGTGTAATAGCCGGCCAGCATCGGAAAGCAGTTCAGGCTCAGGATGTCGCCGCGCTCGATCCTCCGGGAGGTGACCGGGTTGTGGGCGCCGTCGGTGTTGACGCCCGACTGGAACCAGGTCCACGTGTCCATCAATTCCACGTGTGGCTGGCTCCTGCCGATCTCGCGCACCATGGCCCGGGTCGCGTGCAGCGCCACCTCGTGCTCCGGCACTCCCACCCCGATGGCCTCCACGCAGGCCGCTCCGCCGATGTCGGCGATGCGCGCTCCCTCCCGAATCCACGCGACCTCCTCGTCGGACTTGACCATGCGCATGCGCATGGTCGCCTTGCTCACGTCCACCAGCTCGGCGGCGGGCAAGGCCCCCCGAAGCTTGCGGGAGTTTTCCAGGGTGATGTGGTCGAGCTCGATGCCCACCCGGCAGCCATCCGGAATCAACCGCTTCACCGCGACGAAGTAGTTGTCCCGGTGCCAGTCGGTGTAGACGAGGTTGTCGCCGAAGGTGCGCCGCCAGGGCTG
>CAZFIU010000054.1:0-26161 GCA_964519455.1 uncultured Syntrophobacterales bacterium
TCGGTGAAAAGCCCGTCCTCAAGCTCATGTTCGGCGCCATGATCCGCGCTGCCGAACGCTGGAGGGCCATCAAGGTCTCTGATCTCGAGCGCCGCCAGATGCGCGCCGTCAGACAGGACCTCGATCACGAATATGAAGGCCACAACGGCCTCAACCCTACCGCCTCAACCAATGCGCCCCCTACCGAACCGAATTATCCAGCACTTCTCGGACTTGACCCGGCGCTCTGGACGAGGGTCTGTGCCGAACCCACAAGCAGGGTGTTTGGTAGCCCCTATACCGGTTCAAACCATTGAAAATTCCCGCCCACCGCGCCACATTCGCCTCCAAAGGAGGCTCACATGAAAAAGGTACTCAGCGAGCACGTCCCCGCCAACACCGGATGGTCCGGGGATCTCAAGAAGGGGCAGATCATCCGCATCATCGCGATGTCGACGGTGGATTTCCTGGTGCTGGACCGGCACAACCTGCGGGAGCGGTTCGATCAGGCGCGGACGAAGGTCTACAACGGGAAGATCTTTCTCAGCACCGGCGACAAGCTGATGTCGCGGGACAACCAGCACTTCATGACGATCGTGGCGGATACGTTCGCGGAGGGGACCCACGATTTGCAGAAGGGCATGTGCAGCGGGCGGCGGTTCCAGTTGGCGAAGCAGGAGGGGCGGTTGCGAGAGTACTACCACCGGGATTACCGGGACGATGAGATTCCCGATCATGGGTGCTGGGAGAACCTGTCGGGGGCGTTGGCGGGCTACGACATCGCGCCGGAGGATGTGCCGAGTCCGTTCAACCTGTTTCAGCACATGGTTATCGACGGGAAGACGGGGTTGATGCAGCATACGACGGTGCGGCCGGCGGCGCCGACGAATGTGGACATGCGGGCGGAGCGGGATCTGTTGGCGGCGTTCAGTGCTTGCCCGGATATGCCGGTGGGGGGGAAGCCGGTGGATGTGGAGATTTATGAGGAGGATTGAGGGGGCGGCCCCTCCCCACCCCTGGATTCCCGCTTTCGCGGGAATGACGGAAGGGGGGGCGGGAATGACGGAAGGGGGGGCGCGAATGACGGAAGGGGGGCGCGAATGACGGAAGGGGGCCGGAATGACGGAAGGGGCCGGAATGACGGAAGGAGGGGGCGGAAATGATGATTCGGAGCGTACGGGAATGACGATTCCCGGGGGCTGGGTGCCTTCTCTGGCCGGACGGGGTTTCACACTGCCTGTTGGCAGGATGACGTGGTGATATGCCGACGGCCGACTACTCGAACCCCATCCGCCGGCCCCAGTTGCCTGGGTCTTTGAGGAAGTCGACGATCTGGTGGCGGTTTTCCTCGGAGAAGAAGCCGGTGTCTTCGCCGGCGCTCAGGACATCGTCCCAGTTGGAGAGGGTGTGGAGGCTGATGTCGTGGTCGGCGAGGTTTTTCTTTCCTTCGTGCAGGTCGAGGTCGTCGGAGCTGTATTCGAAGACGCAGAGGCAGTGGGTGATGCGGGCCTTCTGGGCGCGCACGCCGATGTTGAAGCGGAGCTTGCTGAAGCCGTCGGTGACGAGGTCTTCCACCAGGGTCACGCGCTGGCCTTCGTTCAGGACGCCTTCGATCTGGTTGGTGTGGCCGTAGCCCTTGGGGTTCTTGCGGATGTAGATCATGGGCTTGCGGAGGTAGTGGGAGACGAAGGCGGCGTAGGGGATGCCGGCGGTCTCGCCTCCGGCCACCACGTCCATGTTGTCGAGACCGATGTCGCGGCGCGCGATCTGCGCCAGGGCTTCGAGGATCTCGTCCCGAGCCTCGGGGTAGGACAGGAGGCGGCGGCAGTCGATGTAGACGGGGGAGACCCGGCCGGATACGAATACGAACGGGCGGTCTTGGTATACCTGGATGGACTGGGTGCTCAGGAGAAGCTCGGCGATTCTCTTTCCGGTTTCTGACATGGATGGGATTCCTCGGGGCCAAACGATGCGGGGGCCTGTCCGGGGTCCCGGCGGCAACGCTTCGTATTCGGACTCTGCTTGTTGATCGGACGTCCTTCGACTACGCTCCGCTACGCTCAGGACGAACGGTGATTGCTTGACGCAGGCGCTGATTGCTTAGCGCGAACGATTGATGGCTTAACACGGCGGGCAAGCCTTTGCCAGCCGTCGTTTCCGTCCGGCCATTTCCTGTTTCCATCCGGACCATTCGTCGTTTCCTTCCGGACCATTCCTTGTTTCCGTTCGTCCTTTCCTGTTACGATTTGCCCCTCTCCCGACCGTTGAGCAGGGCACATGGAAATCCCCCAAATCAACAAGGACAGGCTGTTGCGCGACCTGAACGCGGTGTCGCGCATCGGCCTGGGCGAGGGCGGGGCGGTGACGCGGCTGGTGTTCTCGGTGCACGAGCTGCGGTCGCGGCAGTTGCTGGTGCACCTGATGAACCGGGCGGGGCTGGACGTGCGGGTGGATGCGGCGGGGAACATCTTCGGGCGGTTGGCGGGGGAGCGGGAGGGGCCGGCGGTGCTGGCGGGGTCGCATCTGGATTCGGTGGTGCAGGGGGGGAGGTACGACGGGCCGGTGGGGGTCATCGGCGCGCTTGAGGCGGTGCGCACCATCAAGGAGAGCGGTGTGCCGGTGCCGGGGCCGCTGGAGAGCGTGTGTTTCGTGGGGGAGGAGTCGAGCCGTTTCGGGTTCTCTACCCTGGGGAGCAGCCTGGTGGCGGGGGACGTCACCATGGACGACTTCGCCAACGCGGTGGACGCGGGCGGCAACCGGTTGGAAGACGTGCTGTCGAGCCTGGGCATCTACCGGGAGAACCTGGACTCGCTGAAACGCGATCCCGACACCGTCAAGGCGTACCTGGAACTGCACATCGAGCAGGGTCCGATCCTCGAGTCGAAGAAGAAGAAGATCGGCGTGGTCACGGCCATCGCCGCGCCGAGCCGGTTCCGGGTGGTGTTCCGCGGCCAGGCGGACCACAGCGGCACCACGCCCATGGAGATGCGCAAGGACGCGCTGGTGGCGGCGGGGCACCTGATCACCTACATCGACGAGGTGTGCCGCGAGCACGCCGCCACGGAGAAGGGCCGCGTGGTGGGGACGGTGGGCGCCATCAAGGTGGAGCCCGGCGTCATCAACGCCATCCCGGGGCGGGCGGAGATGCAGGTGGACGTGCGCAGCATCACCGCCGCCTCCAAGCGCAAGGTGGCCGGGCTCATCAAGAAGCGGGCGCGGCGCATCGCCCGGGAGCGCGGCGTGAAGGTGGACCTCGTGACCATCCGGGACGAGGAGCCGGTGGCGATGCACCCGCGGGTGATCGCGCTCATCCGCGCGCTGTGCGAGGAACACGGCGTCCCCTTCGAGGTGATGCCGTCGGGCGCGGGCCACGACGCCATGCAGATGGCCAGGATCACCCCCACGGGCATGATCTTCATCCCCAGCGTCAACGGCGTGAGCCACAACCCCACGGAATGGACCGACCCCGAGGACATCTGCCTCGGCACCCAGTTCCTGGTGGAGGCCATGCTGAGAGCCGCCCATGCGAAAATCTGAGCGTCCGCCGCCACCCGGTTCCAGGCCGGGACGCTACTCGGTTGCAGGCCAGGACGTTGACTGAGAGCCGCCCATGCAAATATCCAGGCCGAAGAAGGCTGAGCCGAAGAAATCCAATCCGAATAAACCCAAGCCGAGGAAGACCACGCGGGTACTGAGCGCGGCCCAGATCGCACGGATTCTCGCGGGCTTCGCCAAGCGCATCGCCGGCGAACACGGCGCGGCCGCCTCCCTGGCGTTCATCGGCGTGCGCACGCGCGGGCCGACGCTGGCGCGGCGGGTGGCGGACGTGCTGAAGGAGAAGCACGCCCTGCCGGTGGCCGTGGGCGAGCTGGACATTACCCTCTACCGCGACGACCTGAACACGCTCTTGCCGGAGGGGCGCATCGACGCCACCCATATTCCCTTCGAGGTGAACGACAAGACGCTGATCCTGTTCGACGACGTGCTCCATACGGGACGCACGGCGCGCGCCGCCGTGGACCACCTCATGGCCCTGGGGCGGCCCCGGGCCATCTTCCTGGCGGTGCTGGTGGACCGCGGGGGGCGTGAGCTACCCATCGAGGCCCAATTCGTCGGCAAACAGGTGGACCTGCGGAGGGGCGGAGACGTGCGCGTGAGGCTGGCGGAGGTGGACGACGTGGACGAAGTCGTCGTGGCGTAATCGTGGGGTGAAATCGTGGAGGAAAACTGCTTGACAACCCACACCAATACCCGTATGAGGCAGGGTCTGATCGGGGCGGAACCCCGGCGGAGCCCTATCTCCACACCCATCTGAATTCATGAGCAAGATACAAGAGATACCCCTCGAAGAGAGCCAGGATTCGTCGTTCGTCGCATCGGTGAAAACGGTCTACAACCGCCACCGCATCGGCATCAACTTCTGCCTGTCGGTGGTGCTGGCGCTGTTGACGTGGGAGTTCATCGACTTCGTCTTCGACGATCCGGACTTCTTCACCGGCCCGGTGGCGGTGATCATCGAGTTCGGCGTGCTGATCCACGAGCCGCGGTTCTGGGAGAACATCCGCTACAGCGGCACCGAGCTGATCTACGGTTTCGGCTTGGCCATGATCCTTGGGGTCGTCATCGGCGCGGCGGTGGCGTTCAGCCGGACCCTGGACGAGATGTTTTCTCCCATCCTGGTGGGCCTCTACGCCACGCCGCGTTCGGTGGCCGCACCGCTGTTCATTATCTGGCTGGGCCTCGGCATCGCCTCAAAGGTCGGCGTCATCACCCTCGCCTCGGTCTTCCCGGTGATCATCAACACCCAGGCCGGCATCAAGAACGTCCAGGGCGAGTTCCGCATGCTGGGACGGGCCTTCAACATCTCGTTCTGGGCCATGCTGACCAAGATCATCGTGCCGGGGTCGATGCCGTTCCTGATCGCGGGCCTGCGGCTGGGTTATTCGCGGTCGGTGGTGACCATCATGGTGGCGGAGCTGTTCGGCGCCGAGGCGGGCATCGGCTACATGATCGACCACGCGACGCAGACGTTCCACGTGGCGGAGATGATGGTGGGCATCTCGCTCCTGACCATCATGGGCATCGCGGGCAACGAGATCCTGAAGGGCGTCGAACGCTGGGCTACGCCTTACCGAAAGACCCTGGTGTAGGACGACACCAGGTCGACCAAGTCGAAAGAGCCGGAAACAGACCCATGGAAGTCTTGCTAAACGTCTATCAGCAGCAGCGTAAGTGGATGAACGCCATCCTTGGCATCGCCATCGTCACGGTGTTCTGGATGTTCGCCAACTGGCAGGTCGACAGCGAGCTGTTCTTCGTGGGCCCGTGGCGGGTGGTCACCTACACTTACGGATTGTTCGCCAGCGGCGAGATCCTCGACGACCTGAGGATCAGCGGCATCGAGTTCTTCTGGGGCTACGGCGTCGCCGCGGTGGCGGGCATCGGCTTCGGCATGGTGTTCGGCATCAGCCGGATCTTTCGCGAGTTCTTCGATCCCTGGTTGAGCGCCATCTATGCCACGCCGTCGGTGGCCCTGGCCCCGCTCATCATCATCTGGTTCGGCGTGGACCTCACGGCCAAGATCGTCATCGTGCTCATCACCGCCGTGGTGCCCATCGTCCTCAACACCTACACCGGGGTCCTGAGCGTCGGCAAGGAGTTCCAGACCCTGGCCAACTCGTTCTGCGTTCCCCAACGCCAGGTCCTCTACAAGATCCTCATTCCGGGCTCGCTCCCCTACATCGTCACGGGGCTGCGCCTCGGCATCTCCCGCGGGATCGTCGGCGTGGTCGTAGGAGAGTATTTCGGCGCCTACGCGGGCCTCGGCTATCAGCTTTTCAAGGGACTCGATACCTTCAACATGCCGCTCATGATGTCGTGCGCGGCCATGCTCGCCGGAACCGGCGTGGTCTTCAATCAGGTGATTCTCGTGATCGAGCGCCGCATGGCGCCCTGGCGTGATACCCAACTACAGGAGTAGTCCGTGTCGTCATCGATTCAGGTAGAGCAAGTCCATAAGACCTTCATGAAACCCACCGGAGAGACGGTCCACGCCGTGGGCGGCGTGGACATGGACCTCCGTCCGGGGACGTTCTATTCGTTCGTGGGACCCAGCGGCTGCGGCAAGACCACGTTGCTGCACATGATCCACGGGCTGTTGCCGACGACCAGGGGCCGGATCCTGCTGGACGGCGAGGAGGTGAACGGCCCGACGCCCAACAAGGCGGTGGTGTTCCAGCAGGCCCTGCTGCTGCCCTGGCGCAACGTCACCGACAACATCAAGTTCGGCATCGAGAACGACCGCAACATGTCCGCCACGGAGAGGCTTGAGATCTGCGACAAGTACACGCAGATCGTCGGGCTGCGGGGCTTCGAGAGCCACTACCCTCACGAGCTTTCCGGCGGCATGCAGCAACGGGTGAACCTCGCGCGAGCGCTGGCGGTGAACCCCGAAATCCTGCTCATGGACGAACCCTTCGCCTCCCTGGACGCTCAGACGCGGCTTCTCATGCAGGAAGAGCTCCAGCGGATGATCGATTGGAAGAACTCCGGCAAGATCGTGGTCTTCGTGACCCACGACATCGAGGAGGCCGTGTTCCTCTCCGATGTCGTTTTCTGCTTCAGCTTCAGGCCGGGGACGATCATGAAAGAGATCAAGGTCCCCTTCCCCACCCCCCGCACGCTACGAGTCAAGGAAGAACCCGAGTTCCTGCAGATCAAGCATGACATCTGGGAACTCCTGGCGGACGAGGCCCGCAAGGCCATGGAGGAATAATCCGCCCTCCGCCAAGCGGCACCCCGTAGGCACCTACCCTATGCACCGGCAACCAAGCGAAGTTCTGGGCTGAATCTCACGTCATGGAGGGAAGCCAATGAAACAGAAACGCATCGCAAGAGGAATCGCCGCGACCCTGCTGGGGGCAACCCTGTAGTGCGCCGGCCACGCGCTGGCACTGGCGTTCCTGGATTCGGCATTCTGGACCAAGTCTTTGCCGGCCGATACCAAGGTGCCGCCCATGAACGACATCTTGCTGCCCGAGTTCTACGAGAAGGCTCTGGCTTGGTACAACAACAAGGGCTGGATGGAGAATTAGTGAAGGAGGATTGCCATGAAACCGCCATGCATCGCGAGAACATTTGTCGCAGTCGTGCTGGGCGCGGGCCTTCTGTTCGCCGGCCACGCGCTGGCACTCGAAAAGCTCCGCATCCCGGTGGCGTTGACCAGCGCCACGAGTTCGCTGGTGGAACAGGTCAGCGTTTACAAGGGGTGGTGGAAGGACCTCGGCTACGACGCCTCGATCTACTCGGTATCGGGCGGTGAGAACGCCGCCGTGCTGGCGCTGGAGCGGGGTCAGCTCCCCTTCTTCAGCTCGGACGACAACATCCCGCTGGCCATTCGCGAAGGCAGCAAGATCCGCATCGTCGGCACCGAGGTCAACACCCTGCCCTACTGGCTCGTGGCCGGCAAGCACGTCAAGTCCTACAAGGACCTCCCGCGTCCGGTGAAGGTGGGGATCAGTTCGCCCACGTCGGGCAACGTCTACGTGTCGCTGAAGCTCCTGGAGGCCGCGGGTATCCCGACCAAGGACGCACGGCTGGTGAAGGTGGGCGGCTCGTCGGCGCGGCTGGCGGGGGTCAAGGCCGGCAAGATCGACGTCGGCTCGCTGAGCTTCGGCAACATGCTGCGGGCGAAGCAGGCAGACCTGACCGTCCTCGGCGACGCCAGCCAGTTCGCCAAGGAATACGCCTTCAACCAGATCGCCATGAACGAGGAGTTCATCGCGAAGAACCCGGAGAAGGCCACGGCCATGCTCGGCACTCTCGTTCGCACCTGCGCCTTCGTGAACGACCCCAAGAACCGCGAGGAGGTCATCCATGTCCTCACGAAGGTGATGCGCAACCCCGATGAGATCGGCAAGCAGATGTACGAGATCGAGGTGGTCGGCAGCAAGTCGATCCCGCCACGGTGCGCGGCCACCGCGGGAGGCATCAAGGCCTACCTGGATTCGGCCTTCTGGACCAATTCCCTTGCAGCGGACACCAAGATCCCTCCGCTGAACGAGATCCTGTTCCCGGAGTTCCACGCAAAGGCCGTCAAGTGGTTCGAGAGCAAGGGCTGGATGAAGAATTAGCGCGGGCCAACAGCAAGGTGCTACGGCGGGACGACCTCGATGCCGGAGAGCAACGGGGTCGCCCTGTGTCCAATGGCTGCAATGCAGCCGTCAACCAAGGAGGGAAATCACATGAGGTCGAGGATCACGAAGGGTATTGTCACAGCCTTGCTGGGAGCATTTCTGCTCTGGAGCGGGCAGGCACTCGCGCAGGAGAAGCTCCGCATCCCGGTCGCGCAGACCAGCGCCACCACGTCGCTCGTGGAGCAGGTGGCCATCCACAAGGGTTTCTTCAAGGACATCGGCTACGACGCCAGGGTCTACTCGGTATCGGGCGGTGAGAATGCCGCGGTCCTCGCTCTGGAACGGGGGCAGCTCCCCTTCTTCGGCTCGGATGACAACATCGCGCTGGCCATTCGGCCGGGCAGCAACATCCGCATCGTCGGCACCGAGCTGAATACCCTGCCCTACTGGCTGGTGGGCGGGAAGCACGTCAAGTCCTACAAGGACCTGCCGCGGCCGGTAAAGGTCGGCATCAGCTCGCCTACGTCCGGCAACGTCTACGTCTCCCTGAAGCTGCTGCAGAACGCGGGCATCCCGGAGAAGGACGTGCGCCTGGTCAAGGTCGGCGGATCGTCCGCGCGCCTGGCGGGCGTCAAGGCCGGCAAGATCGACGTGGGCTCGCTCACCTTCGGCAAGATGCTGGCTGCGCGCGACGCGAACTTGACGGTTCTCGGCGCCGCGGAACAGTTCGTCAAGGAATACGCGTTCCTGCAACTCGCCATGAACAAGAACTTCATCAAGGACAACCCCGAGAAGTCCGTCGCCCTGATGGGCACGCTCATTCGCGGATGCGCCTTCGTCAACGACCCGGCCAACGCCGAGGAAGTGCTGCACGTCTACGAAAAGGTGATGCGCAACAAGCCGCACATCGCCAAGAAGATGTACGAGATCGAGATCATGGAAGCGAAATCGGTCCCCGATCGCTGTCAGGCAACCCCGGCCGGCATCGAAGCCTACATCGAGTCCGCGTTCTGGACCAAGTCCATCGCCAAGGACACCAAGGTCCCGCCGGTGAAGGACATCATGTTCCAGGAGTTCTACGACAAGGCGCTGGCCTGGTATAACAACAAGGGCTGGAAGAAGTAGGACCGGTAGCAGGAACAGTGGAACCGACGGCTCACGCCGTCACGAAACACGAGGAAGGGACCCTGTCGATGTCGCGGGACATCGGGAGGGTCCCTTTTTCATTCGATGGCACCCACGCCCCGAATCGTCATTCCCGCTTTCGCGGGAATGACGTATTGGGAGCGGTCAAGCAAGCAGTCGCAACGCCGCCGCGGCATAGATCCGCGCCGCCCTGCGCACCTGCTCCAGCGGCACCACTTCCGCGTCCGTGTGGGCAAAGGCCAGGTCGCCCGGACCGAACATGACGGTCTCGATGCCTTTCTCGTTGAGATAGCCCGCGTCCAGTGCCGCCGGGAAGTACAGCGGCGGCCCGGCCTCGCCCGCCTGCCCGCGCGCCGCCTCCAGCGCCGCGGCCACCTCGCTGCTGGCCGGCACGTCCGCCGGGTACATGAAGTTCCCCTGCGTCACCTCGACCTGCCAGGGCTCCATGTCCGCCAGCGCCCGCGAGATGGCGGCCAACGCCTCACCCGGCTCCTCGCCCGGCAGGAGCCGCCGGTCCAGCGTCAGCCGGCAATGGTCCTGGATGGTGTGCATGATGTCGGGACCGCTCTCGATGTGAGTGGCCGCCAGGCTCGCCGGACCCAGCTCCGGGTGGGCGATGCCGTCCACCAGACCGTCCAGCCGCTCCAGCACGGCGCGCGCGCCGTCCACCGCGTTGACCCCCGCCCACGGCGTGCTGCTGTGGCAGGACTTGCCGCGCACCACCACGTCCACGTCGATGCGGCCCTTGTTGCCCAGACAGACCCGGTTGGTAGTGCCCAGACCGACGATGCCGTAACGAGCCGCGAGACCGTCCTCTTCCAGCATGTACCGGGCCGCATCGTGCCGCCCGGTCTCTCCGGCCGTGCTCACGGCCAGGGACAAGGGGCGCGCCGGCACCCGGCCCGAGCGGGTCACCGCTGCGACGCCCGCCAGCATGGCGGCCAGCGCGGCCTTCTGCTCGCAACCGCCTCGACCCCACACGCACGGTCCATCGAGCCCGTAGGGCTCCCCGGGCACCACCTTTCCGGAGAAGGGCTCCGGCATGGAGCTCGCGGGGTAGGTCATGGCGTAGCCCATGAAGAGCAGACCCTCCGCCGGATGCGACGCGGTTCCGCCGAGTTGCCAGAGCAGGTTGCCCATGCCGTCGATTCGCGGCGCCACGCCGGTGAGCGCTTCGAGCCGCGGCGCCACCACGTCGGCGATGAAACCCGTCACCGCGGGATCGGACTCCATGCGCTCCGTGTGCTCCGACGGGACCCGCAGCAGCTCGATGAACAGCGCGTCCAGCTCCGTATCCTCGACGTGCCTGTCGGCAATGAGAAAGGCCTCCCGTGCGTCCATCGTCATGCATCCATCGCGGCCATCGTCATGCGTCCCGCGCGTCCATGTCTCTCCTCCCCCGCACCCCGGTCCCTACTCGTCCCGCTCCTCGAAGACCTCTACCCGGATCGCCTGCCCACGGCCCGACTCCGGGCAGGCGCTCACCGCCACCAGGCAGTCCATCTCCGCGCGAAAGTCCACGTGCGCCTCATCCTTGGGGCGTACGAAGGTGTCGAAGATGGCCCCCGTGTCCGGGTCGAAGCGCATGGTCTGAAAGATGTTGAACGGGCTCGGGATGTCCACCGGAGCGATGTCCCACGGGCGCACCGCCTCGGACAGGTTCTCGTAGCACCCGTGGGTGGGGATGTCCTCGGGCCGCTTGGGGTTGGGGTCCACCCCCTCGATGAAGTTCCGCTGTGCGAGCCCCGCGGCCACCAGCTCGAAGCGCTTGCGGCTGCACATGCCCTTCTGCAGGTCGTGCCGCCCCTCCTCGAACGTGTCCGCCACGATGGTCAGCAGCGCGTTGTTGTCCTTGGACAGGAGCTGGTCGCCCGTGCTGATGAAGAGCTTGGCCTGGTTGGTCTTGGTGCGCGCCTGGTCGAACCGCTCCGTGAGGTCATGCAGGTTGAAGGCCACGAAATCCACCACCGACCGCCCCGCCACGCGGACACACTGCCCTTGCATCACAGTAACGGCGTAGCCCGAGTTCTTCGGGACGGTCACGCTGCCGAGTACGTTATGCGACATGTCTTCCAACCTTTTCCGGCGGAGAGCCTCGCGCACCTCGTCGAGGCGGTACGCGTCCGCAAGCGACAGGTACGGCGACCACCCCTCGGGTTCTTCCAACAACTCGACTTCCACTTCGGCAACGTGTTCTCCTTCGCGCACCCGTTTCGTCACCTTGCGCCTGTTCATACACGCCCTTCCACTTGCCATGAACGGAGGCTTCTGCTAACCCGAATTCAGTTGTAAAGTCAAAAGGGAGAACCGCCATGTTCACCGACAAAGTCGAGTTGAAGGACTTCGAGAAGATGGATCCGGAGTACCAGGATCTGCTGAAGCGGGTGCTGGCGATCCAGTGCGACTGCGAGATCGGCGGTCCGCACCTCTACCTGGAGGACATGCTGCCCAAGGCGCCGACGAAACTGTACCAGCTCGTGGTGGCGCGCACCGCGGCCGAGGAGGTAGACCACTACCGCAAGATGGCGCGGCTGGCCGGCGACGTCGGCGAGGACGTGTCCTACGTGCTGAGCTGGCCCAACCAGAAGCGCTACGTGGAGGCTTTCCGCGGCAAGATCACCACCTGGGAAGACTTCGCCGTCTTCGGTTTCCTGATCGACCGGGTGGGCCGTTTCCAGCTTGAGGAGTTCGAGGATTGCAGCTATGTACCCCTCGCCGAAATCCTTCCCACCATGGAGCTGGAAGAATCCGCCCACATCGCCTTCGGTACGAATCTGACTCGGGAGATGGCCGAGAAAGGAGACGAGTCGAAGGAACGGGTCCAGAACGCGATCAACTACTGGTACGTCAAGGGTATGGACATGTTCGGCAAGTCCGACTCATGGCGCTCCGAGCGGTACCGCCACTGGGGCCTCAAGCGGCGCACCAACCGCCAGCAGCGGGCGGAGTACACCGCGGAAGTCAACGCCCTCATCACGGACATGGGCCTCGAGATCCCCGATCCCAACGAGGGCCGGCTCTACACCTGAGGCTGAACCTGAGGCTGAGATGGAAATGGCACAAGCACCCCATACCGTCGAGTTGGACGAGTACCTGAAGGACTTCATCACTGCGGTCCACGGGGCCGTCAACAAGGCGATTCCCAACATCAAGGATGAGAAGATCGTGGACCAGGCGCTCCGGGACTGCCAGGAAGTCCTGGACATGGTGATGGAGGGGAAGGTTTCCGAGTGGCTGAAGTAGCCGCGCCGGAACCCCACCCCTTTCCCGCCTCCAACATCGAACCCGCGCAATCGCCGGCGTTGCCGGCCCAGTACGTGTATCGGAGGTTCGCACCTTGGACATCGTCGTCTGCGGCAAGATCATTCCTGCCAGCACCGTCACCATCGAGATCGATCCGGCCACGAAGCGGATGATCCGCAAGGGCGTGGCCCACGAATTGGACCCGGCCGCGGCAAGCGCCGTGGAGGAGAGTCTGCGGCTGATGGAGCAGGCGGGCGGCACGGTCACGCTGGTGACCATGGGGTTCAACGAGATCACCATCGGCATCCGCACCGCGCTGGCCATGGGCGCCACCTCCGCCGTGCACATCTTCGACGACGCCTTGGCCGGGTCCGACACCCTGACCACCGCCAAGGCCCTGGCCGCGGCCATCGGCAAGAAGCCCTTCGACCTCATCATCTGCGGCACCGAGAGCAGCGACAGCTATTCCGGCATCGTGCCCGGCCAGGTCGCGCGCCTGCTCGGGGTCCCGCCGGTGACCTTCGCCAACGAGATGAGCGTGGAGGGGAACACCCTCACCGTCAAGCGCCAGAGCGAGTCCGGCTACGACGTGGTGGAGGCCGACCTGCCCGCGCTGGTGACGGTCACCAGCGGCATCAACGAACCCCGCTATCCGCAGCTCAAGGGCATCATGGCGGCCAAGCGGAAGGAGATCGTGCAGTACGCCGCGGCGGACCTGGGGTTTGCGGCCGGCGACGTGGGCGAGGCGGGCGCGCGGGAGAGGGTGCTGGAGGTGGGCAGGCCGCCCCAGCGCGAGGCGGGCGAAGTGGTGGAGGACGACGGCGACGGGGGCAAACGCATCGCCGATTTCCTGGCCGAGGCCAAGGTCATTTAGCGTGCATTCAGCAAGGTCTTCCGGATGTCTGACGTGATTTGGGTCTATGGCGAGGTGGTGGACGACGCCGTCACCTCGACAACGCTGGAGATGGTGACCAAGGCGGCCGCCGTGGGCACCGCCGAGGCGATCCTGCTGGGTCCGGCACCGGACGACGCGGTGGCATTGCTGGGCGAGCACGGAGCGAGCAAGGTCTACGTCTCCCCCGACCCGGTGTTCCGCGACTACCTGACCCTGCCCGCCGCCACGGTCGTGGAGTCCCTGATCCGGCAGCACAAGCCCGCCCTGGTCCTGTTCGCGTCGAGCTACGGCGGCCGCGACGTGGCCGCGGCCTTGAGCGCCGGCCTCGACTGCGGCGCCATCACGGACGTGGCGGACTTCACCCTGACCGACGGCACGGTGGAGGCCAAGATCCCGGCCCTGGGCGCGAGCTACTGGAACACCGCCACGCTCGTGCACGACGACGTGAAGCTCCTCCTGGTACGCCCCAAGTCCTTCGAACCCGCCCCGAACCCCAAGACCCCGGTGGTCGAAGAGGTAGCCGCTCCGGACGACGCCGAGCTGTGCAAGGTCCGGCTCAAGGAAAAGGTCGTCGCCAAGGCCGAGGGGCCTCAGCTCGACGGCGCCAAGGTCGTGGTATCCGGCGGACGCGGGCTGGCCGCGGAAGAGAACTTCGACATGCTGCGGGAGTTGGCGGACCTCCTGGGCGGCGCCGTGGGCGCCACGCGCGCCGTGGTGGACTCGGGCTGGGTGCCCTACTCCCTCCAGATCGGCCAGACCGGCAAGACCGTCAAGCCGGACCTCTACATCGCCTGCGGCATCTCCGGCGCCGTGCAGCACCTCGCCGGCATGAAGGACTCCAAGGTGATCGTCGCGGTGAACAAGGACGCTGAAGCACCCATTTTCCAGATGTGCGACCTGGGCATCGTGGGAGACGTCTTCAAGGTGGTGCCGCAGTTGATCGAAGAGATCAAGGCGCGCAGATAGGCGCGCGCGCCACCCGTCACACGTCAGCCTCTTGACACGACACCCCGGTCCGTAGTACAAACCGGTCGTTCTGCTGACGCACCAGCCAGCTTCCCCTCGGAATGAGCCGGTACCGGCCCCGAGGGGTTTTTTGCATCCGCGTTTCTCCCTCTACGAAGTCGCCCGCTGGTCGCCTCATCAGGTGGCATGAAACCGTCGACGAGAACGTTGACCATCGACGATTCCGTCGACGACGAATGTCCAGGGTGCGCGGGAAATCGCCCAATTTCAAGGCCTTACCGCGCCGTGGCTCATGGCACGAGGTTTGCGTCACCAGAACGACGAAAAACACCCTTCGATTGAGGAAACCACGATGCAATCACTCACGCTTCTCGACGTCATCAACGCGGTCGGCGAACACGCCAAGACACCCGACGAACTGAAGGCCGTCGTCACACACCTCGTCAACAGCGGCAAGGTCAAGCTGCGCGGCGATTTCGCCGGCTGCAAGATCGAGTTCGGCCCGGTTCCCATGCTCGGACCCGTCGTCGGCTCCCAGACCACGCTGCCCCAGCAGACGCTGGATCAGGCGGGCTGACAAGCGGGCCGTCATCATCCGGCACGTCCTGTATTCGCAGCAGTTCGACCGCGCGATCCTTGGCGGGCTGTTCCGCCGTGCGGACGAGTTCCGCCGGCGCATGGCGGTCCCTTCCGAGAAACTCGCGCTGACCCGGCTCCATCGCGGCAAGACCCTGTTCAGCGTCTTCTACGAGCCGTCCACGCGCACGCGCATGTCCTTCGGCGCCGCGGCGCAGCACCTGGGAATGAGCGTGGTGGCCACGGAGAACGCGCGCGAGTTCTCCTCCGCCGTCAAGGGCGAAAGCCTCGAGGACACCATCCGCGTCCTGTGCGAGTACTACCCGGACGTCATCGCCCTGCGCCACTACGAGGTGGGAGCGGCGGAACGAGCCGCCCAGCACAGCCCGGTCCCGATCATCAACGCGGGCGACGGCGCGGGCCAGCACCCCACCCAGGCGCTGCTGGACCTCTACACCATCCACCAGGCCCTGGGCGCCGTCAACGGCCTCACCGTGACCATCGGCGCGGACCTGGCCAACGGCCGCACCGCCCGTTCCCTGGCCTACCTGCTGGCCAAGTTCGATGGGGTGCGCATCCTCTTCGTCGCGCCGGATTCGCTCCGCATGGGCGCCGATATCAAGGAACACCTCCAGGAGAAAGGCGTGGCCTTCGCCGAGGAATCACGCCTGGAAGCGGCGTTGCCGCAAAGCGACGTGGTATACTGGACACGCGTCCAGAAGGAGCGCCTGGGCGCTGGGGCGGCTGGCGACGAAGCCCTTGCGGCGTTCGTCATCGGCCCCGTAGAACTCGAGCTCATGAAGCCCAACGCCGTGCTCATGCACCCGCTGCCGCGCCTGGCGGAGATTCCGCCGGAAGTGGACTCGGACCCCCGGGCCTGGTACTTCCGGCAGGCGGGCAACGGCATGTTCATCCGGATGGCGCTGCTGGAGTGGATCTTTGAAGGCGACTGAGGAAGACTGTTCGGCGCGCGTCCCGGTGATCGAATGTTGCGCTCGGCCGCAATCGCCGTCGAATCTTCACAAGCACGTTTGTGACGCGGGACACGCGATGTCCTGACTCGGTCGATGCTCTACGAGAAGCTGCTGGCGCCCCTGCTGTTCCGGATGGATGCCGAGACCGCGCACAACGGGGCGTTGTGGCTCCTGCGGCAAGCCAACGCGCGGCCATGGCTGCAAGGCATGCTGGCCGGCCGCGACCACCCGCCGGACCCCCGCCTCGAACAGAACCTGTGCGGCATGCGTTTCCGGAACCCCATCGGCCTGGCCGCGGGATTCGACAAGAACGGCATCGCCGCGCCCGCGCTGGCGGCCCTGGGCTTCGGCTTCATTACGGTGGGGTCCGTGACTCCCGGCCGCGGTCAACCCGGCAACCCCCGGCCGCGCTTGTTCCGTGACGTTCCCAACCGGGCGCTGTGGAACCGCCTGGGCTTCAACAACCGCGGCGCCGACACCCTGGCGGAAGTGCTGGAAGCCCAGCCGCGCCCGCCCGTGCCCCTGGGCATCAGCCTCGGGAAGTCTCGGGAAACGCCCATCGACGAAGCCTGCAACGACTACGCCCGTTCCCTGGAAAAGCTCTATCCCTACGCGGACTTCTTCGAAATCTGCATCAGCTCGCCCAACACCCGGAATCTGCGGGAGTTGCAGGAAGGCAGCCGGCTGGAGAAGCTGCTGGGCGGCCTGGTGAAGAAAGCCGGCGAGCTGGCACGTGCCGCCGGCCCGGCGCGGCGAAAGCCTCTCTGGCCCAAGTTCGCCCCGGACATGCCCCCCATCCTTCGCGACATCGCGTTGGCCATGTGCCGGGAGTTGCTGGACCCCGAGATCGATGCCGTCGTCATCGGCAACACCACCATCGACCCCGCCTTCAACCCGGACCCGTCAAGAGGCGGCTACAGCGGCCCGCCGCTCTTCCCCAAGGCCCTGGACCAGGTCCGCGGCGGCGCCGCCGCCCTTGCCGGCCGCCTCCCGCTGGTGGGCAACGGCGGCATCTTCACCGGCGGCGACGCCTGCACCATGATGAAGACGAGCGGCTGCGCCCTCGTCCAGGTCCACAGCGCCTTCCCCTACCGCGGCCCGCGGGTGGCCAGGCGGATGGAGGAGGAATTGCTGCAAGCCCTGGACCGGGACCACGTACGTCACGTGTCGGAGATCATCGCCGGCGTATCTGCGCCGACAAGTGGCCGGTACCGGAACAAACGATAGCCCGATAGGGCAGGTCCAGCGCTCCCTCTAGCCATCGAGATCCTCGAAATAGACCAATGCCGGCATGTTGCGGCGTTGATGAACGATCCGCAGGATCATCGGGTCATTGCCAGCCGCCTCGATTCGCCTGAAGAAGATGATGTGTCTTCCGTAGTTGACCGAGCGCATGCCGGGCGCGAACAGGCTTCGGTCACGGCCCCGATCCGGTTTGGCGATAATGCCCTCGAATGCGCGGACCAACCCTTGATAGTATTTCGCCCACTGTTCGCGGCCCCAAGTGTCCTCCGTGTATCGGCGAATTTCCTCAAGGTCCCGTCGCGCCAAGCGGGATAGCCGGATGGTCATCCCCCGTAACGCCACCGGTATGCTTCAGGATCGAAGGCTTCGGGATCGAAGTCGTCGAACTCCCCCGCCTCCGCTTCGCGCACCGCGTGCTCCAGTTCGGCCTTCAATGCGTAGAACTGACGGGCGCCGTCCCGTTCCATCAGCAACCGTATCCCCGCCCTCACCACCTCGCTGAGATTGGCATAGGCACCGGATTCGATCTGTCCCTTGATGTACGCTTCCATGGGTGCAGTAAGGTGAATGTTCGGCATTGGGCCATCCTCCGTATGTCCGATAATATCAGATACTGACAGTTGACGACTACACCAGCGGCCGGTCCAGGCTGCGGTACTGGATGGCTTCGGCGATGTGCGCGGACTGGATGTCGTCGGCGCCGGCGAGGTCGGCGATGGTGCGGCCGACCTTGAGGATGCGTACGTAGGCGCGGGCGCTCAGGCCGAGCCGGTTGATGGCGTTCTCCAGGAGTTGCTCGCCCGGCGGGTCCACGCGGCAGTAGCGGCGGACGTCGCGCGCGCTCATGCGCGCGTTGGCGTGGATGCCGGTTTCTTCGAAGCGCCCCACCTGGACCCTCCGGGCCTGGTTGACGCGCTCGCGCACGGCCTCGGACGGTTCGCCGGGCGCATGCGAAGCGAGGGCCTCGTAGGCCACGGCCGGCACTTCCACCTGGATGTCGATGCGGTCGAGCAACGGGCCGGAGACCCGTGAGCGGTAGCGGGCGATCTGCATGGGCGTGCAGCGGCACTCCTTCTGCGGGTCGCCGAAGAAGCCGCACGGGCACGGGTTCATGGCCGCCACGAGCATGACGCTCGCGGGGTAGTCGATGGAGCCCGCGGCGCGGGCCACGGTGATGCGGCCGTCCTCCAGGGGCTGGCGCAGGACCTCCAGGACGTGCCGGCGGAACTCCGGGGCCTCATCGAGAAACAGGACGCCGTTGTGTGCCAGGGAAGCCTCGCCGGGCTTGGGCACGGAGCCGCCGCCCACGAGCCCGGCGTCGGAGATGGTGTGGTGCGGTGCCCGGAACGGGCGCACGGCCACCAGCGCGCGCCCGTCGAGAACCCCCGCCACGCTGTGGATCTTGGTGGTTTCCAGGGCCTCCGGCAGGGTCAGGTCCGGCAGGATGGTGGCGAGCCGCTTGGCGAGCATGGTCTTGCCGGACCCGGGCGGACCCATGAGCAGGACGTTGTGACTCCCGGCCGCGGCCACTTCCAGCGCGCGCTTGACGTGGGGTTGGCCGCGCACGTCGCTCAGGTCGGCGTCGTGCACCGCGTGGCTGTGGAAGAGCCGGGCCAGGTCCACGCGCGTGGGCTCGACCTCCCGCTCCCCGTTCAGGAAATCCACCACCTCGGCGAGGCTGTCCACGCCGTACACGTCGATGCCCTGCACCACCGCGGCCTCGGCGCTGTTGGCGCGGGGCACGATCAGACCCGCGAGGCCCTCGCGCTTCACCGCGACGGCGATGGGCAGCGCACCGCGCACCGGCTTGACGGCGCCGTCCAGCGACAGTTCGCCCACCAGCAGACAGTCGCCCAGGCGGGAGGAATCCACCACGCCCTGTGCCGCGGCGATGCCCACGGCCATGGGAAGATCGTAACCGGAACCCTCCTTGCGGACGTCCGCCGGGGCCAGGTTGATGGTGATGCGCTTGTACGGGAACGGGTACCCGCAGTTCCGCAACGCCGCGCGGATGCGCACCTTGCTCTCGCGCACCGCGCCCTCGGGCCGGCCCACCATGAACGTTTCGGGCAGTCCCGAGGCGATGTCGACTTCCACCGCTACCTTGATGGCGTCGATCCCATGGAGCGCCGCGCCGTAAATCCTTGAAAGCATCGTCTGTAGATACAATCGGTGCATCCGGCGGGAACTTAAACTTGCCACGGAACGGGAATCTTGCTAGGAGAAAACATGGAGATGAGCCAAGCGAAACCCAAAGGAAGCCCAGGCGGAAGTCTGGGCTTTTTTTGTACCGTTTTCGTACCGTCCGGACCGAGGTGAAGGATGCTCGACCAGGAGATCTTGCCCGTAGGACTCACGTTCGACGACGTGCTGTTGGTGCCCGCGGAATCGTCGATCCTGCCGCGGGACGCGGACGTTTCCACACGCTTGACCGAACGCATCCGGCTCAACATCCCGCTCCTGAGCGCGGCCATGGACACGGTGACCGAGGCGCGCACGGCCATCGCCATGGCCCAGGAGGGCGGCATGGGCTTCATCCACCGGAACATGGCGCCCGCAGACCAGGCCAGGGAGGTGGAGAAGGTCAAGAAGTTCGAGAGCGGCATGATCCTGGACCCGGTGACGGTGAACCCGCACCAGAAGATCGCCGAGGCGCGCGAACTGATGGACCGGAACGGCATCTCGGGCCTGCCGGTGACGCTGGGCGGCCGGCTCGTGGGCATCCTGACCAACCGTGACCTGCGCTTCGAGAAGAACCTGGAACGCTGCGTCGACGAATTGATGACCAAGGAGAACCTGGTCACCGTGCAGGACGGTGTCGACCTCGACGCGGCCCAGGAACTGCTGCACCAGCACCGCATCGAAAAGCTCCTGGTGGTGGACGACCACTTTCGCCTGAAGGGGCTGATCACGGTGAAGGACATCGAGAAGAAGACCCGCCATCCCATGGCCTGCAAGGACGACCGCGGGCACCTGCGGGTGGGCGCCGCGGTGGGCGTGGGGCCGGACCGGGAGGAGCGCGTCGAGGCGCTGGTGCGCGCCGGCGTCGACGTCATCGCGGTGGACACGGCCCATGGCCACGCCGCCAAGGTGCTGGAGACGGTGCTGCAGATTCGAAGCGACTATCCGGAGCTGGAGCTGATCGCTGGCAACGTGGCCACCGCGCAGGGGACCCGGGCGCTCATCGACGCGGGCGCCAACGGCGTCAAGGTGGGGGTCGGACCCGGCTCCATCTGCACTACCCGGGTGGTGTCCGGGGTCGGCGTGCCCCAGCTCAGCGCCATCGCCGACTGCGCGCGGGTCAGCGCCCGCACCCGAGTTCCGCTCGTGTCGGACGGCGGCATCAAGTACTCCGGCGACGTCACCAAGGCGCTTGCGGCGGGCGCCAGCTCCGTCATGATCGGCACGCTGTTCGGCGGCTGCGAGGAAAGCCCTGGAGAGACCGTGCTCTACCAGGGGCGCACCTACAAGGTCTATCGCGGCATGGGCTCCATCGGCGCCATGCGCGACGGCAGCAAGGACCGCTACGCCCAGGACGACATCGAGGATGAAGTGAAGCTCGTGCCCGAGGGGGTCGAGGGGCAGGTGCCCTACCGCGGTCCCCTGGCCGCCAACGTCTACCAGCTCATCGGCGGCATCCGCGCGGGCATGGGCTACGTCGGCTGCGCCACCATCGAGGAGCTGCAGACCAAGGCCCGCTTCATGCAGATAACGGCCGCGGGCCTCACCGAGGGGCACGTGCACGACGTCTTCATCACCAACGAAGCGCCCAACTACCGCAGAGAATGATCGTCGTCCTCGACTTCGGATCGCAGTACACCCAGCTCATCGCCCGCCGCGTGCGCGAGGCGCGCGTGTATTGCGAGATACACCCCTTCGATACCGCGGTCGACAAACTGCGGCGCCTGGAGCCCGCCGGCATCATCCTGTCGGGCGGCCCCGCGAGCGTGTACGGCAGCGGCGCGCCGCGGGTGGGCCCCGAGCTGTTCCGGCTGCCGGTGCCGTTTCTCGGCATCTGCTACGGCATGGGGCTCATCAACCAGGCCATGGGCGGCGGCGTGGCCGAAGCCACGGAGCGCGAGTACGGCCTCGCCGACCTCGCCATCGACGACGACGCCGACCTCTTCGCCGGGCTCGGCACGGAGAACGGCCAGAGCGTGTGGATGAGCCACGGCGACCGCATGACCGCGCTGCCCGCGGGCTGGTCCGTGCTGGCGCACACCGGCAACTCCCCCATCGCCGCGTTCGCCGACGACCGGCGGCGCTTCTACGGCCTCCAGTTCCACCCGGAGGTAGCGCACACCCGGAACGGCCGGACCATCCTGGACAACTTCCTGTTCCGCGTCTGCGGGTGCGCGGCCGACTGGGACATGGAGCACTTCGCCAGCGCCGCGGTGGAGCGCATCCGCGCCCAGGTGGGCGGCGCGCGCGTGCTGTGCGGCCTGAGCGGCGGCGTCGACTCGTCGGTGGCCGCCACCCTGGTGCACCGCGCCATCGGCGACCGGCTCGTGTGCGTGTTCGTCAACAACGGGCTCCTGCGGCAGGGCGAGCCGGAAACCGTGTCTCAGGTCATGGGAGAGCGCTTCGGCGCGGGCTTCCGCTACGTGGACGCGTCGCGCCGGTTCGTCGACGCGCTCGAGGGAGTGACGGACCCGGAGGAGAAGCGCAAGCGCATCGGCAACCTCTTCATCCGCGTGTTCGAGGAGGAGACGCGCAAGCTCGGCGACTTTCCGTTCCTGTGCCAGGGGACCCTTTACCCGGACGTCATCGAGTCCGTGTCCCACGCCGGCCCGTCCGCTCTCATCAAGAGCCACCACAACGTCGGCGGACTGCCCGAGAACATGAAGTTCGAGCTGGTGGAGCCGCTGCGGGAGCTGTTCAAGGACGAGGTGCGCGTCCTGGGCCACGAGCTGGGCCTGCCGGACCGGTGGATCTACCGGCAGCCCTTCCCCGGACCGGGACTGGCTATCCGCATCCTCGGCGACGTCACCGGGGAACGCCTGGACATCCTCCGGGCCGCGGACGCCATCGTGGTGGAGGAGGTGCGCGGCGCCGGGCTGTACGAGCGCATCTGGCAGTCCTTCGCCATCCTTCTGCCCATCCGCACGGTGGGCGTCATGGGGGACGAGCGCACCTACGAGAACGTCGTCGCCATCAGGGCCGTGGACAGCCAGGACGGCATGACCGCCGACTGGGTGGCGCTGCCGCCCGAGCTTCTCGGACGCATCTCCAACCGCATCATCAACGAGGTGCGCGGCATCAACCGGGTGGTCTACGACGTGTCGTCCAAGCCGCCCGCCACCATCGAGTGGGAGTGATTGAGCGACCGGGGACGTAGCTTCATGAGCCAGCACAACTTCGTACATCTTCATTGCCACACCCAGTACAGCCTGCTCGACGGGGCCAACAAGATCGATCCGCTGATCGAGCGGGCCAAGAGCCTGGGGCAGCCGGCCATCGCCATGACCGACCACGGCAACATGTTCGGCGCGGTGGAGTTCTACCGCAAGGCAGTGGCCGCGGGCATCAGGCCGGTCCTCGGCTGCGAGGTCTACGTGGCGCCGGGGAGCCGCTACGAGCGCCAGGGGGTGGACCGCGGCAACAGGGAGCACAACCACCACCTGATCCTGCTGGCCATGAACCAGGAGGGCTACCGCAACCTGTGCCGGCTGGTGACGCAGGGTTTCACCGAGGGCTTCTACTACAAGCCGCGCATCGACAAGGAACTCCTGAAGGAGTTCAACGCCGGCATCATCGCCCTGAGCGGTTGCCTGAGCGGCGAGATGGCCAAGGCCCTCACGCTGGGCTCCATGGAGCAGGCCAGGAACGTGGCCGAGGCCTACCGGGCCATCTTCGACGATCGCTACTACCTGGAGGTCCAGGACAACAAGCTGCCGCTGCAGGAGAAGGTCAACGCCGGCATCCTCGAGCTGGGCAAGGACCTCTCCCTGCCCATCGTCGCCACCAACGACTGCCACTACCTCGATCCCGAGGACGCCCACGCGCACGACATCCTGCTGTGCATCCAGACCGGCAAGGGGCACAACGACCCCAACCGGATGAAGATGGACACCGAGGAACTGTTCCTCAAGTCCACGGACCAGATGCTGGAGGGGTTCGCGTACCTGCCGGACGCGGTGGACCAAAGCGTCGCCATCGCGGAACGCTGCGAGGTGGACATCGAGTTCGGCAAGTACCACTTCCCGAACTACGAAGCGCCCAACGACGAGAGCCTGGACGACTACCTGGACACTCGCGCCCGCCAGGGGCTGGACGAGCGCCTCAAGGACGCCGGAGACGTGGACCGCGACGCCTACCGGGAGCGGCTCGAGTACGAGTTGGGCGTCATCAAGAGCATGCAGTTCCCGGGCTACTTCCTGATCGTGGCGGACTTCATCAACTACGCCAAGGACGAGGGCATCCCGGTGGGGCCGGGACGCGGCTCGGCGGCCGGGAGCCTGGTGGCCTACGCCCTGCGCATCACCGACCTCGACCCGATCCGCCACAACCTGCTGTTCGAGCGCTTCCTCAACCCGGAGCGGCGCTCCATGCCGGACATCGACGTGGACTTCTGCATCCGCGGCCGGGACCGCGTGATCCGGTACGTCAAGGACAAGTACGGCGCCGACAAGGTGGCCCAGATCACCACCTTCGGGACCCTCAAGGCCAAGGCCGCCATCCGCGACGTGGGCCGCGCCGTGGGCCTTTCCTTCGCCGAGACCGACGCCATCGCCAAGCTCGTGCCCGCGTCCCGGCAGGGCTTCGACTGCTCGCTCACCGATGCACTCAAGCAGGAGCCGCGCCTGAACCAACTCGCGGACGAAGACCCGCGGGTGGCCGGCCTCCTCAACCACGCGCTGCGCCTGGAGGGCCTCACCCGGCACTCATCCACCCACGCCGCGGGCGTGGTCATCTCCAACCGCCCCCTGGTGGACTACCTGCCCCTCTACATGGACCGGGACGGCGGCATCGTCACCCAGTACGACATGTCCAGCGTGGAGAAGATCGGCCTGGTCAAGTTCGACTTCCTTGGCCTCAAGACCCTGACCCTCATCCACGACTGCCTGGACCTGGTGCGGGGAAGCCGCGGCGCCGCGCCCGACATCGACACCGTGCCCCTGGACGACCCGGAGACCTATCGCCTGCTCGGCAGCGGCAACACCACCGGCATCTTCCAGTTGGAGAGCACGGGCATCCGCGAGATGACCGTACGCATCAAGCCCAACTGCTTCGAGGACCTCGTGGCCATCCTCGCGCTGTACCGTCCGGGGCCCCTCGACAGCGGCATGGCCGAGGAATTCATCAAGCGCAAGAACGGCAAGGAAGACGTCTCGTATCTGCATCCCGCCCTGAAACCCATCCTGAAGGACACCTACGGGGTCATCGTGTACCAGGAGCAGGTCATGCAGATCGCCCAGACCATGGCCCGCTACAGCCTGGGAGAAGCGGACATCCTGCGCCGCGCCATGGGCAAGAAGGACCCCGTGGAGATGGCCAGCCAGCGCCAGCGGTTCATCGAGGGGGCGCGGGAGAACCGCATCCGCGAAGGCGACGCCACCGCCATTTTCGACCAGATGGAGACCTTCGCCCGCTACGGCTTCAACCGGTCCCACTCCGCCGCGTACGCGCTGGTCTCCTACCAGACAGCCTGGCTCAAGACCCACTACCCGGTGGAGTTCATGGCCGCGCTCATGAGCTCGGAGATGGGCGACACCGACAAGGTCATCAAGAACCTGGCCGAGTGCCGCGAGCAGGGCGTCGAGGTGCTGCCGCCGGACGTCAACGAGGGCGGCGCGCGTTTCACGGTGGTGGGCGAGCGCATCCGCTTCGGCCTCTCGGCGGTCAAGAACGTGGGCGAAAAGGCGGTCGAAACCATCCGGGAGACCCGCGAGCGCACCGGACCGTTCGAGTCCCTGTTCGACTTCTGCCAGCGCGTGGACCTGAAGGTGGTCAACCGCCGCGTGGTGGAGAGCCTCGTCAAGTGCGGCGCCTTCGACTCCACCCGCGTCTACCGCGCACGCCTCATGGCCGCCCTGGACGATGCCCTGAAGGCCGGCCAGTCGTCCCAGCGGGACCGGGACAGCTCGCAGTTCGGCATGTTCGACATGCTCGAAGCCCAAGCCCCGGCCAGGGACCCCATGGAAGCCTACGAGTCGGTGGAGGAATGGAGCGGCGGACAGCTCCTGGCCTTCGAGAAGGAGACCTTGGGCTTCTACATCACCGGGCATCCGCTGGACCGTTTCGAGGAGTCGCTGAAGCGGCTCCAGGTGTTGCCGGCGAACCAGGTGCGCGGCCACGCCAACGGCGAGGTCGCCATGGTGGGCGTGGTGACCGCCCTCAAGCTCAAGAACACCAAGAAGGGCGATCGCTACGCCAACTTCAACCTGGAGGACAAGACCGGGTTCGTGGACACCATCGCGTGGCCGGACACGTACCGGCAGGCGGCGGACACCATCGGCCGCGACGACCCCATCCGCATCAACGGCCGCCTCGACGTCGGCGAGGAACGCGTCACCCTCATCGTCAACGACATCGTCCCGCTGGAAGAGGCATGCGCCCAGGCCATCCCCGCGCCGTCCCGGGCGGTGCCGCGCGAGGTGCACTTCTACCTGGAGGAAGTGAGCCGGCGGGAGCTGCGCGAGTTCCACGAACTCATCGTCCGGGAGCAAGGCCCGGCCTCGGTCTACCTCCACGTGACCAACGCGGCGCGCGAGACCAAGACCATCGGCCCCGCCGACTTCCGCATCAACCCGTCGAAGGCGCTGCTCGATACCGTGCACCGGAAGTTCGGCGCCCGCATCCGGGGCAGGACCGGCTGACCATGTCAAGCAGACCGGGAAGCAAGCTGTCGGCCCCCTCAAACGTCATTGATATGAAGATAAAATCTTGTTGAGTGATTTCTGGTAGTTACGGAACCCCGCTACACCCCAACGAGTCATTCCCGCGTAAGCTTGCCCCCGACCCCGATCGGGGGCGGGAATCCAGGCGGGGTGGGGCCGGGC
>CAZFIU010000055.1:0-25965 GCA_964519455.1 uncultured Syntrophobacterales bacterium
CGCTCAAGCCTCTTTTCAGCAGAGTTGCGCCGCCTCCTTCAACTCCCCGTACACCGCTTTTGAGTGTAGCTCGAGATCGCCAAGAGCCGGCGCTACTACTTCTACGACAATGGCATCCGAAACGGCTTGATCAACAACTTCAACGGGTTGACACAACGCGACGACGTCGGGGTCTTGTGGGAGAACTACATCCAGGTGGAGCGCCTCAAGCACAATCTCTACACGGGCCGTTTGGCCGAGAGCTATTTCTGGCGCACGTACGATCGCCAGGAGATCGACCTGATCGAGGAGTGGGGTGGACGTCTGGAAGCCGTGGAGATGAAGTGGTCACGTCCGTCGAAGGTCCGGCCCCCGCGCGCCTGGACCGAAGCCTATCCCGACAGCACGTTCCGGGTCGTCCATCGGGAGGACTACCTGGACTTCATTGCGGGAGGATAGGGTAGGGCCGATGTTCACGCCGGCGCAGTGAACGGGCCGACCCGCACCTCGCCGCCGATGTCGAACCGCATGAGGTCCTCGCCCAGCACCAGCGGGCCGTCGTAGGTGGCGCGGGTGGCCGGGATCAGGTCGGCGTCGGTGGCTTCGCCGAAGAGGAGGATGTGGTTGTAGACGGCGAGCCGTGGGCGGGTGCGCGTGAACACCTTGCCGGCGTCTTCCGGCGTGGTGTGGTTGCGCCGGATGCGCTCCAGGTTGGCGCGCTCCAGGCCCTCGCCCATGCCGTGGGTGACCTCATGGACCAGCAGGTCGATGTCCTGCGAATGGGCCATGAGGTTCTCGTTGAAGGTGGTGTCGCCGGACAGCACCGCGGAGCGGCCGTTGCAGTCGATGCGGTAGCCGAAGGCGTCGAGTTGCTCGCCGCCGTGATCGACCTTGAAGGCGGTGACGCGGACCCCGCCCGAGTCGAAGACGACGCCCTCCTCGATCTCGGTGGATTCGAGCTTCACGCCGTCGGCGTTGTAGCTGTGGCTGCGCACACGGATGTCGGTGGCGAACGCCAGCGGGAGGTGTTCGGCCATCCGGTTCGTGCCCTCGGGTCCCCAGACCTTGAGCGGCACGGTGCGCCGGCCCCAGGGCCGGCCGATCCAGCCGGTGAGCCAGAGATCGACGAAACCCACCACGTGGTCCGAGTGGTGATGGGTGAGGAACATGCCCGTGACGTCGCCGAAGGGAATCCCGAGCTGGTGCAGCCGTTGCAGCGCGCCGCGTCCGGCATCGAACAGGAGCTTCTCGCCCCCTGCCTCCACGAGCGTGCTCGGCCCGAAGCGGTGGAGAACGGGCGGCGGCGCGCCCGTCCCGAGAAGGGTCACGCGAAAGAGGTCGGTGGATCTGTCTTCCATGCCGAATTCCTATTGATCCGCGCGTATACGGTTTAGCGGGCCCCGCCAGCCGAGAATGCGGCGGTCGGCGGTGACGAGGCAGTGACCTTCCAGCGCCGTGGCGACGATCATGCGGTCCGCGGGATCGGCGTGAAAGTCGGGAAGACCAATGGCGCGGACGGCGATGGACCCGTTGAGCGCGATCTCCAGGGTGCCCTGGTCCAGAAGCTCGCGACGCCATAGGGTGATGTCTTCCGGGAATCGGATGCGGCCTTTTTGTTGAAGCATCGCGATTTCCCAGAACGAGATCGCCGAGACGGCGACATCTTCCGACGCCCATGCATGGTCGATTTCGAGGCGGGCATTGCGCCCGAGCCGATCTTCACCCAGCCTCATCCAAAGGAGTACGTGGGTGTCCAGGACGATCACGAATCGCCGCTCCAGGTCTTGCCCGTGTCGGCCTCCCACTCCACATCGATGGGCTCGATGATGTCACCGATGATCTCGATTCTCCCCCTGTCGATGCCGAACAGGCTCTTGGGCCTTTCGCGGTACGGCACCAGCCGTGACACCGGGCGGCCGTTCTTGGTGATGACGATCTGATAGCCTCCTTCGGCGACGTCGTCCATCAGCTTCAGACACTTTGCCTTGAACTCGGATGCCTTGATCGTCCGGATCGTCTCGGTCATGGATGGCTCAACCTCCTTCAGAATACGCAGCAGGTGGTCGCGAAATGACCATGGTGCTGACCATGGTATCAGGCTCTCTCCCAATCCGCAATGCCACCGGCAACCAAATGAAACAGCGGGTGCGGCAACGGGGCGGTTTCCGCGAGCAAATCCTCGTGCCGTTGGGGTGCGCGCCTGCTCAGCTTGTCCATCAGGTGACGCCACTCGAAATCGAGCTGGCCTTGGGGCACGTCGATCCGCCGGGAGGTGCGCCGGCGCGCGATTCTGCGCCCATCGAAGCGGTAGCCCCGCGCCGCCGATTCCGCGTGGACGACACGCAGGTACTGGGCGATGAAGGACAGGGGGGCGGGTTGCCCGCGAAAGCGGAGCAACTGCGGATGGTTGTGATATCCGGCGGTGGTTCCGGCCAGCACGGCCTGGGCGAGGAGGGCTTCCCGCCACAAGGCCACGAGCCCGCGCGAGTCCAGGTACTTGGGATGGAGGCTCCACAGGCGCATGCCTTTAGCATCACAGCCGATCCGCCCTGGAGCAAGATGGGTCGAGAACCGGGAAGTCTTGACGCGGGACCACCCAAGGCAACGTGAACGGGGGCATGTTCGTATGGTCCGGGAAGGCGGTTTCGTGGTAGCCTGATTGTGTGAGCGAACGGGATCTCACGGGGCTCGTTCGCCGAACCAGCTCGTGACAATGAACACGTCGGTATCCATGGAAACGCCGTCCGGCAAGGCCGCGGCGGATGAGAATTTCCCGGTGGGCTCGTGGCTCTTGCCGGCGCGGTTGCGCCCGCATGTCGCCACCTTCTACGCCTACGCCCGGGCCATCGACGACATCGCCGACAACTCGGCGCTGTCGCCCGACGACAAGATCGCCCGTCTGGAGGGCTTCGCCAACGCGGTCACCGGTACCGGAGCGCCGGAGCCGGCGTTCCACAAGGCGCACGCGATCCGCCGCAGCCTCGCCACGACCGGGGTGACGCCGCGGCACTGCGTGGACCTGACCTTGGCGTTCAAGCAGGACGCGGTGAAGCTGCGCTACGACGACTGGGACGATCTCATGGGTTACTGCAACCTGTCGGCCGCGCCGGTCGGTCGCTACCTGGTGGACCTGCACGGCGAGTCGCCCGCGGCCTACCCGGCGTCGGATGCCCTGTGCAACGCCCTCCAGGTGCTCAACCACCTGCAGGACTGCGGCGACGACTACAAGGCGCTGAACCGGGTCTATCTGCCGGAGGATTGGATGTCGGCCGAGGGCACCGGTGTCCAGGCGCTCGCCCGGGGGGAGGTCAGCCCCCCGCTGCGGCGGGTGCTGGACCGTTGCCTCGACCGCACCGACCGCCTCCTGGAAACCGCGGACGCGCTGCCGGGACACCTGCGCAACCCGCGTTTCGCCATGGAAGCCGCGGTCATCGTCGCCATCGCGTGGCGGCTCGGCGCGGAACTGCGCCGGCGCGATCCGCTGGCCGAACGGGTGGTCTTGACCAAGGCCCGGTACGCGGCGTGCGGCGCGCGCGGCATCGCCCGGGTGCTGTGGGACAGGGCCCTGCGGCGGAACCGCGCGCCGGGGCCGCCTCGGTCCAGTCCGCGCGGCGGCAAGGATTCGTCGGATGCCGGAGAGTAGAAGCACGGCGGGCGCGGCGGCCCCGGCGGAACGGTCCGCGGAGCCGTGGACCCACGTTCACCGGGTCGTGGCGCGCTCGGGCACGTCGTTTCTGTGGGGCATGCGGGTGCTGCCGGCGGAGCGGCGCCGGGCCATGTACGCCATTTACGCGTTCTGCCGGGAGGTGGACGACGTGGCCGACGAGCCGGGGGACAGCGCGGAGAAGAAGCGCGGGTTGGCGGCGTGGCGGGAAGAGATCGCGCGGCTTTACGCGGGCGAGCCGCGGTGGCTGACGACACGGGCGCTGCTGCAACCCGTGCAACGCTACGACTTGCCGCGGGAGGAGTTCCTTGCCGTCATCGACGGCGTGGAGACCGATGCGGCGCCGGCGGTCAGGATGGCGACCCTGGATGACCTGCTGCGCTATTGCCGCAAGGTGGCCGGCGCCGTCGGAATGCTGTCCATCCATGCGTTCGGCGTGCCCCGGGACCCCGGATACCGGATCGCCGAGACCCTGGGGAACGCCGTGCAGCTCACCAACATCCTGCGCGACGTGAAGGAAGACGCGGCCAACGAGCGTCTCTACGTCCCCTTGGACCTGATGCGGCGGCACGGCGTGCCTGAGAGCCCCTTGAGCGCGGTGGACAGCCAGCCGGGGTTCGCGGCGGCGTGCGCGGAACTGGCGGGGCTGGCGCGCGACCACTACGCCGGCACCGAGCGGCTGCTGGCCGGCCTCGGTCGCCGCCAGATCCGCCCCATCGTGCTCATGATGGCGGTCTATCGGGAGACGCTCCGGCTCCTGGAAGAGCGGGGGTGGACGCGCATGGACCGGCCCGTGCGGCTTGGCAGGTCGCGCAAACTGTGGCTCGCGTTGCGCTACGGTCTTCTCTGACGCGTCTTCTCTCGTGCCCCGGACCTACGTCATCGGCGCCGGCCTGGCCGGCCTTTCCGCCGCGGTTTCGCTGGCGCGGGCCGGACGCGCCGTGACTCTGTACGAAGCGAGCGGGCAGGCCGGCGGGCGTTGCCGCTCCTACTTCGATGACCGGCTCGGGTGCGCCGTCGACAACGGCAACCACCTGCTGCTCACCGGCAACCGCTCCACCATGGGTTACCTGGAGGCCCTCGGCGCCGCCGGGGAGCTGGTGGGGCCGGCTTCGGCCTGCTTCCCGTTCGTGGACCTCCGCACGGGCGAGCGCTGGCGCCTGCGCCCCAACGCCGGGCGGCTGCCCTGGTGGATTCTCGACCCGCGCCGGCGCGTGCCGGGCACGCGCGCGTGGGAGTACCTTACCGGCCTCCGCGTCGCGCTGGCGGGCGCGGACCGCACCGTGACCGATTGCGTGGGCGAGCGGGGTCCCCTGTTCGAAAAGTTCTGGGAACCGCTGGCGGTGGCCGCGCTGAACAGCCCGGCGCGGACCGGCGCCGCGCGTCTGCTATGGCCGGTGTTGCGCGAGACCTTCGCCCGGGGAGAGGCCGCCTGCCGGCCGCGCATCGCCCGCACCGGGCTCTCCGGGACGTTCGTGGACCCCGCCCTGGAGTGGCTGCGCCGGCGCGGCGCCGCCGTCCGCTTCGGCACCCGGCTGCGCGCCATCGCCGGCGCGGGCGGCGCGGCGCGCGGTCTGGACTTCGGCACGGAAGCGGTGGCCTTGGAAGACGGCGACAGCGTGGTCCTGGCGCTGCCGCCGCAGGTCGCGGCGAGCCTGGTGCCGGAGCTTGCCGCCCCCGGCGAGAGCCACGCCATCGTCAACGCCCACTTCCGATTGCCGGAACCCGGCGGCCTGCCGGAGGACTTGCCGTTCCTCGGGCTCATCGGCGGCACGGCGCAATGGCTGTTCGTGCGCGGCGACGTCGCGTCCATCACCATCAGCGCCGCCGACGGCATGGTCGACGAGGAAGCCGAGGCCATCGCCCGCGAGACATGGCGCGACGTCGCTGCCGCCCTGGGACGCCCGCCGCTGCCGCTGCCGCCGTACCGGGTCGTCAAGGAGAAGCGGGCGACGTTCGCGCAGACGCCCGCGCAGGTGAAACGCCGTCCGGGCACGCGCGCCCGTTTCGCCAACGTGTACCTGGCGGGGGACTGGATCGACACCGGCCTGCCCGCTACCATCGAGAGCGCCGTCCGCTCCGGCCACATGGCGGCGCGCGCCATCGACGACGCGGTTGCGTAGCGCCCGGAGCGTTGACCCTCGGGTGTGGCTGCTGCATAGTGGGTCAGAGAGGAACTTCTGATCAATCTGCGCCATCCCGTACCAAGTGGAGTTTTTCAGGGCCTGCTACTGTGGTGTCCGGTTGGTTCGCAGCATGATATGCGGAGGATTACTCGTCGTCGGCAAGGCGCGATGACCCGTAGGGGCGACCCGCGGTCGCCCCAGTGGCGGGCACCACGCGAGCACTACGGCGGTATCGGAGGAATTCCAGTGGCAAAGCGACCCTTGCGCGTCATCCTGGCGCGACCGCGTGGTTTCTGCGCCGGCGTGGTCCGGGCGGTGGACATCGTCGAGCGCGCGCTCGAAATCTATGGCGCGCCGGTCTACGTGCGGCACGAGATCGTTCACAACAAGCACGTGGTGGACGGTCTGCGCGAGAAGGGCGCGCTCTTCGTCGAGAAGGTCTCGGACATCCCGAATGGGGCGGTCACGGTGTTCAGCGCCCACGGCGTCGCCCGCAAGGTGGAGGATGCCGCCGATGCCCGTGCCTTGCAGGTCATCGACGCCACCTGCCCGCTGGTGAGCAAGGTCCACGTCGAGGCGCAGCGCTACGCGCGGCAGGGTTATGAGGTGGTTCTCATCGGCCACGCCGGCCACCCGGAAGTCGAGGGCACCATGGGGCAGGTGCCGGGCACGGTCCACCTGGTGTCCAATCTGGCGGACGTGGCGGAGTTGAGTCCCGCGGATCCGGCGAAGCTCTCCTACGTGACGCAGACCACCCTCAGTGTCGACGACACCCGCGAGATTATCGCGGCGCTGAAAGCCCGTTTCCCCGAGGTCCACGGCCCGGACGTGAAGGACATCTGCTACGCGACCCAGAACCGGCAGACCGCGGTGAGGCTGTTGGCGGTCGAGTCCGACGTGATCCTGGTCATCGGCGCGGACTACAGCTCCAACTCGAACCGGCTGCGGGAGATCGGCGAGGAGGTCGGCACCGCCAGCCACCTCATCCCGGACGCCGCGGGATTCGACCCGGCCTGGCTGGAAGGCGCCGGCACCGTGGGGATCACCGCCGGCGCATCGGCGCCCGAGGACCTGGTGCAGGGACTGGTGGACCGGCTCCGGGAACTGTTCGACGTCACCCTGACCAGCCTCGACGGCATCGACGAGAACGTCACCTTCAAGCTGCCGCGGGAACTGGCCGTCGAGTCGCCCTCCCCGGCGTGATCGTTCCCTCCAGGATGGTGCTTTGACACAGCCTGTTTCGCGGGAATGACGATTCGGGGTGTCGGAGCGTCTGTTACCCCTCAGAAGTGGTAGGTCACGCTCATCTCGACGAAGCTGTCGCGCCGGGTCTGGTAGAAGTTCAGATCGTCCTTGTCCACGGCGACGAAGAAGGTTCCAGCGATCTCCAGCGACCATTCGTCGGTCAGCCGTCGGGTCAGCTCGAGGCCGAGCGAGCGGCTCGCGTGGTCGAGGTCCCACAGTATGCTCGCGGTCACCTGGGTGCCTTCCACGTCGTTCAGACCCAGCCGGACGCCCGCGAAGGCCTCGTTGTTGAAGACGTTGGGGGCGTCGTCGCCACGGCCGTCGTAGGTCCATTCCGCCAGCAGTCCCAGGTCCGCGTTGGAGCCGAAGACCCCGTTGAACGTGTATTCGCCCCCCGCCACGAACGCCGCGTAGTCCTGCTTCCGTCCCGACACGTTGGATGCGCCGGCGCGGTGGATGACCTCGAGCTTCAGCAGCCAGGATTCGATGGTGAGTTGAGCGTCCACGCCGAACTGCCGGATCTGCTCGTAGTGCTGGACCAGCCGCGGCTCGCGCCTTTCGTCCAACCGAGGCAGCACACAGAACAGGCAAGGCTCCCGGCTGGTGCCGTCGAAGACGGTCAACCCGAGGTCGAGGGGGCCGGCGCTCCGGCTGTACCGGGCCGCGAGGTCCACGTGCCACTCCTTGGCCGCGCTCTCGTAGGACACATTCCCGTCGTCCACTACGAACCGGGAACGCAGCCTGCCCGCCCGCCCGGGGAAGGTGCGCTGCCGGTGGTACGGCAGGGCGAACAGCTCCAGCGCGCCCCACTCGCCGGCCCAGGTGAAGTGGGCCATGGGCTGGCCGAGCTTGACCTCTTCGTTGGGATGCTCGACGAGGTCGGTCTGGTTGACGATGTCCACCAGGTGGCGCGACTCGGCGACGCCCCAGAACACGCGGTCGACGCCGAGACGCAGTTCCCATTCCCCTTCACCGGCCTCGCCGAAGATCAGGAAATAGCCCTCGCGCAGGTCCGCATGGGTACGGCCCGTGTCCCCGGCGTCGTAACGGAAGAAAGGCTTCACCGTAAGGCTGCGGCCCTCGTCGTCCTCGACGTAGAGCTTCGGCTCGACGACGAGCCCGGAGTTGTAGGAATCCTGGCCCGGGTGGGCGTTGTCCTGGTAGAACCACCGGCCTTCCGCGGCGATGCGTCCGGACAGTTCGTTGTGGGCGATCTCAAGGGCGGCGGCCCCGGCGGCAAGGAACGTCGCGGCAAACCAGACAAGGACGAGGGCCGCCACGGGCCCACATCGGCCGATGGTGTGTGGCGGCAACGTTGCAAACCCGCCCGGGTCCCGACGACGCGAGGACGCGCGGTTTGCCGGCGATGGAGCGTGCATCAACGTACCCGTTTCAGCCCCGTGCGGGAGAAGTCGCGCTCATCGAGATCGGTGCCGAACTTGTAGTCCGTCCACTTGAGCACCGTGCTCTTGCCCGTGAGGTGATTGACCATGGTCATCACGCCGGCCTGCCAGAAACGGTCCAGGTACTTCTCGTACGCACCCAGCGTGAGGGTCTTCAGGTGCGCGTTCTTGCGGTCGAAGTACTCCACCTTCCACACCCGCAGCTCGTCCTTGTCCTGCCACACGAGCTGGCGGCGGTAGCCGGAGCGCTTCTCCGTCGGAAACCGCTCGGAGACCGTGCAGGTCAGCTCGCCGCAGGGCTCGTCGCGCAGGTACTTGTAGGTGAAACGCTCCACCTCCTGGACGCTCATGTCCTCGTAGGCGAACTCGCTGCCCATGAAGGAGCCGGAGCGGTTGGACGAGCTGATGCGCTTCACCCGCTTGAGCGCCGGCAGGTAGAGCCACTGGTCGTCCGCCTTGGTGAGGTGGCCATGGATCAGGAACGCCGTGCCCTTTACGTCCCGCGGCTGGTCGAACACGAACAGGCTCTTGTCGCCGTCGCCCGCCACCTCCAGGACCTTGATGCGGACCTGGCGCACGCTTTCCTGCCCCTGCTTGTTGCGCAGGGTCATGGTCTGGCGCGCCGTGAAGTTGCCGAAGCCCTTGCCGCGCGCGCGGGCTTCCTTGGCGATGCGGAGCCCCTTCTCCTCCGGGGTCTCGGCATGCCCCGGCGGCGGTCCCGCGAGACCGGCCAGCAAGGCGAGGCAAGGCAGGAGCCACCATCGAAGAGGCAAAATGCGAATCATGTTTCCCTCCGGTCAAGGGCCATCAACAGAGTCGGTAAAAGCAGAAAATCACCGGCCAGCGCAAACAGAATCGTGCTGGTCACCATGAGCCCGAGAGCCCAGCTCACTTCGAATCCCGATGACGCGAATACCAGGAAACCGGCGGCCAGCACCGCGGTGGTGACCCACAGCGCGTGCCCGACCGTGCGGAAGACGGAGCGCACCGCCTCGGGGGCCGCGAGACCTTCCCGCCGGGCCTTGAGATACTTGGTGAGGAAGTGAATCGTGTCGTCCACCACGATGCCGAAGGAGATGGCGACCATCACCGATGCCGCCAGCCCCACCTCGCTCACGAGCCAGCCCCACAGGCCGAAGGTCATGACGGCGGGAAGGAAGTTGGGCACGAGGCTGATAAGACCCAGCCGCACGCTCCTGAAGACCCCGATGAGGATCAGCGAGATGAGCGCCATGGCGGCGATGGTGCCGCGCAGCATGCTCTCGATGTTGCGCTTGGACAGGTGGGCGAAGACCACGGTCAGGCCGGTGGCCCCGGTGGCGAGTTGCGGCGCGTTGGCGCGGAGCCAGGCATGCCCGCGTGCATCGAGCTCCCGGTGTTCGCTCGACGATGAACTGGTGACCACGACGGTCATGCGCGTGGCGGACTTGCCCACGTCGATGCGGTCGTTCAGGTCGCTTCCGAACGGCAGCGAGAACTCGTAGAGCAGGAGGTACTGCGCGGCGAGCTCGGGATCGTCCGGCAACCGGTAGAACGCCGGGTCGTCGTTGTGCATGTTCTTGTTCAGGCGTTTCATGATGTCCGGGAACGCCTGGACGTGGCTCACCTCGGGTTGAGCGCGGAACCACTCGGCGAAGGCGTCCACCGCGCGCAGGTAGGCCGGGTCGGTGATGCCGCCGTCCCGTTCCGCCTTGAGCGAGTATTCCAGCGTGTTCAGGCTGGTGAGGTTTTCGACCACGAAGTCCGTGTGGCGCCGGAACTCGTAGCGGTCGTCGAAGTACTGGGTCCAGTTGTCGGTCAGGTGGATACGGGGGACGCCCGTGGCCAGCGCCACCGCCGCCACGGCCACGGACGCGAGCAGCACCCGCCGGCGCGCCACCACGAAGGCGCCGAGCCGGTCGAAGAACGGCAGTCCTTCGGCGCGGGGACGAGGCGCGCGCAGGGGCAGCAGGGAAAGCGCCGCCGGCAGGAGCGTCACGGCGTAGAGGAAGGCGCACGCCACGCCGAACGCCACGAAGTTGCCGAGCACGTGGAAGGGCGGCGAATCCGAGGAGTTCAGGCTGAGGAAACCGATGGCGGTGGTGGCGGCGGTCAGGAACACCGGATAAACGTCGGCCCGGAGAGCCTCGGCGATGGCTTCATCCTTGGTCAGACCGCGGCTCATGCCCAACAGGGTGGCGGCGACGATGTGCACGGAGTTGGCCACGGATATGGCCATGACGATGATCGGGACGCCGGCGTTGGCGGGGCTGAACACCGCGCCCATCCAGCCCGCGAACCCCATGGTGGAGTTGACCGAGAACATCAGGACCAGAACGATGGACACGGTGCCCCAGACCGAGCGCAGCAGCAACGCGGCGGCGGTCACGATGATCAGGAACACCACCGGCACCAGGGTCGTCATGTCGTCTTCGGTGGCCTGGGCGAAGGCGCGGTTCATGACCACGAGGCCGGTGAGGTAGTAGTCGATGTCCGGATGGCCGGCGCGGGCCTTTCCCAGCAGGGCGCGCAGGTAGTCGGTGATCTCGATCACCGCGGGGTCCGAGTCTTCCGGGAGCACGAAGGTGATGACCAGCCCGGCCACGCGGCCGTCCCGGGACACCAGGCGTCCGGCGATCTCGGGGGAGGCCAGGGCGATCGTCTCGACCCGCGCCACGTCCGCGTCGCTCAATGCCTCCGCGTCCTCCACCAACGGTCCGACGATCAGATCGTCCCCGTCCGCCTCGCTGTGGGTGTAGTTGGTGAGGGAGTCCACCCGGGTGGAATGGGGCGCTTCCCACGCCGCGGCGGTGAGATCTTCGACGGCGCCGAGCGTATCGCGCGTGAACACCGTGCCCGCCCGCGGCGCCACGGCGATGAGCGCGGTGTTGGCGGCCGAGTAGGTGTTCTCCAGGGCGTCGAAGGCTTCGAGTTGAGGGTTGCCCTCGCCGAACAGGACGCGGTGCTCGTTCTTCACCACGACGTGGGGCAGGCCGGCGCTCAGTGCCAGCATGACCAGCGTGGCGAGTCCGGCCACGAGCCACCGGTGGCGCAGGACGGCGGCGATGTAGGCGTCCAGTGTGAGACGGTTCATGAAGTGCAACGCTTATCGGACGGACGCCGGGGGTACAAGCATGATCACCAGTCGCTCGACTTCGATGAGTCGACGTGGTCGGGCATCTTGTAGCTCAGTCCGCCCTCGTCATACACGGAGATCTGGATCATCTGGGAGAAGTTTCCCGACCTTATGAGCTGGTCGCTCTTCAGCATGCGCTGGAGGCGCTGCTTCATCCGGAACACGAACAGCGTTCCGAAGGTCGCGGTCTTCGGGTACTGGTAATGGTCGGCGAGTTCGTTGCCGATGAGCGCGCGGGAAAGGCGCCGGGCCAGGGCGGTCACTCGTTGCTGCTCCGCCGGGTCCCGGATGTCCGCGACCTTGGGAATGGAATCGATCAGCATGTTCGCCACCGCCGCCGCATCCGAGTCCGGTTCGGGTTCGCAGATCTTGCCGATCCTGTACATTCTCTCGGCCGAAGGGCCGTCGGTATACAGGACGGCTTCCGGTATCCCCATGAGGTGACCGCTATAGCGCCAGACGGCGAGGACGCTGTCGTACTCTTCCTTGCTGAACTTCGCGCCCAACTTCATCGCGTATTCCAGCAGCAGCCTCGAGAAAACCGAGATGGCGAAGCCCAGGTGGGCGGCGCTCACCGGCGTTCCCCAGGCCTCCAGGTTCCAGTCGTCGGACTTGGCCAGCAGACTCCGGATCCGCGCATGGACGAAGCGGACGCGCGTGGACAGCTTCCATCCGTCCCCGTCCCGGTGGAGACCGCCGGGGAAGAAGATGTCCAGGAGCTGGCGGTTGTTCTGCTGTAGCCGTCTCTTTGTCGAGCCCACCCGCCCGGTGAGGTAGAAGGACTTGGAGATGAGCGTGGCGAACCCCTCCACCAGCACGCCGGTGACGAACGCGATGAGCATGAGATCCACGTTGGCGTGGAAGGCGCGAATTCCGGGACGAAAGGCTTCGAGGTCGAGCCAGGGGGGATCTTCGAGGTTCTCGAAGAAATCCCGCAAAGCCTTCGGGGCCTCGCGCAGCAGCTCGTCGTGCCCTTCGATGCCGGCCCCGACGAACCGGTGCAGGTGGCCGGGATTCATGGAGGAGAGTTCCTCCATGACCGGATCCAGGGCGGGGTCGCCGATGGTGGTGTGGCGGACGTAGTCGTCGGCCAGCGCTTCATCGTACAGGCGACCCTTGGCGTACCCTTCGATGTAGGCGGTGGGCGGCTGCACCACGTGCTGAACTCCGTGTAGTTTCAGGCTACCTCGGCCCGACCGGCGACCTGGGCGAGAAGCTCCTTCGCCTGCTGATGGATTCCGTCGGCGGTCAGGGAGTACTTCTCGCGAAGCAGGTCCTGAGGACCCTGCTCGATGTACCGGTCGGGCAATCCCAGGATTCTTGTTCGGACGTTCATGATACCTTGTTTCGAGAGAAGCTCCAAGACCGCGGAGCCGAAGCCGCCCATGGCGCCGGACTCCTCCACGGTGAGGAGGCATTTCACCTCCCGCGCCACCGCGCCGATGAGGTCTCCGTCCAGCGGCTTGACGAAGCGCGCGTTGATCACCGCGGCGGAGATCCCTTCCTTGCGCAGGCGCTCCGCGGCCTCCAGCGCCTTGTGCACGGTCACGCCGATGGCCACGAGGGCGATGTCCGTGCCTTCCCGGAGCAACTCGCCCTTGCCCAGGGGCAGCGCTTGCGGCAGCGGGTCCATTTCCACGCCGAGGCTCGAACCCCGGGGGTAGCGCACCGCCGCGGGCCGGTCGTAGCTGATGCACGACTTGACCATGTGCTGCAGCTCGTTCTCGTCCTTGGGGGCCATCACCACCATGTTGGGCACGTGCCGCAGGTAGGCGAGGTCGAAGGCGCCGTGGTGGGTGGTGCCGTCCTCGGCCACCAACCCGCCGCGGTCGATGCACAGCGTCACCGGGAGGTTCTGGGTGGCGACGTCGTGGACCACCTGGTCGTAGGCGCGCTGCAGGAAGGTGGAGTAGATGGGGATCACCGGCCGCATGCCTTGGGCGGCGAGGCCCGCGGCGAAGGTCACGGCGTGCTGCTCGGCGATGCCGACGTCGTAGAGCCGGTCGGGGAAGACTTTCTCGAACGCCGCCAGTCCCGTCCCTTCGGACATGGCCGCGGTAATCGCCACGACCCGCGGATCTTCCCGGGCCAGCCGGACGAGCGTGTCGACGGCGATGCTGCTGTAGGAGGGGGTCGAGGACTTCCTCTTGGGCCTTCCGGTGTCGCGGTCGAAGGGAGAGCTGGCGTGGAACCACACCGGGTTGTCCATGGCCGGTCCGTAGCCCAGCCCCTTCTTCGTCACCACGTGCAGCAGCGTCGGGCCGTCGAGCTTCAGCACGTTCTCCAGGGTCGGCAGGAGGTGGTCGAACTGGTGGCCGTCGATGGGGCCGACGTAGCGGAACCCCAGTTCCTCGAACCAGAGCCCGGGGAGCAGCAGCCCCTTGACCAGCTCCTGGGCGCGCCCGGCCAGGCGCTGCACCTGATCGCCGATGTGCGGCATCTTGCCCAGCATCCGCTTGGTCTCCTCGGTGACCCGTTCGAAGAACTCGCCGGTGATGGTGCGGTTGAGATAGGCGGAGATGGCGCCGACGTTCTTGGAGATGGACATCTGGTTGTCGTTGAGGATCACCAGAAGGTCCTTCTTGGAGCCGCCCGCCTGCTGCAGGCCCTCCATGGTGAGCCCCGACGTGAGCGCGCCGTCGCCCACCACGCACACGACCTTGTGCGTCTGCTTGCGCTGCTCGCGCGCTTCCACGAAGCCCACCGCAGCCGATACGCCGGTGCCCGCGTGGCCCGCGTTGAAGGTGTCGTATTCGCTCTCCTCGCGCTTGCAGAAGCCGCTCAGGCCGTCGTATTGCCGGATGGTGTGGAACCGGTCCTGGCGCCCGGTCAGGAGCTTGTGGGCGTAGGCCTGGTTGCTGGTGTCCCAGACGATGAGGTCCCGGGGCGTGTCCAGCAGGTAGTGCAGGGCCACGGTCAACTCCACCACGCCGAGGTTGGAGGCGAGGTGCCCGCCTACGTCGGCGATGACGGAGATGATCCGCTCGCGCAACTCTTGGCAAAGCTCCGGGAACTGTTCCGGAGAGAGCTTCTTCAGGTCGGCAGGACCGTCGATCATTTTCAGTATGGCCATGACGCGTTCCTCCCGTGGCAAGAACCGCGAGACTTCATCGACATCGGCAGAGAATCACGAGTGTTGCAAAGGACAAACCCGCTGTCAAAGGGAAAACAGCCACTGTGCAAGTATTATATCAATCCTGGTATCCATCATTTTGTATTGCGCAAGGGACCTCGGGCCGTTGCCGCGGGCCGCCGGACGGTCCCCGGTCTTGACCTCCGGTGCCGCGGAACGCTATACAGAGGGTTCTTGTTCCGGGCTGGGCCGACGCCGGCCCGTTTCTGTTTCTCGGGCCGTCTGCCCGGGGAATCCCGATACACGCCAGATCAATTCAAGGAGCGGTACCATGGGAGAAGATATCAGCGATGCCGTAGCAGAGAAGACCAAGTTCACGTACGACCACTGGATGGAGTCCCTGGGGATCCCGATCCACACGGGGTACTTCATCGGCGACCTGCGCACCTGCGACCTGGAGTGGTGGGAGCAGCGCCAGTGCAAGGCGGCCTTCATGCAGCTCATGGGGCAGGAGGGCGTCACCGGCGCATGGATCCAGGAGATCGCGCCGGGCGAGTCGACGCCGCCCATCAGGTTCGCCCTGGACGAGGTGGTCTACGTCGTGGAAGGCCGCGGCACCACCACCGTGTGGCGCGACGACAACGGCGGCAAGAAGACCTTCGAGTGGCACAACAACAGCATGTTCATCGTGCCGCGCAACTACCATTACACCATGAACAACATGCAGGGGGACAAGGTGGTCCGCCTGTTGCACTACAACTACCTGCCGCTGGCCATGTCCGCGGTGGGGGACCCCGAGTTCTTCTTCGACAACCCGTTCTCGGGCGAGGACGTGATCGCCGCCCAGGACGGCGAGTTCTACTCCGAGGCCAAGATGGTCACGGACTCGGGCAAGTGGAACGTGTGGAACCGGCGTGTCTACTGGTACGGCAACTTTTTCCCCGACATGCGCGCGTGGGACAAGCTGGACGAGAACAAGAAGCGCGGCGCCGGCGGTCACAGCGTGTTCATCGAGTTTCCCAACTCCGAGCTTTCCTGCCACATGTCCGTGTTCGCGGCGCGCACCTACAAGAAGGCGCACCGCCACGGTCCCGGCCGGGTCATCGTCATCCCCGCGGGCGAGGGCTACTCGATCCTGTGGGAAGAGGGCAAGGACAAGATCGTCGTGCCGTGGCACGAGGCCAGCGTCTTCGTGCCGCCCAACAAGTGGTTCCACCAGCACTTCAACGCCGGCGCCACGCCCGCGCGCTACCTGGCGTTCCATCCGCCCATGCAGTTCCACGGCTACGCGGAGAAGGTGGAGGACCGCGCCAAGGACCAGATCGAGTACCCGCAAGAGGATCCCTTCATCCGGGCCAAGTTCGAGGAAGAGCTGGCCAAGCGCGGCACCACGAGCCTCATGCACGAGGAAGCCTACACCAACCCCGACTACGAGTGGTCCAAGGGAATGGGCAAACAGTAGGTCACGCGAACCATGCACGACGACGCAGACAACCCCGAACACTTCCACCCCGGCCCCGATGCCATCGTGGAGGACATCGAAGGTGTCGAGATGTTCTCGCTCACCAGCGTGGGCATCGACATCGGTTCCTCCACGTCGCATCTGGTCTTCTCCCACCTGACCCTGAGGCGCGAAGGGGCCGGACTCTCGGCCCGCTTCAGGGTCACCGAGCGGGAGGTGCTGTACCGTTCGCCCATCATGCTGACGCCGTACAGCTCCGGGACCCTCATCGACATGGCCCAGGTGCAGGACTTCATCCACGAGTCCTACCGGGTGGCCGGCTACACCCATGACGACATCGACACCGGCGCGGTGGTGATCACCGGGGAGGCCTTGAACAAGGAAAACTCCCGGCCGATCCTCGAGTACTTCGCCAAGGACTCGGGCAAGTTCATCTGCGCCTCCGCGGGACCCAACCACGAGGCGCTGCTGGCGGCCTACGGCTGCGGCGCGGTGGACCTGTCCAAGTCGGCCAACGCCACGGTGCTCAACATCGACATGGGCGGCGGCACCACCAAGCTGTCAGTGATCCGCGACGGCACCGTCACCCAGACCGCGGCCATCAGCGTGGGCGCGCGCCTCATCGCCTTCGACGAGGACAACGTGGTGACGCGGGTGGAACTGCCCGCGACGTTCATCACCAAGGAGCTGGGCTCGCAGGTGGAGGTGGGCCAGACGGTCACCGACGATCTCAAGCGGGCGTTCGCTTCCTACATGGCCGACTACCTTTTCAACGTCATCCAGGCGAAGCCGCTTTCGGACCTGGAGGCGCACCTGCTGGTGACCGACCAGTTGCCCGGCTACGATGGTCTGGACAGCATCGACCACATCGTCTTCTCCGGTGGCGTGTCCGAGCACATCTACGACCACGAGGTGCCGTCCTACGGCGACGTGGGTCCGTTCCTGGGCAAGGAGATCCGCGACCGCATCGACGAGCTCAACCGGACGGACCTGGTCAAGGAGCCCGTCGAGGGCATCCGCGCCACCGTCATCGGCGCCGGCGAGTACACGATCCAGGCCAGCGGCAACACCAGCTACATCTCCAGCGAGACGCCGCTTCCGGTCTACGGCCTGCAGGTGGTCAAGGCGCTCATCGACGAGGATTGCGACATCCAGGGCACCATCCGCACGGCGCTGGCCAAGTTCGACCTGGAGAAGTTCAAGCCCGGCCTGGCGCTGGCCCTGGGTTTGGAGGGAGTGCCCAACTACAAGTACATCCGGCGTCTGGCCGAAGGCATCGCCGCGGTGGCCAACGACGCGGACCCGTCCGAAGAGGGCGATCCCGACGTCTTCCTGATCCTCGACATGGACGTGGCCAAGTCCCTGGGCGGCATCCTCAAGGAAGAGCTGAAGGTCGCGCACGAGGTCATCGCCGTGGACGGCATCGACGTCGGCGACCTGGACTTCATCGACGTCGGCAACGCCATGGGCGTCACCGAGGTCATCCCGGTCACCATCCGCTCGTTCATGTTCCCGGAGAGCCGGCTGGTCTAGCGGGCTGGTCTAGCTGGCTGGCTGCTCTGGCCGGGGGCGTTCGTACGGTTGGTACGTTACCGGCGAACGGTCGTCGGCGCAGCGGAAGCCTTTCACTTCGTTCCGCCAGTAGGGCCGATACTGGTGGGTGCAGTCGCAATGCCCCATGGGTCCGCACAGGGCCTTGAACGAATCTCCTTCCGTCCCCACCTCGGTTGAGGTCCATTCCCAGACGTTGCCGTGCTTGGTCAGATCCCCGCCGTCGCACGCCGCCAGCCATTCGGGCACGGTGGGAAGCCGCTTGCCTCCCGCCCATTGGCAATACGCCACCGCGTCGTGCCACGTCACCAGCACCACCGGATCGGACGCCGAGCCTTCGGGGTGCGTGCCTTCGGTCCAATGCTCGGGGGCGGAACGTCCGGTGGCGTGAACGAAGCGGCGGTATTCCTGGTTGGTGACCTCCGCCGGATCGAGGACGTCGGCCGGACTTTGATGCGCACCCGTCACCACGGTCAGCGGCACCGCAAGGCTCAGCCATAGAACTCGTGCGGCGGCGAATGTGCGAAGTCGGGAGTGCATGACAGTCCCTCCTGTAGCGCTGCGTACGGTCCACGCTTCTCACATCTCCCCGCCTCCGGCAAGGCACCGCGAGCGGGTGAGCCGACACGCACCGAATCGTCATTCCCGCGAAACAGGCCGTGGCAAAACGTCGCCCGGATAAGAACAGGGGCCAAACCCCCGAATCGTCATTCCCGCGGAAGCGGGAATCCAGGGGTGGCGAGGCGGGGAAACGCCGCTGTAGTGCCGCTCCCCCGCCCCTGGATTCCCGCTTCCGCGGGAATGACGTTCTGTGACGTGGGTGCCTTGGAGTCTTGACACACCCTGTTCCGCGGAGAACCAAGTGCGGGAGGTGGTCGCCGGGCAGGTACACATCCACCGGCGCGTGTGTTATGCAAGACGCAGCATTTTCGGGCTTATCGCACTTCTATTCCAACAACCCTCCAGAGGTGAGCAATGGCGGAAACACACAGCGTGGGGGTTCCCACACCCCGCATCGACGGTGAATTCAAGGTAAGCGGCAAGGCCAAATACGCGGTCGACGTGACGTTCCCGGACATGCTCTGGGGCAAGATCCTGCGCAGTCCCATCTCCTACGGCCGCATCAAGAGCATCGACACCAGCAAGGCCATGCAGGTGCCGGGCGTGGTCGGCATCCTCACGGGCGAGGACGTCACCGGGCTGTTGATCGGCCGGCGCGTGGTGGACATGCCCATCGTCGCGGACGGCATCGTGCGCTTCATCGGCGAGAAGGTGGCCGCGGTATCCGCGGAGACCGAGGACGCGGCCGAGGAAGCCGCCGCGCTGATCGAGGTGGAGTACGAGGAAATGGATCCCGTCCTGGACCCCGTCCAGGCCATGGAGTCCTCGGCGCCTCTGCTGCACCCGGAGGTGCACACCTACAAGGGGCTGCCGCAGAAGCTCGACGGCCCCACCAACCGGGTGATCTACGTGAGCTGGGAGAAGGGCGAGATCGAGAAGGGTTTCGCCGAGGCGGACGTCATCGTCGAGAACACCTTCACGACCCCCAAGGTGCACCAGGCCTACATCGAGCCGCACTCCTGCGTGGCCAAGACCGACCCGGCCACGGGCGCGGCCGAGATCTGGGCGTGCAGCAAGGTGCCCTACGGCATCCGCGGCCAGGTAGCCGCCGCCGTGCAGGTGGACCCCGAGTCCATCGTCGTGCATCCGTGCTACATCGGCGGCGACTTCGGCGGCAAGGGCGACTTCATGGACATCGCCCTGTGCTACTCGCTGTCGAAGAAGAGCGGCGGACGGCCGGTGAAGATCGTCATGGACTACGACGAGGAGTTCATCGCCGGCAACCCGCGCCACGCTTCCATCATCAAGGTCCGCACCGGCGCCAAGAAGGACGGCACCATCACCGCCCATCACATGGACTTCATCTTCGACACCGGCGCCTACTGCGCGTTCAAGCCCAACGGCATCCTGGGCGGTCCGCAGAAGTCCCCCGGCCCCTACAACATGCCCAACACGTTCGTGGAAGAGCACATGGTGTACACGAACCAGGTGCCTTGCGGGCACATGCGCTCGCCCGGCGACCCTCAGGGTTTCTTCGCCAACGAGAGCCAGCTCGACCTGCTCGCCGAGGCGCTGGGCATGAACCCCGCCGACCTGCGCAAGAAGAACCTGCTGGAGGGCGTCCACGACTCGCCGGTGGGCGAGAAGGTCGACTACGTCGGCTCCAACGCGGTGTTCGACAAGGCCCTGGAAGAGACCAAGTACTACGAGCCGCGGCCCAGGAACGTGGGCAAGGGCATCGGCCTGGTGCAGTGGTCGGTGAACGGCGGCAAGGGGCTGGTGCGGTTCCGGCTGGACGATACAGGCACGTTGACGGTGTCGTCCGCCATGCTGGACCAGGGCGTGGGCACCTTCACGCTGCTGGAGCAGATGGCCGAGCAGGAGCTCAAGATCCCGGCCGAGAACATCAGGTTCGAGCACTTCGACACCAGCGCCGGCATCCAGGACTCCGGCCTCGGCGGCAGCCGCGGCACCCGGGTCTACGGCAACGCCGGCTACGACGGCATCATGAAGACCCGCGAGGAATTGCTGGAGGCCGGCGCCAACGCGCTGGACGCCCCCAGGGAAGACCTCGACCTCGCCGACGGCCAGGTGGTGCACAAGGGCGCCGGCCGCGCCGTCAGCTACGCCGACGTGGTCAAGAACAAGGGTTCGGCCATCGAGACCGAGGGGCTCTACGACGACACCTCCAAGGTGGCGGACGCCGCCATGTGCGCGCAGATCGCCGAGGTGGAAGTGGACCCCGAGACCGGCAACGTCGAGCTCAAGCGGCTGGTCACGAGCCACAGCACCGGCACCATCCTGAACCCGCTCATGCACCAGGGCCAGATCGAGGGCGCCAGCATGACCGGCATCGGCTACGGCCTGATGGAGCACCTGATGGTCGACGACGGCAAGGTCACCACCGCCAACTTCGGCGACTACAAGATCCCCACGGTCCGGGACGTCCCGGAACTGACCACCCTGGTGACCGAGCACAAGCGCGGCCCCGGCCCCTACAACAGCATGGCCATCGGCGAGACCGCCAACATCCCCACGGCCGGCGCCATCGCCAACGCCGTGGCCGACGCCGTCGGCGTGCGCATCACGTCGCTGCCGATTACGTCCGAGAAGGTGTTCGAGGCGCTGAACCGGAAGAGCTGACCGGGCGTACCGGACACTACGAGAGAGAAAAGGGGCGGAACGGATCCTCGCGGCGATGAACCGGGAGGGGACGTTCCGCCCCTTTCCTTTCAGCTTTCTCCTGATTCGTCGGCCTTACACGCAGTTCCACCACCTCAACCCGCCTCCGGATATGCTTCGAGTGAACTCGTTGATCGACCATTTGGAGAATTCCGCCCAGTTCGCGGTCTTTCCCATACGGTCCGTACGAATCGCCGGAAGATTTGGGGTTGGGGATCCGGGAAGACGAAACTACGCGACTAATGCAGCGACCGCGGCTCGCCGAGCAGGAACTCGGCGATCTGGGCGTCGAAGCGGTCGCCGTCGGCGGTGACCATCTGGTAGGTGCCGTGCATGGTGCCGTAGGGGGTGGAGAGGGGGCAGCCGGAGGTGTACTCGAAGGACTGGCCTTCCTCGAGCACGGGGCTCTCGCCCACGACGCCCGGTCCCTTGACCTCCTCCACGTGGCCGGTGGCGTCGGTGATGATCCAGTGGCGGCTTACGAGCTGCACGGTCTCCGAGCCTTCGTTGCTGATCTCCACGGTGTAGAGGTAGAACCACCGATTGTGCTCGGGGAAGGAACGGTTCGGATCGTACTCGGTGGTGACATCGATCCGGACCCCGCGCGTTACCGCTGTCGAACTGCCCAAGACAACCTCCTTCTCACTCCGATTCCCCGCACACCGACAGGATGGCGAGGGCGTATACCTTGGTCGCGGCTACGAGATCGTCGATCTTCATGGCGCGGTTGCGCGCCTGGCTGATGTCTTCCTTCTGCCGGGGCGGGCCGTAGCACACGGCCGGGATCCCCATCTCGTTGAACATGTTCATGTCCCGCCACATGCTGATCTCGGCCGAGGGCGGCGCCGGCGGGTCGGCGCCCATGACCTCGCGGTGGGCCTGGTCGATGGAATCGATCAGCACGTCGGCGTTCCGCGCCACGTGGCCCCGGGAATACTGGTAGACCGATACCTCGGAATCGAAGTCCAGGGTCGCCATCACGCCCTCGATTTCCCGCTTGATCTCCTGCGGATCGGTCCTGGGTACGATGCGCACGTCGAAGTAGATGTCGCAGTAGCCGGGGCCGCCCCGGACCGCGGCCACCTGGGCCTTGGGGATCATGGTGCCGCCGGGGAACTCGAAGCGCGCCCTGTGCTCGTAGTCGATGGCCCATTGCTCCAGCGCCATGACCGCGTGGGCCATCTTGATGAAGGGGTTGGGGTGGGCCCGCAGCGACTCGCCCCGTTCCAGCCGCGGCGTATACAGCTCGCGCCCCTTGCAGCGGATCTTGAGCCACACCGCGCCGCATTCGCCCATGATGATGCCGAACCCGGAGGTCTCCCCCACCAGGCAGTAGTCGGCGGTGACGCCGCGGTTGACCAGCCACCAGGCGCCGAAGCCCTCGCCGGGAAAGTTCACGCCCTGGGTGTCGTCCACCGACGGCTCGCCGGTCTCGAAGGCGACGCCGGTGACGTAGAGGTCGCCGCCGAGCACGACGCCTGCTTTCTTGATGGCCCTTGTCGCGATCATGAAGGCGCAGAGCTGGGCCTTGTCGTTGATGAGGCCCTTGCCGTACATCAGCTCGCCGTCCACCCAGGCGCCCTCCATGCGCACGTCCGCCTCGGAGGCGTCGGCCGGCGGCTCGGGGCCGACGTCCATGTGCGCGTTGAGGATGAGGCTCGAGCCGCCGCCCGCGCCCCGGATCACTCCTACCGCGTTCACGCTCTCGTCGGTGATCCACTGGAGCCAGGACTCGATGCCGTTGCGCTTGAGCCACTCCACCGTGGCCTCGCCGAGGGCCCTTTCCCTGGCATGGGGGCTGGGGATGTTGCCCAGCTCCAGGCACAACCGGACCAGGTCCTCGCGGTCCTGGTCGATGATCTCCTTGATCCGTTCCGCCGTGTCGCTCATGCCCCTATTCATACGCGACGACCGCGCGCGCCGCAAGGAAACCCCAAGGGTTTCGCCCCCTTGCGCTCGCGGATGGCGGTCGCGGGCGCCGGTGGGATCTGCTACAGGTCAGGACAATCAGGAGAGGAGGGCACATGGCCAGGCAGAGACCGAATTCACGGATGAAGCGTGTCAAGGCGATGCTGGAGATCGCCGCCGGCGCCTACGGCGACCGCAAGCTCGACCTGGGCGTGGCGCTGGACGTCTCCATCCGCTCCAGCGACGAAGAAGACCACATCTTTCCGCCGCTCCGCTTCGGCGTCCACGGCGATCTCATGGGCGGCATGAAGGCGCCCATCGAGGTAGGGAAGCGCCGGGTGGACGTCTCCCACGTGAACCCGTCGGTCATCGCCACCATGTGTTACCGCGGCAAGGGCTTCTACAAGGAAGCGCTGCCCCTGCGGGCGCTGGCGTGCTTCCCGTCCTGGGACCGCATCGCCTTCGTCGTGTCCAGGGAACTGGGGATCCGCTCGGTGCGCGACATCGTCCGTAACCGGATGCCGCTGACCGTCTCCACCCGCGCTTCGGGCATCGACAACTCCACCCACTACGCCATCACCGCCATCATGTCGCTCTACGGCCTCACGTTCCGCAAGATCCTCCGCTGGGGCGGCAAGATCGACGAATGCGCCCATCCGTCCTCCCCCAAGCGCATCGAATCCATCAAGGCCAGGCGCGTGGACGCGATCTTCGACGAAGGCCTGTCCACCAAGTGGCTCGAGGCCGCGCTGGACAACGGCTACGAAGTGCTCCACCTCGACGAGGACGTGATCCGCGGCATGGAGGATCTCGGCTTCAAGCGAGCCGTGATACCCAAACGAAAGTTCCCCGGCCTCGCGGAGGACATTCGCACCGTCGACTTCAGCGGCTGGCCCGTCATCACCCACAAGTGGCTCGGCAAGGACATGGCCTATTCGCTGTGCGAGGCCATCTACCGCCGCCGCCGCGACATCCCGGTGGACGCCCGCCGCCTGAACATCAAGGAGGTCTGCCGCGACACGGACGCCGGGCCGTTGGGGATTCCGCTGCACGCGGGGGCGAAGCAGTTCTACAAGGACAAGGGGTTTCTGTAGGCGGCGAATCGGCGGGCCAAACGTTCAACCTGTCCGCCAGACCGTCACGCCACCCCGGGCGTCGAGCGCGGCAAGCGCGCCCCCGTCCGGCCGCCAGTACAGTCCCGCCCCTATGTCCGCCAAGACCGCGGCCCCGATACGACGGCCTTTCCCATTCTTCTGAAGCAACCACACCACTACGCTTCCATCCCGGCCTCCCGAGGCCAGCCGCATCTCGCGGCGAGCGAAGGCGAGCGTTGTAACGACTTGAGCATGATGTTCCAGGACGCCGGGGCGCGTGCCTTCGGGACCCCGTCCCTTGAAGCTCCAGACCGTCACCGCCTCGCCTCCGCCGGTGGCCAGAAGGGTGCCGGTGTCATCGAAAGCCAGGGCCGACGGTTTGGCGGGATATCCTGACATCATGGAGTCCTGCGCCGTGGAGCGACGCCAGAAGTGCACCGAGTTGTCCTGGCTGCCGCAGGCCACGATATCCCCGTTCGGGCTCAACACCATGGACACCAGGGAGCCCTGCCACTCCAGCTTCTGGCGAAGCTCCCCAGTGGAGACGTCGAAGAACGCCACTCGACAGTAACAGGCCGTCGCCAGCTCCCCTGCGCGAGACCAGGCGATGGCGCTGACGGTGCTGGGATGATCGTCGGAGCGCCAGACTTCTCCGCCGTCCGCGCCATACGCGCGGACCTGCCGGGAGCAGGAGGCCGCCAGCCATTGGCCGTCCGGCGACCACGCTACGTTCTCCACCCAACCGCTGCCGACGTCGATGGCCTGTTTTACCTGACCTTCGGCGACGTCCCAGATGAGGACTCGGCCGTCCTGGCCGGCCGTAGCGAACGCGGTTCCGCTTGGGTGGATCGCCATCGCGAGCACGCCGCCATCATGAGCCCCCTGCCGTGCCCAGGCGGTTGCGCCGGACTTGCCGTCGAACGCGTAGATGCCACCCGCGACGTCAGCGACCACCAAGGCCTCGCCGCGGAGGGTCCAGCCCCCGGCGATGGCGTAGTCGCCGACCGCCGCGGACCAGCCCCGGCGAAGAATACCCGTTGGGTTGTCGACACTCAACTCAGGCATGCTTCGAATCCCTGCCGCATGCTCTGCTCATCGAGGTTGCGGCCGATGAAGACGAGCTGGTTGCGCCGGGGCGAGTCTCCCCATGGACGATCCGGCTGGCCGTCGAAGAGCATGTGAACCCCCTGGAAGACGAAGCGGCGCGACTCGCCCGCGAGGCTGATGAAGCCCTTCATTCGGAAGATGTCCACTCCGCGGTCACGGAGCAGTTCGCCAAGCCAGGCGTTGAGCTTTGCGGAATCGACGTCGCCGTCCCTCTCGATGGAGATCGAGCCCACCTCGTCGTCGTGCTCGTGTTGGGCGACCCAGGTGCGCTCCACCTCTTGCCCGATTGTCGCTCCTTCCGCGTTCATGAGCTGGAGATCGAATTCTTCCGCGGTGTGCTGGGTGTAGAGGCCGACCCGCGCCGGCGCATCGATCTCCAGGAAGAACGACTTGCGCCCCGGGGAATCGAGCGGGAGGTTCACGTGCTTCCCGACGGGAATCTCCTCCCCCGGGCAAACGGTCTCCGCGAGTTCGGCGTACCGCCGCACACACCACTCCGCACCCTCGCGGAGGGCAGCGTCATCCGTGCCCTGGTCGGACACGACGACGATGGACATCGCCGGATCGGGTCCGTCGGCGAGGCTGAGTTCGTAGCGGCCGGCATCGAGCGCATAGACTCCGGTCCATTCGAACGGATACTCCGGCTCGAGGAAGGTGGGACGGCGCTCGAGTACCTTGTCCAGGTCGAAGGCTCCGAGATTGAGTACCGTATCGACGGGGACGTTTGCCCGCTCGCTGCGCACGACTCGCGCCATTCGGTTCATGTCCCGGAGCCGGGCTTCGAGCCTGTCGAGTGCCTCATCTTTGACGAGGTCCGTCTTGTTCAGAACGAGGACGTCCGCGAACGCGACTTGCTCCGTGCTCTCGTCGCTGCGCCCGAGCTGCTGTTCGATGTGGGCCGCATCGACGAGCGTGACGATCCCGTCAAGCGAGAACTCCTCGCGAATCTCGTCGTCCATGAAGAAGGTCTGGGCGACCGGGCCGGGATCGGCGAG
>CAZFIU010000056.1:0-21508 GCA_964519455.1 uncultured Syntrophobacterales bacterium
CGCGCTCCTCGTAGAGCGCGGCCAAGTGCGGCAGCACCGGCTGCTCGCCGTGGTGGAACGAACCCGGCAGGGCGATCTCCTCGGGGTGGTACATGTCCCAGTACCGGCCCGGCGGCGTGAACGCGTGATGCGGGTCCGGGAACGAGCACTGGAGGAAGAACGGCCGGTCCCGGCCGGAGCGCGCGTGTGCCTCCAGGAACGCCATGGTGCGCTCGGCCACGTAGCTCGTGGGATAGAGCTCTTCGGGCACGCGCGTGCGCCATGCCTGGGGCGCCTCGTAGCCGTTGCCGGGAAGCTCGTGGGCACGCCCGCGCAGGGAGTCGGGATCCGGGTGACGCGCGCGCAGCCAGCGGTCATAGTGTCCCACCACCTGGTCGGCGTGCTTGATGCACAGCTCCACGTGCTGGAACCCGTAGTAGGGAAACACGGGCTCGAACTCCGGATCCCGGGCCCAGGTGGACGGCAGTTCCTGGTCGTAGCGCCCGCCGACGTCCTTCCGCGCCTCGCGGAGGTGTTGCGGCGGCCGCGCGCGGCCCGGGTCCGGCCGCGGCATGCCCACCACCGGGAGGTCGTCCTTGATGCTCTGGAGGTGGCACTTGCCGATAAGCGCCGTGTGGTAGCCGGCGGAGGACATGACGTCGGTGAACGTCGTGGCCTCCAGGGAGAGCGGGATGCCGTTGTGCCGCACGCCGTGAAGCGACGGCATGCGCCCGGTCATCAGCGTCGCCCGGTTGGGCATGCAGATGGGCGTGGCCGTGTAGAACCGCTCGAAACGGGTGCCGGCGGCCGCCAGGGCGTCGATGTGGGGCGTCCGCACCACGGGATTGCCGTAGCACCCCAGGTGGTCCGCCCGGTGCTGGTCCGTGATGATGAAAAGGAAATTGGGTCTGTCGCTCATGCGAAGCCTCGTCTCTTGCCGCGGGACCGAAATCCGACCGGCGCCGCGCCATTCAGGAAACGTCCAGCTCCGCGCCGCCCGCGGCCGGCTCCACCGCCATGGAGTTGAGGACACAGGCCAGCAAGACGTAGTAGCCGACCAGCGCGGACAGCTCCACGCATCCCCGCGCTCCGAGGTTCTTCTCCACCGCCGCGAACGTCGCGTCGCTGACTCGGTGGGAGCGCAGCAGCTCCCGTGCGTAGCGGCGGATGCCGGCTTCCTCCGGGGTGAGCCCGGACGGTTCGGTGCGCGCGCGAATGGACTCGATGCACTCATCGGAGATTCCCGCGGCACGCGCGTGCCCGGCGTGCACCGACCACTCGAACCGGCAGTCCAGCTCACGCGCCACGGTGAGGATCACCAGTTCCTTGAGTTTCTGCGAGAGTCCCATCTCGAAGCGCACGTGGGCGCCCAGATGGGCCACGCGGCCAGCCAGCTCCGGGTTATGCAGGAGCATGGGGAACGGCCCCTGCACCTGGCCGCGGCTCTCCGCGATGGCATCGAACACCCCGTGGTGCTCCGGGCTCAGGTCTTCCTTCTTCTCGATCTTCGCGATGCGCGCCATGGAGTCTCCTTTCTGTCCATCGATCGAACAATAGCCGCCGACACCCTTCGGCGCCAACCCGCAGATTATGCTGCGAATCAACCAGACACCACACTAGTGTCCGTCCACGGGATATTCCCAGCACTGGAGATGCCACCCGTCGCCCTCCACGGCAAGCGCGGCCTTGTAGCCGTCGCCGGCATCCAGCGCGCGCAGGGACCAGCGCGCCGCCTCCGCGGGGTCATCGTCGAAACGCAGCAACGCCGCCGGCTCGTCCGGACGCAGCGTCACGTCGAACCGGCTCAGGCCCAGCGCGATGCCCTCGCCGTGGGCCTTGATGAACGCCTCCTTGCGAGTCCAGCAGTTGAAGAAGGCCTCGCGCCGTTGTCCCGCCGGGAGGTTCGTCAAGGCTTCCGCCTCCGCGGGCGAAAACGAGTGCCGCGCCACGCCCATCACGTCGGTGTTCGGACGGATGCGTTCGACGTCGACCCCCACCTCCCGGCCCACGGCGAAAGCGTGCAGCGCCAGTCCGTGGGAATGGGACACGTTGAAGCGCACGTCGCGGCTGCCGGGAGTTTCCGCAAGCGCCGGCTTGCCATGGGCCCCGTACCGAAACTCCAGGGACGCGGGCTCCACGCCGAGGTAACGCCCCAGGAGGGTCCGCAGCACGCCACGGGCCACGGTATAACGCCGCCGGTCGTCCTCGTAGAGGAACCGGGCCGCCCGCGCACGCTCGTCAGGAGCCAGGACCTCGCGCAACGGGTCCAGGCGGGCCGGCGAGACCTCGGTGGCCGTACGCCACACGTGGACGGTATCGTGCGTGAGCTCCATGTTCCGGACCGGGGGCGGCCAGGCAGTCATGACGCGTTCCTCTTCCCGCTCGCCCCGATCCCGGCGGGCTCGGAACATGCCGGCGGGAGCAGCCGGATCACCGCGCCCAGCCCCGGTAAAGCCTTAACGGCATGATCACCACCGCGGCCGCCAGCAACAGGGCGCCGCACAGGTAGAACACCGAGCCCATGCCGTGGTGCTGGACCAGGTAGCCGCCGATCACCGGTCCGGGCAAGGTGAACATGCTGTTGGACAGGAAAGTGATTCCCAGCGAGGTGGCCTGGATGCGCGAGCCGGCCACGTCCACGATGGCGGCGGCGGTGACGTTGGTCAGGGTGTAGAAGAAAAGGCCGATGAGAGTCACGACGATTCCCAGGGGGATACCCGGACCCACCAGCGGCACCAGCGTGTAGAGCACCGCCAGCACCAGGAACGCCGGCACCAGCACCCACTTCCGCCCCAGGCGGTCCGAGAGGTACCCCAGGAACGGCTGGGACACCGTGCCCATGGCGTGCAGCAGCGCGTAGTAGTTGCCCACTCCCGTGTACGAGTAGCCGAGGGTCTCAATGACGTAGAGCGGGAAGAAGGTCATCACCAATACACGGCCGGTGTTCATCAGGCCGTTGGCCAGCGCCATGCCGAGAAACGCCGGGTTGCGCAGGAATTCCCCCAAGGCCGCGGCCTGCCCTCCCCCGCCACCGGACACGGCGGCGTGCGTACGAAAGACCCCGCGCAAGCCCAGCCACAGGGGCACGCCCACCAGCACCGCTACACCGAGTTGCAGCGCCATGACGGGACGCCATGGATACAGCACGAACAGGAGCCCCACCACCGCCGGCGTCAGGGTGTCGCCGACGGTGGCCCCCATCCCGTGCACGGCGAAGGCCGTGGCTCGATGTTCCGGGAAGCGGCTGGAAAGGGACGCCATGGCCGTGGGATGCCAAAGGGCGATTCCCGCCCCCACCAACCCGGCCGCGGCCAGCGCGTACAGGTAGCCGGAGGCCACGCCGAAGATGAAGTAGGCCAACCCCATGGCGAGGAGGGACGAGGACAGGATCGCGGCGCGATGGCGCGCCAGGCGGTCGCCCAGCAGCCCCGCGGGCAGATTCACGAGCCCGGTGGTCAACTCGCGCATGGTCGTGAGCGCCCCGACCTGGACGTAGCTCAGGCGCAGGGCCACCTTCAGAGGCTCCAGGATCAGCGGAAAGAGCTGGCCGAACCAGTGCACCGCGAAATGTCCGCCGGTGACGTACCCCAGCAGCACCAGCCGTTCCCTGCCGATGGCGCGCAGTCCGCTGTTTCGTTCCATGAACCGATCACCCGGGTTGGCCGACGAGGCAGCGGAACCATTCCTCCGCCACGGCCGCCGCGACTGCGGCGTATCTTAGCACGCCGGCCGCGGCCCGCATATTTCGAAGACGCGTACAGCTCTCAACCGGCAGCGGCACGGTTTCACGCAGCGGTCTCCCCTCCCGCCAGGGCTCGTCGTTGCCGCGCCGAGGCCCCCGGACCGCCTTGAGTTCACCGCATGAAGGTGGTTAACTGACGCCGTACTTCGGGCTCATGGCCACCTCCGAACAAAGCTACTTCGACCCCGCGGTGCTGGCGCGGCTGTCGAACCTGCACCTCAAGGCGCGCTGGGTCGTGGAAGGCGTCATGGCGGGACTCCACCGGAGCCGCGCCAAGGGGTTCAGCGTCGAGTTCGAGCAGCACCGCGAGTACGCCCCGGGCGACGAGATCCGGCGCATCGACTGGAAGGCGCTGGGCAAGCTGGACCGCTACTTCATCAAGGAATACGAGGACGAGAGCAACCTCAAGACGCACCTGCTGCTGGACGTGAGCGGCTCCATGGACTATGCCTCCGGCGCCCTCACCAAGTTCCAGTACGGCTGCATCCTCGTCGCCTCGCTGGCCTACCTGATCCTGCGGCAGCAGGACGCCGCCGGCCTCACCACCTTCTCCGACCGCATCGACTCGCAGCTTCCGCCCAAGGCCACCCGCGGCTACATGGTGGAGTTGCTGCAGCGGCTCGAGGCCGAAACCACCCGGGGCGACACGGACGTGGGCAAGGTGCTGCTGGAGGTGGCCGGCGGTATCCGCCGGAGGGGTCTCGTGGTGCTGGTGTCGGACCTGCTGGACGACGCCGAGTCGGTGCTCCAGGGGCTGCGCCTGTTCCGCTTCAAGGGCAACGACGTGCTGGTCTTTCACGTGATGGACGAGACCGAGCTGACCCTGCCCTTCTCCGGCAACACCCGGTTCGAGGACATCGAGGACCCGGGGCTCCGGATCACCGCCGATCCCAAGGCCATCCAGGCCGAGTACCGCCGGGTCGTGACGGACCACATCGACACGCTGCGGTCGGGCTGCCACCAGTACGCCATCGACTACCAACTGGTGTCCACGGCCACTCCGCTCGACCAGGCTCTGGTGAGCTACCTGAGCTGGAGGAAGTAACCTGGCGTTCCTCTACCCGCTCTACCTCGTGGCCCTGGCGGCGGGCGTGATACCGTTGGTGATCCACCTGCTCAACCGGCGGCAGCAGAAGCGCCTGCGCTTCCCCGCGGTGCGCTTCGTGATCACCTCGCAACGGCGCGTGGCGCGCACCTACAACCTGCGCAACTGGCTCCTGCTGGCGGTGCGCACGCTGGCGGTGCTCTTGCTGGCGCTGCTGCTGGCCCATCCCCTGTGGGAGACCGGGGTCGGTCTCGCCGCCCGCGGCGCGCCCCTCACCGCCGCCATCATCGTGGACAACTCGCTGAGCATGCAGGCGCGCGAGGACGGCGCCCCCTTCGACGAGGCCAGGGAAGCCGCGGGGCGCATCCTGGAGGCGCTGGACGAAGGCGACCGCGCGGCGGTCATCGCCACCAATCCGGTGGGATCGGTCGCACCCGGCCTCAAGACCCCCAAAGAAGCGGCCCTCAAGGATTTGGGGCCCTTGGCCGTCACCGCCGGCAGCGCGGACCTCACGGGCGCGTTGCGCACCGCCTACCGGCTCCTGCGCGGCACCGGCGGGCAGAAGGCGCTGTGGGTGGTCACGGACCTCGGCGTGTCGGGCTGGGACCGGCTGTCCTTGCCGGCCGTGGGCGAGTACGACCCCACCGTGCCGGTCAAGATCGTCACCGTGGGACCGGCGGAGACGCCGCCCAGCGCCACCATCAAGGCGCTGGAGTCGCGCACCGCGGACGTGGCCCCGGGACTCGACCTCGAGCTCGCCGCCACGGTGGTAAACTTTACCGCCGGCGAGCTCCCGGGCGTCACCGCGCGCCTGACCATCGACGACATGGTGCGCGACGAGAAGCAGGTGACGCTGCCGGCGGGGGCGGAGTCCACGGTCGGCTTTCGTTTCAAGCTGGAACGGCCGGGCAGCCATTCCGGCTACGTGTCGCTCCACGGCGACGGATTCGCGGGCAACCGGCGGCACTACTTCACCATCCATACCCGGGACCGTCTGAACGTCCTGCTGGTGGACGGCGACCCCCAGCGCGCCCTGGTGGCGAGCGAGACGTTCTTCCTGAGCCGCGCGCTCAATCCTTCGGGTGACCTGGCGAACTCCGTGCTCCTGCCGGAGGTCATCCTGGCGGGCGCCTTGGGGCAGGTGAACCCGGAAGGCTACCAGGTCGTGGTGCTGGCCAACGTGCCCCACATGACCCCGGGCCTCGCGAAACGGCTCGTGGCCTTCGTGGAGGGCGGCGGCGGCTTGCTGCTGGCCTTGGGCGACCGGGTGATCACGCAGGAGTACAACGCCTTCCTGCAGCGCGTTCCCACGTTGGTCCCCAACGTCCCCTTGCCGGACTACCGCGGTCTCAGGCCGCTCCTGCCCGGCATTCTGGGCGATCGGCGGCGGGTGCCCCTGGACCGGAACGTGGGCGTGGAAGAAATAGACACGTCCCATCCAGCGCTGGCGGCATTCAGCGACAAGCGTCTGCTGGATTCTCTGCGTTCGGCCAGGATTTCCTCCTACTTCGAGTTGGTGACACCGAACATCGACAGCGAAGGTGTCCTCATGCGCCTCGGCAACGGGCTACCACTGCTGGCCGAAAGGAGAGTGGGGAAGGGACGCGTGCTGGTGCTCACCACCAGCGCCGACAGCGCCTGGAACAACCTGCCGCTCAAGACCGGCTACGTGCCGCTGGTCCAGTCCCTGGTAACCTACCTGGCGGGCGGAAGCCGAGGTTCGTTGGACACGGGCATCACCGCCGGCGAGGCCAAGCGGTGGAGCGTCGCATCGATCCACGCGGGCGGGGATCTCCGTGTCGTCGACCCCAGGCGGTCGGAGAAGGCGGTGACGCTGACAGCGGCCGGCGGCAAGGCATCCGGGGCCTTCGACGGCAATCACTTCGCGGGCATCTATCGCGTGGTGCCGCCTTCGGCCGACATGGACGTGGCCGGGCTGTACGCGGTAAACCCGCCGGTGCTCGAATCGCACATCGAGCGCATGGGCACCGAGGAACTGGAACGGAAGCTCGGCCCGGTCGACCACGAGGTCATGGCGGCGGGCGCCCTGTCCGCGGGCGGCAGCCGCACCGATCTCGCGCTGGTCCTGGTGGTGTTGCTGATGGCGACGCTCCTGTTCGAGGGCTGGCTGGGGCAACGCAACTATGAATAGGCGAAGGTTCCTTCAAGGCATCGTGGGAACGGCGGCCGGAGCCGCCTGGGGCCTGCGGGCAATGCCCGCGCCGGCGCAATCGGCCGCGGCGGTCCAGGCCGGCCGTCGCATCCAGTTCGTCTTCGCGCAGGTACGTTACCGCGGCGGCGACTGGGACCCGCGGCCCCGCGCCACCACCCCGATGATGGAAGAGCTGATGCGGCGCACCAGCGTGGAAGCCGGAAAGGACCGGCGCGTGGTCGGGCTCACGGACCCCGAGCTGTTCTCGCATCCCTTCCTCTACATGGCCGGCAAGTACGACTTCCAGCCGTTTTCCGAGGCAGAGGTGGAAAACCTGCGGCGCTTCCTCACCTTCGGCGGCTTCCTGCTGGCCGACAACACGCTCGGACAACTGGGATACGGCTTCGACCGGCGCTTCCGCGCGGAGATGAAGCGCGTGTTCCCGGAGCGGGAGATGCAGAAGGTGCCCCTGACCCACGCGCTCTTGCGAAGCTACTACCTGATACGCAGGATCGGCGGACGCGTCGCCACCAGTTCCTACCTCGAAGGGATCCACCTCGGGGAAACCACGCCGGTGGTGTACTGCCACAACGACCTGGGCGGCGCCTGGGAGCGCGACGGACTGGGGCGCTGGAGCCACCCCTGCGTTCCCAACGGGGAGGAGCAGCGGCGCGACGCGTTTCATCTCGGCGTCAACATCATCCTCTACTCCATGACCGGCAACTACAAGCAGGACCTCATCCACGTGCCGTTCATACGGCGGCGGTTGACGCAGTAGGACGCATGACGGGAATCTCGGACATCGTTCTGGGCGGGGGGGTTCCGTGGTGGCTGGCGGCCGGGCTGGGGCTGGCGGCGGCGGGCTTCCTCGTGCACCAGTTCCGGTTCCTGCACCGGAGCCTGGGGCTCGGCAAGGCGTCGCTGCTGACGCTCCCGCGGGGCCTGGTCTACGCGCTGCTGCTGCTGTTCCTCCTGGGGCCGGCGCGCACGGTGGAGGACCCCACCTCGCTGCGGCGACCGCTGGTGGTGCTCCTGGATTCCTCCGAGAGCATGAAGCTCGAGTCGGGCAAGGACGGCGCCACCCGGCTGGACGCGGCCAGGGAAGCCCTCGGGACGTCGGGGCTCACTCGCGGACTGGCGGGAAACTACGACCTCAAGTTCTACGCCTACGATCGCGAGGCCGCGCCCCTGGAGCCGGACGCCCTCGCCGGAGTGAGCGCCGCGGGCGGGGCCAGCCGTCTGTTCCACGCGCTCCGGCAGGTGAGCGAGAACGAACCGGACGCCGCCGGGGTCGTGGTCGTGTCCGACGGCATCGTCAACCCACCCGACGCCATCGACGGGTTCACCGGCCATCCGCGGCCCGTCATGGCCGTCGGCGTGGGCGCGACCGAGGGCTTCAGGGACCTGCGCATCACGGGCCTGTCCACGCCGGAGATGGCTTTCCGCGGGCGTGCCACCGCCATCGAATTCACCATCCAGGCCTTCGGCATGGCCGGGGTCCAGGTCCCCCTCTATTTCAACCTGGGCCGGAACCTCATCTCCACCCACCCCATCACCATCGACCGCGACGCCTACGAGAACCGCGTCACGCTGAACTACACGCCGCGGGAGTTGGGCACCCACGGCTTCACGCTGACGCTGCCCGAGCAGGCGGACGAGAGCATCGCCCGCAACAACCGCAAGGCCTTCCGGATGGAGGTGCGGCGCGACAAGCTCCGGGTGTTGACGCTGTCCGGCTCGCCCTCGTGGAACTACCGCTTCCTGCGCTTCGCGCTCAAGCAGGACCCGTTCCTGGAGCTGGTGTCGTTCGTCTTCCTGCGCACGCCCAGCGACGTGGTGGACGTGCGCGAGAACGAGATGAGCCTGATCCCGTTCCCCATCGACGAGATCTTCATCGAGGAGTTGAAGAACTTCGACGTGCTGATCCTCGACGACTTCTCGCACCGCACCTATTTCAACCCGCTCTACTTCGAGAACATCCGGGACTTCGTGCGCGACGGCGGCGGCATCGCCATGCTCGGCGGCGGGCGCGCGTTCGACCGCGGCGGTTACCATCAGACCGCCCTCAACACCGTGTTGCCGGTGAAGCTCGACGGCCGCGGCGCCTTCCGCACCGGCGTGGCCGCGCGTCCCGCCCTGACGCCGGCGGGCAAGGCGCACCCCCTCACGCGGATCTTCGCCGACCCCGCCGCCAACGAGGAGGCCTGGAGCACGCTGCCGCCGCTGACCACCCTCAACGAGGTGGCGCAGGCCGACGGCGAGGTGCTGCTGTCGGCGGAGGTGCGCGGGCGGCAAATGCCGCTCCTGACCGTGCGCCGGTACCACGAAGGGCGTTCGCTGGCTTTCGCCAGCGACGATCTCTGGCGCTGGAACTTCGACGCGGTGGGGCGCAACCAGAACCCTCAGCTCCACCTGAAGCTGATCCGCAACAGCGTGCGCTGGCTCGCGCGGGAGCCCGCCTTCAACCAGGTGCAGATCCTCGCGGTGGCCGGCTCCCGGCAGCCCGGAGAAAAGCACGAGTTCCGCATCCGGGTGTTGCGCGACGACCACACCCCGGCCAAGGACCCGGTACTCCAAGCGGTGGTGACGGGGCCGGAGGGCGAGCAGTCGCCGCTCGAATCGGCGCCCACCGACCAGCCCGGTGAGTACCGCGCCGTGTTCACGCCGCGCGTGGAAGGCTCCCACCGCATCGTGGCGCGAGCCGCGGCGGCGGGACAGCCCTTGGGGAGCGCCGCCCACAACTTCCTCGTGGCGCTGCCGTCGGAGGAGAACGACGACGGCCGTCCGCGTCCGGAACTGTTGCAGGCCGTGGCCGCGCGCAGCCAGGGGCTGTTCGTCCCCGCCGCCTCCCTGACCGACGCCCACTGGTCGGAGTTCGAGCGATTGATGGAGCGGGCGACGCCGTCCCGCATCGTGGCGCGAAGCCGCGTGGCCTTGTGGAACGAGCCGCTGCTGTTCGCGCTGGCGGTGCTGTTGCTGGGCGCGGAATGGTGGCTGCGGCGCACCTGGGGGCTCGTGTGAGCCAACGAGAAACGACGCCCATGACCCGGAACGTCATTCCCGCGGAACAGGCTGTGTCAAAACGTCGCCCGGACAAGAATAGGGGCCAAACCCCCGAGTCGTCATTCCCGCGGAAGCGGGAATCCAGGGGTGGCGAGGCGGCCACCAGCACAGTTCTCACGCCACACGGATCGGGGGCCATCGGCGGTTATGACTGAACATGTTTTTTCCGGAAACCCCTTGGACCGGGGCGACGTGCAGCGCCGGGACGAGGGCTGGCTCAGGCAGGAAGCGCGCAATCCGCGTTCCCGCTTCCTGCCCCTGTGGCAGCTCGACATCCTGCTGCGCAACGGCGACAGCGCCGAGCTCGGCTGGGTGAAACCCACCGACGTGGAAAAGCTGGACGTTGACGTGCCGCCGGTATTCCTCGGCCTCATGGACGGCGCCGCCCACTTCGCGGTGGACGTGTCCGCGGTCGAGGAGCCGCTAAAGGCGCTACGCCTGGAGGAGCCCTGGGACTTCGTCGAGGCGCGGGCGGCGGCCGCCCAGCTCAAACCCGAGGACGTGGGCATCCTGGCCCAGAGCAAGGCACAGGTCGACTGGCATCGCCGGCACCGTTTCTGCGGCGTGTGCGGCGCCCCCACCGAGCAGGGTCGCGGCGGCCAGGTGCGCAGGTGCAACGCTTGCAACGCCGAACACTTCCCGCGTACCGACCCCGTGGCCATCATGGTGGTCACCGACGGCGAGCGCGCCTTGCTGGGCCAGTCCCGCGGGCGCCTGGCCCGCTCCGGCCGCTACTCGGCCCTGGCCGGCTTCATCGACCAGGCCGAGTGCATCGAGGAGGCCGTGCGGCGGGAGGTAAAGGAAGAGGCCGGCATCACCGTGGGCGAGGTGCGCTACCACTCCTCCCAACCCTGGCCCTTCCCCTCCTCCCTCATGATCGGCTGCCACGGCAAGGCCCTGACCACCGACATCGCCAAGGACGACGAGGAGATGACCGACGTGCGCTGGTTCACGCGGGAGGAGGTCCTCTCCGCCCTGGCCGGCGAGAACCCCAACCTGCGCGTGCCCGACCCCGTCGCCATCGCCCACCACCTGATCCGCGCGTGGGCGGAGGGGCGGGTGGTATTCTGATGCGAGAGCGGATTCAAGGTGGCAGGCGGGTCGACGGTTTCCCGGGACCTCGACGACGCCGCCAGTTCTCCTCGCCGTAGACGAGCCAGGCATCCACCCGGCGTCCATCCCAGCGATAGCACAAATGCCGGCCCTGGACGGGTATTCCAACCACGTCCGGCCAGAACGCAGCGATGGCCTGCCCGCGGGAGTAGCGGACACTCGGATAAACGATCCCGTTGCTCCCGTGACGGCCGCGCAATTCGGCGGCCAATGCCTGCCCGGCGGAGTAGTCGTCCGCGTCGAGCTCGGCACGAAAGTCGTCCGTGCCGCGCAGGTCGTGCAGGGCCGTGTCGATACGGCCGATCAGTTCCCGGTAGTCCACCGTCGCGGGCGGTTCGTCCGTTGCCGCCATGAACTGCTCGAAGTGGTACACCGTCTCGGCCAAGGCGACCTCGAAGCGGTTTCCCGCGTAGTACACTCCGAAACTGCCGTCACTGAACCGGCTCGGACGGTCAAGCGAGACGTGACAGAAAGGCGCCATTGCCCAACTGGCGCCCGGACCCGAAACCCGGCGCTCCACGGGGACCAGGTGAATCGCACCGATCTCGTCTCTCACTCGTGGGTTGGTCTTGGCCTCCGCCTCGGCCAGCAAGTGCCAGTCGCCCGGGTCTGCGATGTCCTCGAAGAGGTCTACCGGCGGGTAGATGGTTCGGATCAGGCGGTATGTCCGTCGCCAGCGGACGCGGCTCAAGGGCGGAATCACCATGCGCCGCGTTCGGAGTCCAGGTACGCCCGTACCGCGGCCAGATCGGAGATGGAGCCGGCCAGGAGACGGTCCAGGGCCGACGCGCCGGCGAACGCCTGATTCGGCTTGCGCAGCCACTGGTAGCCCCGCGACGGTTCGCGGAACAGGTGGCGCAGGCTCTTGTGAATTCCCATGAGGATCGACAGGCGCTCACGAGTGTCGCGCGAGATCCGGGACAGTTCCGCCTGTCCGGTTTTCCAGCGAGCATAGGTCCGGGCGGCGGGATCACCCAACAGAATCCGGCCCTGACGGTCGCTGAGTTGCCAGCGTTCCGCCAGATTGAAGAATGCGCGGAGCATGGCGCCTGTCTCGGCGTCGCTTATCTCCAACGAACCGGGGCGCACGCGGCGCGAAATCAGGGCTGCCTGTGCCATATGGCAAAAGTTAGACCATTAACTGCCTTACGTCAAGACGGGAAACCCGTTCGACGGACACAGATCCGTTCCTCCTTCCACCCACCTGTTCTTGTCCACCCGCGGCGCAATCTCTATAGTCGAAGGGCGTCGCCGGCCGACGGCAACACAACAGGAGGGAGTCCTTGATGTCCAAGCCACGCATCGCGGTGTTCTCGGGACCGCGCGCCACCATCGCCAATACACCTCCGCTGGTGACGAGCAACAAGGGACGAGCGGCAGGCGAACCGCGACTCGACGGACGGTTCGACCACCTGGTCCCGCAACGCCTCCACGAGCCCGTTCGGGTACGGGTGGAGAAGTTCAGTGCGCACCCGCTGGAGTCCGACGCGGCCGAGGTCTACCACGACGACGGCAAGCCGTACTACGAGGTGGAGCTGCGCCCCGAGGACGGCCCGTACCCGCTCCCCTACGTGGCGCGCCGCGCCGACGGCTCCGAGGACGGGACGCCCTTCGAGGACAGCGACCAGCGCGACGCGAGCATCGGCTACGGCGGCAGGCAATCGTACTTCCCCGATGCGTCGCGGCTGTTCGAGGAGATCGACCGCGGGTTGGGCGGGCGCGGCCACGACGGCGCGGCCAGCGAGCTCGACCGGTTGGCGGAGTTCGACTTCATGCGCGTGCTGCCGCCGTCGGGCTACACGAAGCAGGGCGAGGTGGGCGGACGCGACTTCTTCCCCTACAGCCCCAGACCCCTCGGAAAGTTCCCGCCCAACTCGGCCATGGCCCGGGCTGTGAACGTCGTCCAGGAAACCATCGACTCGGGACGGTACGACGGCTTCATCTGGCTGGAAGGCAGCCCGCACGTGGAGGAGACCCTCTACTGGCTGAGCCTCGTACTGGACACCCCCCTGCCCTTCGTGGGCATCTCGTCACAGCGCCCGCACGGTTCCCTCGCCAACGACGGCGACCGCAACATCGTGGACGCCACGCGCTACATCGCCTCGGGCCTCGGCACGGGCCTGGGCGCGGTGGGCATCGTCGACGAGCAGATATTCGCGGCGCGCTCGTTCAAGAAGGGCGACGCGCGTCCGGGCGGCTACCGCGCCACCGGCGGACACGGCGGCGTGCTCGGAAGCGCGGGCCACGAGGTGCGCGTGTGGTTCCGGCCCGCGTACCGGACCACCGGCGAATCCGCGCTCGCGGTGAAGGACCTGCCCGCCGAGGTCCGCTTTCAGGAATACGGCGACGGCCCCGAGACCGCGAGCATTCGCATCAAGGATGACGACGGCTCCTTGCGCGGCGACGTCATCGCGCCGGTGCACGTGGTGAAGTACGGTCACTACATGGCGGAGGAAGACACGGCGGACCCGGACGTGGAAGTGGACATCATGGCGCGCATCGAGCGCGGGCTCGCGCAGCAAGCGTCCGCGGAGGCCGGAGCGCCGCGGTTCCACGGCTTCGTGCTGGAGGGGGCGGCAGGCACCGGCTCGGCGCTCCATAGCCAGATGGCGGCGCTCGCCGTTGCCGCATGCAACGGCATGCCGGTGGTGCGGGTGAGCCGGGGCGACCCGGAAGGCGCCCTGCCCTCCAACCCCAACGACCTCACCATCGAGGGGAACAACCTCGACGCCACCAAGGCGCGGGTGCTGCTGCGCGCCGCCATGCTGCGCCTGGGACGCCTGCCCAAGGCGCGCGACCCGCGCGCCCCCACCGCGCGGGAGCGCGAGGCCTCGGTCGCGGCAATCGCCCGGTACCAGGAGATTTTCGACACGCATTGAACGGGATGAAAAGGAGACTTCGGCCCCTCCAATCACCCACCCCTGGATTCCCGCTTCCGCGGGAATGACGTATTGGGGGTCGGGAATGACCCCCCTTTCTGTCATTTTCACCCGTGTCCAGCCGGTCTTCCCCGTGGTGGGAACACCGCGAAGCAGGCTCGTTGAACAACGGGGTTCTTGTCTGTTGGCGTTCCTCTCCCTATAGTCGGAGGGACAGGAGGAAACCCATGACCGGCTCACTCCGTTTCAAAGGCGCCATCCCGGCGAACCTGCTGCCCTTCAACGAGGACCTGTCCTTCGACGAGGTCAACTACCGGAGGCATCTGTCCTGGCTCGCGGACGTGGACGGCGTCGACGCCATCGTCTGCAACGGGCACGCGGGCGAGGTGTCGTCGCTGGACCGGGAGGAGCGGCGCCGTGCGCTGGCCATCGCCGCCGACGCGGTGGGCGACCGGGTGGAGCTCATCTCGGGAATCTACACGGACAATACGCTCGAGGCGGCCGAGCTTGCGAAGGACGCCAAGGCCGAGGGCGCCGCCGGCCTCCTGATCTTCCCGCCGACGCTGTTCATGTGGGGCGCCCGGCTGCGGCCGGAGATGGCCGTGGTCCATTTCGAGACCATCGCCGAGGCCACCGAGCTGCCGCTCATCGTCTTCGAGTATCCGCCGGCCATCGGCATCGGCTACGATCCCGAGACCCTGGCGCGCCTCGCGGAGATCGACCACGTGGTGGGAGTCAAGGACTGGAGCAACGACATGGTGGCCCTGGAGGCCAACCTGCGCGCGCTGCGCGGCACCGGCCGCCCCGTGGCCATGCTGAGCAGCTACACCATGTCCATGTTCGCGAGCTACGTGCTGGGAGCGGACGGCTCCATTTCGGGGATGGGCAGCGTGACCGCCGATCTGCACGCGGAACTCTTCCGCGCGGTGCAGGCCGGGGACCTGGATGCCGGCAGACGTCTCAACGACCGCCTCGCTCCGCTGGTGGAGGTGTTCTACGCGCCGCCCTTCGTGGACATGCACAACCGCATGAAGGAAGCGCTGGCGCTCCTGGGACGCATCGACAAGGCCGTCGTCCGCCCGCCCCTCAGGCGCATCGGCGACGACGAGCGCGAGCGCATCCGCCGGGCGTTGCTGCGATCCGGGCTCTTGCTGCCGTAGCCGTGGCGCGGATCCGCCGGGCCTTTCCCGACGCAACGGCTACCAGCCCTCCCGCGGCCCTTGAACCGGTCGCCGGGGCGACCTGTCCTTGTCCTTGAACGGGGGACGAGACCTCGGTCCGCTAAGACCAGCTATCCTCGTAGACCCAGCGATCCAGGTTGTCGAAGTACTGGCGCCGGAGCATGAGGCTCATCTCCACGGCCCGTGCCACGCGGTCCTGGATCTCGGGGGTGGTGGCGTACTTGACGAGCAGGTCGAAGGGGTAGTTGCCATGCTCCTCCTCGTCGTCGTGGATCTTCTGGTAGGGGCCGGTAACCCACTCCGGCACGGTACCCGCCTTCAGGCTCTTGCCGATGAGGTAGTCGGCCACGCCTTCGCCGGCGAACGGGAACGCGGCTATGCGCTCGCAGGTGGTCGTCAACGCCTCGAACCCGTTGAACATCGCCATCTGCGCCGGTACCGGCTTGTAGTCGTAGGGGACCGCGCCCTTGCTCTTCAGGGCTTCCGAAAGGTACTCCGCGTGGACGAACTCTTCGTGGATGGCCTCCGCCAGAATGGCCTTCACCTCCAGCTCGGGCGTGGTCTTGAGCCACGTGCCGAAGACCTCGGCGGCCCGCACCTCGTTGAAGAGCCGGCTCTGCATCACCTTGACGCGCATCTCGTCGGTGGTGAGCGGAATGTAGCTGTAGGCGGGCAGGTTGTCGTCGAGGCCCTTGCAAAAGTCCTTGACGCGCTGCTGCACCTTCCTGGTGAAATCGTGACTGTCCATGCGTGCTCCCTGTCCGGAAGGTTCCGGCGCGGTTTCGTTGCTCACACGGATACCAGCCGATACACGGACGGTCAACCAAACCCCTATTTCTTCAGGCCGAGGAACGTCTTGTACTGGGCCACGATAGCCGGAGGGGCATCGGCCATGAGCTGAATGATCCTGGCGATGTCCTTTCCCGAGCGCGGGGAGACCCTGATGCCCTGGCGCTTGGCCTCGCTCACGAACCCGGGACTGGCAAGAGCGTCGAGGAACGCCTTCTGCAATATCTCCGCCCGGTCCGGCGGCGTCCCCGGAGGCAGCGCGTACAGGCGGAGAATGCTCCAGCTCCGGATCAGGAAGTCGGCGAGCTCTTGTTGGTCGGAGTTGAGGGTCAGGTCCTTCAGGGTCGCCACTCCGGGCGGCGCTTCGGCCCCCGGGCCCGTCCCGATGGCCAGGAACGGCCGGATGGTGTTGTTCTCGATGAGGTGGCCGTAGCGGTCCTGGACGAAGTGGAGGGAGAGATTCATGCCCTCCAGCTCTTTCCGTTCCAGCGCCGCGAAGATGCCGGTGGAGCCCTTGTACCCGAACACGACCTTGATGGGGAGCCCGAGCGCGCGCTCGAATTCACCCATGATGGCGGCGGACTGGCCCACGCCGGTGGCGCCTACGGCGAGGGGCTCCTTCCTCTTCCTCAGGTCCGCGAGGGTGCGGATCGGCAGGTTGCCCCGGACCCACAGGACTGATCATGACGGCGTGGACGGAGCCCACCTGGAGCTACCGCGGCAAGTTCTTCCACCTGGAGAACTGCGCCACCTGGCCCCGCCCCATCCAGCAGCCCCACCCGCCCATCTGGGTGGCGGCCCGGAGCGCCGAGTCCGTGGAGTGGTGCGCCGCGCGGCGCCTCCCCATCGCCCAGGTGTACCAGACCACCAGCCAGATCGAGGACACCTTCGACTACTACCGCAAGGTGGCCCGGGACGGCGGTTGGGAAGCCGACCCCGGCCAGTTCATTCTGCTCGCGGCGGACAAGAGCCCGTACGACGGCCGCTGCCTCGAATACCGGAACCCGGCCACCGGCGGACCGACGTTCCCCACGTTCTCGTGCTGGATCCAGATGCTCGACCCGGGAGAGCGGACATCGCTCCACCGCCACACCGCCAACCACCTGTACCATGGTTTCCGCGGCTCCGGCGTCGTCGAAGTCGAAGACACGGAACTTGCCTGGGAAGAAGGGGACTTCATGGTCGTTCCCAACTGGAGTTGGCATCGACACAGGAACGTTTCCGACACGGAGCCCGCCATCCTCTTCTCCGCCACGGACCGCCCTCTTCTGGAACGGCTCGGGCTCTACCGCGAGGAACACGGCAACGGCTAGTATCGCGTCCCGTAGACTACCTCACACTCCCGATTCGGACCTTGCAAAACAGGATTCGGCTTCCGGAATATCCTGGAATCGATCGAAGGCATGGGGGCGAACCCATCCCCTCCAGCGGAGGCTTCAAGCGGTATCGAGCAGCGTCCGCACCACCGCCACGAAGATCTGCGACTGCGGCCGGATCTGCACGCTGGACACCAGGGAGAAGCCGCCTTCGGCCAGTAGCCACTTCCAGTCGTCCGCGGTGTACTTGTTGTGGAACGGGAACATGCGAAGCCAGCCGGCGCGCTGGCGCTCGAGCGGCTCGGTGCGGTCGCGCGGGCGGTCCTGGGCGTAACGGGCCAGGGGCATGCGCACCCAGTCGTCGAGCAGGAACACGCCGCCGGGTCGAAGCACCCGCTGTACCTCCGCCAGGACGGCAAAGGGGTCGTCGATGACGTGAAGCACTCCAGTCATCGACACCAAGTCCACGCTGCCGGCACCCAGCGGCAACGGCTCCTTCTCGACGTCATGCACCGCCAGGGTCGGCGGCGCGCCCCGGTAGCGCAACCCGCGGGCGTGCTCGATCATGGCCGGGGTGACGTCGAGACCGTAAAGCCGGCTGCCCTGGTGGCGTTCGGAGACGTCGCGCAGGAACAACCCCGGGCCACAGCCCAGATCGACGATGACGGGGTCGGCGGGGAGGTGCCGCCCCACGTTGGCCCTGAAGACGGACCAGTACTGGTCGTTGAAGCGCCTGGGGTAGCGCTCCACCATGCGTTCGACGAACTCGGCGTCGGACGCGCCGTGAATCTCTTGTTGGGTCGGCATAGGTGATGGGAGGGTCGAGAATGCCGCGTTCGCGGCGGTGTGGAGCCGCGCCGGGCGGGTCCCTCGGGTACCGCTCCGGCGCCTCTCCGTCTCACGAGTCCAGCGTCGACTCCACAAACAGCTCTTCCACCGCCACGGCCCGGTCCATGAGCCCCTGGTCGTGGGAGTAGCCCATGAAGCGCTCCAGGTTGGCGCGGTTCCGCTTGAGGCCGTAGGGCCAGTAGTCCTCGCCCAGAGCGTCCCGCTCTTCCTCGTAGAGGTGCCGGGTCCACGCCAGGCTGGACCAGTTGGGGTCGGAGTAGTACTCACGGCACGCCGTCTTGGCGTTCTCGAAGGCGTCCATGACGCTCCGCACGGCGAAGGGGTACTTCTCCAGCACCTCGTTCTTGAAGGCCACCACGTGCATGATGGGGTAGAAGCCGTTCTTGCGGTAGTACTTGAGCTCCTCGGCGCGGGCGTCGCGGAACAGCCGGCGGATCTTGTCCGAGCCGTCCACCACCTCGTCCGGCGGATGAGGCATCATGAGGGCATCGATCTCGCCCCGCTCCAGCATGGCGCCGATGCTCTCGCCCTTCTCCAGGTAGCGGATGCTCACCCCTTCGGCCTGGATGGGCAGGGCCTCGGGCCGGTCGATGACCCACTTGATCTCGCGCCAGGGCACGTCGTATTCGCTCTGCAGGTCGCCCTTGGCGAGTACGGAAAGGGTCGTCTGGAACGTGCTGAGGCCCACCGTGCGGCCGACGAGGTCCCTGGGCGACTCGATGCCCGCGTCCACGTTCACCCACATCTGCGACAGGCTGAACAGTCGCCGGGGGAACACCGGGATGGCCTTGATGGGCATGTCGCGGCTCTGGGAGATGAGGTACGACGACAGCGACAGCTCGGCGATGTCGAACTCGCCCTGGAGCATGCGCTCGTGGCGCCGGGAACCGTGCCTCAGCGGGTGGGACTGGCCGATCTCCAGCACTTCGAGGTCCAGACCGTCGGCGTTCACGCTTCCATCGAACAGCGGCACGTGCCTGTCGTAGTGGGACAGAGCCATGGTCAGTTTGGGGTCCGGCATGTGATCGTCGCTCCTTCCTTGGAAAGGGTTGCACCGCGAATTGAAACGAGACTATACACTACCCGTATCGGCACAGCCAAACCTGACCGGCGCCCGCGCCGACGGAGGAGGGACGAACATGGCCGGAATACGCTACGTGGCCACCCTGAGCCGCGACCCCGACGCACTGGCGGGCTTCTACACCCGGTACCTGGGCATGAAGGAGCTGGGGCGCTCGCCGGAAGGAGACGTGTCCCTCACCGAGGGCCTCTACAACCTCACCCTGTTCCGCAAGCGCCAATCGCTGGGCGAGTTGTACATGCGCCGGGGGCTGCACCACATCGGCCTTCAGGTGGAGAGTCTCGCCGAGGTCCGCGCGCGCTACCAGAAGTTCAATCCACGGGGCATGGTGATCGCCGAGCCGGGCGGCCCGCACCACGGTACCATCCGCATCTTCGACCCGGAGTGCAATCCCGTGACCCTCTCGGAAGGGAACTTCGGAGTGGAAGGGGAACCCGAGTTGCCGCGCATCGCCCACGTCGCCTTCAACGCCCTCGACCCGGAGGTGGTCCTCCAGTTCTACGTCCAGGTGCTGGGGCTCCGTGAGGTCGGGAACAGCTATGAGCGGCGGCGCAACGGCCTGCTCAACCGCTTCTGCGGCGACGGCTCCACCAACCTCGCCATCCACCCGTTCTTCACCTCCAGCGTCGGCCACGAGAAGCGCTTCGGCGTCAACCACATGGGTTTCCTGGTGAGCGACCTGGCGCAGAAGCTGGACGACCTGGGGAGCGTCGTGGCCGTCAAGCCGCGTCCGCCGGACCGGCCCTATGCCGAGTTCCGCTTCCGCGATCCCGAGGGAAACGCCCTGGACCTGTCCCAGAACAAGGGCTGGGAAGTGGACGTCGACAAGTGGAACCGCGCCGCGTGAGCGCGGCCGCCACGAGCATGGCGGCCTGGAGTCCGAACAGACACGGTTGAGTTTCTTTCTGGAAGGGAGAACGATATGGCCATCGAAGTCATGGACCTGATGGACAAGGGGCGCAAGGACCTGAAGCGCGAGGTCGTGCTCAACACCAAGCGCTTCCACACCTGGGTGCACGTCTATCCCGAGCCCGGCGACAGGGACGACATGCACTGCCACAACGCCGACCAGAGCTTCTACGTCATGGAGGGCGAGTGCACCATGCACTTCCCGGACGGCGGCAAGGCGGTGCTGAAGCCCGGCATGGTAGCGCTCATCCACGGCGGCGACTTCTACCAGCTCGAGAACTCCGGCACCGGTCCGATGATCCTCATGGGCAACCGCTCGGGTCCGTCCGAGGACATCAAGCACATCAACTACGAGCTGCGTCGAGACATCAAGGAGCTGCCCAAGGAAGACAGGGAGCGCATCGGCAAGGGCGGTCCGGTATACGTGACCGAGGCGAGCTAGCCGTGGCCCTGGACTATCTGCCCATCCTGGCCGAACGCGCCGCCCCGAAGCCGCCGCGCAAGCTCCGGCGCACGCCACGGATCGCATGGCAGCCGCTGGCGAAGCCTCTGAACGAAATGCGCGTGAGCATCGTCACGAGCGCGGCCATCCGCCAGACCAACCAGCGCGCGTTCACCGCGGGCGGCGACACGAGCCATCGCCGCATCGGCGCGAGTCCCGACGTCGACATCACCGTCGACCACCACTCGCCCGTGGGCGCCCACATTCGCATGGATACCGAAGTCGCCTTTCCCAGACAGGCGCTGAAGGCGCTGGCGGCAAAGGGCGTCGTCGGCAGCGTCGCCCAGGCACACTTCTCCATCTACGGCGGCGTCTCCGACCACAAGGCCATCGCCGAAGAGCTCGCACCAGACCTTGCGCGCAGGCTCGCGGCCATGCGCGTGGACATGGCGCTCATGGTCCCCTACTGACCCTACTGCCACGAGACCGTGAGTCTCGTCGCCAACGTCATTGAAGCCTCCGGCATCCCCACGCTGCTGATCGGCACCGTGCGCGACATCGTGGAACGGGTCAAGCCGCCACGGGCGGTGTGCGTCGACAACCCCGTGGGACGTACCTTCGGGCGCCCACGGGCGCCACGCCGGCGCGAGTCCCTGCTGGCGGACGCCCTGGGCCTCGCGCATTCTTTCAAGCGCAAGGGGCAGATCATCGACATGCCCGGCAACTGGACCGACCGCCCGGGCGCGTCCTGGCAGGACATGGTGCGGAGGGAAATCCTGCGGCTGCCCCGGCGCTGAGGGTAGGGGCTACGTTGACGGTGCGGGCCGGCTTGGCCCCCGCACCGGCGTTTCCACCTCGTCCTCCATCATTCCCGCTCTCCCCTCTTCCGTCATTGATAGGAAAAAAGATCTTGTTTAATGATTTCTGGTAGTTACGGGAACCCGCTACACCCCGAAGAGTCATTCCCG
>CAZFIU010000056.1:21608-24209 GCA_964519455.1 uncultured Syntrophobacterales bacterium
CCCGTTTGTGTCGGCTGCAAGCCGACATGGGTGATTCCCGCGAGAGTTTACCCCCGACCCCGATCGTGGGCGGGAATCCAGGGGTGGAAACGGGCCACTCGGGGTGTCTGCACGGTCAGATCCGTTGGACGGAAGGCGAGTCCTTCAGCGCCTCGTACGCCCGCAGCCCCACCGCCAAGTCCATGATCCCCATCCCCTGAAGCTTGAACAGCGTGATCTCCTCGGCCCGGGTGCGGCCGCGGGCGTTGCCCAGGATCACGTCTCCCAGCTCGCACACGCCGTCCCAGTCCAGCACTCCGTCCCGCGCGGCGCGGAAGAGGTCGCTCTCGTTGGCTTCCACCGTTGCCTTCGAGGTGACGCACACCCGCGCGGCCCGGCCGATGGCGTGGTGGTCGAGCTCCTGGCGCACGCGGGTCTTGTCGCCGTTGGCGATGGAGGTGACGTGCATGCCGGGACGAAGGGACCGGCCTTCGAACACGGGGCTCCGGGCGTTGGTGGCGGTGATGACGATGTCCGCGCCTTCCAACGCGGCCTCGGCACTGTTCGCGGCCATGGCCTCGAGATCCAAGGCGGCCCGCGCGCGTTCGGCGAACCGCAGCCGGTTCGCCGGCGTGGGGCTGAAGACCCGCACGGCTTCGATGGCACGCACCGCGCACACGGCCTCGAGCTGCGTGAAAGCGTGCTTCTCGCTGCCGATCACCGCCACGCGCGTGGCGTCGGGCGGGGCCAGGTACTTGGCGCCGACGCCGCCGGCCGCGCCGGTGCGAAGCTCGTTGATGGCGCAGTCCTGGAACATTGCCAGCGGCTCGCCGGTGTCGACGCTGTAGAGGATCACGGTCTCGTGGTGGATGACCCGGTCCTGGTCGGTCTGGAGATAGGCGCCCATGGCGCCCTTGAACGAGCCCGGCAACACGCCGAACAGCATCCGGTTGGCGTGGTGGATGCGCCGGCGCGGCAGCACCACGGCGTTGCCGCGGGCGGTCTCCGCCAGGGATTCCTCCACCGCCTCGATGGCCTGCGCCATGGGAATGATGTTGGCCGCCGGCGTCTCCTTGATGAACAGCATGGGTAATCTCCGGTTCTCGGGAACTCCGATCAATCGTCGCCGGGATGCCGGCGCCTTCCGACCTCGCTTCGCAAAACGTCTCCCGGGCTTGTCGAAGGGCTCGGGGCGAACGGTTTTCCGATCAGGCTCTTCCTTCATCCAGGCGTCCCCAACCCTTTGCCGGCCCAGGGCGGCCGAGGCCGGCGGACTGTCCGGGGCAGTCTGCCATCCCTTGAACTGCCCGTCCAGGAACGCTATTCAACATCAACGGCAAGTGTCCTGTCCCCTTGACAGCCTCGTATAGGATACGCGGGACGGGACGCTCCGAGCTTATCGTTTCGGCGCACCCGCCGATCCCGCCCGCTTTCGTTTCCGCGCGACACCGTGCGCGCGGGGCAGCGGCCATCCAAAGAGGAGAACCCCCATGGCCATCAACGGTACCAAGGTCATCGACCTCGACAGCCATCTGGTGGGCGACGTGGCGAACTGGAAGCATTGCATCGAGGATGGGTGGAAGGAGCATCTTCCACGGCCGCTTCCCACCGCCCCCGACGAAAGGCGCAAGACCCTGGTGGGGACGCGCATCATGGTGGGTTCGGAAGTGACCCGGCAGAGCGGCGAGAAGCCCAACTGGCACAAGGCGGAAGACCTGGCGGCCGGGGGCCGGGTGCGGAACCTCGACAAGGACGGCATCGACGTGGCGGTGTTGTCCCCCAACTCGCCGGCGCTGGACCTGGTCTGGTTCCCGGACGACCCGGAGCTGGCCGCGGCCTATTGCCGCGCCGAGAACGACTACATGCGGCAGTACGCCAACGAGTTCCCGGAGCGCCTGCAATGGGCGGGCGTCATCCCCTGGCAGGACGTGGACCTGGCGGTCCAGGAGCTTCACCGCATGGCGGACATGGGCAACCAGGCCCTCAACATGAAGGCGGTGCCGGTGGCCGGACGCCAGTGGTGGGACCCGTACTACGATCCCATCTACGCCGAGTTGGAGAACCTGGGCTGGCCCATCATCATTCACGACACCAAGCACGAGTCCATGGGCCAGGAGCGGTTCGCGGACAACTTCTTCTTCTCCCACATGGTGGGGCGCGTCTTCGAGTCCATGGTGTGCATGATGACGTTCGTCTGCGGCGGCGTACTGGAGCGGTTTCCCAGGCTGAACCTCGTGTGCCTGGAAACCGGCGCTTCCCAGATGCCCTGGTGGCTGGGGCGCATGGACGAGCACCACGAGAAGCTGCCGCACCTGGTGCCGTGGCTCAAGATGAAGCCGAGCGAGTACTTCATGCGCCAGGTGTACGTCGGCTGCGAGCCGTTCGAGGACGAGCACTTCGAACTGGCGGTGGAGATGCTCGGCGACGACAACCTGGTGCTGGCCACGGACACGCCGCACTGGGACTCCTCTCCTCCGGGAACGGTCACTCGCCCCATCGTGGAGAGCGACAAGCTGACGGACGAGAACAAGCGCAAGATCCTGGGCGAGAACGCGGCCCGCATACTGAACTAGTGTCCTGTCCCGTATAAAACGTCGTGAAGATGCGCAGGACTTTTTGTCG
>CAZFIU010000057.1:0-23705 GCA_964519455.1 uncultured Syntrophobacterales bacterium
TGGTGGCGGGGCTCTACAGCGGCGTTTCCCCGCTCCACCACTCCTGGATTCCCGCTTTCGCGGGAATGACGACGCGGGGAGTTGGTGCCAATTCTCATTCGAGCGGAGTTTTGACACAGCCGCTTCCGCGGGAATAACGATAGGGTCGTGGGTGTCATATTCTGTTCCGCGCGGGGTTCGACGCTAGCCTGTCTTGCGGAAAACAATGCAACGGGATACGGGCACTAATCGATGATCCCCTCTTGCGTGAACGCTTCGAACTCGGCCTCCGAGAGGCCCAGCAGCTCGCGGTAGAAGTAGGCGTTGTGCTCGCCCAGGAGGGGGTCCGGGCGGTCGGGGCCGCTGTCGCTCTCGGACAGGGTGAAGGGGGCGCGCTGATAGGACATGGTGCCGATCTCGGCCTGTTCCATGCGGGTCCACTGGCCCCGGTGCACGAGTTGCGGGTCGTCGTAGATCTGTTCCATGCCGTTGATCATGCCCGCGGGGACGCCGGCGGCCTGGAGCTTCTCCACCAGCTCCCGCGCCTCGAATTGCCGGGTCCACTCGCCGATGCGCGCCTCCAGCTCGTCCGCCCGCGCGCGGCGGCGCTCGGCCGTGGCGTACTCGTCGCGCCCGCCCCAGTCGGGGCGGTCCATGGCCTGGCACAGCGCGCGCCACTGCTCGTCCGACGCCACGCTCAGCACGCACCATTGGTCCTCCCCCGCGCACGGGAAGGCACCGTGCGGCGAGGCCTCGGGATGGCGGTTGCCGTCGCGCTCGGCGATGTGGCCGTTGACCGTGTAGTCCAGCAACAGCGGCGCGATGTACTGGAGCCCGGTCTCGTACTGCGCCAGGTCGATGTGCTGGCCGCGGCCGGTGGCGTCGCGGTACTCCAGGGCCGCCAGCACGGCCACCACGCCGTAGCCCACGGCGATGTAGTCGATGTAGGGGCCGTAGAGGATCTGGGGGGAGCCGTCCCGGTAGCCGGTGAGGTTGGTGAAGCCGGCCAGGGAAGAGAGCTGGGAGCCGAACCCGGGATGGTGCGCGTGGGGTCCGCTCTGCCCCAGGTTCGAGCTGCTCAGCATGATGAGCCGCGGGTTGACCTCCTTCAGGGCGTCGTATCCCAGGCCCAGGCGCCCCATGGTGCCGGGACTGAAGTTCTCCACCACGACGTCCGCCCAGGCCGCGATGCGCTTGGCCAACGCGGTGGCCTCCGGCCCCTTCTTGAGGTTGAGGGTGATGCCCAGCTTCTCGCTGTTGCACAGCGCGAACAGGCCCGAGCGGTTGAGGCCGTGGATGTTGTCCTTGTACGGCGGATAATGCGTGCGGAACCCGTCCGGACGCGTGTGCGACTCGATGTGCACCACCGTGGCGCCCTGGTCCACCAGGTGCTTGCCCACTACCGGCCCGGCCGCGAACGCGGCGAACTCCACCACCTTGAGACCTTCCAGTGCTTTCATGATGCCTTCATTCCCATGGATTCGTTGACGGCACAGACTGGCCGCTGGGGCGACCGCGGGTCGCCCCTACAGCACGCCCTCGTTCTCCAACCGCGCCATCTCCCCCGCATCCAGTCCCAGCTCGCCGTAGACTTCCCCGTTGTGCTCGCCGATGAGCGGCGCCCGGCGATTGATCCGGCAGGAAAACTCCGAAAAACGGGCGAAGCCGCCGGGATAGGTGATGGAGCGGTTCAACTCGGGATGCTCCACCTCCTGCCAGAACCCCCGGGCCGCGAGTTGGGGGTCCGCCAGGAGTTCCTGGGCGGTGGACACGGGGTAGCCCAGCATGCCGCGGCCGGTGACGGCCTCGAAGAACTCCCGCTTGGTGACTCCGGTGAAGAACTCCGCGATGGGCGCCTCCATGACGTCGATCTCTTCCTGGGTCACGCGCTCGATGTTGAACGTGCGCCAGTCCCGCTCCAGCAGGAAGGCGGGTGCCTCCCCTTTCTCGGCCATCCACTCCACCAGCGCCTGGTTGGTCTTCCGGCCCGCCTCGCCGCCGTAAATGATGAAGTTCAGGTAGCCGTCCTTGCACGGCCAGAAAACCCGCATCTTGGCGCCGGTGATGGTCCGGCCGGTCATGAACGAGCCGGCGCGCTTCTCCACCGCGCGGTTGAGGTCCCAGAAGGTATGGGCGTGGGAGAAGCCCCAGAGCATGCACGCCTGGGCCGATACGTCCACGTGCTCGCCCCGGCCGGTGCGCCGCCGCTGGGTGTGGGCCACCAGCGCCGCCATGGCCGCGTAGGAGCCGGTCCACTGGTAGGACTGGGGAAAGGTCACACGGAGCGGCGGCTTGCCCGGATCGCCGGTGAGCGACATGCAGCCGCTCATGGCCATGATCTCGATGTCCGAGGCGCGGTAGCGGCTGTACGGGCCGGTCTGGCCGAAGGGGGAGATGGAGACCTGCACCAGTTTGGGGTTGACGCCGCGCAGCACGTCGTGGGCGAGGCCGATCTCTTTCAGGTAGCCCGGCCGGAACGTCTCCAGGATGAAGTCGGCCTTCTCCACGAGACGCACGAACAGATCGCGCCCCTCGGCCGCCTCGAGGTTCAGCGTGACCCCGCGCTTGTTGTTGTTGAAGGCGAACCAGTAGAGGCTCTTCTCGGGGTCGCGCTCGCCGTCGAGGTACGGCCCGATGCGCCGGGCCGCGTCCCCGCCCGGACGCTCCACCTTGATCACGTCCGCGCCGAGATCACCCAGCGTCTTCCCGCACAGGAAGCCGAGCTCGTCGGTTAAATCCAGGATACGGTACGGAGACAGAGGTCCTTGTTCACTCAGAGTCATCGTTCAACCACCGTTTCGTGTTCGCTTCACCTCCACGTCAGGGAGGGCGCGAATGACGGTCAGTATTCCATGTAGTTCGACACGCGCCAACCCTCCTCCTCCCGGCGCACGCGGATCATGAGCTTGCGCGTGAACTCGGCGCCTCCGTCGGGGCGGATCGTGAGCTCGTAGACGAAGGCCGTGCGTCCGCGGGACTCGCGCTGTTGCAACAGCTTGTAGTAGATCCGGGGCTTGCGCGTGGCCGCGTCGATGGCCTGACCCGAGGTGAGCCGAAGCTCCTCGTCGATCTTGCTCCGGGCCAGGCCGGCCGTGAGCTCCCTGGCCTTGGCGAGGTCGATCTCGACGTAGTGCCAGTCCAGGAACGCCTCGGCGGCGCCTTGGGGCGTGGTGTCGCCCTCCCCTCCGCAGCCCGCGAGCGCCGCCAGCAGCGCCGCGCACAGAACGGCGCGCCGGGTCACGTCGCGGGGCTCCCCAAGTGTCGGACGACCCACTCCCCGGTCCGGCGCAGGGCTTCGTCGCGCCCTTCCGGCCCGGTGAAACGGTGGTCGGCGCCGGGGAGGATGCACAGCTCCTTCCCGCCCGACAGCGCCGCGTGGAGCGCGTGCGCGTGCGCCACCGGCACGGTGGCGTCGGCGTCACCGTGGATCACCAGCGCGGGACACTGGATCCGCGCCACCGCCGCGGCCACGTCGATGGTCAACCCCTCTTCCAGAAAACTCGCGTTGAGCCGGCGGCCGTCGAACTCGATGAAGCCCTGGGCGCGCCAGCGCGCGCGGACCTCCGGCGGAAAGTCCCGTTCGATGAGCTCCCATGGATCGAACGGCGCGGCCAGGGTCACGAGCGCCGCCACGCCGTCCGCCGCCCCGGCGTACATCAGCGCCGTGGTGCCGCCCATGCTGGACCCGACGAGGGCCACCCGCCCCACCCCGCGGTCCTTCAGCAACTCATGGGCGGCGGCGAGATCGTCCACCTGCCGGGTGCAGGTGATGGACTCGAAGTCTCCGGTGGACTCGCCCGCCCCGGTGAAGTCGAAGCGCAGCACGGCGAAGCCGCCCAGGCTCAGGCTCTCGCCCAGGCGCACCAGCTTGAGGCTCTCCTTGCTCGACTCCATGCCGTGGCACAACAGCACGCCGGCGACGGCCTTCCCGTCCGGCCGATGGAGTGCCCCCGCCAACCGCTCTCCCTTGCCGTTCGTGAACGTGAGGTGCTCTTCCATCAGCCGGTCCGCGTCTCTTCGAGTCACTTGCCCTGACGCGGCGCGAACGGGTCCCGGCCCTTGGTCCGCATGAGGCACCACAGGCACAGCACCGCGCCCACGGTGATGAAGCTGTCCGCGACGTTGAACGCGGGCCAGTGGTAGCCGTTCCAGTACACGTCCAGGAAATCGATCACCTCGCCTTGAAAGACCCGGTCGATGAGGTTGCCCAGCGCGCCCGCCAGAATGAACGTCAGCGACAGGATGAGCCCGGTGTCGGTGTCCGCGAGCCGGCGCAGCAGGTGGAGGATGAAGCCCACCGCCGCCAGCGAGAACCCGATCAGGATGAACGAGCCCAGGGCCCGGCGCTCTCCGGCCAGCAGCCCGAACGCGGCCCCCGTGTTGCGGGCGTGGACCAGGTCGAACCAGCCCTCGATGACGGGAATGGAGCGATGCAGCGGAATCGTGCGGTCCACGATCAGCTTGGTGCCCTGGTCGAGCAGCAGGATCGCGGCCAGCAGCAGGATTACGCGTGCGCGTTTTCGGCCCGCGGTAAAGATCGCAACACCTCCGCGCAGCGCGGGCAGACGCCCGGATGGGCCGCGTCTCCGCCCACGTTCACGTGATATTTCCAGCAGCGCTCGCACTTGGCCCCGTCCGCGGGGTACACGGCGATGGCCCCGCCCAGGAGCGTACTCTCATAGCCCGTGCCTCGGCCCGCCGCCGCGGCACCGTCACCGTTGCCGGCCGCCGCGCCGGGCTCGGCCTTGGGGTCCGGGTAAACCAGGTCCGCGGGCGCACCGCCCGCCGGAACGGACACCTGCGACACGATGAAGACGTCCTCCCAGGGCATGGGCGCGTTTCCGCGCAGCAGTTCCTGGATGTCCGGCGCCTTCTCGTAGGCGTCCGGGTAGAGCGCCACCCGCGCGTCCAGGGAATGACCGATGGCGCCGCACTGGCGCGCCACCTCCAGCGCCTTCAGCACCTCGCCGCGCAGGTCCAGGCGCAGCTCCCACTCCGCCGCCACCGCGGCGTCCCGCAACCCTTCGTCGGGTTCCGGGATGGGCGAGAGCAGCACGCTGTCGGGGCCCGCCGCGGTACGCGGCGCGTGCTCCCAGATCTCCTCCGCGGTGAACGACAGCACCGGCGCCATCAAGTGCACCAGGGTCTGCAGGATGCCGTGGAGAGCGGTCTGGGCCGACCGGCGGGCGGCGGAGTCGCGCCCCTCGCAGTAGAGCCGGTCCTTGACGATGTCGAGGTAGAGCGCGCTCAGGTCCACGCTGCAGTAGTTGTTGAGCGCGTGGTAGACGAAGTGGAACTCGTACTTGTCGAAGGCCTCCAGGCACCGCCCCAGCAGCCGCTGGTTGCGGTCGAGTATCCAGCGGTCCAGGGGCTCCAGGGCGTCGGCGCTCACGGCGTCGCGCGCGGGATCGAAGTCATGGAGGTTGCCGATGAGGAACCGGGCGGTGTTGCGCAGCCGCCGGTACGATTCCACCAGACGGTTCAGGATCTCGTTGGAGATGCGCACGTCGTCGCGGTAGTCCTCGGCCGCCACCCACAGCCGGATGATGTCGGCGCCGAACTTCTTGATGATCTCCTGGGGCGCGGTCACGTTGCCCATGGACTTGGACATCTTGTGGCCCTTGCCGTCGAGCACGAAGCCGTGGGTCAGGACTCCCTCGTAGGGCGCCCGGCCGCGGGTCCCCACCGAGGTCAGGAGCGAGGTGTGGAACCAGCCCCGGTGCTGGTCGCTGCCTTCGAGGTAGAGGTCGGCGCGGCCGCCCAGCTCCGGGTGGCGTTCCACCACCGCGGCGTGGCTCACGCCCGAGTCGAACCATACATCCAGGATGTCCTCTTCCTTCGAGAACCGGGTGGAGCCGCAGGCCTGGCACGAAATGTCCGCGGGCACCAGCTCTTCCAGCGGACGCGCGAACCAGGCGTCGGACCCTTCCTCCTCGAACAGTCGCGCGACGTGTTCGCACAGCGCCTCGCTCAGGTACATTTCGCCGCAGTCCTTGCAGTAGAGCACGGGGATGGGAACGCCCCAGGAGCGCTGCCGCGAAATGCACCAGTCGGGACGGTTGGCCATCATGCCGGTGATGCGGTCCTGTCCCCAGGGCGGGATCCACTGCACCTGCTCGATGGCGTCCAGGGAACCTTGCCGCAGACCCGTATGCGCCATGGAGATGAACCACTGCTCGGTGGCGCGGAACAGCACCGGCTGCTTGCAGCGCCAGCAGTGGGGGTAGCTGTGGCTGAAGTCCCGGGCCTTGAGCAGCTTGCCCGCCTCGCTCAGCCTGTCAACGATGGCGGGGTTGGCGTCGAAGACCATCCGGCCCGCGAACTCCCCCGCGTCCGCGGTGAAGCGCCCGGCGCCGTCCACCGGCGCGTAGGCGTCGAGGCCGTAGCGCTGGCCGGCCTCGAAGTCCTCGTGCCCGTGGCCCGGCGCCACGTGGACGCAGCCGGTGCCCTGGTCCGCGGTGACGAAGTCGCCGAGGATCACCACCACGTCCCGCTCGAGCCACGCGTGCGCGCAGACGATGCCCTCCAGCTCGGCCCCGGTCCAGGACCCCTCCAGCGCCTCGAACTCGCCGGCACCGTAGCCGAAGACCTCCATCAGCGAGGACAGCAGCTCCTCCGCCACCACCAGAACGCCCGCGGGCGTGCGCACGCGCCGGTAACGCATCTCCGGGTGCAGGGCGATGGCCTGGTTGGCCGGCAGCGTCCACGGCGTGGTGGTCCAGATGACGAAGGCGCAGTCTTCATCCGGGAGCTTGCCCTTGGCGTCCTTCACCGGGAACTTCACGTACACCGAGGGCGTCACCTGGTCCTGGTACTCGACCTCCGCTTCGGCCAGGGCGGTGGCGCAGGACGCGCACCAGTACACCGGCTTCTTGCTCCGGTACATGGCGCCGCTGGCCATGAACTTGCCCAGCTCGCGCACCTCGGTGGCCTCGTAGGAATGGTCGATGGTGCGGTAGGGCTCGGCCCAGCGGCCCAGCACCCCCAGGCGCTTGAATTCCTCGCGCTGCACCCCGATGAACTTCTCCGCGTGTTCCCGGCACAGCCTGCGCACCTCCACCTTGCTGAGGGCGTTCTTCCTGGCGCGCCCCAGGCTCTTCTCCACTTGAAGCTCGATGGGAAGCCCGTGACAGTCCCAACCCGGAATGTAGGGAGCGCAGAAGCCGCGCATGCTCTTGTACTTGACGATGATGTCCTTCAGGACCTTGTTGAGCGCGTGTCCGATGTGAATGCGCTCGTTGGCGTACGGGGGACCGTCATGGAGGATGAACCTGGGGCGGCCGCGATTGGCCTCCACCATCTTCTCGTGAATGGCTTCACGCTCCCACTGCTCCACCCGCGCGGGCTCCTTCTGGGGCAGGTTGCCGCGCATGGGAAACGCGGTCTTGGGGAGGTTGAGCGTTTCTTTGTAGTCCATGAACTTCGTCCCTCACTTGCCGGCAAGCGACTTCCGGAACGTCGGGTTGGCCATGCGGGGAATACGGACCTTGAGAATACGGAACTTGAGTTCGGGCCTTGACCGCGGGCCTCGACTCGAGCCGCCGGATCGGCGCCGCCGATCGAGGCCGAGCAGGTTGACAAGAGTTGTAACACAAAGCCACTTCGTATGGTACAGGCCGACCCATGCCGGCTGGATTAACGCGCGGCCTTGTGATATGAAACCGGCAATCCCGACGGGCTTCCCGCTCGTTCTCATTCCCGCTGAAGCAGCGTTCCGCGTTACCGTTCATCCGTGAGATCGACAAATCCCGCGGCGCGGTCCGGTTCGGCGTTTCGAGGAGGCACTTCCATGGCCACGAAACAACCAGGCAAGGCGAGCACCCGCGCCATCGGCCAACTCAGGAAGACCGTGGCCCTGGCCACGCGCATCCTCTTCCACCAGGGCCTCGCCGACTACCACGGCCACGTGAGCGCGCGCATCCCCGGCACCAACCGGCTGCTCATCAAGCCGGTGCTGGCGCCCCTGGGGTCCATCCGCGCCAAGGACATCATGGAAGTGGACATCGACGACTACATGGAGAACTGCGAGGCCAACTGGGCCAAGGCCGGCAACCAGAAGGCGGTCATCGCCCTCAAGATCCCGCCGCGGGAAACCATGATCCACGCGGCCATCCTGAAGGCGCGCCCGGACGTCAACTCGGTGGTGCACACGCACCAGCCCCTGGCCACGGCCTTCGCCATCGCCGGCGTGCCCATCCGTCCCATCTACAACCAGGCTTCGGCGTTCGCCCCGGAAACGCCCATCTTCCACAGCCCCCGGCTCATCTACACGCTCCAGGACGGCGCCGAGCTGGTGGCCACGCTGGGCGACCGCATGGCGGTCCTCATGCAGGGGCACGGCATGACCGCGGTGGGCGACTGCGTGGAGGAGGCCACGAGCCACGCCGTCTACCTGGAACGCACCGCCTACATGCAGTGGGTGGCCAGCAGCATCGGCGAGGCGCCCTCCATGCCGGACCGGAACATCGCCATCATGGGCGCCACCAACCGCGGGCGCGCCCATCACGCGTTCGCCTATTTCTCCGGCCTGCTGCCGGACGACATGAAGGAATAGCAACGCGCCGACGACAGCAAACAGCCGACGGAAACGCACGACAAGGAAGGTGAAACATGGCCGAAGCGAACAGCGCCGGTTCCACGGGGACCGGCCGCCCGATTCAAGACATCCGCGAGTGGCTCGACCGGGCCGAGGGGATCAACGAGCTGATCCAGATCGACAAGCCGGTGGACCGCGACGAGGAGATGAGCGCCATCACCTACCTGGTGGCCAAGCAGGAGCCCTCGCCCGCCATCCTGTTCGAGAACCCCAGGGGGTTCGAGGACAGCCCCATCGGCGCGCGCATGCTGTGGAACATCCTCGGGCCGAGTCCCAAGCGCATCGCCCTCACCATCGAAGAGCCGCCCGAGACGCCCACGCTGGAGCTGATCCGCCGGCTGAAGGAGAAGATGAAGGACCGCATCCCGCCGCGGGAGGTGCCGGCGGCCCAGGCACCGGTGTACGAGAACACCCTGGCCGGCGACGACATCGACCTGGAGCAGCTTCCCATCCCGCGCCACTGGCCGCTGGACGGCGGACGCTACGCGGGCACGGCGGACGCGGTGTTCACGCGCGATCCGGACTCCGGCTACCTCAACATCGGCACCTACCGGATGATGCTCCAGGGCAAGAACGAGGTGGGGCTCTACCTGTCGCCCGGCAAGGACGCGCGCCTGCACATCACCCGCTCCTGGGAGAAGGGCGAGCCCGTGGCCGTGGCCGCGGCCTGGGGCATCGACCCGCTGTTCATGCTGGTGGGCTCCCAGACCTTTCCCAAGAACGTGTCCGAGTACGAGTTCGCCGGCGGCATCAAGGGCGACGCCATCCCGGTGGTGCGCGCCGAGACCAGCGACCTGCTGCTGCCGGCCAACGCCGAGTTGGTGATCGAGGGCGTCATCCGCCCCAATTCCGTGAAGACCGAGGGGCCGTTCGGCGAGTTTCCCGGCTACTACGGCCGGCCGGAGGCGGGCTGTCCGCTGGTGGAGGTGACCCGCGTGCACCATCGCACCCACCCGGTGCTCACCAACGCCATCATGGCCGACTACCCGTCGTGCGAGCAGAGCGGCTTCTTCGCCATCATCCGCTCGGCGCGCATCTGGGACGACCTCGACAAGCTCGGCATCCCGGGCGTGCAGGGCGTCTACGCCCACCCGGCCGGCGCCGGCGGCTTCGGCATGACGGTCATCAGCCTGGAGCAGCGCTACGCCGGCCACGCGGCCCAGTGCCTGGCACTGGCGGCGCAGGTGCCCGGCGGCGCCTACTACACCAAGTGGATCATCGCCGTGGACGAGGACATCGACCCCACGGACATGGACCAGGTGATCTGGGCCATGAGCAGCCGCTGCAACCCCATCGAGGACATCGACGTGCTGCGCAACACCTGGAGCACGTGGCTGGACCCGACCCAGAACCCGCCGGAAGAGCGGCCCTACGGCTCCAAGGCGCTCATCAACGCGTGCAAGGAGCACCGCTACCTGCCGGTCTTCTCCAAGCGCACCACCCTGCGGCGCGAGATGTACGACCAGGTGGCGGAGCGCTGGAAGGAACTGGGGCTGCGGGGCACGATTCCCACGGTGCGCGCCTTCGAGGAAGAGAAGAAGATCGTGTACCACGAGCAGGGCGGATTCGAGCCCGGCAAGAAGTAGCGGCGCCGGCGGCTGTCCGGCAGACCGCTGCCCGCGGCACGCCGTGGAGACGCGGGCTTGTTGCCGAGGGCAGGGGCCTGTGATATTGTTGGCGCGGATTGTGATTTTGGTCGATCAGTTGTGAGCGGCCCTCGGGTCATCGGGACAAATCGGACAGGGTCGCCAAACCCGGAGATAGGTGTCGAATGGACATTCAAGAGGAAACCAGCGGATCGACGGTGGTCGTGGCCCCGAGCGGGCGCGTTGACGGGTTCACCAGCCCGGAGCTGGAGAAACGCATCTCGGAGATCATCGAACGCGGCGATCATCGCGTGCTGCTGGACTGCGCCGACATGGACTACATCAGCAGCGCCGGACTGCGCGTGGTCCTCGTGAGCGCCAAGAAGTGCCAGCAACAAGGCGGAAAGCTGTCGGTGTGCGCCCTCCAGCCTTCGTGCAAATCGGTCATGGAGGTCAGCGGCTTCCTCAACATGCTCGAATACCACGACACCCGCGATGCCGCCCTCGCGGCAGGATAGGTCAAGGCGACGCCATGCTCACGTTCACCGAAGAGATCACACTGTTGATGCTGGACGACGATGGGCTGTTCCTGCCCATCCGCGGCGGTGCCGTGGAACACATCCTGATCGGCGCGGTGCTGATGGACCTGGCCTTCGCCAACCGCGTCGACACCGACCCCGAGAGACTCGTGGTCATCGACGCCACGCCCACCGGCAATCCCCTGCTCGACGGCGCGCTGGCGCGCATCGCCAACTCCGGCGAGAACATGGACACCAAGGGCTGGGTGGAGTTGCTGGCGCGGGAGCAGGCCGCCGCCATCCGCCAGCAGGTCATGGACAACCTCGTCGAACGCGGCATCATCGAGGCCAAGGACGAGCGTTTCCTGTGGGTGTTCCAGTCGCGCCGCTATCCCACCATCGACGGACGCATGGAACGCGGCGTCAAGCTGCGCATGGAGGACGTGCTGCTGTCCGACGACATGCCCGATCCGCGGGACATCGCCTTGGTCTGCCTGGTCGACGCCTGCGACATCCTCGGCGACATCTTCTCGGAGCGGGAGATGGATCGCGTGCGCCCGCGCATCGAGCAGCTCCGCAAGATGGACCTCATCGGCCGCGAGGTCGGCGCCGTCATCGCAGACATCGAAGAGTCCATCACCATGGCCATGGCCCAGGTCGCGCACTAGCGCCCTGACACGGGCCGGTCCACCAACCCAACCGACACCGACCGACCGGACGTCGAGTCCGAGCACCCTGCGCGCCTCGTCCGCGAACTTCGGGGGCGGGCGCCCGGGACGCCTTGTCGACTTCGTCCGCCAGCTTGCTCGAACACGCCTCTCATGCCGGGGACAAGCACATGCTTTTCCCGCTCCCCGCGGAATTTCGCCACCTGACCCCTAAAGTTCGATCCTCCGACGTCGATCTGTGTTTGTGAGGGCCACGAATTCAGGCCCAACAACCCGAAGGAGGACACAGCGGATGCAACGGATCAATGGTGCGTCCCTTCCGTGACCGGCCGCGGCTGCTGCGTCCATGGGCGAAGGACAACTCTTCCGGGGACACTCGATGAACAAGACGCATCATACCGACATACTCCTGCTCGTGGCGTTGTGCGTCTTTCTCGTGGGTACGCTCACGTGGGCCTCGGTGGCGGAGGTCGAGCTGGCGGCGGTAGCGCCGGGACGCATCGTTCCCACGGGTCAGGTCAAGGTGATCCGGTCCTTCGAGGCCGGGAAGATCCGGCGCATCGCCGTGGAGGAAGGAAGCCCGGTCCGGCACGACGACATCCTCATCGAGTTCGACACGACGCTGGTGGACGCCGAAATCTCCAAGCGAACGGCGGAGCTCCAAACCCGGTCGGTGGAGGCCGCGCGGCTGGAGGCGCTCTTGGCCTGGCGCGAGAACCGGGCCTTCCACCCGCCCACCGGTGCTCCGCCGGAGATCGTCTCCATCAACGAAGCGCTCCTGGCGGATCAGATCGCGTCTCACCGGGCGCACCTTCGGGAGCTCGACAATCGCATGGCCGAGCGGCGTGCGCAGATCCGGACCCTGGAGGCCGCCTTGGCCAAGCATCGCAGGCTGCTGCCCTTGCTGCGTGAGCGAAGCGCCATGCGCGAGACCCTGTACCGCGAGAACCACGGCTCGCGGCTCGCCTTCATCGACGAACAGGAGCGGCTGGTGGAGATGGAGGGCAACACGGCGTTGCGCCAGCGGGAACTGGCGGAGGCCACGGCGACATTGGCGGCGATCCAGGCGCTAAAGCAGAGGACGGTCTCGGAGTTCTACCGCGAGCGCCGCGCCGCCCTGGCCACGCTGCGCGAAAGGACCCTCGTGCTGCGGGAGGACATCCGCCAGGCCCGTGAACTCCGCGCGCGCCACACCCTGCGCGCTCCGGTGGACGGGATGGTTCAGGACCTCGCGGTGCATACCGAAGACGGCATGGTGGAACCGGGCGCCCGGCTCATGGTGATCGTGCCCCGAGACGCCGGGATACAGGTGGAAGCCTTCATCGCCAACGCCGACATCGGCTTCGTCAAGCCCGGCCAGCGGGTCACTCTCAAGGTGGCGACCTTCGACTTTCGCCGCTACGGCGCCATCGAGGGGACGGTGCGCCACATCGGCAAGGACGCCGTGAACGCGGGAGCCCAAGACCGAAATTCGGTGTTCATGAGCGGAGCGGGCGGCGCGGCGGCCACGTCTTCAACCCCGACCGGGGCCACGCCGGCAGCCCCGGCGTTCAAGGCCCTCATCGACCTCGACCAGACCTACATGGAGGTGGAGGGCCGGAAGATCGGTCTGTTGCCCGGCATGGCTTCGGAGGCCGCGGTCATCCTGGGCAAACAGCGCCTCATCGAGTACTTCCTGCAGCCCCTTCGGGGCTACCGGCAGGACGCATTCCGGGAGAAGTGAGATGCGCGACGACACGAAAGCCCTTTCCACCGATTCAAGCACGCAAGAGTTCCCGCGGGCGTCCGACCCGGCGGCGTGGGCGCCGGGCGACCTCGGACGGTCGCCCGCGCGGTTGCACGATTTCACACCGAACGAGCTGAGGGAGCTGTCGGCGGTGTCCCGCGCCGCGCTTCACGGCGAGCCTCCCTCGGTGCGGGAAGGTTCCTTCCTCGGGTGGCAGATGGCGCGGACGGGGCGGGAACTGCGCTCCGGCGTGGGGTTCCGGATACTGCGCGGCCTGCCGGTCCACGAGCTGACGGCGGAGCAGGCGGCGGCGGCTTTCATGGCGCTGAGCCGGTGTCTGGGCGCGCCCATGGAACAATCCCGTGGAGTCACGCTCGCCCACGTGCGCGCGGAGGCGGACAACAACCCCCACGGGCTGGGATTCCGCACCGCCGGGACCCTTCCGTTCCACGCCGACCTCGAAGACGTCATCGGGTTCCTGTGTTTGCGCGCCGCCCGTGGCGGCGGCACGCGCCGGTTCGCCAGCGCGGCCACCGTGTACAACATCATGGCGGCCGACCATCCGGATCAACTGCGCGTCCTCACCCGCCCCTTCCACGTGGCGCTGCAGGAGCCCCATCCGGACCACGGGCACCGCTGGACCCGCCTGCCGTTCGTGAGCGTGCGCGACGGCGTCTTCAACGCCTGCGCCTATCCGGTGCACATCAAGCGCGCCCGGAGACTCGCTGGGGTACCCGAGCTTACCGCGGCGCAGAACCGGGCACTGGAGGTCTTCAACGAGGTAGCGGACGGGGTGGCGGTTTCACTGGAGCTTCGCCCCGGGGACGTGGAGTACTTCAACAACCACGTGGTCCTGCATTCGCGCACGCGGTTCGCGGGCGACGGCTCCGAGCGCCATCTCCTGAGGGTGTGGCTCTCCCTGGCCGGCTTCAGGCCCCTTCACCCGGAGCATCCCATCTCTCTTCGGCGCAGGGGGAAGGAACGCGCATCCGCGGCGTGATCGTGCGCCCGGGGGAACCTCGCGGTGCGTACACCGGCGCGCGCCCGGCGACGGCGGCCGCCGTTCGTCACTCGTTCGCCAGCAGACGCCCCCGGCCCCATTCCTCGTGGCGGAAGATGAGGGACTTGATCACCACCGGCACCGCCTTGGCGTCCGGCAGCTCCTCGCCGATGTCGACGAAGTCGAAGTCCTTGAGGTCGATGCCGTCGATGGAGATGACGCCGGCCCCGGGGAGGATTTCCTTGTCGATGATGTTGCCCACGAGCTTGGCGATGTCCGCGTCGAACACAAGCACGAGGTGGTGGCCCCGGCGCAGGTGCTCGCGCATGCCTTCCACCACGCCGGTGGCCAGGGTCTTGATGAGGGGATAGGAGGGCCCCAGGTCCCAGTGGAGCGCCAGCGCCGCGCCGCGGTCGCCGTCGGTCATGTCGAAGCGCTGCAGCGCGCCCTCGATGGAGCTGCGCACGTCCTCCGTCGTCAGCGGCTCGGTCTGGCGGAAATGGGGCGTGACCACCTGCAGGTTCCGCAGCGGCAGCACCGAGTCGTCGGAAAGGAAGATCGTGTTGCCGCTCACCTGCACCGTGTACTGCGACGCGCCGATGACCGTGGCGCGGATGCGCACGTCGGGTTCCTTGAACCGCCACGACTCGCGCGTCGACAGGTCCACCGCGCCCGCGCGGATCTTCCGCCCCACGTGGTTGCCCAGGTCCCCCTTGTCCTCGGTCTCGTAGCCGTAGATGTACTCGGACACGCCGCCGGAGAACTGCAGGGTGTGGATCGGCCCCTCGTAGGACAGCGCCGGCGTGAGCATCATCTCCCGGGTCAGCGGCGACAGCGGCCCGCGTGCCAGCACTTCCACGAGACAACCGCTCAGGGTGTCGGCCATGCGCTCCTTGTCGGCCTCGGCCAGCGTTTGGCCCAGTGCCGGCGACAGGCCGCTGGCCGCGGCGACGCGCGCGCCCGCGTCCTCCAGCCGGTTGATCCGCTGCGCGCCGTCCAGCGCCACCAGCCGCGCACCCACCTCGAGGGCCGCGGTGTCCACCACCTGCCCGCCGCGCGTGACCGCGATCTTGCTGGTGCCGCCGCCGACGTCCACGTTCATGCACGCGACGTCCTCGTCCTGGTTCGACAGCTCCACCGCGCCGGAGCCGTACGCCGCCAGGATCGCCTCGAGGTTGTGCCCGGCGGTGGCGCACACGAACTTGCCCGCCTCCTCCGAGAACAGGGCCGCGATGGCCTCGGCGTTCTTCTTCTTGGCCGCCTCGCCGGTGACGATCAGGGCGCCCGTGTCGATGTCCTGCCGGGTGAGGCCGGCGCGCGCGTAGGCGTCGTGGATGAAGTCGTTGAGCTTCTCCGTATCGATGGTGAGCTTGTCGACGTACGGGGTCAGCAGGATCGGCGATTCGTAGACGATCTCGCGGCTCACCACCACGAAGCGGCTCGACAGGGAGATGCCCTGGCGGCGCAGCAGCAGCCTGGAGAAGATGAGATGGGAGGTGGACGAGCCGATGTCGATGCCGACCGAGGTCAGCGAGATGCGCTCGGAGCGCCACATGGGATGGTCTTCATCGGGCAGCGGCGCGTCGTCGTGGTCGTGATCTTCATGTCCTTCGTGGCAGAGGAGAGGCAGTTCGGCTGAATCGCGGTCCATTCAAGAGGGTTCCTTTCGGGGTATGCAGGCAAGATACGGGTACTAGCTAGCACAAGCCCCGGCGGCTCGCCAGTTGGAACGCGGCGCAGGCGGCACGCCCGGGCGTGCCGCGACACGCGGTCGAGAGCGCTTGTCAAACCGGGAAAAAACTCTAGAATGAACCGCGTACATTAACCGCCCCGAACGCGCGCTGAATCCAGGGGATCAAGCGCCGCCGCGTTGCCGCGCCGGGAAGGGAAACCTCCATGCACGAAGAAGAATACCGTCCGATCGACGAGTTCCTGAGGAGGTTCGTGGCCCGGTTGAGAACCGTCGAGGGCCTGGAAGCGCTTTGCCTCGCCGCCACGGCGCTGGCGGTGCTGGCGGCCCTGGGTGCCGGCGTCGACCTGGTGAAGGAGCGGCTTCTCTACGCGCCCCTGGTCTTCAGCGTCCTGTCCATCCTGGTCCTCCTGGCGCTGGCCGGGTTCACGGTTTACGCCTTCCTGCGCCGCCGGGGCCTGCCGTGGGCGGCGCGCGCCATCGAACGGCAACGTCCGGACCTGCGCAACAACCTGATCAACTCGCTGCAGCTCTACCCGCAGCTCGGGGACCCGGGGAAAGGCGCCGGCGTCTCGGCCCCGATGATCCTCGCGCTCATCCGCCAGACCCGCGCACAGATCCGCGACCTGCAACCCGCCGACCTGGTGGACACCACGCCGCTCCGGACCAAGGCGTGGGTGCTGGCACTGGCCGCGGCCCCGGTCATCGCGCTGGCCCTGTGGCATCCGGGCTTCCCCGCGCGCTCCCTGGCGCTGGTGGCGCACCCGCTGGCGCACATGCCGCCCGCGGAGATCTTCATCCACGTCGTGACCCGCGACGCGCGCGTGATCCGCGGCACCGCGGTATCGGTGGAAGCCGTCACCTCGGGCGCACGGCCCGAGGTCGTGGAACTCTCTTTCCGGCGGCCTCCCTCCACCGGCGACGGCGGCGGGGTCGAGGCGGTTGCCATGACCGCCGGTGAAGGACCCGGCGACGCCGATCGCTACGCGGCGGTGCTGCCGGAGGTCACCGAGGACCTGGACTATCGCGTCGTGACCGGCCCCTTCGCCTCGCCGTGGTACCGGATCACGGCGGTGGACCGGCCGGCCGTCACCGGCCTCAAGGTGACCCTCTATCCACCCCACTACACCGGCCTGCCCCGCGAGACCTTCACCAGCGGCAACGTGCGCGGCATCAAGGGCTCCACGCTGACCTTCTCCGCCACCGCCAACAAGGCCATGGCCGGAGCCGTCGTGGTCCTGGACGACGGCCGCGAGGTGCCGCTCAAGGTCGACGGCGATCTGGCCCAGGGGAGCCTCGTGCTGTTCCGCTCGCAGAGGTACCGCATCCACATCGAGGACGGCTTCGGTTTCGAGAACCTCCCGGTCCCCTACGCGATGCACGCCGTGCCGGACGGCTTCCCGGCGGTGGAGGTGCTCAAGCCCTCGGAAGACCTGGAGGTGAACGGCGACGAACGCATCGCGCTGGAATACCGCGCGAACGATGACTACGGCCTCCAGGAAGTCACGCTGGTGGCCGCCATCGGCGAGCGCGAGGAACGCATCCCGGTGTGGCGCGCCGAGCTGACCCGTGAACTCCGGGAGACCTTCATCTGGGACCTCGACGGCATGCGCCTGGAGGAAGGCGACGTGGTGGTCTATCACCTGGAGGTGCTGGACAACGACACCATCTCGGGTCCCAAGCTGGGCAAGTCGCGGCCCCTGAGCCTGCGCCTCAAGAACCTCAAGGCCGAGCACCGCCAGGTGGCCGAGATGATCCGCGACATCTCGGACAAGATGGTGGATCTCCTGGGCGACCACCTCGAAGCTCCGCCGGACCAGCCGGCCGGCGACGAGCAGGCGGCCGGACAGCCACTGGAACAGCCGATCGAGGGGCTTGCCGAGGGCCTCGACCGGATGATGCAGCGCGTGGACGAGACCATGCGGCGCACGCGCGAGGACCGTATCAGCGACTTCGCCACGTGGTCCGACCTGGAGACCCTGAAACGCAACCTGCAACACGCGCGCGAGGACCTGGTGGAGCGGATGCGCCGGGCGGCGTCGCCGGAGGAGCGCGAGCAGGCCCATGACGCCATGGCCACCGAGCTGGAGCGGCTCTCCATGCTGAGCGAGGACGTGAGCCGCCGGCTGACCGGTCAGGACATGGCCGACTCCGCCCGCGACATGGTCAAGAACCAGGAGCGCTTTCTCGAGTCGCTGGAGAAGCTCCGGAGCGGCAACAAGGAGCTGGACGAAGTGCTCGAGGAGCTGGCCAAGATGGCACAGCAGCTCCAGGACCTCCAGGCCGCGCTCTCGCAGTTCGCCCGGCAGATGCCCAGCGAGTTCGTCAACCCCTCGTCCATGCGCAACATGCCGTTCTCGGACATGCGCTCCATGATGGAGCAGATCCGCCAGAAGCTGCGGGAAGGCGACATCGAGGGCGCGCTGCAGATGGCGCGGGAAATGTTCAACCAGATGGCGCAGTTGGCGGCCATGCTGCGCAGCGGACAACAGCAGGCCCAGGGCAACATGATGTCGCGCATGCAGGGAGCCATGAACCAGTCCGGCAACGAGCTCACGGAGATCCTGCGGGAACAGCAGGACATCCTCCTGGGCACGGAGCGCACCCACAAGGAGATCGCCGGGAAGATCGAGGAGATCCGCGAACGCGCCACCCGGGAGCTTGCGGCGGGAGCGCAGATCGACCTGGCGGTGCTGGAGCAACTGCTGGCCCCTCCCGACCTGGAAAGCGACGCGCAACGCACTCCCGCCGAGAGGGAGCGCAACGAGGCCATCCGGGGGCATCTGTCGGGCCTGCGCGACATGCTCGAGAACCGGGACTTCGACACGCTGTCCAAGCAGATCGGACCCGTGACCGAAGAGTTGGCGGCGATGGGCGAGCTGGACGCGGCACAGGCGGCATCCCTGGGCATGATGACGGAGATCGCGCGCGCCTACGACGCCATCGCCGCCCTCCCGGAGCCCGAGCTCAGTCCGGAACAGAAGGAAGCCACGCGCTCGCTGGCGACGCGCGAGGACGTGCTGGAACGCCGCACCCAGGACCTCGTCGACCGGCTCCGGTACCTGTTCCAGCTCTTCCCGTCCCTCGACCCGAAGATCGTCGACAGCATCGCCGAAGCACGTGAGTTCATGGGCGAGGCCGGACACGAGCTGGGCTCGTTGCGCCCGGGACAGGCCGTGCCCCCCGAGCAGCAAGCCATCAACCTCCTGTCCCAATCGAGTCAGCAGATGCAGCAGGCCATGCAGCGGATGGCACAGCGCGGCCGCTTCGGGCGCGTGCCGCTGGTGCACGTGTTCCGCCGGGGGCGGTTCCTGCCCACCGGCGAGTTCCTGCCTCCCACCGGCGCGCCCCGGTTCCCCGAGCACGACATCGACGAAAACCTCACCGGACTGGACACGGAGAAGTTCAAGCTGCCAGGCAAGGACGACTACCGGCCCGACCGCTTCCGCGAGGAAGTCCTGGAGTCGCTCAAGGAAGGCGTGCCCGAGCAATTCAAGGAACAGATCGAGCGCTACTTCAGGGAGTTGTCACAATAGCCGAAGGTACCGTGCGGGCGGCTCATCAAACGCCGTGAAACGCGCGCAATGCGACCGGCCACGGGAGCGATAGTGCGGGAAATCCTGTTGAAACGGGTGCAACTCAAGACGGCGTGCCGTGTCCTGTGGCTCGCGGCCCTGCTCGGCCTGGGGACGGCCGCCGCCGCACACGCCGCGGACGAGCCCGCGTCCGAAGTCGAGAAGGCACGGGAGTCGATCGGCGCCTGGGCGGTGGATGAAGCCCGCCCGGTGGTCGACGCCCTCCTCGAGGCAAACCCCGGCTCGCCGGACGCGCTGGATCTGGCGGCGCTCCTGACCTACTACGAAGGCGACTACGAGAAGTCGCTGAAGACGGTGGAGAAGGCACTGGCCGTCGACGCCGGCAACGAACAGCGCCAGGCCCTCCGGCTGCTGCTGCAACAGACCCTCGACGTCACCAGGCATTTCAAGCGCTACGAGAGCGACCACTTCGTGCTGCACCTCCACGAGGAGAGCGACGGCATCCTCGCGGAACCGGCGCTGGCGGCGTTGGAACGGGCGCACCGGGAGGTGGGCCGCGCCCTGGGCTACTGGCCGCGCGGCAAGGCGCGCATCGAGATCGCGCCCGACTCGCGCTCCTTCATGGCCATCACCACGTTCACTCTCCGGGACATCGAGGAAACCGGCGCCATCGGTCTGTGCAAGTTCAACAAGGTGATGGTCATCTCGCCGCGGGTGATGGCCCGCGGCTACCGCTGGCTGGACTCGCTGGTGCACGAGTACATCCACCTGGCCATCGTCCACCTGACCCGCAACAAGGCGCCCATCTGGCTGCACGAAGGCATCGCGCGCTACTACGAGACCGTGTGGCGCAACCCGACGCAGGGCGAGCGCCCCGACTACCTCACGCCGGCCAACGAGACCCTGCTGGCCACGGCCGTCGAGCAGCAGGAGTTCGTGAGCTTCAAGGACATGGAGCCGTCCCTGATCCGCCTGGACACGCCCCAGCAGGTCCAGCTCGCCTACGCGGAGGTGGCCTCGGCGGTGGACTACATCACGCGGAGCAAGGGACCGGCGGGCATCCGCGAGGTGCTTTCCCTGGTGAACCGGCTCTCCACCGCGGAAGCCATCGAAGCGGTGATGGGCGTGCCGCTGGACGGCTTCGAGGCGGATTGGCGGGGCTTCGTGGAGAACCAAGGGCTGGCGGTGGTCCAGGGCAGCCGCATCCGCACGTACAAGCTGGCGGAAGAAGGCGGCGAGCCCCCGGCCGTGGAGCTGGACGAAATCCAGTCCGAAATCGCCCGCAACCGCACGCATCTCGGCGACCGGCTGCGCCAGCGCGGCCGGCTGCGGGCGGCCGGCGCCGAGTACCGCCGGGCGCTCCGCGCCGGGCCCAACTCCACGATCATCCTCAACCGGCTGGGCGAAACCCTGATTCAATCGCGGCGCTACGACGAGGCCCTGCCGCACCTGGACAAGGCCGGCTACCTCGACCCCGACGCCGTGCAGACCTTCTATCTCAAGGGCCAGCTCCACCACGCGACGGGAGAACACGCGCGCGCCCGCGACGCCCTGCGGGAAGCGCTGCAGATCAACCCGTTCCACCCCGGAGTCTATCGCGTGCTCAGCCAGGTCTACGAGGCCATCGGAGACGACGCGGGCGTGCGCAAGACCCGCGAGGTCATGAGGAAACTGCGCGGATAACGCGGACAAGCGTACATTCGGACCCACACGACGCGGCCAAGCGACAACCGCGACAACTGTTTCACGCAACCGGAAGGAAACCCACCACCATGGACGACACCGAGAAGAACGTGGCCGTCGAAGAAGCGGAACTGCTGGATCGGGAACTGGCGGCCATCGAGGAATTCGGGCAGAAGCGGCGCACGATGCTCGCGGAGATCCGCAAGGTCATCGTCGGCCAGGACAAGGTCATCGACGAGGTGCTCATCGCGCTCTTCTCCAAGGGCCACTGCCTGCTGGTGGGGGTGCCGGGCCTGGCCAAGACCCTGCTCATCGGCACCCTGGCCGACGTGCTGGACCTGCGCTTCAACCGCATCCAGTTCACCCCCGACCTGATGCCGTCGGACATCACCGGCACCGACATCCTGCAGGAGGACGCCGCCACGGGGCGCCGGCAACTCCAGTTCCTGCGGGGGCCGATCTTCACCAACGTGCTGCTCGCGGACGAGATCAACCGGACGCCGCCCAAGACACAGGCGGCATTGCTCCAGTCCATGCAGGAGTACCGCGTCACCGCCGGCGGCACCACCTATCCGCTGGACCTGCCGTTCTTCGTCCTGGCCACCCAGAACCCCATCGAGCAGGAAGGCACCTACCCCCTGCCGGAAGCGCAGCTCGACCGGTTCATGCTGAACATCGAGGTGTCGTACCCGCCGCTGGAGGACGAAGTGCAGATCGTCATGCAGACCACGTCCACCAACCGGCCGGACCCGGCCAAGGTCATGGACGGCCCGGCGATCCTCGGATACCAGGAACTCGTGCGGCGGGTGCCGGTGTCGCCCTTCGTGGTGAACTACGCCGTGTCCCTGGCCCAGGCCAGCCGGCCGAACAATCCCCAGGCCCCCGAGGTGGTGAAGGACTACGTCGAATGGGGCGCGGGGCCGCGGGCGTCGCAGTTCCTGGTGCTGGGGGCCAAGGCCCGCACCATACTGGACGGACGCTTCGCTGTGTCGGTGGAAGACGTGCAGGCCATGGCGCCGTCCGTCATGCGCCACCGCATCATCCCCAACTTCAAGGCCCAGGCCGAGGGGCTGTCGTCGCTGGACATCATCGCGCGGGTGATGGAAGAGGTGCGCCCCGCCGCGGAGGGCAGCGCCGCGGCATAAGGCGCGGTGTCCGACACGGAGTCCTCCGCCGCGTCGCCGCAAGCGCCTCGGGCCGCGGGCCGTACACGCCGCCGCGGTTCCGGCCGATCCCCATGCTGCTCCACTTCGACTACGACGGCGTTCTCGTCGATTCCTTCGACCAGCTCCTGGAAGCCTTCCAGCGCACCGCGGCGGTTACCGGACTGGGCCGGCCGCCGACCCGGAACGACTTCGAGACCATCGAGGACCTGCATGCCGCGGGCCTCGCCGCGCTCCTGGGAGTGCCGGAATCCGACATCGACCGCTACACCCGGCGAACCCACGCCCTGCTGGAAGCGGACGGCTACGAGCCGGCCATGTTCCCGGGCATTGCCGAAATGCTCGGGACCCTGTCGGAGCACCACACCATCGTCATCGTGACCTCCAACTACGAGCACCTGGTAAGGCAGGGCCTCGCCCGCAACGGTGTCGACGGGTGCGTCTCCCTGGTGCTCGACGCACGGCTGCCCGGGACCAAGGGCGAGAAGGTGGCCCACGCCCTGCAACGCTTCCGCGTCCCTTCGCACCAAGCGTTCATGATCGGCGACACCCGCGGCGACATCCGTCACGGCAAGGCCGCCGGCGTGCGCACCGCGGGCGTCACCTGGGGCTACCAGAGCCGGGCCACGCTCGCGAAGGAAGCCCCCGACTACATCGTGGATTCACCCGGCGAGCTGCTCCGGTTGCTCGCCAGGGCCCGGTGACCCGCCAAGCGCGAACGATCCGGGGCGAGGGAATGAGGACGAATGAGGATGAGCGACAAATCCCACGACCACCGTGACGCACGAATTGTAATGCACCCGAAGCTGGTCACTCACGCCGACTGGAGCAAGAGCCCGAAGAAGCGTTGGTGTGCGTTTGCCGTCCTGCGCTCCGACGGTCTCTACCAAGTCGATGCTCCGAAGCCGGTGGGGGACCTCACCACGTATTTCGGTCGACTGCTCGAACGTGCCGGCGCGGACGCCGCAGTGCTCAGCGGCTTCGACTTTCCGATTGGGCTGCCGGCACGCTATGCCGACCAGGCTGGGTTATCGGACTTCCGGAACGCATTGTCCTCCCTTGGCCATGGACGCTGGCAAGACTTCTATAAGCCAGCACCGTCGCAATCGGACATCTCCGTCGCGAGACCGTTCTACCCGCGGAGACCGGGTGGTGCGAAGCGACAGAACCTCGTCGACGCGTTGGGCGTGCCGAGCCTCAACGAGCTGTACCGGCGATGTGATAGAAGCGCGGGACGCAACCCTGCCGAAGTGGTCTTCTGGCTCGTTGGCGCAAAACAGGTGGGTAAGGCAGCGATCACGGGTTGGAAAGACCTGCTCGCCCCGGCCATGGCAAGCAGTTCGCCGCCCAAGATCTGGCCGTTCGACGGCCGCTTGAGTGAACTTCTGGGACGCCCCGGCATGGTCGTCGCGGAAACCTACCCCGCTGAAGTCTATCGGCACCTGGATCTCGCAATCCGCGGCGGCGGAAAGTCGAAGCGCCGTCAGTCGGACCGCGCTGCTGACGCGAACTCCCTGCAGGCATGGGCGTGTGTCAACCCTGTGCGTCTGACATGTCGAC
>CAZFIU010000058.1:0-883 GCA_964519455.1 uncultured Syntrophobacterales bacterium
CCGCACGCGCGGGGATAGACCCCGGAACGGCGGGACGGCCGCCGACGTGGACGTGGTTCCCCCGCACGCGCGGGGATAGACCCGACATCAAGAGGCACGTCACCGAGGCGGTGGAGGTTCCCCCGCACGCGCGGGGATAGACCCGGGACCGTACTCGCGCGGACCCAGGCGTACACGGTTCCCCCGCACGCGCGGGGATAGACCCTATTCCGGCGCGAATGTTCAGAGAATGGGCTTGGTTCCCCCGCACGCGCGGGGATAGACCCCCGGCCAGCGTCAGGAAGTGGTACCGGCAGCGGGTTCCCCCGCACGCGCGGGGATAGACCCGACGATCACGTCTTCTACATCCACGGGACGGAGGTTCCCCCGCACGCGCGGGGATAGACCCGTAGGTCTGTCCCGATACCGGCGAGAGGGGCGGGTTCCCCCGCACGCGCGGGGATAGACCCGGGACCAGCGAGTTGGCCGGGACCTGGGAAAAGGTTCCCCCGCACGCGCGGGGATAGACCTTATGGAGACGCCTACTGGAGCAATCCGTCAAAGGTTCCCCCGCACGCGCGGGGATAGACCCAGGTCTGGCTTCTCGCGCGTACCCTCGCCCAGGGTTCCCCCGCACGCGCGGGGATAGACCCCGTCCAGCCTATCGCGACGGCGCTCCGGCAGGGGTTCCCCCGCACGCGCGGGGATAGACCCTCCTCAAATCGCTGCTCCCGTTGCTGCCAGTGGGTTCCCCCGCACGCGCGGGGATAGACCCCGCATGGAGGGCTACCACCGGGCCAAGGTCATGGTTCCCCCGCACGCGCGGGGATAGACCCGTCAGCGGCCGGTTCGTGGTGAACACCCCGTAGGTTCCCCCGCACGCGCGGGGATAGACCCCTTCACC
>CAZFIU010000058.1:983-23702 GCA_964519455.1 uncultured Syntrophobacterales bacterium
CACACCTCAATGCCACAGTCACTGCGGTTCCCCCGCACGCGCGGGGATAGACCCGGAATCCCGAACGCCGCGACCGTGACCGCGGTGGTTCCCCCGCACGCGCGGGGATAGACCCATGACCAACAGCCAGCGCCTCGAGGACGCCTAGGTTCCCCCGCACGCGCGGGGATAGACCCTTGACTTCTTGGCCGGCGTCGTTCAGCGCCAGGGTTCCCCCGCACGCGCGGGGATAGACCCCTTCACCCACACCTCAATGCCACAGTCACTGCGGTTCCCCCGCACGCGCGGGGATAGACCCGAGCACATCCAGGCCATGCCGCCGGGGAATGAGGTTCCCCCGCACGCGCGGGGATAGACCGTCGTCACCGTCCGGCGTCAGGCCCGCGTCCTCGGTTCCCCCGCACGCGCGGGGATAGACCCCGCGGCCACCCGCGCACCGCCGTAATCTCCCCGGTTCCCCCGCACGCGCGGGGATAGACCCGTCGCGCGGCCGTTCGAGTACGTCCATGCAGTGGTCCCCCGCACGCGCGGGGATAGACCCGACCACGCCACGCGCACGAAGAGAATCTACACGGTTCCCCCGCACGCGCGGGGATAGACCCTCCCAGTTTCGATAGCTACTCGTACTCGCTCAGGTTCCCCCGCACACGCGGGGATAGACCCCGAGAGCGCATCGAGATCGAGGTGACGGCGACGGTTCCCCCGCACGCGCGGGGATAGACCCAGGCCAGGATCGGTGCAGGCCATGTTCAGCCTGGTTCCCCCGCACGCGCGGGGATAGACCCGCGTTTTCTACATCGATCCGACGCCGTCAGAGGGTTCCCCCGCACGCGCGGGGATAGACCCGGACATCGGTATCCCTCCTTATGCCGATTACGGGTTCCCCCGCACGCGCGGGGATAGACCCCGTCATTGATCTGGAAGTACCAGATCAGCGAGGGTTCCCCCGCACGCGCGGGGATAGACCCCCTACGGGCACTCCATGTGGTACGCAGTGTGTGGTTCCCCCGCACGCGCGGGGATAGACCCCAGTCCTTCGGGTTTCGCTTCAGGCCCTTTACGCTCAGTCCGTTCAGCCTCTCAAGCATGATTGGAACCAACCGGCGGGCGTCTGTCCCGCACAGCCCCCTTGTCAGAAGTGGGACATTTTCGATTGCCACAAATGGGACATTTTCGGCTCAGACCGTGTGAAAACACCATCTTGACGAGGCAATAACCCCCAGAAACGTTATTCCCGCGAAAGCGGGAATCCAGGTGGGGTGGAGCGGGGAAACGCCGCCGGAACGCCCCGCCACCACCCCTGGATTCCCGCTTTCGCGGGAATGACGGATTGGTGTTTGGTTGCCAGGAAGCAGCGTTTTGACACAGCCTCGGCTGACATTGACAGTGGACATCTACTTCCGACCGGAACTCCCGCCGGGGCAGCAGCAGATCAAGGGAGCGATCCGGTGCAACCGCCTCGGTTCAAGGGAGTCTAAGTCGACCATCACAACTGGGAAGAGGTGCGGTGCCGATACGCAGAGCCGGTCTGAAAGGAGAGAAGCCATGAAAGCAGGAGCACGGCGGACGTCAGGCCGGCGCACACATTTGCAGAAGCTGTACGCCCTTCTTGCGGAGTGTTCGCGACAGCCTGAGCGGGTCCTTTTCCTGGATGTAGAGACCACGGGTTTGGATCCCAGCCGGCATGAAATCACCGTTATCGGATGGGCCTTCGATGGCCGCGCCAGGACCATGGTAAAGGGATCGGCTCCAGACGTGTTTCGTGAAGACTTGGAGGACGCGAGGTTCTTGGTCACGTTCAACGGCGGTCGGTTCGACACGCGGTTCGTTGTCCGGCATTTTCCGGGGATCGCGTTTCCGAGGGGTCACATCGATCTGTTGCATCTTTGCCGGAGCGTCGGATTATCGGGCGGTCAAAAGGCGATTGAGAAAGACCTCCGGATCGATCTTCGAGAGGACGTGACCGAAGTCACCGGTCTGACAGCCGTGGAGCTCTGGAATCGGTATCTTCAAGGCGACCACGACGCGTTGCGGCGTCTGATCATGTACAATCGCTCCGATGTCGCCGCCATGGGTGCCATACTTGATGAAGTCATCCGCAGGATGAATGCCCGATTCGGCTCATCAACGAGCAAGGTGCGTTTCAGGGATTGGTCGGCGCCTCCAGGCTGGCGCACGTTGCCGGACCCGTGACTCCCTCGCCAGGGTGTGTGGTGGTTTCCCTTGGTGTCTTATCTGGCTACACTAGTCCGATCGATTTCAAACAGACGGGTTTTTCTCAATGCGGGCTGTGTCAAAATCTGCTCGGCCACGAAACGGCACCAACACCCGAGTCGTCATTCCCGCGAAAGCGGGAATCCAGGCGGGGTGGGGTGGGCAAACAGGCCGTTTGGCCCCTCTCCACCCCTGGATTCCCGCTTTCGCGGGAATGACGACTCGGGGCTTGGCGAGTACTCGAGTGAGGTGGAAAAGAGGGGGCTGCTCAAACGTCCCGTCGCGCCGTTGCGGGCCGTTATTTGGGATTGGCCGCGCCCGGTGGATTCCGAAGCCACGGTCCGGCCTGCGGTGATCCCCGAACGGGAAGAGGCCCGGTGACGTTTTGGGATACGAGGTCCATTGAATTGATCAACCCGGCATTCCTGACCCCCGCGGCCATGCTCTGCGCGCTTCTGCTGGCGTGCGCCGCCAGCGCCCAGACCATGGAACAGGCGCGCGCGGCGCACGCGGAAGGCCGCTTTGTCGAGGCGTCGGAGGTGGGCGTGGCGCTCAAGACCTCCGAGGGCTATGCGTTGGCGGCGCAGGCGTTGGCCATGCAGGGTTACGTTCGCGCCGGGGACGAGGATAAGCAGGCGCTTTTCCAGCGGGCCGTGGAGCTGGCGGAAGAGGCGGTGCGGCTCGACCCGGCCAATCCCGAGGCACACATCCAACTGGCCCACGCACGCGGCCGCTACGCCCAGACCATCGGCTTCCTGCAGGCGGTGACCGGGGGATATGCGACCAAGGTGCGGGAATCGGTGGAGGAGGCGCTGCGGCTTGACCCCGACAAGGCGGCGGGCCATCTGAGCCTGGCCACCTGGCACGCGGAGATCGTTCACGCCGCGGGGGGCATGGCCAGGTTCCTCTATGGCGCTACGGAGAAGAAGGCGCGCAGCCACTATGCGCGCGCCCTGGAGCTCATGCCCGACGCCAAGGTGGTGTGCGTCGAATTCGCCTACGGGTTGCTGCTGCTGGACGAGGAAGGGAACCGGGAGGAGGCGCGGCGGCTGCTGATGCGCGCCGTCGAAAAACCGTCCAAGGATGCGGTGGACCGGTTCTATCAAGATCTCGCGGTGAAGCGGCTGGCGGCCCTCAATGACCGTTAGCTAGGGACCCGTTCGGGCAGTCAGGCTTCGAAAGCCCGTTTCTCGTAGACGGTTGCTATCCGTCGCCCGTCCCAGACATAGCACAAATGTCGCTCCTGCCGGGCGTTGGAAAGGAGCGGCGGGCGGAAGACCGCGACGCACGCGCCACCGTCGCGGCGCACGCTATCGTAGACGATTCCATTCGAGCCTTCCGCGCGGAGCGTCTTCGCCAGGGACTGGGCCGCCGCATAGTCGTCAGGGCGGTAGACCTCGGCAAAAGCGGCTTGTCGACCGCACAGGTCGTGAAGGTGGCCTTCGAGATCGATGGCGTAGATTCGCATGTCGAGTTCCATGCGGGGTTGCGCCGTGGCGCGCATGAAGTGTTCTCGATGGTATTTCGTTTCGGCGATGGCGGTGTCGAGTTCCCTGGCGGCATAGAACACGCCGTAGCTGCCGTCGGAGAAGCGGCTTCCCTCCGGGTTTGGATGGGTGAAGGCTGCCATGACGACGCTGGTTCCGGGGCCGCTGATGCGGTCCTCGGGCAGCACGAGGCCGATGTCGCCAGCCTCGTCCCGAAGCCGCGGGTTGGTGAGCGACTCCAGTTCGAAGATCGCTTCCAGGTCGTCGGGATCGGCCACCCGCTCGAACAACTGGATCGGAGGGAAGCGGCTCGGGACGATCCGCCAGCAGGGCTTCCACTCGACGCGGACGACCGGCGGCTTCACGCCCAGCCGCCGCGCTGCGCGTCGAGGTATTGGCGCACGACGAAAAGGTCGGCGACTTGGCCCGACAGCATGCGGTCAAGAGCCGACCGGCCCCCGAACAGCGGTGCGTTGTTCGGCCGCTTCACCCATTCATCGGCGGCCGTTTCGTCGGGCAGCAGGATCTGGAGCGCCTTGTAGATTCCCAGGATGTACGAAATGCGTTCCAGGGTGTCTTTCGGCAAGACCGTGTTCGGGTCCTTCTTCCACTTGAAGAAGGTTGACCGCGCCCCCACCCCGAGAAGCGTCATCTGCTCGGCCACCGAGAGGTTCCAGGCACCGGCAATGCGGAAGAACGTCCGCAGCGCCGACCCGGATAACCCCTTGCGGTCAGTGGTGGTCGTAGAGCGTGCGGGTATTGGCATAACAGACTCCAAGAATAGCCTTTTCTTCGCACTAGTACATTTATGGAGTAGTTGCAATCTCTGCCCCGCGCCGTCGCGGAACAAGAGAAACTCCGAGGAACTCCAATCCCAATCCCGCTTCCCTGAAGCCTTGCTTGTCGCCGCACGCCGGTCCGCCTCCCTCACGCCGCGCCGGACCAGCCCAAGGCCTCGCGTATGCCTTCCGCGTAGGCCCGGTCGGCCTTGGCGAAGTGCGCGAGCTGCTTCTCGATGATCTCCCGCGGCACCCCCTGCATGGCTCCGGCGATGTTGCCGAACAGGCGCCGCTTCTGGGCGTCGTCCAACAGCCGGAAGAGGTTGCCCGCCTGGGTGTAGTCGTCGTTGCCTTCCCGGTGGTCGTAGCGGGAAGCGTCGCCCGCGATCCGGAGCGGCGGTTCGGCGTAGCTCTCGTCCTGTACCGGGCCGCCGAAGCTGTTGGGCTCGTAGTACGCGTCGACGTTGCCGTGCCGCGGCTCGAAGAAGCGCATGGGGCCGTCCTTGTGGTAGTGGTGCACCGGGCACCGCGGCGCGTTCACGGGCAGCGCCTCGTAGTGCGTGCCCAGGCGGTAGCGGTGCGCGTCGGCGTAGGAGAAGATGCGCGCCTGCAGCACCTTGTCCGGCGAGAAACCGATGCCCGGCACCACGTTGGAGGGGGAGAAGGCGGCCTGCTCCACCTCGGCGAAGTAGTTCTCCGGGTTGCGGTTGAGCTCCATCACGCCCACGTCGATCAGCGGATAGTCCCCGTGGGGCCAGACCTTGGTGAGGTCGAAGGGGTTGTACGGCGTCTTGTCCGCGTCCAGCTCCGGCATGATCTGCACCTTGAGGTCCCACTTGGGGAACTCGTCCCGCTCGATGGCGCCGAAGAGCGCCTCCTGGTACGACTCGCGGGTCCGGCCGATGACCTCGGCGCTCTCCTCGTTGGTGTAGTGGCGGTGCCCCTGCCGGGTTTTGAAGTGGAACTTGACCCAGAAGCGCTCGTTGTCGGCGTTGATGAAGCTGAAGGTGTGGGAGCCGTAGCCGTTCATGTACATGGGCGCGGTGGGGCAGCCCCGGTCGGACATGAGGATGGTGATCTGGTGCAGCGACTCCGGCGACTGCGACCAGAAGTCCCACATGGCCACGGGGTGCCGCAGGTTCGTCTTGGGATGCCGCTTCTGCGTGCGGATGAAGTCCGGGAACTTGTAGGGGTCGCGGATGAAGAACACCGGGGTGTTGTTCCCCACCAGGTCCCAGTTGCCTTCCTCGGTGTAGAACTTGACCGCGAAGCCGCGCACGTCGCGCTCCGCGTCCGCCGCGCCGAGCTCGCCGGCCACGGTGGAGAAGCGCACCAGCACGTCGCACTTGGCGCCGGGCTGGAGCACCCGGGCGCGGGTGTAACGGGAGATGTCGTGGTTGACGGTGAACGTCCCGTAGGCGCCCCAGCCCTTGGCGTGCACCACCCGCTCGGGGATGCGCTCGCGGTTCTGGTGCGCCAGCTTCTCGATGAGTTGGTAGTCCTGCAGCAGGATCGGCCCGCGCTCGCCGGCGGTGAGGGCGTTCTGGTTGTCGGCCACGGGTGCGCCTGCGCTGGTGGTCATGACGGGGCATCGTTTACGGGACATGGGAATCTCCTTTCTGCCTTGTTCTCGATCAACCGCTGTTCTGCCTCCAGTATAAGGGATAAAGCTGAGAAATAAATTTGATAATTGTTGGGTTTGTGATAATCGCCATTTATCATGGACATCACCCTGCGCCAGCTCGAATACTTCGTCGCCGTGGCCGAGCGCCTGAGCTTTCGGGCCGCGGCCGAGGCGTGCTACGTGACCCAGCCGGGCCTGAGCGTGCAGCTCAAGGAGCTGGAGGGAATGCTGGACGTGCAGCTCTTCGAACGCAGCCGGCGGAAGGTCCTGCTCACGCCGGAAGGGGAGAGGCTGTTGCCGTTGGCGCGGAGCATCCTGACCCGGGCCGGCGAGCTGGTGGACACCGCGCGCAGCCTCACCCGGCCGCTCTCCGCCACGCTGCGGCTGGGGGTCATCCCCACGGTGGCACCGTACCTGCTGCCCAGGGCGCTGCCGGCAATCCGCCGGCGCCATCCCGACCTGCGCATCCTGTTGCACGAGGACTTCACGCACCGGCTCCTGGCGCTCCTGGGGGAAGGAAAGCTGGACCTGCTGCTGCTGGCCCTGGAGGCGGACCTGGGCGACGTCGCCACCCTGCCGCTGGCCGCGGACCCTTTCGTGTTGGCGGTGCCCGGCGGCCATCGCTTCGGCGCGCGCAAGCACCTCACCCAGGCCGATCTCGCCGGCGAGCCGGTGCTGCTCCTGGACGACGGCCACTGCCTGCGCGACCAGGCCCTGGAGGTCTGTCGGAGCGGCGGCGCCGGCGAGGTGGGCGACTTCCGCGCCGGCAGCCTGAACACCCTGGTGCAGATGGTGGCGGGCGGCATCGGCATCACCCTGCTGCCCCAACTCGCCGTGGACGTGGAGTGCCGCCCGCCCTCGCCGGTCGTCATCCGCCCCTTCCGCAAGCCCGCGCCCCGCCGCACCATCGGCCTCGCCTGGCGCCCGAGCTCGCCCCGGGAGCAAGAGTTCCGGCTGCTGGGGGAGTTGCTGGCGCTGTAGGGGTGCGTGGGACTATAATTCCTACGGAGCCGCAAACATGACTTCCATCTCGAAGAGCGAATGGCCGGAACCCTGATGGAGCCGCCCGATACGTCCTCGAACGCCATCACCCGGGATCCCGTGTGCGGGATGGAGGTTTCCCTCTCGGCGGGGAAGCCTTCGCTGGAGCATCTCGGGCAGCCGTACCATTTCTGCTGCGAGGGGTGTCTCAACAAGTTCGCGGCGGCGCCGGACGACTACATCGAGGCCAAGGACCCGGTCTGCGGCATGACGGTCCGGCGGGCCTCCGCGCGGTACATGGCCCGTCACGACGGGCAACGGTTCTATTTCTGCTCCGGGCACTGCCAGGCGCGCTTCGAGGCCTCGCCGGAGGGGTTTCTCGGTCCCCCGTCCGAACCCGAGCCGGTTCCGGAGGGCGCCAAGTACACGTGCCCGATGGACCCGGAGATCGTGCGCGAGGCGCCGGGCGACTGCCCCATCTGCGGCATGGCCCTCGAACCCATGATGCCGACCGCGGATGCCGGCCCCAATCCGGAGCTGGCCGACTTCAAGCGACGCCTGTGGATCGGCGCGCCGCTCGGTCTCGTCACCCTTGTGCTGGAGATGGGCGGGCATCTCGGGCTGCCCATGGCGGAATGGCTCGGGCCGCGGCTCCACGTATGGCTGCAGTTCCTGTTGGCGACCCCGGTGGTGGTGTGGGTGGCGCTGCCGTTCTTCAAGCGCGGCTGGGCTTCGGTGGTGAACCGCAGTCCCAACATGTGGACGCTGATCGCGCTCGGCGCGGGGGCTTCCTATGTCTTCAGCGTGGCGGCCGTGCTGGCACCGGCGCTCTTCCCCGAGTCGGTGCGCGGGCCGCACGGCCTGCCGCCGGTCTACTTCGAGGCCGCGGCGATCATTCTCATACTGGTGCTCGTCGGACAGATCTTCGAGTTGTCCGCGCGGGAGCGCACCGGCGGCGCGATCCGGGCGCTACTGGACCTGGCGCCCAAGACAGCGCGGCGGGTGACGGAAGACGGCGACGAGGACGTGCCGCTCGAAGCGGTCAAGGTCGGCGACCGGCTGCTGGTGCGGCCGGGGGAGAGCGTGCCGGTGGACGGGGTGGTCCTGGACGGTCACTCGGCGGTGGACGAGCGGCTGCTCACGGGCGAGCCGATTCCGGTGGAGAAGACGGCGGGCGACCCCGTGACGGGCGGCACCATCAACGGGGCGGGCTCGTTCACCATGCGCGCCGAGGGAGTAGGCGCCGATACGGTGCTGGCGCGCATCGTCGACATGGTGGCCGCCGCGCAACGCAGCCGCGCTCCGGTGCAGGCCCTGGTGGACCGCGTCGCGAGCTGGTTCGTGCCCGCGGTGGTGGTGGTGTCGCTGATCTCGTTCGTCGTGTGGCTGGCCGTCGGTCCCGTGCCTGCCCTCGCCAACGCCGTGGTGGCGGCCGTGAGCGTCCTGGTCATCGCCTGCCCGTGCGCGCTGGGCCTCGCCACGCCCATGTCCATCATGGTGGCCACCGGGCGCGGCGCCCAGGCGGGCGTGCTGGTGCGGGACGCCGCGGCCCTGGAGAGTCTCGCCAGGGTGGACGTGCTGGTGGTCGACAAGACCGGCACCCTGACCGAAGGGAAGCCCGAGCTGACCGACGTGGTGGCGGCGGACGGCGGCATGGACGAGGCGGAGGTCCTGTCGTTGGCGGCGTCTCTGGAACGCGGCTCGGAGCACCCGCTGGCCGAGGCCATCCTCGCCGGCGCTCAGACGCGGGGCGCCGTGTTCCGTGAGACGACGGACTTCGAGGCCGTTCCCGGGAAGGGCGTCAGGGGCAGGGTCGCGGACCGGACGGTGGCCTTGGGCAACCTGGCGCTGATGAACGAGTTGGGCGCAGACCCCGGCGAGTTCGCCGGCGCCGCCGAGCGGCTTCAGGAGGCAGGCAAGACCGTGATGTTCGTGGCCGTGGACGGTCGCCTGCGTGGCCTCGTGGCGGCGGCGGACCAAGTCAAGCCCACCACCCGCGAGGCCCTCGGCAGGCTCCGCCGCTCGGGCCTCCGCATCATGATGTTGACCGGAGACAGCCCCAAGGCCGCGCGGGCGGTGGCCGCCGGCCTCGACATCGACGATTGGCGGGCCGAGGCCACCCCCGAGGACAAGCGGGACATCGTCGCGGAGTTGAAGGCCGGGGGCCGGCACGTGGCCATGGCGGGCGACGGCATCAACGACGCCCCCGCCCTGGCCGCGGCCGACACCGGCATCGCCATGGGCACCGGCGCGGACGTGGCCATCAAGAGCGCCGGAGTCACGCTCATGCGCGGCGACCTCAACGGCATCGTGCGCGCCCGGCTCCTGGCGCGCGCCACCCTGGGCAACATCCGCCAGAACCTGTTCTTCGCCTTCGTCTACAACGCGGTGGGGGTCACCATCGCCGCCGGCGTCTTCTACCCGATGTTCGGCCTGCTGCTCTCACCCATGGTGGCCGCCGCCGCCATGAGCCTTTCGTCGGTGTCGGTGGTGGGAAACGCGCTGCGGCTGAGGCGCATCCGGCTTGGGTGAAGGGTGGACCGGGCCGGCCGGCGGTGAGCCTGCCGTCCGCGGACTCGGTCGTCACGGGGAGGTCAGCAGACCTCGATTCGGCACCATGCCGCGCAGAAATTCCTGCACCGGCAAACACCAGATGCCATCGATGCGCAAGCGTTCCCGGCCGCGATAAAGCAACGCCGTGTCGGCTTCGGGGTAGTCCTCGCGGAATGCCCTGAGCGCGCGCAGGTCGCCGGATTGCACCTTGCCCGCGTTCTTCACCTCGAACGCCTGAAGCCCGGGTTCCCCGTACACCACGAAGTCGACCTCGGTCCCGCCGCGAGTGCGCCAGAAGAACACCTCCGTGTCGTACCTGGAATACGCGGCCCACGCGCGAAGATGCTGGGCCACTCCCGCAGACGCTCGGGACGGGTGTTCAGGCTCCGGTGCAGGGAAGGTTCGAGGAGGTCCAGGAACAGGGCATCAGGGAGCTGATGGCGCAACCAAGTGGATTTGCCGGTCCCGCGGGGACCGAACAGGAAACAACTCCGGTCCGGTACATCAAAAAATCGACTTATTAATTCCATTTTGCGTCCCAAATTGGAATCTACAACTCCAATTGTGGGACATCTGATGCCGGAACTCAAACAGAAACGTGCGGTTCACACCTCGGAGAGTACCTGTGGCGTGTTCCGGGAGCACACCGGGAAACTTATCGGTCACCCCGTTGTCACACCTCGTAGTACCCGTTCATGATCGCGTCGTGCCAGACCTTGGTGATCACCGGGCAGACGCCCAGGGGCAGGCCGTCCTCGGTCCTCCAGTAGGAGTGGATGCCGGTGCCGATCTCGACCACGCGGACCTTGGGGGCCGGGTCCATGGCGGCGTACTCGGCCTTGACGATGTTGTTGTACTTCTCGGGCGTGTGGTCCCGGCTGAACTTGTTGATGCCGTAGAGGAGCGGCGGGATCCGCTTGCCGGGGAGCGGCCGGCCGTAGCCCAGGTAGCGGTCCACCAGCGCCTGGGTCTCCTCGGCGTTCAGCTTCATGCGCTCGGCGGTTACCTTGGCCGCTTCGGTGAGGCACGGGTGGCTGTCGCTGTGGAGCCAGTTCTCGGCCTTGAACTGCGGGAAGCGCTTGACCCGCTGCCACATCTCGAAGACTTCTTCCATGAGCCACGCCAGCCGGAACAGCGGCTTCTCGCCTTCCTGCAGGGCCACCTCCGCGCCGGTGTAGCGCGCCAGTTCGCGCCAGGTGCGGATGAGCACGTGGTCGAAGGGAGTGGGCCAGTCGTGGCCGCTCATCTTTCGGAAGATGTAGGCGAAGGGCGAGTTCTCGATGCCGATGAGCCCCTTGCCGTTCTCGATGCGCTGCAGGAGATAGTGACTGAAGGGTCCGCCGGTGGAGTGGCCGTGGGTGAACACCGAATACTCGCCCACCGGCAGGTGCCGGCGGCAGATGTCCAGCATCCCTTCCTCGAAGGCCACCGGCCAGGCCGCCATGCGGTAGTAGAAGTTGCTGCCCTCCTTTGCCCGGGCGTAGGAGCGGGAGCCGTAGATCTCGCGCAGGGCGGTATCGTTGACCACTTCGTATTCGTCCCGGCCGATGAACTCGCCGTCGAGCCAGATGGGCGTGCGCACGCCGCCGTCCTCGTGGAAGGTGTCGTCGGGCCAGTCGCGGCTCGGGTCCGGCAGGTAGAGGCGGCCGGGGTAGGTCATGCTGCACACCTTGTAGCCGCGCTTGCCGGCGAAGCACTGCGCCAGCCGCTCGATGGAACGCCAGTCGCTGGCACCGCCGTGGGTCATGAAGATGCCGAGCTTGTTGCCGTCCGGCCCGGTGGGGATCTTCGCCGGGTCCTCGGGCTCGTACACCATGCAGCCGATGTCCCAGTCCATGCCGTTGGCGTGGATGCGGAACACGTCCTCGGTCTCGGTGTAAGGGATGTCCGGCTCGGAGAGGATGCCGTCGGAGATCTTCACCAGCTCATCCTTGGACAGGCGGGCGGGCGGTTCCCAAGCATTGGCGGTGTTCATTGTCTTGGCCATGGCGATGCTCTCCCTTTGTGGTTGATGGAGGGTCTTCGGATGGGTGGACTCTACCACGCCTTGCGGCGCCGGACCATATCCGGTGATGCCAAGCCCCGGTACCCGTTATTCCCGCACCCATTTCGTCATCCCGTCATCCCCTTTCGTCATTTCCGCGCCTTCCTCCCATTTCGTCATTTCCGCGCCTTCCTCCCTTTCGTCTTCCCGCGCCCTCCTCCCCTTTCGTCTTCCTGCGCCTTCCTCCCCTTTCGTCTTCCCGCGCCTTCCTCCATTTCGTCATTCCCTCGCCTTCCTCCCATTTCGTCATTCCCGCGGAAGCGGGAATCCAGGGGTGGGGGTGTGGCGGCCTCATTGCCCGGCCCCACCCCGCCTGGATTCCCGCTTCCGCGGGAATGACGAAATGGGGTGTAGTGGGATTCCGTAACTAACAGAAATCATTGAACAAGTTCTTACTCTCATATCAATGACGAAATCGGGTGGTTGTGCCATCTCCTGTTTGAGCAGGGTTTCGACACGGCCTGTTCCGCCGGAATGTCGCTTGCGCGCCCATGCGCCATTTGCGTATCAACGACAACATGCAACCGCGACTGACCCTGTCCTGTGGCGAATACAAGCGCACGCGTCCGCTGCTCGATGGACGGGTGACGGTGAACGGCTACGGCATCGAAGTGATCCCCGACCCGTTCCCACCTACGGGAATCCTGGGTGACTACCAGTACCCGCGCACCCTGCGGATGCTCGACGAGAAGGCCTTCGACATCTGCGAGATGGGCATGGCGCCGCTGGTGACCGCGCGCTCGCAGGGCGTGCCGCTGGTGGCGATTCCGGTGTTCCACTACCGCCGCTTCCGGCATCGGTACATCTTCTGCCGCGGTGCCGCGGGCATCGAGACGCCCGCCGATCTCGCCGGGCGGCGCGTGGGCGTGCGCCGTCTCAACCTGAGCGCGGGCCTCTGGGCGCGGGCACTGCTCCAGCACGATTACGGCGTCGACCTGAAGGACATCACCTGGGTGGTGACCGTGGACGTGCCGCTACGCGACGCGGTGCGCAACGAGTTGAAGGTGGAGGTCGTGCGTTCCGGCGAAAGCCTGGAGGAACTCCTGGTGCGGGGCGACATCGACGCCATGATCGAGGCCTCCAGCCTGAGCCCGGAGGCGCGCGATGCCGCCGGCGTGCACCGGCTGCTGGGTGAGGACCCGCGCCGGCTCGAAGTGGACTACTACGCCCGCACGGGCTTCTTCCCCATCATGCACACCATCGCCCTGTGGCGGGACGTGGCCGAGCGGCACGAGGGCCTGTGCGGGGCGCTCTACGAGGCGTTTGTCGAGGCCAGGGCCGTAGGCAACCGCGGCGGCGAGCCGCGGTCACGGTACGTCCTGGCGACGGAGGAAGAGGAGTGGTGGGAGTCGCTGACTCTGGAGCAAACCGAGGTGCTGTGCGGCGGTCCCGGGCGTCCCCGGGACCCCTGGAGCTACTCCCTCGACGAGGACGGCGGGACCGTCGAGGCGTTCCTCGACTATGCCTGCGAACAGGGCCTCACGCCCGAGCGCTACCGAACGGAGGACCTGTTCGTCGTTCCCGTGAAATGACGGGTCCAGGGCTTGAGTACCGCTACCCGGCGGCGGTTCTCTTCGTGGTGCCTGGGAGGTCGGGCGCATAGGCGCCTTCCGTGTCCCATTCCACGGTGTCGCCCACGCGGATGGTGCCGCCGTTGAGCACCTGGGCGCGCAGGCCGCCCCGGTGGACGAGGCCCTGCAGCACGTTCTTGCCGGTGAGCTTCACGAGGTTGGCGCAAGGCTCGCACACCCGCAGCCCGCGCATCCGTACCTCGCCCACCGTGAACTCCCGTCCTTGCAGCAAGTGGTTCAGCGGAACGCCGCGGGTGGTGATGTTGCGGCGGCTGTCCTTGGGGTCCAGCGTGACGCCGTAGTCCCGCTCCATGGCCTCGATGGCCTCCGCCTCGATGAGCGTCACCTCGCGGTCCGGCCCGGGGTTGTGCGAGTAGCTCCCGATCTGGTTGCAGTAGCGGTCTCCCTCGAGCCCCCTGCCTTCCACCGCCACGACCTCCTGGAGGTCTTCCATCTCCCCCTTGGCGTCCTTCGCGATCTGTATCGACACGACCGATCCCTTGGCCATGATTTTTCTCCTAATCGATTGTCTAACTGCGGCTGCCTGGGCTGCGGCCGTGCGGTCCCTCAGGGCCGGAACGGAAAAGATAGTTTGCGATCAAATAGGCGGGACCGATCACTTTGAAAGTAGTGGTTGTAAGAAGAGTAATCAAAACACTGTTGTCCAAGGAGAACGGAATACATACGGCTCCAAACCAGTAGAACGGGATGCACGTGAAACCATTGGCGAGAACTATCAAACCGACCAAGATTAGCCAACCCACAGAAACCAGGAAAAGAATCGCCGAGCGTACTTGAATCTCTGCTCATTTCTTTGCTCTTGTTCATCCGCGCGAGCCGTCGCCTCCCTCACCCGTTGTTTCTGAAGTTCGTCAGCAGCCTCAGCTAGCTTTGCTCCTTGAAGTGGTGTGGCTGGGGCATCAGGATCCGGAAAGAGTTGTCGGAAGAGGCTAACTATTCTTTGATGCTGCTTCTCGGCGTCGGTACTCATCTATGATGTCCCTCATTGGGATTATTCGGCCTCTAACCCCGGGAATGTAATTTTTGGCCCATGCCCCATCCTCCCAATGAGTTATTGCGACGAGTTGCGCTCCCGTTTTCTTGCTCAATTGTTCCACCGCCTCACTCAGGAGGTCTTGCTCTGTTCCTTCTTCAATGTTTCCCGGAAAGTTTACCTCCGTGACAGGGTCCGCCCCGAACCGCTTGACTTCGTGATAGAGGATGGGGTGGACAGGCCCTAAGTCCCATGCCTCGAAATCGCCCGATACCAAAGGAGTTTGATGAATGCCCAAGTGGAACATGTGGGCAATGTAGAGTATCTTCTGCAACTCCAGATTGGACAGCTTCCAGCCGGAATGACTGGCCATAAACTTCGCTGCTCGAAGGACATGAATAGACATGGGGGAATCTCCTAAGTCATAGGAAACAGCGTGAACACCCATACCCTGCCCCTTCCTCGGCGCGGCCACATAATTGATTTTATCCACTTTGTCAAGGGATATCAACTTTAGTCACCGCCCAACCAGGGACACACGGTGCGTCAGCTTCCGCGTCGGGTATCCTCTTTCAAGAGAGATCGACGTTCTTTTCCCTTTCTTTAGCGAGGGTCGAAAAACTTGATCGAAGTGATCCCGCCTTGTCGGACACCTACAGCCGATCCTGCATCCAGTCCAGCATGAACGGCACGTTGTGCCCCCAGTAGTCGTGGCTGCAGTGGATTGCCCCGCCAGCGGTCGCGTCCTCGTAGATCTGGAGCGTCTTGTCCTCGCTGCCGATCTCGTCGTACAGGCGCTTGGCGCCCTCCAGGCGCATGAGCCGGTCCGCGGCGCCGTGGGTGATGAGGGTGGGGCAGGTGATGTTCTGCGCCACGCCCTCCATGGTGAAGTCCTTGAGGCGTTCGCGCGCCTCCGCGTCGCTTACGCCGCCCAGCAGCCGCTGCACCACCGGCTGGAGGTGCTCGCAGAAGTCGTAGAGGTCGTCCAGCACGCTGTAGCAGCCGCTCCAGCCCACCAGCGCCTTGATGCGCGGGTCGAAGGCGGCGAGCCGGGGGGCGTAGTAGCCGGCCATGCTGATGCCGATGAGGCCGATGCGGTCGGGGTCCACCTCGGGCCGCGACACCAGGTAGTCGATGCACGCCTTGGCGGGCACCTCGTAGTCCGGCCGCGTGGTGATGCCCTTGACGTACATGGACGAGCCGCGTCCGGGGGTGTCCACCAGCAGCAGCGCCCAGCCGTACTCCAGCACCTGCCGGCCGCTGAAGAATATCTCCTCGGCGAAGGCGTCGGCGCCGCCGATGAGGAAGACCGCGGGCCACTTGCCCGGCGCCGGGTACTTGGGGTGGCAGAAGTAGCCGTCGTACTCCTCGTCGCCGCAGCGCACGGTGATGACCTCCACGGGCGGCTTGTGCAACGCCGCGGCGGCGCGGAAGTTCGCCTGGCACATCTTGAACCGCTCGGCCCTGACGTCGTTCTCGGCGATGGTGAGGAGCGTGTCGGACATGCGGTAATATTGGTTGGCATGGAAGAAGAACTGCATGGCGGTGTGTTCGTGCCCCTTGGACAGGGCCTCCCGGGCCATGTCCTCGGTCCGCCGGGCCATGTCGAGCCAGGCGCGCTCCCAGCCCTTCTTGTCGCCGGGCTCGATGTCGCGGCACAGCCGCGCGATGTCGAAGACGTCGCCGCCGCCCTGCTGGGATTCGGCCACGAGCCGGAGCGTGTGCGTGCCCATGACGTGGTTGGGAAAGAGGAAATCGATCATGATGTCTCCGTTGGTCCTTCGGCATGAGGGTGTCGGGCCAAGTTTCAATGTTTCGCGCGTGCCGTCCGCGCATTCTCCGCCGGATGGGCTGTTCTGTTTCACCTACGGCGGGGCCGTCTGTTTCCCCTATGGCGGACCCGTCTGTTTCCCCTACGGCAAGCCGTACAGCCGCTTGGCGTTGCCCTCGGTGATGTTGTAGCGGTCCTCGTCGCTCAAACCCGGGACGGCCTCAAACAGCGGCACCACTTCCTCGAAGTTGCGGCCTGTCTTGGGGTCGATGGCGTTCACCGCGCCGAACATCTCGGTGGCGAAGAGCACGCGGTCCGATCCGACCCGCTTGATCAGCATCTCCATGCCCTCGGTGTCGTAGATGGCCATGTCCCAGTACACCCGGCGCGCGGCTTCCTCGAAGGGCTCCAGGCCTTCGCGCACGTGCATGCCCCGGTGGCGGTTCCACTGGTAGGGCACGGCGCCGCCGCCATGCGGGATGACGAGCTTGAGGCCGGGGAAGTCCTGGAACACGCGCGAGCTGAGCAACTCCACCGCGGCGTTGTGGTGCTGGCCGATGTAGTAGGAACTGGTCAAGTGCATGGCCGGGTGCAGCGACGCGCTCGCGTGGATGGTGGCGGGAATGTCGAGCTCCACCATCTTCTCCCACAGGGGATACCACCACTCGTCCGCCAGGGAGGGGGTCAGCGGCTCCCGGCCCCCGCCCACGTCGGGGTTGACGTTGCAGGCGATGAATCCTTGTTCGCGGACGCAGCGGTCCAGTTCCTCCACCCAGCTCTTGGGGCTGACGCCGGCCGACTGGGGGAGCTGGCACACCGGCGACACCCGGTCCGGCCACAGCCTGGCGATGCGCGCGATGAGGTCGTTGCACGCCTCGCTCCAGTGGCGGCTGATGAGCTCCGACCCGAAGTGGTGCCCCATGGCCGAGGCCTGCGGCGAGAACAGCAGCCGGTCGATGCCGGTGTCGTCCATGCGCTTGAACTGGCCGCGCATGGACTGCTCCAGTTCCTCGTCGCTGATGTTGAGGTTCGCCGGTCCCGGCCGCGCCTGGTTGACGATCTGCCGGGCGCGAAAGGACTGAAGTTTCGCCGGCGCCGTGGTGTAGTGTGCGTGCGCGTCGATGATCAAGAGTGAAAACCTCCAATGGGTATGCTTGCGACGTACGCCCGTACCCCGACCGTACAGGACCACTACACTAGCAAAGCCCGGATGGACAGGCTATAGCGCTTAGGCCGGAGACAAGGCCCACATAGGCCGAAGACAAGGCCCCACTTAGGCCGAAGACAAGGCCCCACTTGGGCCGGGCACGAACGTCCCCGACGCAAGGCCCCCGGAATCGTCATTCCCGCGAAAGCGTGCCCCCGATCGGGGTCGAGGGCAAGCTTCCGCGGGAATGTCGGATTTGCGGTGCCGTTTCGTGCGCAGGCACGGTCCCGGCACAAGCCAAGGAGCACGGCATGGCGGAAATCCCGCGTCTCAACGGAGTCATCAAAGCGCTGGAAGAAGGCAAGACCGCCTTCGTGAGCTTCACCTCCAACGATATCGAAACCGCCGCCGCCATGGCCGGTGCGAAACTCGACGGCGTCGCCTTCGAGATGGAGCACGCGCCCCTGGACATTCCCGGATTGCGGCATGCGCTCCAGTACATGCTCGACCGCCGGCAGGTGGTGGACCGCTGCACCCTGGCTCCGGCGGTGACACCCATGGTGCGCATTCCGCCCAACGGCAACGAGATGAACCAGTGGCTGGCCAAACAGGTGCTCGACATCGGCGTCTACGGGATCATCTTCCCGCACGTCAGCTCGGTGGAGGAGGCGCGCAACGCGGTATCGGCCTGCCGCTACCCGCGCCTTTCGTCCGAGCCGCTCTACGATCCGCCGGGCATCCGCGGCGACGCGCCCACCCGCGCCGCCCGTTACTGGGGGCTCACGCAGCAGGAGTACTACCAGCGCGCGGACGTGTGGCCGCTGGCGGCCGACGGCGAGATCCTGGTGGTGATCCAGTGCGAGGAGGTGCGCGCCATCGAGAACCTGCCCGCCATGCTCAAGGAGGTGCCGGGCATCGGCGTGGTGCTCATCGGTGAAGGCGACCTGAGCCAGGAGCTGGGCCACCCGCGCGACTACGACCATCCGGTGGTGGCCGACCACATCAACCGCATCCTCGAAATCTGCAAGGAGCACAACGTTCCCTGCGGCCACCCGCACCCCAGCGCCGACAACATCGAGCGCCTGGTGGAGATGGGCTTCCGCTTCCTCATGCCCGGCGCGCCGCGCTCCTTCGCCGTGCTCGACCGCGCGCGGGAGCTGACGGGGCGTTAGACGCCCCGTCCCGTCATTCTTTGGAACATGCCGTGTCAATGCTCTTCCGACGGAGACACCTCGAATCGTCAATCGTCATTCCCGCGGACAAGCTGTGTAAAACTCACAACCCAACTACGTAACAGAACGCGGGAATGACGATTCGGGGCGTTGGCGACGCTATACAGGGGTGTGGGAAAGGGCAAACAGGGAAGGACCGAAGCAATGGCGATGGTAAAACTCGAACCCCCCGCGCGGCTCGACATGAGCCTCGGGGAAGTCATGTTCACGCAGCGGGCCATCCGGCGGCTCAAACCGGACCCCGTGAGCGACGAGGACATCCGCCTGCTGATGGACGCCGCGTCCAAGGCGCCCACCTCGCGCAATGAGCAGAGAGTGCGCTTCCTGGTGGTGCGGGACCGGGAGAAGATCCGGCAGTTCGCGGAACTCTACCGCGAGGCATGGTGGGCCAAGCGCCCGGCGGGCTGGAAGCCCGAACACTCCCAGCCGGGCGACCTGCATCTATCGGCCATGCGGCTGGCGGACGACATGAAGGACGTGCCGACGGTGGTGCTGGCGGTCTCCACCGTGCCCGGACAGGCCACCTCGGTCCTCCCCGCGGCACAGAACCTCATGCTGGCCGGCCGCGCCCTGGGCATCGGATCGGTGCTCACCACCCTCCACCCCACGGTGACCGACCGGATCCGTGCCCTCTTCAAGCTCCCCGCGGAAGCGGAAGTCCACTGCTGCATCCCATTGGGCTATCCCAAGGGCCGCTTCGGCACCACCGCCCGCCGCCCCACCTCCGAAACCACCTACTACGAGGAGTGGGGTACTCCGCCGCCGTGGGAGTGAACCAGGTCCCCGCGGTAGAAGATCCGTTGAGGCCGTTCATTCAGGCTGGAACGCGGCGGATACGAAGCGGGGTGTCGGTCATGAGGTTCTCCATGTCGCGGATGGACTGTTCCAACCCTTCCGCGTAGCGTCCCTCACAGCCCGTACAGCGCCCGCGCGTTGTCTCCCAGGATCTTGTCGACGATGGCGGCCGGCACCGCACCGTCGGTGCGGAGCATGCGCAGCGCCTCGATCTGGCTGGAGGTGTCGTTGTGGCCGTAGTCGGTGCCGATGACGATGTTGTCCTCGCCCGAGTCCTTGAGGATGACGGGCAGGTCGTCGGAGGTCTGGCAGGCTACGTACATGCGGTTCTCGGCCATGATGTTGTCGGGGATGGAGCGGCGCTGCTTTTCGAAGCGCAAGCGCAGGTCGTTCAGAGCGTAGGGCACCCACTGGGCGCTCACCTCGACGAAGCCCCAGCGGATCTTGGGGAAGAGCGCGGGGGTGCCTTCCATGAGCAGTGAGTGGAAGGTGCCCACCACCGGCAGCTTGAAGCGCGAGAAGCCGGTCTCGCCCTCGTAGAGGTCGTGAATGGCGGTGCTGTTGGTGCCGGCGTGGACGCAGATGGGAAGGTCCAGCTCGGTGGCGATCTCGTAGAGCGGGAACAGGTCGGGGTCGCTCAGGCGCTTCTCGTGCTCGACGCCGCGCATGAAGATGCCGCAGGCGCCGTTGTCCTTGGCGAATTCCAACTCGCCGCGCAGCGCGTCCATGGACAGCAGGGGCGGCATGCACACCCACCGCAGTCGCCCCTGGCCCTTCTTCCAGACCTCCGCCAGCCAGCGGTTGTAGCTCTTGCACATGGCCAGCTCGGTGGCCCGGTTCTGGGTGCAGGGGCGCAGCATCAGCGTGGGGTAGAGCACCTGCACGTCCACCTCCAGCTCGTCCATGTGCTTGAGCCGGGCATCGAGGTCGCGCATCTCGCGCTGGTCGGCCGAGGTGTTGGGGCCGATGTTGTTGTTCTTGACGTGCAGCCGGTTGTCCACCACCCAGTACTCGGGGCCGCCTTCCTGCTTTACGGCGAAGGGCGCGTGTGCGCGCTCGGCCTCGGTCATGAACTCCCAGGTAAAGGGCGTTTCAACGACGTGGGCGTCGGCGTCGATGGTTCTCGGGGTCGTGGTCATGGCTCGTCTCCGTGGTTCGGGCGCCGCGCTCGGCGCGGTGTGGGCGATGGGTTCGGGGTCAGCTCGGCGCGAGGTCGTACAGCCTTCGCGCGTTCTCTCCCATGATCTTGGGCAACGCGTCCGCGGCGATGTCGTCCCGCGCCAGCACCTCCTTGACCACGTTGGGGAACTTGCAGTCGCCGTGGTTGTAGTCCGAGGCGAACACCAGCCGGTCGTCGCCGATGAAGTCCATGACGTAGGGCAGGGTGGTCTCGTCGGGCTCGAAGGAGAAGTAGACGGCGCGCTGCCGGACGTACTCGCTCGGGGGCATGGTCAGCAGCGGCACCGCCGCCTGCATGTACTCGTAGTGCTCGTCCAGCCGCTCCATCCAGAAGGGCACCCAGCCGGCGCCGGCTTCCAGGAAAGCCACCTTGAGCTTGGGGAACTTCTCCAGGACGCCGCCGCCGATGACGCACATGACGCCGATCATCTGCTCGAAGGGATGGGTGGTGGCGTGCACGAACAGGGCGTTGTCGAAGCGGTCGGCGGCGGCCGCGGGGCGGCCCGAGCCGACGTGGACGCACACCGGCACGCCCAGCTCCTCGGCCGCGGCGTAGAACGGGTCGAAGTCGGGATGGTCCAGGTTGCGACCGGCGGAGTGGGCCGCGGTGGCCACGGCCACGAAGCCCAGGTCGTTCACGCAGCGCCGCAGCTCGGCCGCGGCTTCCACCGGGTCCTGCATGGGCACCAGAGCGACGCCCTTGAGCCGCTCCGGCGCGTGGCCGCAGTACTCGTGGAGCCATTTGTTGTATGCCTTGGACACGGCGCAGGCGTAGTCCTTGTCCTCGAGGAAGGGCAGGCTCAGGAACACGGTGGTGCCGAAGTTCACCGAGACCGAGATCTGCTCCAGGTCCATGTCCTCGAGCCGCCGCACCGGGTCCCACATGCCCGTGGTGGGTTGCGGCGCGCGGTTGTGGGGCACCGCGCCGATGCCGCACCCGACCCCCGAGGGCTTGGCCCAGATGCGCCCCTCCATGAGCAGTTGATCGCGGCCGTCGGCCTTCAACCACCCGGGGCGCCTTCTTCTTGTACGGCCCCTCCAGGAGGTCCTCCCACGGCGCGAACTTCTCCTGCACGTGGCCGTCGGCATCGATGATCGGGAAACTTGCCATGGCGGTCTCCTTGCCGCGGCGACGGGAACGGGCGTCCCATGCTGCTCTTCCGCGCGGTTCTCTTCCGCGGGCCGGGCTGGCCGAAGCGCAACCCGGCAGGTTTGCCTTTCCCTGCCGGGCTACGCTTCGCCGAAAGAACCGGTCAACCGGTTGTCAACGGTTACTTGAGGCTCTGGGCGAGGAACGCCGTGCTCCGGTCCCACGCCAGCTTGCAGGCGTCGGCGTCGTAGTTGGCTCCGGTCTCGTTGCCGAAGGCGTGTTTCGCCTGGTAGCGGAAGATCTCGTGGGCGACGTTGCCTTCCTTGAGGCGCTCTTCCAGGGCATCCACCTGGTCCGGGGTGAAGAAGCCGTCCTCCAGCGCGAAGTGCCCCTGGAACGGAATGGCGATGGTGCGCGTGTCGGCCGCCTCGGCCGGGGGAACGCCGTACCAGCAGCACGCCGCGTCCGCGGCCTGTGAGTACACCGCCGCCAGCACCGTGAGGGCGCCGCCCATGCAGAAACCGATCACCCCGACCTTGGGACAGCTTTGCTTCAGGTGCTCCGCCGCGCTGCACACGTCCGTGTTGGCATCGGCGAAGTCGAGGTTCTGCATCAGGTGGCTGGCCTCTTCCGCTTCCACCGTGACCACGCCCCGGTAGAGGTCCGGCACCAGCGCATTGTATCCCAGACCGGCCAGCTTGTCGGCCACGCTCCTGATCTGGTCGTTCACGCCCCACCATTCCTGGATCACCACCACGCCGGGAGCGTTGTCGCCCGCCGCCGCGTAATATCCCGACGCTTCCTTGCCGTCCGGCCGCTTGAACGTGATCGTCTCTCCCATGACTCTCCCTCCTGAAATTCCGGAATTTGTTCGGCGTCCACCGCCGACGGGGAGTCAGAATAGTACGTCTCGATTTGCGAGTCCAGGCCGGTTCGGGAGGCTCGCGGGCGCGGTTGACGCACGTTTCGGATTCTTGTTAACAATACCGCCAATTCAGACCCTTCGCGTCTTTACGCCCGCCACGGCGGTCGCCGGAAACGCAGCGGAACAGGAAGAGAGGACACGCCATTGACCGAGGATGAAGTACTGCAAATTCTGGACTTGGTGGAGAAATCGAACTTCGACTATCTCGACCTGGAGATCGGCGACCTGAAGCTCACGGTCAGCAAGTCGGGCGTTCCCGCCGTGCCCGCGACCGTCAGCGTGACCCAGGCCGCGCCCGCGGCGGCAGCGGCTCCCGCGGCCGAGGCGCCGGCA
>CAZFIU010000059.1:0-23152 GCA_964519455.1 uncultured Syntrophobacterales bacterium
GCCGTGCCTATTGCTCATCCGAGCAGAGTTTTGACACAGCCTGTTCCGCGGCAATACGATTCGAGGAGTTTCTGCCTCATGGGTTCCGACACGCCTGCTTCGCGGCAATGACGATTCGCCGTCCTACTGCTGCTGCCCTTGCAGCAGCATCTCCAGCGCCCGCCGCGCCGCCTCCTGTTCCGACTGCTTCTTGCTCCGGCCTTCTCCCTGGCCCACCAGGTGGCCGTCCACGCGGATCTCCGTCTCGAAACACTTGTCGTGGCTCGGGCCGGTCTCGCGTACCAGCCGGTAGGTGGGGGGGACATGGTAGAGCCGCTGGCTGACTTCCTGGAGACGGGTCTTGTAGTCGTCCAGTCCCAGGCCGGTTTGATCCAGGTCGGCGGTGAAGTGCCGCTCCACCACGGGCTTCACCGCGTCGTAGCCCGCCTCCCGGTAGATGCCGCCCAGCAGGGCCTCCAGCGAGGCCGACAGGATCGATTCCTTGCGCCGGCCGCCGGTGCGCTCCTCGCCCTTTCCCATCCGCAGCACGGCGCCGACGTCGATCGCGCGCGCCTTGTCCGCCAGCACCTTCCGGTTGACGAGTGATGCGCGCATGCGCGAGAGGTCGCCCTCGCTCTTCTCCGGAAAACGGCGCATGAGCATGTCGCTGACAACCAACCCCAGGACGGCGTCGCCCAGGAACTCCAGGGTCTCGTTGTGCGCTTCCATGCCGCCGCCGCAGGAGACGTGGGTCAGGCAGCGGTTCAGCAGCAGCGGGTCCTGGAAACGGTAGCCGAGGGCGTCCTGGAAGCGCTCCAGTTCCGTGCGGTCGCCGGTCAGCATCGCGCCACTCCCCGGAGCCGTCCACCGGACCACTCCCCCAGCGTGACCGGGACCTCGCGGTGCACCAGGTCGGGAGCGCCGGGAAACAGCACCGGGAGGTAGTTGCGGCTGTAGCCCTTGAGCCATCCCGGCTCGCCCGCCACCGGCTCTTCCGCCAGCACCGACACCTGGCTCCCCACCTGGCCGCGGTAGAACTCCTGCTTCTTCCGCGCGCCCAGCTCGCGCGCCCGGCGCGAGCGCTCCTTCTTCTCGGCGGCCGGCACCTGGTCCGGCATCCCGGCCGCGGGCGTGCCCCGGCGGGACGAATAGGGAAACACGTGGAAGTAGGTCAGCGGCAGGCCGCCGAGGAAATCCAGCGACGCGGCGAAGGCGTCTTCGCCCTCGCCCGGGAAACCCACGATGACGTCGGTGCCCAGGGCGGCCCGGGGCAGCTTGCCGCACGCACGCGCCATCAACCGGGCGAAGTAGGCGGTATCGTAGTTGCGCCGCATGCGCTTGAGGATGCCGTCGTCGCCCGCCTGCACGCACACGTGCAGGTGCGGGCAGATCACTTCCGAATCCGCCATCACCGACAGCAGCTCGTCCGTGACCTCCCGCGGGTCCAGGGAGCTCAGGCGCAGCCGGGAGATCAAGCCGCTCGCGGCGATGCGCCGCACCAGCTCGCTCAGCGAGACCCGCGGCGCCAGGTCGTAGCCGTAGCCGCCGAGATGGATGCCCGTGAGCACGATCTCCGCGAAACCGGCCTCCGCCAGGCCGCGCACCTGTTCCAGCACGCGTTCCGGCGGGACGCTGCGGCCGCGCCCGCGAGCGGTGGGAATGATGCAGTAGCTGCACGCGAAGTTGCATCCTTCCTGCACCTTGAGGAACGCACGGGTGCGGCCCGGGAAACGCCGGGCGCCCAGGACGCCGACGCCGCGTTCGTCGCGGGGATTGCCGACGGAGACGGCGGGACCGGCGCCGGACTCGCCGCCGGTGACGCAGCGCACCAGCTCGTCCATGCGGTTGAGGCCCACCACGCGGTCCACGCCCGGGACTTGCGCCACTTCTTCGGGACTCACCTGCGCGTAGCATCCGGTGACCACTACCCGCGCCCCCGGATTGCACCGCCTGGCCTTGCGCACGAGCTGGCGCGCCTCCCAGTCGGCGCGGTCCGTGACCGTACAGGTGTTCACGACGTACACGTCGGCGGGATCCTCGAACGGAACGAACGCGCAGGACTCCCGCGCCAGCCGCTCCTGGATCACCGCGCTGTCGTACTGGTTGATCTTGCAGCCCAGTGTCTTGATGGCTACGCGCATCGGGTCTCCACGAGGGTCCGGCGGTCATCCCGCGCCGCGTCGACCCCGGCGCGGCCGGCCGCCCTGGCGATCCAGCCGCCGCCGAGCACCTGGTCGCCGCGGTAGAACACCGCGGCCTGACCGGGGCTGACGGAAGGAAGCGGGTCGGTCGGACGGACCTCCACGGTATGATCGTCCAACGGCCGCAGTGTGCAGGGCGCGGGCCGCGAACGGTAGCGGATCTGCACCTCCGCGGCCGTCTCCCCTTCAGGGGGCGGCGCGATCCAGTTGAGGCGGCTCGCGGTGAAGACCCCCGTGCACAGCTCCTCGCGCGGACCTACCACCACCCTCCTCGCCTCCGCGTCGATGCGCAACACGTACAAGGGCCGCGGGGCGGCGATGCCGAGGCCCCTTCTCTGGCCCACGGTGAAGCGATGGATGCCGTCGTGGCGGCCGAGCACGCGGCCGGTGCTGTCCACGATCTCCCCCGCGCCGAGCTGCCCGGGGCCGGCCATGGATGCCACCACCGTCCGGTGGTCGCCGAGGCAGATGTCCTGGCTCTCGGGGCGCTCGGCCACCGGGAGCGCCAGCGCGCGCGCCTTGGCGCGCACTGCGTCCTTGTGAAGCCCTCCGAGCGGGAACAGGATGCGCTCGAGCTGGCGCGGCGCGAGCGCGAAGAGGAAGTACGACTGGTCCTTGTTGCGGTCCACGCCGCGCATCAACCCCGCCCGGCCGCCATCATCCTCGACGCGGGCGTAGTGGCCCGTGGCCACGCGGTCGATGCCGCGGGGCTCCGCCCATGCCAGCAGCCGTTCGATCTTGAACTCGCGGTTGCACGCGACGCAGGGGTTGGGCGTGGCGCCTGCCAGGTAGCTCCGGGCGAAGGGCTTCACCACGGCCTCGCGAAAGTCGCCGCGCTGGTCCAGCACGGTGTGGGGAATCCCCAGCAGCGAGGCCACCTCTTCCGCGCCCCGATGGTCCGAGCAGTTGCGCGGCCCCAGGTTCCGGCCCTCCCACAGGCGCAACGACACCCCGACCACGTCGTACCCCTGCTCCAGCAGGAGAGCGGCCGCCACCGAGCTGTCCACGCCTCCGCTCATGGCCACCGCCACCTTCTTGTCCGCTGCTGCCGTCACTGTGTCCTCGTATGTCTCTGCACCGTCACAAGACTTCTCGACTCTTCACGAGACTCTTCGAATCGTCGTAAGACCCCTCGGCTCGTCGTAAGACCCCTCTACTCGTCATTCCCGCGGAAGCGGGAATCCAGGCGGGGTGCGGCGGGGAACACGCCGTTTGCCCGCCCCGCCCCTGGATTCCCGCTTCCGCGGGAATGACGTATTTGGGAAGCCGGGAATGACGTATCGGGAAGCCGGGAATAACATATCGGGGGGCCGGGATTAACGTATTGGGGGCGGCAATGACGGTTCGAGGGTCAGTTCTTGTACCGCCGGACCTCTTTGTCCTCTCCCCGCTGCCGCGCCTCCAACCCGCCCTGCTTGGCGTCCAGCTCGCTCACCCGTTCCTCCAGCTTGCGGATGTGGTCGGCCAACTGGCCCAGGGACCTGGCCATGGGGTCGGGCAAACGGTCGTGGTCCAGGGCGATCTGGTGTTCCACCGGGTCCCGGTGCACGCCGTCGCCTTCCACGACCTTGCCGGGCACGCCCACCACCGTGGAGTTGGGCGGCACGTCCTTCACCACCACCGAGCCCGAACCGATCTTGCTGTTCCTCCCCACCACCACCGGGCCCAGCACGGTGGCGCCGGCGCCGATGATGACGCAGTCCTGCACCGTGGGGTGGCGCTTCTCCTTGCGCAGGCTGATGCCGCCCAGGGTCACGCCCTGGTACAGCGTCACGTCGTCCCCGATCTCCGCGGTCTCGCCGATGACCACTCCCATGCCGTGATCGATGAAGAACCGTTTCCCCACGGCGGCGCCCGGATGGATCTCGATGCCGGTGAAGAAACGGCTCAGATGGCTCACGAACCGCGCCAGGTTCCGCCAGTCGCCGTGCCACAGCCCGTGGGCAACGCGGTGGCACAGCAGCGCGTGCACGCCCGGATAGCTGAGCAGGACTTCGCCGAGGTTCCGCGCCGCGGGGTCGCGCTCGAAGGCGACGCGCACGTCCTCTTTCAGAAGACTCCACATCCGCGGCTCCCGTGGAAGATCCGAGCCGGACGGACACGGATCCTTCCGTTCAGGACGCGGGCACCGCCGCGGAACGGGCTTTCCCGGCGCGGCTCTTGCCCGCGTGGCCCTTCTTTTTCCGGTCCTTGTAGAGCTTGTAGTCGATGCTGTCGACCAACGCCTGCCAGCTCGCCTCGATGACGTTGTGGGAAACGCCCACCGTGCCCCAGTGGGCGTGGCCGTCACCCGACTCGATGAGCACCCGGATGGCGGCGCTGGTGCCCTCCCCCGACGACAGCACCCGGACCTTGTAGTCCAGCAGCTCCACTTCCTCCAGGGACGGATAGAAGCTGGTGAGGGCCTTGCGCAGGGCCTGGTCCAGCGCGTGCACCGGACCGTTGCCAAGGGCGGCGGCGTGCTCCATCACGCCGTTCACCTCCACCTTGACCGTGGCCTCGGACAGCGGCGCCTCGCTCTCCACCCGCTTCTCGTCGATGACCCGGAACCCGTCGAGACGGAAGTTGCGTTTCTTCTTGCCCAGCGCCTCCTGGATCAGCAGCTCGAAGGAAGCCTCCGCGGCCTCGAACTCGTAGCCCTGGCTCTCCAGCTCCTTGATGCGATTGAGGATCTGGTGCACGGCCTGGTCCTGGCCGTTCAGGTCGATGTCGTATTCCCGCGCCTTGTAGACGATGTTGCTCCGGCCCGACAGGTCCGACACCAGCACGCGCTGGCGGCTCCCCACCAGCTCCGGCTCGATGTGCTCGTAGGTCTCGCGGTTCTTGATGATGCCCGAGACGTGAAGGCCGCCCTTGTGCGCGAACGCGCTGTCGCCCACGTAGGGCTGGCGCTTGTTGGGCACCACGTTGGCCAGCTCGTACAGCAGGTGCGAGATCTCCCGCAGGCGGCGCAACTGCGACGCCCGGACGATCTTGTGGCCCTGCTTCAACTGGAGGTTGGGCAGCACCGAGCACAGGTTCAGGTTGCCGCAGCGCTCGCCGAAGCCGTTGATGGTGCCCTGGATCTGGCACACGCCGTTCTCCACCGCCGTCATGGTGTTGGCCACCGCCAACTCGCCGTCGTTGTGGCAGTGCACTCCCAGCGGCGTCGTCACTTCCTCCTTGACCCGCGCCACCGCCGCGCCGACGTCGGCGGGCAAGCCGCCGCCGTTGGTGTCGCACAGGACGATCCAGTCGGCGCCGCCCTCCTCGGCCGCCTTCAGGCACTCCAGAGCGAACTTGGGGTTGTTGCGGTAGCCGTCGAAGAAGTGCTCGGCGTCGAACATCACCTCGTCGACGTGCTTCTTCATGTAGGCGATGGAATCGGCGATCACCTCCAGGTTGGCCTTCTGGCTGATGCGCAGGTCGTCGCGCACGTGCAGGTCCCAAGTCTTGCCCACCAGCGTCACCACCGGGGTCTTGGCCGCCAGCAAGAGCTTCAGGCTGGCGTCCTGGGAGGGTTTCACCGACGGCCGCCGAGTGGTGCCGAAGGCCGCGACCCGGGTCTTCCTGAGGTCCAGCTTCGGCACCTCCTTGAAGAACTCGGCGTCGCGCGGGTTGGAGCCGGGATAGCCCCCCTCGATGTAGTGAATGCCCAGCTCCGCCAGGCTCTCGGCGATGCGCAGCTTGTCCGTCAGGCTGAAGGAGACATCCTCGCTCTGGCACCCGTCGCGCAGGGTGGTATCGTACAACAACAAATTACTCATGCCCTCACCTGCCCTTCGATCAGCGAAGCGTGCAGCGAATCCACGGCCCTGTGGCTGTCCTCCTCGTTCACCACCACCGACACCTTGATCTCGGAGGTCGAGATCATCTCGATGTTGATGGACTGGTCGGCCAGCGCCTTGAACATCTTCGCGGCCACGCCCGCGTGCGTTCTCACTCCCACGCCCACCACCGACACCTTGGCAACGCGGGTGTCCGAGGCCACCCCCTTAGCTTGGATCAAGGGCGCGGTTTTTTCAATCAATTCCATGGCCTTGGCGTGGTCTTTCCGGGGCACCGTGAAGGTCACGTCGGTGGTGCCGTCCTCGCCGGCGTTCTGGATAATCATGTCCACGACGATGTTGGCGTCCGCGATGGGGCCGAAGATCTGCGCCGCGAGGCCGGCGCGATCCGGCACCCCGCGAATGGTGATCTTGGCTTCGTCGCTGTCGCAGGTCACTGCCGAGACCAGAACCGAATCCATCTGTTCTTCCTCCTCGACCAGCCAGGTACCCTCGGCGTCGTTGAAGCTCGAACGCAGGTGCACCGGGACGCCGAACTTCTTCGCCAGCTCCACCGAGCGGATCTGCAGCACCCGGGCGCCCATGCTGGCCATCTCCAGCATTTCGTCGTAGGTAATGCGATCCAGTTTCCGGGCGCGCGGGCACACGAAGGGATCGGCCGTGTAGATGCCGTCCACGTCCGTGTAGATCTCGCACACCGCGGCGTTCAGGGCGGCGGCCATGGCCACGGCGCTCGTGTCCGAGCCCCCGCGTCCCAGGGTGGTGATGTTGTCGTCCTCGTCCACCCCCTGGAAGCCCGCCACCACCACCACCTCCCGGCGCTCCAGCGCCTCCAGCACACGGGTGCCGTCGATGCTCTTGATGCGCGCCCGACCGTACACGCTGTCGGTGGCGATACGCGCCTGGTGCCCGAGAAACGAGCGCGCCGGCTGCCCCAGGTCCTTGAGCGCCAGCGCCAGCAGCGCGCACGACACCTGCTCTCCCGACGCCAGGAGCACGTCGATCTCCCGGTCGTCCACGTGCGCCGAGACCTGGTTGGCCAGGTTCAGCAGGCGGTTGGTCTCGCCGGACATGGCCGACACCACCACCACCACGTCGTTCCCCGCTTCGCGCGCGGCCGCCACGCGCCTGGCGACGTTGCGGATGCGTTCCACCATGCCGACGGAGGTGCCGCCGTATTTCTGCACGATCAGTGCCATCCTTCGACTTCGCTCGCCTACGCCTCGCTACGCCCGTCCTGAGCCTTGTCGAAGGGCTCGGGACCGACGGACTCGTTCGCGGCCTTGTCTGTCACCGCGCCGTCCCCTCGCTGCAATGCGGCCACCAGTTCCTCGTAGCGCGGGCCGCGGGCGGCGAAGCGCAGCTCCCGCCGGTCCTCGTCCACGTAGCGGAAGGCCACGGCGAGGAACTCGTCCACGCCGACCGCGTCCAGGCGCTCGAACCACTCGATGACGCAGACGCCGCCGGACGCGAAGTACTCCTCCAGGTGCAGGTCCTCCATCTCCGCGCCTTGGGCCACGCGGAAGAGGTCCACGTGGATCAGCGGCACCCGGCCCTCGTATTCGTTGATGAGGGTGAAGGTGGGGCTGCGCACCCAACTGTTCCGGCCCACTTCGATCCCTTCGGCGAGGCCGTGGACGAAACAGGTCTTGCCGCTCCCGAGATCGCCCGTGAGCCCCAGGATCTCGCCGCCGGCCAGGAGGCCGCCGAGGGTCCGCCCCAGCGCCCGGGTGGCTTCCTGCGAGCCCGTCGTGATTCGATACGCGTTCGTCGTCATCCCTGCACCAATTCCCGGATCTGCATCAGCTCCTTGATGGCCGGCGGCAACTCGTCGACGAGGTCGGACGCGATCAGCCCGATACCGCCGCGTCGGTCCGCGACCCGGTCCCCGGCGTGTCCGTGGAGATACACCCCCAGGCGCATGGCGTCCTCCGGCCGCAGTCCCTGCGCCAGGAAGCCCGCGATGATCCCCGCCAGGACGTCGCCCATGCCCCCGGTGGCCATGCCGGCATTGCCCGTGGGGTTGATGGAGATCCGGCCCTCGGGAGTGGCCGCCACCGTCCTCGCCCCCTTGAGCACCAGATAGCAGCGGTGCTCCGCGGCAAAGGCACGGGCGATGCCGATGCGGTCGGCGTTGACCTCCGCCGTGTCCATGCCGGCAAGCCGGCCCATTTCGCCGGGGTGCGGCGTGAGCACCGGCGGGACGCGCGCCTCCTTCAAACGGCCGACGTCCGCCGCCAGGTTGTTGAGTCCGTCGGCGTCGATGAGCCACGGCAGGGCACAATGCTCCAGCAGCGTTTCCAGCGTCCGTTGCGCGCCGTCGTGGACGCCCACGCCCGGGCCGAAGAGGACCGCATTCCTGCGCTCCGCCAGCGCATCCCAGTCGCCCGCCCCCAGCGCCGGCCATTGCTCCGCGCCCGGTTCGCCCAGGGGTTCGGTCATGGGCTCTACCAGGGCACCCGCCAGGATGTCGTTGAGGCCACCGGGCGCCGCCAGCGTCACCAGCCCGGTGCCCACTCGCATGGCGCCGCGGCAGCAAAGCACCGCCGCGCCGGTCTTGCCGCGGGAGCCGGCCATCACCAGCAAGTGGCCGTAGCTGCCCTTGTGCGAGTCTTCCGAACGGCGCGGCAGGAGCCACACCAACTCCGCGGAATCCAGCAGTTCCGCCGACGGGGCCACCTCGGCCACGGCCTCTTCCCAGAGGCCGATGTCGGCCACCACCAGATCGCCGCAGTAAGTGACTCCGGGGTAGACCACCTGTCCCGTCTTGGGGTAGCCGAAAGTCACCGTGATGTCCGCCTGTACCGTCGAGCCCAGCGGGCCGCCGCTGTCGGCATCCAGCCCCGACGGGGTGTCCACCGCCATGATGGGCAGACCCGAGGCGTTCATGAGTTCCACCACGTCGGCCATGAAGCCCTGCACCCGCGTGTGCAGGCCGGTGCCCAGGAGGGCGTCCACCAACAGCCCCTTGTCCTCGAAACGCCCGCCGAGTGCATCGAGGTCGCCGCCGGAAATCTCCGTGAACCGGCCCCCCGCGGTGCGGTAGCGCTGTAGATTGGTGGCCGCGTCCGGCGACAGCTCGTCGGCCCGCGCCACGCACGCCACCTCGCACGGGAACTCCCGTTGGTGCAGCAGACGCGCCACCACGAGCCCGTCGCCGCCGTTGTTGCCCTTGCCCGCGACCACCAGCGCGCCGCGCTTGGCCAGTTGCGGCCAGCGCTGGAGGATCACGTCCACCACACCCTGCCCGGCGCGCTCCATGAGGCTCAGGCTGGAGACGCCGTGGCCCTCGATCGTGAGCTCGTCCAGCCGGCGCATCTCCGCCGCGGTCACCACGTGCATGAGTCAGTCACCCGCCGTTTCCGCCGCCGCGATGACGGCCTTCATCTCCCGCACCGCCTCGACCATCCCCACCATGATGGCGCGGGCGACGATGCTGTGTCCGATGTTGAGCTCCACGATCTCCGCGATGGCGGCGATGGGCGCCACGTTGTCCATGTTGAGGCCGTGGCCGCCGTGGACCTCGAGCCCCAGGCCCGCGGCCACCGTCGCGGCGCGGCGCACGGCCTCGAGCTCGCGCTCCACCCGGTCCGCGGCGGCGTCGCAGTAGGTGCCCGTGTGGAGCTCCACGGCGTCGGCGCCCAGCTCCCGGCCGGCCTCGAGCTGCCGCGGATCGGGGTCCACGAAGAGACTCACCCGGATGCCGCCGCCGCGCAGGCGCGCTACCACCTCGCGGAGCTGACCGGCGTGGGAGACCACGTCGAGACCACCCTCGGTGGTCAGCTCCTCGCGCCGTTCCGGCACCAGGCAGACGTCGTCGGGCCGGAAGGCGAGCGCGTGCCGGGTCATCTCCCCGGTGCCGGCCATCTCCAGGTTGAGGCCCGCGCTCAGCCGTTCCCGCAGCCGGGCCACGTCGTGCTCCTGGATGTGCCGGCGGTCCTCGCGCAGGTGCACGGTGATCAGGTCGGCGCCGCCCCGCTCGGCCAGGAGCGCCGCCTCCACCGGGTCCGGGATGTCGATCATCCGCGCCTGGCGCACGGTGGCCACGTGGTCGACGTTGACTCCGAGACGCATCATGCCGTAACCCCTATCCCCCGGACCCGCTGCTGGAATGGATCGCGTCGGCGATGCCGCGCGCCAGCCGCCGGATCTCGTCCTCGGACTCGCCCTCGATCATCACCCGGGCCAGTGGCTCGGTGCCGGAGTAGCGCACCAGCACGCGGCCGCGGCCGTCGAGCAGGCTCTCGCTCTCGCTGATGCGCGCCTGTACCCGGTCCAACTCGGCGAGCGGGCGCTTCTCGCGCACCGGCACGTTGACGATCACCTGGGGCAGCTTGCCCATGATCCGGCGCAGGTCGCTCAGGGGCTTCTCCTGCTCGACCATCAGGGCCAGCACCTGGAGCGCGGTGAGGCAGCCGTCGCCGGTGGTGTTGTGGTCCAGGAACACCAGGTGCCCGGACTGCTCGCCGCCCAGGTTGTGGCCGCCGCGGCGCATTTCCTCCACCACGTAGCGGTCGCCGATGGCGGTGCGCAGGACCTCTATGCCGTGCCCGCGCAGGGCGACGTCCAGCCCCATGTTGCTCATCACCGTGGCCACCACCGCGCCCGTGGGCAGCCGCCCGGCCTCCTTCAGCGCGATGGCGCACATGGCCAGCACTTCGTCGCCGTCCACCAGTTCGCCCTTGTCGTCGATGAACAGCGCCCGGTCCGCGTCGCCGTCGAGGCACACGGCCAGGTCCGCGCCGTGCTCCAGGAGCGCCGCCCGGGCCGTGGCCGGGTACACGGAGCCGCACTCCCGGTTGATGTTGGTGCCGTCGGGATCCACCGCCACCGGGATCACCTCGGCGCCCAGTTCCGTCAGCACCTCCGGCGCCACCCGGTAGGCGGCGCCGTTGGCGCAGTCCACGACGATCTTGAGGCCCTCCAGGGTCAGACGGCCGGGGAACGCGCTCTCGAGGAAGTCCACGGTCCTGCCAAGGGCATCGGCCACGCGGAACGCCTTGCCGATGTCCGTGGCCGCGGGACGGTTGGCGCCGTACCCGTCCTCCCCGACCAGCGCCTCCATGCGCCGCTCCCAGGCATCCGGCAGCTTGAAGCCGTCCCGGGAAAAGAACTTGATGCCGTTGTCCTGGTACGGGTTGTGCGACGCCGAGATCACCACCCCGGCGTCGGCGCGCATGCTCCGCGTGAGAAAGGCGACGGCCGGCGTCGGCAGCGGCCCCACCAGGAGGACGTCCGCGCCCATGGAGCAGATGCCGGACGCCAGGGCGGTCTCGAACATGTAGCCCGACAGGCGCGTGTCCTTGCCGATGAGGATCCGGCGCCGGCGCGTGCGCTTCCGCCCCAGGGCGCCGCGCGCCTCCGTCCCACCGCCGTGACCGCCGACCACGTGCGCGATGGCCCGCCCGAGCCTCAGGGCCGTCTCCGAGGTCATGGGCTCCTGGTTGGCGATGCCGCGGATGCCGTCGGTGCCGAACAGGCGGCGGTGGCCGGGCGCTCCATGTGGTCTGTCCGAGGTCATGGCTCCCTTCCGGAAAATCAGCGGTCCGGCTCAGCCGCGCGAAGCCGGCGTGCCCGCGCGGATGGCCTCCGCCACGCGCACGGCCCGGCAGGTTTCCGCCACGTCGTGGGCGCGGATCATGTGGGCGCCGGCCAGCACCGCCGCGGCCGCCCCCGCGAGGCTGCCCTCGAGGCGCGCGTCCGGCGCGTCCTCATCCAGCAGGCGGCCGAGGAACGCCTTGCGGGAAAGGCCCACGAGCACGGGCCGTCCCAGCGCCACCAAGGCGTCCAGGCGCCGCAGCAACTCCAGGTTGTGGCCCATGTCCTTGCCGAAGCCGATGCCGGGGTCCACCACGATGCGGTGCGCGCCCACGCCGCGCTCGACGGCAAAGGCCGCGCGTTCGCGGAGAAAGGCGGCCACCTCCCGTACGACGTCGACGTAGCGCGGCGCGCGCTGCATGGTGCGGGGCCGGCCCTGCATGTGCATGAGTACCACCGGAACGTCCTCGGCCGCCACCAGACCGGCCATGGCCGGATCGAACCGCAGGGCGCTGATGTCGTTGACCATGTCCGCGCCGGCCTCCAGCGCCGGCCGGGCCACCGCTTCCTTGTACGTATCGATGCTGATGGGCGCGGCGACCCGCGCGCGCAACCCGCGAACGACCGGGATCACCCGCTCCAGCTCTTCCTCCAGAGGCACCGCCTCCGCGCCCGGCCGCGTCGATTCCCCTCCCACGTCCACGATGCTCGCGCCCTGCCGCACCATCTCGACGCCGTGGGCCAGCGCGGCGTCGACGTCCACGTAGCGGCCGCCGTCGGAGAACGAGTCCGGGGTCACGTTCAGGATCCCCATCACCGCCGTGCGCCGGCGCATGTCCACGACGCCGTGGCGCGTTTCCAGTACCGGAGCGTTTGCCGTACGCACGTCCTCGGACGCCGGCGCCTCGGGGATGACGTTTGCGGGCGTCAGTGCCATTTCGTATCCGGGCGGAGGTTAGTGTCGTGCCCCACGTAATTCTCTGGCGAGATGCGCTGAACACACCTTTCCGCGAAATCACACGGAGTCGGACTGTGTCGAGGATGCCGGTCCGGTCAGTCGCCGGCGGGAAAGGGGATCGTGGGCTGGTCGGGACCGCTGTCTCCCATGAATTCCTTGACGATGGCGTCGATCTCCGCGCCGTCGAGCACTTCCTTCTCCAGCAATTCCTTGGCGACCTGGTGCAGCAGATCGATATGCGTGGTCAGGAGTTCCTTCGCCCGGCAGTAGCATTCCTGGATGATGCGCCGGACCTCCATGTCGATCTCCACCGCGGTGCTCTCGGAATAGTCCTGTTGCTGGGTGAAGTCGCGCCCGAGAAAGATCTGCTCTTCCTTCTTGCCGAAGGTCATGGGTCCCAGCTTCTCGCTCATGCCCCACTCGCACACCATGCGGTGGGCCAGCTCGGTGGCGCGCTCGATGTCGTTGCCCGCGCCCGTGGTCATGTGATCGAGCACCAGCTCCTCGGCCACGCGTCCGCCGAAGAGGATGGTCATGGTGTTGAGGAGATACTCCCTGTCCTGGCTGTGGCGCTCGTCCATGGGGAGCTGCTGGGTCAGGCCCAGGGCCATGCCGCGCGGGATGATGGTCACCTTGTGCACCGGGTCCGCGCCCGGCAGGAGCTTCGCCACCAGCGCGTGGCCGGACTCGTGATAGGACGTGTTGCGCTTCTCATCGTCGCTGATGATCATGCTCTTGCGCTCGGTCCCCATCATGACTTTGTCCTTGGCCAGCTCAAAGTCACTCATGTTGACCTTTTCCTTGTCGTGGCGCGCCGCGAGCAGCGCAGCCTCGTTGACAAGGTTCTCGAGATCCGCGCCGGCGAAGCCGGGGGTCCCGCGCGCGAGCACCCGGATGTCCACGTCGTTTTCCAGCGGCACCCGGCCGGCGTGCACCGCGAGAATGCCCTCGCGTCCCTTGATGTCGGGCGGCGGCACCACCACCCGGCGGTCGAACCGTCCGGGCCGCAGCAGCGCGGGGTCGAGCACGTCCGGCCGGTTGGTGGCGGCGATGAGGATGACGCCGTCGTTGGCCTCGAACCCGTCCATCTCCACCAGCAACTGGTTGAGGGTCTGCTCGCGCTCGTCGTGCCCGCCGCCGAGGCCGGCGCCGCGCTGGCGCCCCACCGCGTCGATCTCGTCCACGAAGACGATGCACGGCGCCTGCTTCTTGGCCTGGACGAACAGGTCGCGCACCCGCGACGCGCCCACGCCCACGAACATCTCGACGAAGTCCGATCCGCTGATGCTGAAGAAGGGCACGCCCGCCTCACCGGCGATGGCCCGTGCCAGGAGCGTCTTGCCCGTGCCCGGAGGCCCCACCAGCAGGCAGCCCTTGGGGATGCGCCCGCCCAGGCGCGTGAACTTCTTCGGGTCCTTGAGGAACGCGATGACTTCCTGCAACTCGTCCTTGGCCTCGTCCACCCCGGCCACGTCGCTGAACGTCACCCGCGCCTGGTTCTCGTTCAACAGGCGCGCGCGGCTCTTGCCGAAGGACATGGCCTTTCCGCCCCCCACCTGCATCTGCCGCATGAAGAAGATCCACACCCCCACCAGCAGCAGCATCGGGAACCAGTTCACCAGCAACACGAAGTACCAGGGCGAGTCTTCCTCCGGCTTGGCGGCGATGCGGATGTTCTTTTCCCGCAACGTCGTCACCAACCCCGGGTCGTTCGGCGAGAAGGTCCGGAACCGCTCGCCGCTCTGGTACTTGCCGTGGACGTACCTGCCCTGGATCGTCACTTCCTGCACTTCGCCGCGGTCCACGGCCGACCAGAAGTCGCTGTAGATGATCTCCGGGTCCCGGCCCTGCTGCCGCGTGAAGACGTTGAAGAGCAGCAGGAACATCAGCCCGAGCACGAGCCACAGAGCAAGGTTTTTTGTCGCTTGGTTCAAAGAAAGTTTCTCCAGCCGCTTCCGCCCCTGTCGTACCTGGAAAACGTTAACATACGGGTACCTCTTCTTCAATAAGAACGGGGAACGGCCAAGTCAACCGCGCCTCGTGGACCGGCCGTGCGCGCCCTCCGCGGGGGAGGGACGGATCCTGACCCGCCACGCCGCCCGGCTCGTCGCCTCCAGCCTCGCGAAGTCACCCCGCGCGCACCCGGGGATCCATACGATCTCCTCCCCCGCCAGCACCAGCGGCAACGTGCGGCGGCGGGAGCGCGGCAGCTTCTTCTCGATGAACAGGTCCTTGAGCTTCTTGTGCCCGGCCATGCCCAGTGGGCGGAAGCGGTCGCCCGGGCGGAAGTTCCGCACCCGCAGAACACCCCCGACCCGCTCCACGGCGCGGAGGTCGAAGGCGGCCTCGTAGGGGCTCGCCGGCACGTCGAGACTGTCCGAGCGCCAGGCCGCCACCGTCAACCCGGCCTCGGGCAGGGGGAGCTCGCCTTCGAGCGGGAGCGGGTAGGAGTATTGCCCTTCGCTCCTTGCCTGCCCTTCGCCCCTCGCGCCTTCGGGTGCTTCGCCGGTGGCGGGGACCAGCCGCACGGATTCGTACTCCCGGACCACGGTCCAGGGGCCGGGGAGGGATACGCGGGCGTGAGGACGGATTCCGGCGATGAGATCGAGAACGGCATCCACGTGGGTGTAACCGACGCGCCGGAGCGTACCCATGACCCGCGCCAGCCAGAACCGAACGATCCGGGGCTTCATCCCGGGCTCGATCCGGATAAAGGCGGCCCGGTCCAGCACGTCTTCGCTGCTGACGCGACGGTAGACCTCGGCTGCCTGACGTTCCAGCAGCACGTTGTCGGCCCGCAGCATGCCGCCCAGCCGGGCAAGGCGGTGCTCCAGCCCGCCGTCCGTCCGTTCCCGCAGTTCCGGCAGCAGGGTCCGGCGGATCCAGTTCCGCAGGTAACGGGTATCGCGGTTGGTGTGGTCCTCCCGGTACTCCAGCCCGCGGCTTTCCAGATACCCGAGGATCTCGTCGCGGGATACGTCCAGCAACGGTCGAATCAGCAAGGGACCCGTGGCGCCGGCCTTGTCCCGGTCCAGCGGCCGTGCCGCCGGCATGCCGGCCAGCCCTTCGGGACCGCAGCCGCGGAGCAGCCACATCAGCATGGTCTCCACCTGGTCGCCGCGGTTGTGTCCCACCGCGACCTTGGCGACACGCCGTTCCAGCGCCACCCGAGCGAAGAAACGGTAGCGTTCCGCGCGCGCCCGGGCTTCCAGGTTCCCCCCGCTTCCCCCGTCCCCCGTACGGGCGTCCACGTCTCCGGCGCGCGCATCGGGAGCATCCGCATCCGCCGCTTCGCGGTGTTCGGCGCCGGGCAAGTCCAGTTGAACAAGATGGAACGGCAGCGACAGCCCGGCGGCGGTGCGCCGGACGAACTCCGCGTCCTCCCGGCTCCGGGCTCCGCGAATACCGTGTTCCACGTGGGCCACTTCCAGGGAGAGCGAGAGAGCCGGCGCGAGCTCCGTCAGAAGGTGCAGCAGCGCCACGGAATCGGGGCCGCTGGAGACGCCCACGAGCACCGCGTCACCGGGAGCCAGCAGGCCACTCCCGAGCAAGGTCTCCGCGAGTTTTCGGTGGAGTTCCATTCAAGCGAGGCGGGAGCACGCGGATGGCGGCGGGCCGTGGCTCCCATGTGTGTTGATGGTACGGCACACGGTTGTTATAGCGTACCGCGTACCGTGACAAACCGACTGGCAGAATACACCGCACCCGGCACTGCTCACAACCGAGCCGTTCCCCAACGATCCACAGGAGCACACACATGGCCTCACCGCTCAATCCGCCCAAGAGAATCCTCCTCGGACCCGGCCCCAGCAACCCCCACCCGGCGGTGCTGGAGGCGCTGTCGGCCCCCGTGGTCGGCCACCTGGACCCGGAGTTCTTCAAGATCATGGAAGGGAACAAGGCGATGCTGCGCCGGCTGTTCCACACGGAGAACGAGCTGACCTTCCCGGTGTCGGGCACCGGCAGCGCGGGCATGGAGGCCTGCCTCGTGAACCTCGTCGAGGAGGGGGACACGGTGCTCGTGTGCGTCAACGGCGTCTTCGGCACGCGCATGGCCGACATCGTCGAGCGCCTGGGCGGGAACCTCGTCAAGGTGGAGGCCCCGTGGGGCGAGATCATCCGGCCCGAGCAGGTGGAGCAGGCCCTCAAGGACAACAAGGTCGACATCGTCACCCTGGTGCACGCCGAAACCTCCACCGGCGTATTGCAGCCCGTGGAAGAGATCTCCCGGCTTGTCCACGACGCCGGCGCCCTGCTGGTGCTGGACACCGTGACCTCGCTCGGGGGATGCCCCGTGACCCTCGACGACTGGAACGTCGACGCCGCCTACAGCGGCACGCAGAAGTGCCTGAGCTGTCCGCCCGGGCTCTCGCCCGTGTCCTTCGGCCCGGCCGCGCGCGACAAGCTGGCGCGGCGCAAGAGCAAGGTCAAGAGCTGGTACCTCGACTTCACCATGATCGAGCGCTACTGGGGCGAGGAGCGCGCCTACCACCACACCGCCCCCATCTCCATGAACTACGGCCTCCACGCCGCGCTGAGCGAGATCGAGCGCGAGGGCCTGGAAACCCGTTTCGCGCGCCATGAACTGAACCACCGCGCCCTCGTCGCCGGCCTGCAGTCCCTCGGCATCCCCCTCGCCTCCCAGGAAGGCCACCGCCTGTGGATGCTCAACAGCGTCAAGATCCCCGAGGGCGCCAACGACGGCGCCATCCGCAAGCGCCTGCTCCTGGACTTCAACATCGAGATCGGCGGCGGCCTGGGCGCCCTCGCCGGCAAGACCTGGCGCATCGGCCTCATGGGCGAGTCGAGCCGAAAGGAGAACGTCGTGGCGCTGGTCGAGGCGTTGGGGCAGATCCTCAGGGAGGAGGGAGCGGATGTGGCGGTGGAGGGGGCGCTGGGAGCGATTGAACGGGTGTATGCCGGGGAGTGAGGATTGGGCTCTGGCACGGCAGCCCTTGCGAGAGGAGACGGCGATTGAAAGTATGACCGCTTCGGTGACAAGGATACTCCATGACCGAAACCGAAGCTGACACCTGTCGCAAGTTCGTCGTCCCCATGCTCCAGAAAGCAGGATGGGACGATGCGCCTCACGCGATCAACGAGCAGCGTACGTTCACAGACGGGCGTATCGTCTTCGCTGGCGGAAAGGCACGGCGCGGCAGGCAGAAGCGAGCAGACTACATCCTGCGCTACCAGCCCGACTTTCCCATCGCGGTCGTGGAAGCCAAGGCACGGTACAAGCACGCCGCCGAGGGAATACAGCAGGCGAAAGACTACGCTGAAATACTCGGGCTGAACTTCGCATACGCAACCAACGGTGCCGAAATCATCGAGATCGACTACATCACCGGCGCCGAACATTCCGTCAGCACTTTTCCGTCACCCGAAGAACTGTCGCGTCGACAACGGCAAGCCGCAGGCCTGATCGATGACACAGTGGTTCAGCAACTGCTTACGCCGATGCATCCAGACCCGGCGAGGCCGTTGCGCTACTACCAGGAAACCGCCATCAATCGGGCTGTCCAGGACGTCGTTTCCGGGCGCAGGCGCATCCTTCTGACCCTGTGCACCGGATCGGGCAAGACCGCCATCGCGTTCCAGATCGCCTGGAAGCTCTGGTCCGCCCGCTGGAATACCAAGGGGGCCAAACGCAAACCGAAGATTCTGTTCCTTGCCGACCGTAACGTCCTTGTCGACGACCCGATGGCAAAGGACTTCAGCGTCTTTGGAGACGCCCGTCACAAGATTGCGAGGGGCAACACGTCCAAGGCTCGCGATATGTACTTTTCGACCTATCAGAGCATCGCGCGCGACGACAGTCGGCCGGGCCTGTACCGTGACTACCCCCGCGATTTCTTCGACCTCATCATTGTCGACGAGTGCCACCGGGGCAGCGCCCGCGACGACAGCAACTGGCGCGAAATACTTGAGTGGTTTGACTCCGCGACGCAGATCGGAATGACGGCCACGCCGCGACGCGACGACAACATCGACACTTACACTTACTTCGGCGACCCGATCTACGAATACAGCCTTGCGCAAGGCATCTCCGACGGTTTCCTCGCTCCTTTCCGTGTGCATCGTGTCGTCACCGACTACGACGCCACCGGGTGGCGCCCAAGCAAGGGCGAACTTGACCGCTACGGGCGCGAAATACCCGACACCGAGTACTCCACGCCCGACTTCGAGCGCTTGGTGGCCATCAGGGCGAGAACCAAGGCCATCGCACGGCACCTCGCCGGGTTCATGAGCCAGACCGACCGCTTCGCAAAGACGATCATCTTCTGCGTCAACCAGGAGCACGCGCAACCCTCGGGCGGCTCTACGAAACCCTGCTTCGGGAGATGCGCGACGCGGCCGGCGACGCCGGCGAGTTCTATACGCCGCGACCGGTGGTCCGCCTCATGGTGGAGGTGATGGATCCCCGATTGCGAGAAACCGTGCTTGATCCGGCTTGTGGAACCGGGGGATTCCTGACCGAATCCTTCGACCACCTGATGGGCCAAGCCAAGACCGAAACCGACGGGGCGACGGTCCAGGAATGCAGCATCTTCGGCGAAGAAGCCAAGACACTTCCCTATCTACTCGCCCAATTGAACCTGCTTCTGCATGGCCTCCACGCGCCGCGCATTGATCCCGGCAATGCCCTCCGGCATCGGCTCACTGAGATCGGTGAGGAACAGCGGGTCAACGTCATCCTTACCAATCCACCCTTCGGCGGGGAGGAAGAGGCAGGTATCCTCAACAACTTTCCCGACGACCGACGGACCGCTGAAACGGCGCTCCTGTTCCTCCAGGTCATCATGCGACGGCTCAAACGTGGCGGCCAGGGTCGGGCCGCCGTCGTGGTCCCCAACGGAACTCTGTTCGGCGACGGTATCGCCGCGCGGATCAAGGCCGACCTCCTTGAGAATTTCAACCTGCACACGATCGTTCGCCTGCCGGAAGGCGTCTTTGCGCCCTATACTGACATTCCAGCCAATCTGATCTTCTTCGATACGTCCGGGCCGACGCGGTCGATCTGGTACTATGAGCAGCCCCGGCCGGAAGGCCGCAAAAAATACTCGAAAACAGCCCCGCTGACGTTTGAAGAATTCGCCCCCTGCGTCACTTGGTGGAAGGACCGGAGAACGAACGAGCGCGCATGGCAGATCGATGCAGCCAGGTTGATCGAACGCGACGACGATGGGCGCGTAACGGCCTGTAATCTTGACCTCAAGAACCCGCATTCCGAGGACGTCGAAGACCACCGCTCGCCGACCGAGATCGTTGACGCCATCATCGCAGAGGAACGCCGCGTCCTGGAGATCATGGACGAGATCAAGGCGACATTGGCGGAGCCTGTGTGATGGCTTGGCCCCGTGTCGAACTTGGGGAGGTGACGAGCCCAGTTGATCGCTCAGAACCTGTACGACCAGACGCGACCTACCAACTGTTGGGAATGCGCTCACGAATTGGCGGTCCGTTCTTGCGTGAGACAAAGCTTGGATCGGAGATTTCCGCAGCGCGTCTTAACATGGTTGCAGCCGGAGACTTTATCTATAGCCGGCTTTTCGCTTGGCAAGGGTCCTTCGGTGTGGTTCCGGAAGACCTCGACCGTAAATTCGTTTCAAGTGAGTTTCCGCTTTTTTCCATCAAGACAAAAAGGCTCGATGGCCGTTTTTTGACACTCTGGTTTGGCCTACCTTCCACGCAAAGGCAAGTACGGGAGTACTGCTACGGCTCGACACCGACAACTCGAAATCGCTTCAAGGAGAGGCACTTTACAAAGCTCAGGGCTCCCCTTCCGCCCCTTGAGGAACAGCGGCGCGTCGTGGCTAGGTTCGACCAAGTAGCGAGGCTCATCGCGAAACGACGGAAGGCGTTGGCGGCTGCCGATCAAGACGTTGACGTGCTCCTTCACAATGCATTCCAGCAAGTGGTCAGGGATGCCGACTATCTGCCAATGGCGGAAGTCGCCCCGCTTGTGAGGAGGCCTGTCGACGTTCAACCGGACGATATCTACCCCGAACTCGGGGTCCGGTCATTCGGGCGGGGCACTTTTCACAAACCTCCGTTGGATGGAATGACGGTCGGCAGCAAGAAGCTCTACCGGATCGCTCCGGGAGATCTCGTGTTCAACATTGTCTTTGCATGGGAAGGCGCGGTCGCGATCGCCCGAGACCAAGATGAGGGAAGGGTTGGTTCCCACCGCTTCCTGACCTGCGTCCCGAAACCTGACGCCCCAAACGCCGAATTCCTGCTGTACTACTTCCTCACTCGAGAAGGTCTGCAATGCCTCCGCGTGGCATCGCCCGGTGGTGCCGGACGGAACCGGACCCTCGGCCTGAAGAAGCTCGCCGCGATAGCGGTGCCAGTGCCGTCGGCCAGAAAACAACGTTGGTTCAATCAGTTGCAAGCGAAAGTACACGAGTTGCGCAAGAACCACGACGAGGCTGCCGCAAGACTAGACGCTCTCATCCCGGCCATGCTGCACGAAGTGTTCGGTAGGGAGACCGGATGCTCGGTCGCGTGACCGCCGACGAGATCCTACGCCAAGCAACCTCGGGACGCACAAAACCCGTTCTGATGCTCTGCGAGGCCGATACTGATAGGACCATCGAGGTGTTTTGCAAACTCTCCGCAGGTTGTTTCGAAGGGGTGACCAGTTTGGCCCGGGAGGTCGTGGCGACTTGCCTCGCGACCGATCTGAAACTACCTGTGCCGACACCCTACCTCGTCGAAATACCGTCGGCTTTGGCCTCGGTTGTGACGGACCCCGATATCAGGGAGCGGCTCATGACCAGTTCACCCGTCGGGTTCGGCTCCGCAAAGGTCGGGAATCAGTTCAGTGTGTGGACTTCGGGCAACCGCGTAACCGATACCATGCTGCCTTCGGCGTTGGGGGCATTGGTCTTTGATGCCGTCATCGACAATGTCGACAGAAAGCCATCGAACCCAAATTGCCTCGTAGCCCAGGATCACTTTCGCCTTATCGACCATGAACTGGCGTTCCCTTCGACATCCGGACTGCTCGATTGGCAGCCGCCCTGGCGGATAGGTGCCTTGGGCTGGCTGGAACGGGCCGATGGCCACATCTTCTGCCGCGAACTCAAGAAGCGCGACCTCGACTTCGGCCCCTTGCGTACGCTATGGGCCACGATTTCCGACGACCGCCTGCTGGAATACCGGCACACCATGCCGCCAGAATGGGACGCGGCCCGTCCAGCCGTGGAAGAGGCGCTTGACCGGGTTCGGAATGCAAGAGACAATCTAGACAGCGTCATCGCTGAGATAAGGCGGGTACTGCAATGACCGAGAAACAAGCCTACAGTTATACCGTGCTCCGCTATGTCCACGACGTGGTTTCCGGAGAGGCCCTCAATGTCGGCGTCGTGATGCATGCGCCCGCAGCCAGTTTCCTGAAGGTTCGGACGCGCACGACGATGGGTCGTTTGAAACAGGCCTTCCCTGATCTTGACCGCGAGGCCTTCGCCAATGCCATGCAGGCGATCCGTCGCGGCTTCGCTACCATCGCAAAGCAGGCCGACAATATGCCCTTGTTCGATGCCCACACCGATGCCCGTGCTCACGCGTTGAAGGTACTGCCCGACGACGACAGCGCCTTGCAATGGTCGCCAACAGGCACCGGCATGACGACTGACCCGGCCCGGACATTGGACCGCCTTTATGAGCGTTATGTCACCCAGTACGACTCAACCCCTGTCAGACGTCGGTCCGACGACGATGTCTGGCGACCTGTCCGTGACAAGCTCCTGGAGCGCGGCGTCCATGTCCCATTCGAACCCAAAGCCGTAGTGGGTACCTTAGACCAGATCGAGTTTGAGAAGGCTTGGCAGAATGGTCGGTGGCATGCCTATGAGCCAGTGTCGCTGGACATGGCCGACGCCGACGGCATCAAGGACAAGGCACGCCGGTGGCGTGGCCATCTGGCGGCCGTCGCCGAGGGCACGAGCGAGGAAATCGAACTGTACTTTCTGCTGGGCCGCCCTCGGGACAGCTCACTTCTGAGCGCCTACGAAGTCGCCAAGACCATCCTCGAGCATGCGCCCTTTGCAACTAGAGTTGTCGACGAGAACGACATCGACGACTTTATCATGTCCATAGAGCTTGCGTGTCGCGCCCACTGAGCCGACCCGCCGCAACTTCGGCAATCACTCCAATCTACATAAAGTTCCTGAAGTCGTACACTGTGTCGACGATGTCTGGGTTCTGTTGCACAATGTCAGCAAAATACTTCGAGTATACCAGCGTAGCTGGCAGCTTCTTATAAAGCGTATTGTTATTCCAGTCCATTTTCGTAAGTCCAACAATGGCCGCACAGGTTTCGTGCCAACCACCAGTGCCTGTAAAACGACGGAGCAATATTGGAGAAGGCGTCGGCTTCAACGGGCCTTCCTTGTAGACATTGTAGTTTGAATTATCGACATGCACTCCGACGACGCTATCGCCGGAACGTCCTCGGACATGAATCGGTAGCCGAACCTCACTTGGCCTGATACTGTCTCCATCGCGATTCGTCGGCCAAGGATGGAGAACGCCTCGCAGGGCATCCATCAACGCACCGGCAGCGCGGAAACCACGCCCGGGGCTTGCCACCTCGCCCCTCGCCGCCAAACGGCTCAAAGCCTGTCTTGCCGCGTCGTCGGAGACGCCTAGCCCATCTTTAACACACAATTGGGGATTTCGAGGTAATTGGGCGGGGCTAT
>CAZFIU010000060.1:0-22897 GCA_964519455.1 uncultured Syntrophobacterales bacterium
GCCCCGCTAACCCCGCGATTTATAACGACTCTCGATCACCTCTGTTAAACTTGGGTTAGCGAAGCGTAATGGACGGTATGGACCTCGCCAACAAGGAGGTCATGGCGAAAGCTTGGCGTCCGTGAGCCGGTGCAGGAAGGTTCGAAAGATGGCTTTGACACGAGATTTCAACTCTGCAATCCCGGTCCTCACAGCTATCGCAGTCGGCAAGTGCCCGTCGGTCATCGTCTCGATCATCATCGTCGACAGCGGAGCCGACAACTGGTTGGTGACTGCCAAGTCATGGGAAGTTTCTTCGGTTTGTCCAGGGCACTCCACTCGCCCGATGAACCTACGTTTTCGTGGAAGTTCACCGTGATGGGTCAGGAGTCACATCATCCGCCGCTGACAAACGTTCCTTGAGGGCCTTGAATCCGGATTCGTCCAGGCCCGTCGCTTCCTCGATCACTTCCCAGCCCACGCCGGCGCGCAAAAAGCCTTCGACCGTCTTCAACTGTCCGCGGCGTTCGCCTTCGGCTCGACCCTTCGCCTCTCCCTCTGCCAGAAGCTGTTGAGCGTATGACATGATCATTCCCCCTTGCTCGTGTCCGTGGCGCTGCAGCGCCTCGTCGAATGCGTCGGACCCTGCGGTGTCCTGAGTCGCCATGACGTACAACACGAACAGTTCAAGGTAGTCGATTTCTCTCTCCTGGCGCAACTGAGGCAACAACTGTGCCGCCATGTCCATCGCCAACGCAACGTGTCGCCCATACGCGGCCATCATCAGCCATTGTGCGACCCGTCCCCTTGCTCCCCCTTCCACCTCGTTGGGTTTCAGCTTGGTCTGGTCCAGCAGCAGATGGGCGAACCGGGGAACCCAGGGCCAATCCCGCGCCACCTCGGGGAACAGGTCGGCAAACTGCGTGGAATGCGTCCATCCGTGGCGACCCTGGTAGAAGACCATGGGCACGATGGGGCGCAATAGCCCGGCCCCGTCCTGTACTCCAGTGTCCCAAATGCGGCAGCAGTATTTCAACATGCGAAACGACATTCGGGCGTCCGGCGTCGATTGATGCTCCAGCAGCACGTAAAGCCACACCGGTTCGGCGCTTTTGCCGTACGCCACCTCGTACAGGAGGTCCGTTTGGCTCTGTCTCAGGTTTTCGTCCACGAAGCTCCCGTCGAGGAGCTTGAGGCTGGTCCAATCCATGCGCTCTCGGAGAACACCGGGCAACGCCGTGCGCAACAGGCCAGCCGCTTCTCCTACGTCGGAGAACACCTTGCGAAACAGACTATCATGAGGGTGATCGATTTCGTTCGCCAAGGTTTCCTCCCGTTACTGTCCTGTTCGGCAGTGTCGGGAGGAACTTTAGCTTTCACGTCAGATTCCCCAGAATAACGTCGTCGGCTTGGCTGAGGTCCACCGGCTTGCGGAACGGCTGGGGCCAGTCGATGCCGGTGGGCCAGTAGACTTCGACGGTGTTGCCGTCGGGGTCGTGGAAGTAGATGCCGATGGCGTTGCCGTGGCTGGCGACGCGCTCGACGGGGACGCCGCGTTCGAGGAAGTCGCGGTGGAAGGCCTTGAGTTCGGCCAGGGTGCCGCAGCGGAAGGATAGCTGCGTGACGATGCTCGCGCCGCCGGTGCCTTCCCGGCCGGGACGCAGCTGAAGCTCGTGGTGCTCCCGGTCGCGTTCCTGGGCGGTCATGAAGACGGTGCCGGTGTCGCTCTCGTCGCTGATGGTCAGACCCAGCACGTCGCGATAGAAGGCCTTGGAACGTTCGATGTCGTGGACCAGCAGGCCGACGTGGCCCAGGGATGATACCTTCGGCATGATGGGTTTCCTCCTGTCGCCTCCCCTTCCGGGCTGCTGGCCTCAGCCGTTGTAGAAGCGCTCGGCGTTGGCGTAGAGGACCTTGTGCTTCTCGGTGTCCGAGAGGTCCTCGCGTGCGTTCAACTCATCGATGTCGCCGTAGAACTCGCCCTTGTGACGCTCGTGGGGATAGTCGGAGGCAAAGAAGATCCGGTCCTCGCCCACGAGCCGGAGCACGGTGGGCAGGGTCTTCTCCTCCACCTCGTAACTGAAGTAGATGTTGCCGTCGCGCACGTACTCGCTGGGGCGCTTGGTCAGCGCCGGGCACCAGCGCCTTCGTCGCTCGTAGTTCTCGTCCATGCGGTCCATCATGTAGGGGACCCAGCCGGCCCCCGCCTCCAGGAAGGCGAAGCGCAGGTCCGGGAAACGCTCGAACACGCCCTCGGTCATCATGTCGGTGAACTGGATGAGCTGGGACAACGGGTGCTCCAGGGTGTGGGTCTTGAAGAGGTTGTCGGAGTTGTCGATGCCGATGCGCTGACTCACCGCGCCGTGAATGGCCAGACAGCACCCGAGCCGCTGGGCTTCCTCGTAGAGCGGGTCGAAGTCGCGGTGGCCGTAGTGCTTGCCGGCGGCCGTCACCGACGGCAGCATGGCGCCGGGCATGCCCAGCTCGGTCACCGCCGCGCGAAGCTCCGTCACCGCCTCCGGGATGTTCTGGGCCGGGATCAGCGCCACCGCGCGCAGGCGCTCGCTGGCCTGCATGAACTTCGCGTGCACCCAGCGATTGTAGGCCCGGGCGATGGCCGCGGCATAGTCCCGGTCCTGGATCATGCCGCTGGCAAGACCCACCGACGGATACAGGTAGGAGGTCTCGATGCCGCAGCGGTCGAGAAACTCCACCCAGCGCTCGGCGTTGGGGTCGTCGTCCTCGGTGAGGCGCGAGAAGCCGCGGACGAAGCCGTCCACGCTCGGGAACAGGGAATAAACGGTCCAGGGCAGTTGGTTGTAGGGCGGCTCGAAGAACTCCTTGATCTCTCCGGGATGCTCCATCACGTGGCCGTCGGCATCGACGGCGCGGTAGTTGCTCATCTTCGCTTTTCTCCTTCCGCAAGCGCTGCTGCTCCGGCCTCCGCTCATCCTATTACCCCGCCTGAACCTTGACAAGGTCCGGCTCATATGGCCATGTAGGGGCGGGTTTCGGACCCGCCCCTCATCGGACAGATCCCCGATCCCCGCGGCGACCAAGGAGGTTCTCTTACATGGCACCACAGTACGCATCGAAGCTCATCTACGGCAACGAGATATCGGACTGGCAGGAGCGTCTGAACACGGACCGCATGCGCCGGGAGCGGGCCGAGCGCGCCAGGCGCATCATGAAGGAGCACGGTATCCCGGCGCTCCTGGAAGCCAACTCGGCCAACATCCGCTACCTCACCGGCCTCAAGGGCTTCAACTACCCGATGTGCCGCTACACCCTCTTTTTCGCGGACCACGACCCGATCATGTACGAGCACAGCGGCCACTTCCACCAGATGCCGGACCAGGCGCCGTGGATCAAGGAGTGGCGGCCGGCGCGGGCCTGGCTCACCGCGGCCTGCGGCATCGAGGCGGCCAAGGACGAGGCCCGGCAGTTCGCCGCCGACATCCACGACGAGCTCAAGAGCCGCGGCCTGCTGAACGAAAAGATCGGCTTCAGCTCGTTCGACGGCATCGCGCGCGAGGCCCTCACCAACGCCGGCGTCAAGAACCTGGTGGACTTCAGCCTGGTGATGAAGGAGATCCGCAAGATCAAGACGGCCGACGAGATCGACTGCCTCAAGACCGCGGCGGCCATCGTGGAAGGCGTCTGGTACAGCATCTGGGAGAACGCCAAGCCGGGAGTGCGCGACACCGAGCTCTCGGGCATCGCCACCAAGGCAGGCTACGACATGGGCGCGGAGTCGGCGCCGCCCGGAGGCTGGCGCTCCGGACCCAGCACCTTCGACCGCGGCTTCCACCAGTCCAGCCGGCTGTTGCAGACCGGCGACCTGTTGTACGGCTCGCTCTGCGGCCTCACCTACCAGGGCTATGCCACCTGCACCTACCGGACCTTCATCGTGGGCCGGAAGCCCAACGCCAAGGAGCAGGACTGGTACAAGCGGGTGCGCGACAGCATCGACGGGGTCATCGACGCCATCAAGCCGGGCGCCACCACGGCCGACGCCGCCAAGCACTTCCCGCCGGCGACGAGCTGGGGCTATGACGAGGAGTGCGAGGTGCTGGCCAGCGAGATCGGCCACGGCATCGGCCTCACCCAGGGAAGCACCAACTACGACATCCCGATCATCAACCGGCAGTGGTCCCTCAACTACCCGCAGGTGTTCGAGGAAGGCATGACCATCGCCATCGAAAGCCGCGAGGGCGAGACCCGCGTGGGCGGCGTGCGGCTGGAGAACATGGTGGTGGTGACCAAGGACGGCGCCGAGATCATGGACCACTTCCCGAGGGAGGAGATACTGGTGGCGCCGCGCTAGTGCGTTTTCGTCGCCGGCAAAGTGCGATGACCCGTAGTAGGGGCGACCCGCGGTCGCCCCACCCGCGGTCGCCCCACCCGCGTCGCGAAGCGAAGTCGAAGGACACTAAATCAATCGATCCGCATTCACGAAAGGAGAGACCGATGGGTGATTCACTCCGCTATTACGTGGCGTTCAACGGCGGGCTCACCGTCTACGAGGACCGCGGCAGTCGGTTGGAGGTGAGCGCCGAGCATTTCCCCGGACAGACCGTGGACGGCCTGGCAGCCTGCAGGACCCGGCCCGAGCGCGTCTTCGCCGCCGTGCCCTTCGACGGCGCCTACCGCAGCAACGACGCGGGCAAGAGCTGGAAGAGGGTCATCGAAGGCGACGCCCGCTGCTTTGCGGTGGATCCTCACGACGACCGCGTGGTCTATGCCGGACTCGGTCCGGTGCAGCTCATGCGCAGCGAGGACGGGGGCGACACCTGGGAGAACCTGGAGAGCCTGCGGCAGATGCCCGAGGAAGTGCAGAACCAGTGGTGCGTCCCGGGACCGTACGTGGGCGTGCAGTTCCCGCACGTGTGCAACATCTTCATCCATCCGGAGGACGCCGACCTCGTTCTGCTGACGCTGGAGCACGGCGGCGTCGTGCGCAGCGAGGACCGGGGCAAGACATGGGTGGACGCCAGCAAGGGCATCGACTACCTGGACATGCACCTGCTCGCCAACTATCCGGGCAGCAAGGACCGCTACTACGTATCGTGCGCCCGGGGCTTCTTCCGCAGCGACGACCGCGGACGGCAGTGGCGCCGGGTCGAGGACGGCATGCCGTGGGGCTACACCGAGAAGTACAGCTACACCCACGACTGGTTCTTCCTGCCGGGCGACACCCCGCGGATGATGGTGTGCGGCGGGCGCGGCTCCCCCGGCGTGTGGCGCGGCGAGAGCACCAATCCCCACGGCGTGATCATGCTGAGCGATGACGAAGGCGGGAACTGGCGCACCGCCACCAACGGCATCGCCGAGATGATGCCGTACATGCCCTGGACGCTGCAGCGCCACCCCGAAGACCCGGACACGGTCTTCGCCGCCATGGGCGACGGCTCGCGCGGCTTCGGCTTCGATCCCAAGGATCGCGGCATCGGCGCGCTCTACGTCACCCGCGACCGCGGCGACTCCTGGGAACCGGTGATGCCCGAGCTTCCGTCCGTGCTGACGGCCTGCGTGACGGCGCAGTAGCGAGAACAATCACCCGCATCCGAGCCGGAACGGACCGTTCGACGCTGTCCGGTCCGGCTCACTTGCGCCGGCCGGTATTTCTTCGCACTCCTCGGTCCGCCCTTTGCCGGGGCCCCTCCCTGCCCGCATCCTCCGCTCCGGTGACCCCGGACCTGTCCCGGTATCCGGAGCAGCGGGGCCGGGCCGCCCGGTCGCCGCGCACGGCAGACCGTTGCATGATTTTGTGGTAGACACACCGCCATGAAAAAACTCCGACTCAGCCTGATCTCCGCCCGTTACGAACGCATCGCCCCGCTTCTCGACGGCACCACCCCGGTGGAAGGTGTCGACCTGATGTGGACCCACTCGAATCCGTCCGAAACCTTCTGGCGGCAGCTCAGGTTCGGCGAGTTCGAAGTCTCCGAGATGTCCATGTCCTCCCTGCTCATCGCCAAGTCGCGCGGCCATGACATGGTGGCCATCCCCGTGTTCCCTTCCCGCCGCTTCATGCACATGGCGCTGTACGTCCACAAGGATTCCGGCATCGAGAACCCGGGCGAGCTGGCGGGCAAGCGCATCGGCGTGGGCGAGTACCAGCAGACCGCGGCGCTGTGGACCCGCGGCACCCTGGAGCACGACTTCGGCGTGTCCCAGTATGGCGTGGACTGGTACATGGAGCGCAGCGAGGAACTGAGCCACGGCGGCGCCACCGGCTTCACGCCGCCGGAAGGAATCCGCTTCCACCGCATCCCCAAGGACAAGAGTCTCGTTTCGATGCTGGTGGACCGGGAGCTCGATACCGCCATGGTGCTGAGCGCGTTTCACGCCGAACGGAACGTCATCGACCGCTCCACCCACCATCGCCGCGAGGGAGACGCCGACGCCGTGCGCCCGCTGTTCCCGGACACCATGGCCGAGGGCAGGCGCTACGTCGAGGCCCACGGCTTCGTGCCCGTCAACCACTGCTTCGTGATCCGCGGCGACGTGCACGAAAAGCACCCCTGGCTGGCCTTCAACCTCTACGCGGCCTTCGCCAAGGCCAAGGAGCACTGGCTGCAACAACTGCCGCAGGCCGTCCCTTCGGACCTCTTCTTCGGCCCGCAGTACCTGGAGCAGACCCGCGCCGTCGTCGGCCCGGACCCCTTCCCTTACGGCATCAAGGACAACGCGGCCATGCTCGAAACCCTCATCGACTACTCGTTCGAGCAGAAGCTCACCCCGCGCAAGCTGGAACTGGAAGAGATCTTCGCGCCCAGCACGCTGGATCTGTAGGGCCGAGCCGGCATACGCGCCGCCGCTGGCGCTTCCGGCGGCGCAGGAACATCTCATGGAAACCGCCATCTTCGGCAATACAGGCGAGAAGCTGTCGCGTATCGGGCTCGGCTGCTTCTCCATGTCGGGGGCTTACGGCTCGGCCGACGACACGGAGTCCATCGCCACCATCCACCGCGCCGTCGACCTCGGGGTCACGCTGCTGGATACGTCCGCCAGCTACGGCCAGGGGCACAACCACCGTCTCATCGGCCAGGCCCTCAAGGGCGGCAAGCGCGACAAGGTATTCATCCACTCCAAGACGGGCACCATCCGGACCAACGACGGCTCATCGGTGGCGCAGGGCAGCGGCACGCCCGACCGGCTGCGCCAGATCTGCGAGACCAGCCTCAAGAATCTCGGCATCGAGACGCTGGACGCATTCTGCCTGTCCCGCGTCGATCCCACCGTGCCCATCGAGGAGTCCGTGGGCGCCATGGTCCGGCTGGTGGAGGACGGCAAGACCCGCTTCATCGGCCTGTCGGAAGCCGCGCCCGGCACCCTGCGCCGGGCCATGAAGGTCCACGCGCTGGTATCGTTGCAGTACGAGTACTCACTGTGGACCCGTGACGTTGAAGGAGGACACCTCGACGCGTGCGACGAGCTCGGCCTTGGGCTGATGGCCTATGCGCCGCTCGGCTACGGCTTCCTGGCCGGAACGGTGGGTGGCCGTGACGCGCTGGAGCAAGGCGACACGCGCCACAAGTTCCCGCGCTTCTCGGACGACAACGCCGCCGCCAACCGCGAGCGCGTGGCGGCGATCCGGAAGGTCGCCGACACCCACGACGCAACGCCGGCGCAGATCTGCATCGCCTGGGTGTTGGCCCGGGGCGCCAACGTCTTCCCCATCCCCGGCTGCAAGCGGCGCACTCACCTGGAAGAGAACCTCAAGGCCCTGGACATCGCGCTCACGGCCGAAGACCTCGCCGCGCTGGATGCGGCGTTTCCACCGGGCGCGGCCGCCGGCGACCGCTATCCACCCGACGGCATGGCGCGGGTCAATCTGTAGGACGCCCAACCGCTGGCCGAGAGCGTGTAAGGGCCAGCCATGGCAACGAACGGCATCCGAGTCCGCCGGGGTACCCGTTGATGTTCTCTAACGGAACGCGGGCATGACTTCCCGCGCGAACAGGCGCATGGACCTCATGACGTCCTCGTGCGGTAGCCCGCCGAAGTTGAAGTTGTGGGTGAGGGTGTCGAAGTGGTAGTGGCGCCGGGCGTTGCGGATGATCTCGATGCACTGCTCGGGAGTGCCGTAGAGGTTGCGGCCGGTTTCCAGCATACCCTGCCAATCGTAAACGTAGCCCGGCGGTGGCGGCGCCTTGCGCTGGATGCGTGAGATCGCTTCGTAGCGGTCTATGGCCTTTTCACCCGTCTCCCGGGCCACCGCGGCGTTCTCGTTCACGTAGGTGCGCAGGTGGTACTGGCAGTGGTAGTCCGCGGGGTCGCGTCCCGTGGCCGCGAGGCCCTCGCGCCACGCCTCCACGCCAACGCGCACCTTGTCGGGCGGATGGGGATGCCCGACGGTCATGATGTGATAGCCTTGGCGCCCGGCCCACCCGAGTCCCTCGGGCGAAGTGCCGGCCACCCATATGAGCGGAAGCGGCTGCTGTACCGGCCGCGGGTACAGCGTGATCTCCTCGAACTTCCAGAATTCCCCGTCGTGGCTGAAGCGTTCGTGGGTCCAGGCCTTGACGATGACGTCGTGGGCCTCCCGGTAGCGCGCGCGTCCCTGCTCCTGCGGGGTCTCGAAGACGCGGTAGTCCAGGGCCGTGTTTCCCAATCCGATGCCGAACTCCAGCCGGCCGCCGGAAACGGCATCGACCATGGCGTAGTCCTCGGCCACCTGCAACGGATGACGCACGCTCAGGATGGCAATGCACGGGCCCAAGCGGATGCGTGAGGTTCGGGCCGCGGCCGCCGCCAACATCACCGCCGGGTTGGCGACGAGGCCGCCGTAGCCCAGGAAGTGGTGCTCGTTGAACATGAAGCACTCGAACCCGAGCTCCTCGGCCAGCTCGATCTGCTCCAGCATCTGCCGGTAGTAGACCTCGTAGGGCGGGTCCAGGTCCGGGAAGTAGGTGGAGAGGATGTTGACGTAGAATCGCATGGGCCTGGGGTTGGGACCGCGTGGGCAAGTCATGCAAAACGCCCACGCCACGGGCGAATGTCGCTCATGACGTGGGCGGATCTTGCGGCGGCGCTACGCCCCGAACGCCGGCATCACCTTCTCGGCCAAGGCCTCCACGGTCTCCTCGTAGACGCGCCGGGCCGGGGTCAGCATGACGCGCTTGACGCCGGCGTCCGCCAGCTCCTCGAGGCGCGTGATGCACTCCCTGGGGGTGCCGGCGATGGCGAAGCGGCGCACCAGATAGTCGGTGATCAACGCCGGGTCGGACCGGTCCTCCATGGGCTTGGACTGGTCGAAAGCCCCCATGAACTTCCGGATGCTCTCCATCTCCTCCTCGGGCACGGTCTCGAGGGTGGACTGGAAGTTGTGGTGGGCGCGGTTGGCGAGGCGGCGGCGAACGATCTGGCGCGCTTCGTCGCCGTCCTCCTTGATGCACACCATGCCGCAGGCCAGTGTGGCGATCTCGTCCGGCGAGCGCCCGGCCTCGGCCGCGCCCTCGGCAATGCGCGCCAGCGCCCAGCTCACGGCGCGGGGCTCCACCCCGCTCCCGAGGAACACGCCGTCGGCCGCCCGTCCCGCCAGCCGCAGGCCCTTGGGTCCCTCCATGGAGAGGTACACCGGCGTCGGCAGCAGGCGGTAGTTCACGCTCACGCGGTTGTTGGGGGTCACCAGCTCTCCGCCCCGCAGGACGTCGCGGATGGTGCGCACCCCCTCCTCGAACTCCTTGAGCCGGGTGGCCCTGCGGCCCATGGCATACACCGGACCGTCGCCGGTGCCGAGACCGAGCACGGCGCGGCCGTCGGAGATGTCGCTCAGGGTCGCGGCCGATCCCGCCAGGACGGTGGGGTCCTGGTAGACCATGTTGGTGACGGCCGTGCCGAGCTTCAGACGGTTCGTGGCCACCGCGCAAACGGCCAGGATCTGGAAAGGCTCCGGCGTGCTGAGCTGGCTGCAGCCGAGGTAGATGCCCTCGTAACCGAGCTGCTCCGCCCGCACCACACGGTCGCGGATCCGCGCCGCTTCCTTCAGGCCGCCGTTGGGACTGTGAAGGCTGAACTGCATCTGCATTAAGGACCCCCTTCTGTTCGAGGTTGAACCTTGCGGTTTCCGTCGCACTTTGAAATGCTTCGTCGGACTCCGTGGATGTCGTCGTGCGCGCACCGCATGATAACTGCTGGAGGAGGCCGGTGCCAAACGGAGTTGTCCGGGGCAAGACGGGCGCAAAAACTGTTGTTCAGGGACCACCGGAGGAGGACCGCGGGATCACACAGGGCTCGGACGCCGCGCCCCCGTCACGCCGCGCCGCGCAGGACGGCGCCGGTCGCCGCCCGGGTTGCGTCGGTGTATCCGTTCGCCGTGATGGCCAGATGATCCCGGACCACTTCGTGTAGCGCCGGCAGCTTGTGAAAAGGCACGGCCGGACAGGCGTGGTGCTCGACATGGAAAGGCATGTTCCAGGCGATGAAGCGCACCGGCATCGTCGTGAAAGTCGTGCGCGTGTTGTCCAGCATGTTGCGCACGTGCGGGCACCCGGTGTGCTCGGCCAGCAAGTAGATGCGCAAAAAGGGCTCGCCCAAGAGCACCGGCAGGAGCCACAACCACAACAGCGCCGCGTTGCCGAAGAAGATCGAGACCCCTGTCGCGACGAGGTAGATGGCCAAGAACCACCGGGCTTCCCGCGCCACCGCGGCCCGCGCCGGCGGCGGAACGAACGCGTCGCGGTTCAAGCCGGCGGCGTTGGCCACGAGCGTGCGTAACTGGCCGCTCCAGTAGGGGCCACCGGCCATATGCCAAACGAGACCGGCCCTCGACCGAGGCAACGGCCGGGCCAGTTCCGGGTCGCGGACCGGATCGTGGGTATAGCGGTGGTGGTCCATGTGGAAGTGTTGAAACCAGACCGGCGGCAGCAGACGGACGATTCCGGTGCCCCAAGCCGCGGCCGCGTTGAGCCCGGCGCTGTGGAACGGCGTCTTGTGCACCGCCTCATGTTGCAGGCAGAACAGGAAGACCAGCAGGATGCCGTGAACCGGCAGCAGGACCGGCCAGCCGGGCACCGCGAACGCGATGAGGGAACCGGACACTCCGAGCGCCGCCAGATGGCCCGAGAGGTGGAGAAGGCCCTTGGCATTGGAGCGCCGCAGCAGGTCGAGCCGCTGCTCGCGGCTCAACCGCCCGACGAGTTCGTGATGATCCAGCGCTTGGCGCGACGATTCATTTGCGGCCATCGATCCCTGTCCGATTCCTGGGCGGCCTTTCGGCGCTGACGCCTCCGGTCCTGAGTGAACCCGTCTTGAACCCTATCACGGAGGAAACGACCTTGGGAAATCTCTCATTGACACTGGCCACCGGGCCGTACGACCGCGTCGAAGCCATCGCCAAGGGCGAGGTGCGGCCCGAAGGCGTCGACGTTACCTGCCTTCAGATACAGTCGCCGCCGGAGATCTTCACCCGCATGATGAAGACCCGTGCCTTCGACCTGTGCGAAATGTCGCTGTCGACGTACCTGACCCGGCGCGCGCGCGGCTCGTTCCCGTTCATCGCGCTGCCGGTCTTTCCGTCGCGGCTCTTCCGCCACGCGTACGTTTACGTCAACCGCGAACAGGGCATCACCGAACCCGCCGACCTCAACGGCAAGCGCGTGGGCGTCCAGGAGTACGGCCAGACCGCGGCCGTGTGGATCCGCGGCATCCTGCGGCACCGCCACGGCGTCGATCTCTCCAGCATCCGCTGGGTCGAGGGCGGCGTCAACGCGCCGCGGCCGCCGGACGACGAGGTGGACCTGAGGCCGCTGGGAGGCCTGGACATCGAGACGGCCCCGCCGGACAAGTCCATCAACGACCTGCTGGCGCAGGGCGACATCGCCGCCTACCTCGGCGCCCGGCAGCCGGACTCCCTGGGAAAGAACCCGGCCATCGGCAGGCTGTTCCCGGACTACCGCCGTTCCGAACGGGAGTATTTTCAGGCCACCGGCATCTTTCCCATCATGCACACCATCGTGATGCGCGAGGAGCTGCACGCGCAGCACCCGTGGATCGCCGAGACCATGTTCAAGGCCTTCCAGGCGGCCAAGGCATGGACGCTCAAGCACATGGGGTTCACCGGCACCATGGTGTACATGGTGCCCTGGCTCAACGCCGAGATGGACGAGATCCGCGAACTGTTCGGCGGCGATCCCTACCCCTACGGCGTGGAGGCCAACCGCGACACGCTGGAAACGTTCATGCAGTACCTCGTGGAGCAGGGGTTCGTGGCCGAGCCGAGACCGGCGCTGGAGGACCTGTTCACGCCTATTGTGGGCTGGGCGGAATAGCTGGGCTCGTGGCGACTCATGGCCCCGCCTCCCGCTGGATTCCCTCTTGCCAGGCGGCGTCAAGAACTGGCCACGCGAAGACGTCCCGAATACGTTATTCCCGCGAACAGGCTGTGTCGCAACCCCACGTGACAGGGAATGACGATTCGGGACGTTGGTACCAACGCTCATCCGAGTGGAGTATTCACAGCCTGTTGCGCGGGAATCACGGAGGAGGGCGGCAATGATGCGACGCGCCGGAGGGAGAGAGTCCGCGGAACCAGGTTGACACCGTCGCGGGGGAAAGCGTACAAGGATTCGAACATGCGTATCCTCGGGCGGTTCGACCGGCCCGAAATTTGCTGTCAAAAGGAGTGATACCATGAGCCATACGTTAGAGCAGTTCGCGGCAGACTGTCATCGCATTCTCAAGGCGGAGCCCGGCCCCGAGGGGCGCCAGAAGGTGGTCGCGCTGGTCGCGGAGGTCTGCAACGACGACGAATTCATCGCGCAGCACATCGAAGAGGACCAAGCGGAGCGCAAGGTGATCTACGAGGATCAGGAACTGGGCTTCTGCATCCTGGCGCACCACAACAAGGGCGCCAAGGGCAGCAACCCCCACGACCACGGTCCCGCATGGGCCATCTACGGCCAGGCCTCGGGCGAGACCGAGATGACCGACTGGGAGAAAGTCGAACCCGCGGGCGAGGGCAAGAAGGGCAAGGCCCGCAAGCTCCGCACCTACACCCTCAAGCGCGGCATGGCGCACCTTTACAACGAGGGAGATCTCCACTCGCCCTGGCGCGCCGACACCACCAAGCTGATCCGCATCGAGGGCAAGAACATGGAGAAGGTGAAGCGCTATCCGTACGAGGCCATCTGAAGACGCACGGCCCGGCCCGCTCGAACGGGGCCGGCCGATGACGCCCCACGGCTGATGGACGCACGGGCGCCGCGCCCCCCCGCGGCAACCATGGCACCCCCGTGCGGGAAGGTACGTCCCGACGGAACAACCGGAGGTGTATGATGCAAGCGAAGCCGTTCCTGAGAGTCTCTCTGCTGGCCCTGCTGCTGGCCGTGCCCGCGTGGACCCTTACCGCCGCGGCACCCGCGGACGCCAAGGAAGTGGTGATCCGCGCCATCGCGGCATGGCCCCTGAGCTGCGACTGCGACCTGATGTACAAGGAGTACATCAAGCGCGTGAACAAGAACGGCAAGGGCGTCGTGCGGGTGCGCCTCCTGGGCGGACCCGAGGTGGCCCCCGCCTTCGAGCAGTTCCAGGCCCTGCGCACCGGCATCGCCGACATGACCCACTCGGCGGGCGCGTACTACGCCGGCGAGACCATCGAGGGCGCGGCCATGAGCCTGGTCAAGCCCGACGACATCTACAAGTGGCTGGAGGCGTTGCGCAAGACGGACGCCATGAAGATCATCAACGAGGCCTACGCCAAGAAGTCGTCCACGCGTTTCGTCGGCATCCTGGTGGGCGGCACCGGGTTCCGCTTCCTCATGGCCAAGCCCATCGCGAATCTCGACGACCTCAAGGGCAAGCGCATCCGCGCCTCGGGCGCCCAGGACGCCCGCGCCATCCAGTATCTCGGCGGTTCGCCCCAGACCATCCCGGCCAACGAGCTGTACACGGCGCTGCAGCGCGGCGTGGTGGACGGCGCCTACCGGGCTCCCAACGACGCCTGGAGCTTCGGCGAGAGGGACGTCTACAAGGCCATGATCGCCACGCCCATGCAGCTTTCGCCGGGCGGCGTCTACATTGCCACGCGCGTGTGGGACAAGCTCCCGGAGGCCGCGAAGAAGGTGCTGTCGGAGACCGCCGAGGGGATGGAACGCGAGGTGCTGGACTACTATTACAATGCCGACCAGGCCTCGATCAAAAAGCTCCAGGCCAACGGCATGAAGCTCATTGAGGTCGACGACGCCGCCAAGAAGCGGCTGGCCGCCGCGCGCAACGCCTACTGGGCCGACCTGCTCAAACAGTCGCCCGACTACGGGCCACGCATCCAGAAGGCCCTGGCGCCATACAATTGATCCGGGTCCGCCGGACGTGAGGCGTTGTGGCCGCCGGTCCGCGTAATGCTGCGGGCCGGCGGCCGCCGCCCACGGCTCGCCCCATGCTGCAAACCCTGAGCCTTGCCTTCGACAAGGCGAACCGCGTGCTCAGCGCCGTCGCCGCCGCGTTCGTGGTGGTGATGACGGTGTCCGTCCTCTACGACGTCTTCGCCCGCTTGATCTTCCGCGCGCCCACCATCTGGGTCATCGACATGAACGAATACCTGCTCGTGTACCTCACCTTCGTTCCTGCCGCGTGGATCCTCATGAACGACCACCACGTGAAGGTCGAGCTGGTGACGGTGCGGCTCAGGGCTCCGACACAACGCCGGCTGCGGGTCGTGACGGACGTCTTCGGGCTGATCTACTGCGTGGTGCTCACGTGGCAGGGCTGGGTGGTGGCGTGGCACGCGCTCGAGAACGGCTACCGCTTTTCCACCGCCCTCAACTTCCCCAAGTTCCCGGTACTGATCATCATTCCCATCGGGGCGGCCTGGCTGGCCCTGGGCTTCCTGTTCCGAATTCTCGCCGGAGAGCGTGCGCAGACGGAGATCACGCCCGGAGAAGGAGGCCTCTGATTCTCCTCGATTGGTGGATCGTCCTGGTCGTCATGTTCGGCGCCCTCATGCTGCTGATGGCGTCGGGCATCCCCATCGCGTTCGCGTTCGGCGTGCTGAACGTCGGCTTCCTTTACGTGCTGGTGGGGCCGGGCGCGGTCCAGGCCGTGGCCTTGAGCAGCTTCACCAGCGTGGGCACCTTCGCGTTCATCGCCCTGCCCCTGTTCGTGCTGATGGGAGAATTGGTGCTCCATTCGGGCCTTGCCGCCCTCGCCATCACCTCCATCGGCAAGTGGCTGGGCAAGGTGCCCGGCCGCCTCGCGGTGCTGGCGGTGCTGGCGGGCACGGCCTTCGGCGCCGGCAGCGGCTCCAGCATGGCCAGCTCCGCCACCCTGGGAACGATCCTGATCCCGGAGATGCGCAAGCAGGGCTACGACACGGGTCTGGCCGTGGGCACCCTGGCCACCTCCGGCGGCCTTGCCGTGCTCATCCCGCCCAGCGCTCTCATGGTCATCTTCGGGGGCATCAGCCAGCTCTCGGTGGGCGACCTGCTGATCGGCGGGGTCCTGCCCGGGTTGCTGCTGGCGTCGCTGCTGTTCGGCTACATCGTCATCGCCTGCACGATCTGGCCGCAACTGGCTCCCGCGGTGGAGGTCGAGAAGGTGTCCTGGGGCGAACGCATGGCCGCGCTCAAGTACTTCATGCCGCTGGTGGTGCTGGTGCTGGTGGTGCTGGGGTCCATCTTCATGGGCATCGCCACCCCCAGCGAGTCCGCCGCCATGGGCGTGGCCGGGGCCTTCTGCCTGGGACTGGCCTACCGGCGCCTGTCGTGGAAGATCCTGAAGTCGTCGCTGCTGGGGACGGTGGAGGTCTCGGGCTTCGCCCTCCTCATCGTCACCAGCGCCACCGCCTTCAGCCAGATCCTGGCCCACTCGGGCGCCGCCATGGGCCTCTCCACCTTCGCCACCGAGCTGGCCGTGTCCCAGTGGATCATCATCGCCGCCATGCAGATCGTGATCCTCATCATGGGCGCGTTCATGGAGCCCATCTCCATCATGCTCATCACCGTGCCGATCTTCTTCCCCGTGATCCGCTCCCTGGGCCTCGACCCCCTGTGGTTCGCCATCGTCACCATGGTCAACATCGAGCTGTCGCTCATCACCCCGCCCTTCGGCATGAACCTGTTCGTCCTCAAGGGCGTCTCCCCGCCCGACGTCACCCTCGGCGCCATCTACCGCGGCGTCATCCCCTTCGTGCTCATCAACATCATCGCGCTCGCTTTGGTGATGGTGTTTCCGCCGATTGCCATCTGGCTGCCGGGGTTGATGCGGTAGGGCTTTCGGCTTGCGCCGCCAGGGGCCTTACGCCTGCTGTTGCGTCAGGTGTCCAGGATGAACGCTGAACACTATCGTGGAGCCGTATTCAGCTAGTGTCCTGTCCCGTATAAAACGTCATGAATCTGCTTGTCCTTTTCGCCGTCGGCTGCGTTACGTCACCCCGGGCTTGACCCGGGGTCCTCCTCGCGTGGTATCGTCGCTCCTTGCCGACGACAAAAAGTCCTGCGCATCTTCACGACGTTTTATACGGGACAGGACACTAGCTTCTCCCTTCAACCTTCGGCAACACTTCCCTCACCATCATCGCCATCGACTCCAGTATGCTCTTCTGGTCCAGGCCAGCGAAGTTCATTGAAAAGATCACGTAGTTGGCGCCGGTGTCGGCGATCTCCTGGATCTGCTCGATACAGCGGGCCGGGCCTCCGACCATGAGCATGCGCCCTTGGTCGAGCTCGTCGTAGCCGCGGGGGCGTACGGACTTGCGCGCCTCGTAGTAGCGGCTCATGGCGGGGCGGGCGCGGCGGCGGGCGGCGGCATCGGACTCGGCCACGTGGGTGTGGATGGTCTGGCCCACGTCCAGGGCGGCCGGGTCATGGCCGTTCTCGCTCAGGGTTTCCTTGTAGTAGATCACCTTCCGCTTGACCTCGGCCCAGTCCTTGCAACTCGCGAAGGGGATGCCGAGGATGGGATATCCCCTTTCCCCCGCTACCTGGTAGGAGCCCTGGCTCAGGGCGGCGAAGTACACGGGCGGCAACGGGCGCTGGACCGGCTGCACGTTCAGCGAGACTTCGTCGATTTGGTGAAATCGCCCCTGGTAGGACACCTTCCCCTCGCGCCAGGCCATCTCCACGACTTCCAGGCTCTCCACCAGCAGGTCGCGGTTGTCCTGCTTGACGCCGAAGCCGACCAGTTCGGGCGGGGTGCCGCGGCCCACGCCGAAGTCGAGGCGGCCGCCGCTCAGCACATCGATCATGGCGTATTCCTCGGCGGTCAGCACCGGATTCCGGTACGGCAGCAGCGCGACCGCGACACCCAGGCGGATGGTGTCGGTGCACGCGGCCGCGGCGGACATGAGCACGGTGGGCGACGGGATCACGCCGTGGAAATCGAAGTGGTGCTCGCCGAACCAGAAGCACTCGTAGCCCAGGGACTCGCCGTGGCGGACCTGCTCCAGCATCCGCTCGTAGTAGCCCTTGAGGTCGAGCTTGAGCTCCGGGTCGTCGTCCCCGATGATGAAGAGACCGAATTTCATGGGTGTCCTCTTTCGTTGCGGGTTCAAGAGGCGTCTACTATAAAAACTGTGTGCGGCGCGCGGCAAGCAGCGGCCCCGCACACCGGAACAAGGCAAGCCGCCGTCCCGCCCTGGCGCATACCATTGCCACGGCCCGCCGGCGGCACCAGGTCGAAGGCGCACTGGCATGGACCCTACTCGCAGGCAGTTGCTTTCTTTCGCGGGCGCGGCTCTGGCGGCGTTGGCGGCCGGTCCGGCAGGTCTCCTGCCTGTCCGGGTTGCGCGCGCGTCCAACGAGACCCAGCTCGCCGTCGCGCTGTTCACAAAGGGCGCGCTGCCGCTGGAGGGCGGCGTCCTCATCGAAGCGCCGGAGATCGCCGACAACGGCGGAGCGGTGCCCGTTCGGGTCTCCGCCGAAGGCGCGCGGCGCATCGCGTTGTTCGCCGACGGCAACCCGAGTCCCGGCGTCGCCGTCTTCAATTTCGGGAAATGGGTCAAGCCCGCGGCGTCCACCCGCATCCGGTTGGCCGGGAGCCAGAAGCTGATCGCAGTGGCGGAAATGGCCGACGGCACGTTCCGCGCGACGTCCCGCGCGATCAGGGTGACGGCGGGCGGCTGCTGACGGCCCGCCGCCATTGGGATTCGAGAGCTTGTTCGTGACGCAGGACACCAGGTGAGCGCAATGCAGAAACCCAGGCCGCGCGTGAAACTGCCGAAGTCCGTGTCCAAGGGTGTTCCCTTCACCGTCAGGACCCGCATCACCCATCCCATGCACACCGGGCTCCGCCTCGGGCGTGACGGGAAACGCATTCCCCGGCGGATCATCAACCGGTTCGTGGTGCGCTACAACGGCGAGGAGGCGATCTCCGTGGATCTCGAACGAGCCGTGTCCGCCGATCCGTACTTCAGTTTCGAGATGGCCGTCCAGGAGTCGGGCGACATCGAATTCGAATGGGTCGATGACGATGGCTCCGTCCACCGCCTCGGCAGGCGGGTCGAGGTCAAGTCGTGACGTTCCCGCATCCCCACCCCGTATGACGCGCATCACGAAACCCGCGGGTTTCGCAATGCTCGCGTTCGTTCTCCTCTTCCTTCTCGCCGCCACCGGAGTCCGGGCCGCGGACGCGCAACGCGGGAAGACTCTCTACCAGGAGTGCAAACGCTGCCACCAGGCCGGACGCGGCGCCAGACACCGCATCGGCCCGCACCTGAACGACCTGTTCGGCCGCCGCGCCGGTTCGCTGCCGGACTTCCGCTACTCCTCGGCCATGCGGAAGGCGGGAGCCGGCGGTCTGGTCTGGACCGACGCGACCCTGGACGCCTTTCTGGCAAACCCCAGGAAGACGGTTCCACGGTCGCGCATGAGCTACGAGGGCATGGCGGCGGCGACCGACCGGGCAGACCTCCTGGCGTGGCTGCGCTCCCTGTCCGGCGCCCGGCTTCCGGCGGCGGAACCCACCATGACAGCCGCCGAATACGGTCTCGACCCGCGGGTCCTCACCATCACGGGAGACCTCGAATACGGGGCATACCTGGCGGGCGAGTGCGTCACTTGCCACCACGCCGGCGGCGCCGAGCAAGGCATCCCGTCCATCACGGGTTGGCCCGTCGAAGACTTCGTGATAACGCTACACGCGTACAAGAATGGCAAACGGGCGCATCAGGCCATGCAAACCATTGCCAAACGTTTGTCGGACGAAGAGATCGCCTCGCTGGCCGCCTATTTCGCGAGGCCGCTCAACGAGCCCTGAGGGAAGGGGGGAACCATGTCGAAAAAGGAGAACAAGAACCGCGGCATGAGCCGGCGCCGCTTTCTGGCTTCAACGGCCGCAACGTCGGCGGCACTGTGGGCGTCGCCCATCCTCGGGCAGAACCGCCCGCGGGTGGTAGTGATCGGCGGCGGCGCCGGCGGGGCCACGGTCGCGCGCTACATCGCCAAGGACTCGAAAGGCGCCATCGACGTGACGCTGCTGGAGCCCACCCGGCGCTACTACACGTGTTTCTTCTCCAACCTCTACCTTGGCGGGTTCGTCAGTTTCGCATCCATCGGACATTCCTACGGGACCCTGGCGTCGGCCCACGGCATCAACGTGGTCCACGATTGGGCCATCTCCGTCGACCGCGACCGCAAGACCGTGGGACTCGCGGGCGGCGGCAGCCTGGCGTACGACCGGCTGGTCCTGTCGCCGGGCATCGACTTTCGTCCGGGCTCGGTGCGCGGCTGGGACCTGTCGCAACAGAACCGGATGCCGCACGCCTACAAGGCAGGCTCGCAAACGCAGCTCCTCAAGGCACAGATCGCGGCCATGCGCCAGGGCGGCGTCTATTGCATGGTGGCGCCGCCGAATCCGTTCCGCTGCCCGCCGGGCCCGTACGAACGGGTCTCGATGGTCGCCCACACGCTGAAACAGTCCAATCCGAAGGCGAAGATCCTCATTGTCGACCCCAAGGCCAAGTTCTCCAAGCAAGGCCTTTTCGAGGAGGGTTGGCAGCGCCACTACCCGGGCATGATCGAGCGCGTCGGCCCCGACTTCGGCGGCGACAAGGTCGAAGTGCGTCCGGGCTCCATGGAAGTGGTGATCGACGGCGAGGTGACCAAGGTGGACGTGTGCAACGTGATCCCGGCGCAGCAGGCGGGGCGCATCGCCGCGGTGGCGGGAACCACCAACGAAGCCGGCTGGGCGCCGGTGGTGCCGCACACCATGCAAAGCCGCGCGGACGAGAACATCCACGTGCTCGGCGACTCCTCCCACCAGGGGGACATGCCCAAGTCCGGGTTCTCGGCCAACAGCCAGGCCAAGGTCTGCGCCATGGCGGTGCGCGCGGCGCTGACCGGCTCGAAGGCTTTTCCGGCGCGCTTCCGCAACACCTGCTGGTCGCTGATCGCAACCGACGACGGGGTCAAGGTCGGCGCATCGTACAAGGCCACGGACGAGAAGATCGCCAAGACCGACGGCTTCATTTCGAAGACCGGAGAGAGCGCCGAGGTACGCAAGGCCACGTACGAGGAGTCGCTGGGCTGGTACGCGGCCATTTCCAAGGACACGTTCGGGTAATCCGTCCCGTGCCGTGAACCGATGGCATGCGGGGGCGACCGCGGGTCGCCCCTACAGTCATCGCGCCTTGCCGATAACGAAAAATCCTCCGCATCTTATGCTGCGAATTAACCAGACACCACATTACAAGAACCGTCCCACGACCCGGGCCGACACGGCCATGGCGGTGAGCGCCAGGACCGCGGCGATGCTCCCGGTGGACACGCCCGACAGTCCGGCACCCACCGTGCACCCGCCCGCCAGGACGCCGCCCGTGCCCATCAACGCGGCTCCCGCCATGTAGCGGCCCGTCTGCCGCGGCCCTTCCAGGCTGGTCCAGCGGAACTCACCCGCGCAGGTCGACGCGACAATGCTGCCGGCCACCACGCCGGCGGCCAGGCCGGTGCCGAAACCCGCGGGGATGGCGGTGGCGGCCATTGTCCAGAACAGCGTGTCGGCCATGGGTCCGGTGAATCCCAGGGACTGGAGCGGCACGGGATCGAAATCGTCCAGGAGAACGAAGCCGGTGCCGACCCATCCCAGCGGCACCAGCAGCCCGATGGCGGCGCCCATGGCCAGGTGGCGCGGCGCCGCACCGGAACGGAACGCCACGATGGCGGCTGCGAGGGCCAGGCCCCAGGTCCACACTTCTCCGCCGGGCAGAGCCGCCAGCGCCACCCTTCCGCCGGGATCCAAGGTCCATGCCGCGAGGGCCGAGCGCAGGGGCGCCAGCACACCCTTCATCATGGCGTAGGCGACCACCGCGAAGACCACCAGGACGAGGGCCGAGCGCAGGTTGCCGGACCCGGTGAGAACCGCGAGACGTGACGCGCAACCGCCGCTGAGCACCATGCCGGCGCCGAACAGGGCGCCGCCCGCGAGGACGGCGACCACCGGAAGGTCGGGGGCCAGGAACTTGTGTGCGTCGAAGGAAATCCAGCCCGCGTCCATGGCGCCCTGGGTGCCGGCGATGGCCAGGGCCAGAGCCATGGTCCAGACGCCCAGCGCCGGAAGGCATTCGCTCCATTCCCCCACCAGGCTGCGGCGCAGGCAGAAGCGGCTGCGCTGCGCCAGCACGCCGTAGACGGCGCCGAGCGCAAGGCCCAGCGCCACCGACGCCTGAAGCGGCGTGAGATACTCGAAGCCGTCCATGCCCTCCTCTTCCGTTCCGGGTTTCGAGGGTCTACTATGAACCTGAATCGCGGCGCACGGCAAGCCGGTTCCCGGAGCCGCAAGCGATGTGCAGCCGACGCCGGAGAAGGGAGAATACGATGAGCGACAACGTGGTCTCGACCCCGACCCAGGAACGGTGCGTCACCTCCTACGCGGCGCGTACCCAGTACAAGCCCGGCGTGGTCCATCCCGGCCACATCAAGGTCAGGGACGCCATCGACATCCACTGCCACGCCCACGCCGGCCAGCAGGACGCCCTGGACCTGGTGAAGAAGGCGTCCCGTGCCGAGATGAAGGGAATCCTGTTCAAGTCCATCGTCGGCAAGGCGGGGACAGCGGTCCGCGAGCTGCAAGGAAAGCTCGACGAGTGGGCCGCCGAGGACGGCGTGACCCCGGTGGCCTTGTACGCCGGCTTCGTGTGCGGCAGGAATGACGACCCGGTGTCGGCGCAGCTCGCGGAAAAGGCCATCGACGACGGCGTCGTCGCCTTGTGGCTGCCGGTATTCAACCACGCCAACACCATGCACATCGTGGGCAGCCGGCGGGAGCTCATCGAGCACGACATGAACGCCCAGGGGTGGCTCGGCCCCCTTTCCTGGGAGAAGGCCCTGGAACACGGTCGCTACAACCTCGACGAGTCGGGCGAACTGAAGCCCGAGGTCAAGGACATCGTCCGGCTGTGCGTGGAGCGGGACGTGGCGCTGTTCTTCGGCCACCCCACCCACAAGGAGATCTTCAAGATCGCCGAGGAGGCGCACAGGGCCGGGCTCCGGCGGCTGGTCATCGACCATCCCTACAGCCCCTTCCTCGACGTGTCCGTGGAGCAGATGAAGGAGCTGGCGCCGCTGGGGGTGCTGTTCAACTTCACCTTCGACGAGCTGTCGCCGCTTCTCGGGGTCGACCCGCAGATCATGTACAACACCATCCGCGAGGTGGGGGTCGAGCACTTCGCGCTCTCCAGCGACGCCGGCGAACCCCTGTTCCCGGACTCGGTGGAGGCCATGCGCCTTATCCGCGGCTACATGGAAGCCTTCGGGCTGAACGACGACGAACTGTACACGGTCTGCACCCGCAACCCGGCGCGGGTCGTGGGCGTGGAACTCGCCGGCTAGCTGACGGACCGGTTCGACCGAAAACGCAGGGGCGGCCCGCGGTCGCCCCTGCCCGGGGCACCCTCCCTCCGACGGCCTCGCACCCCTCCCCCGGTTTCCCGCTTCCCAGCCTGTGCCAAACTCGCTACGACGTTTCCCCACCTCACCCCTCC
>CAZFIU010000061.1:0-22544 GCA_964519455.1 uncultured Syntrophobacterales bacterium
CCTTCGTCGGTGGAATACACCTTAGCAACCTGTCCAATTTCCTGGGACCACCTCACCCACCCGAGATAGGGAGTCAAGTCAATAAGTCCCAATTTTTGGACTGGCGTACTAAGCAACCTGTCGGTTTTTCCGGGACCACCTCGGCAAACGGGTGACCCTGGTGAACGTCAAAAAGGGGAAGTACGCGGGGCGCGTCGTTGCCCGGATCAGGCTGGTTGACGGCTCCGACTTGACGGAGCTCCTGATACGGGCCAGGCATGGACGGGCCTACGACGGCGGACGGCGGCAGGGATGGTGCGGCAAGTAAGGTAGCGCTACTGGCTCCCCCGGATTGAAGAAGTGATCCTGGAACAAGGCCATGAGTTAGACAGCCGAGTTGGACGTTGCCGCGTGCGGAATATATACCGGCTTACATCGGCTGACACTTTGCCGACGCTGTCGCTTCCGTGTTCACCCGGCCACGGACCCACCTCGGTGGAGATAACCCATGGGTTCCGCTGCAAACACTCCATTGTCCGCGCTGATGCTGGCAGCTCTTCTCGCTGTCGTTTTCTCCATTCCCGGAACGGCCTCACGCTCGGCGGCGGTGGACCTGGACCATGTCAGAGGCGGAGTATGGAAGGTCTGGAATTGGACCCCGGTGGAAAAACGGGGAGAGGCGAAGTGGGAGGTCGGAACCGCCTTCACCATCGGACCAAGATACATGGCAACCGCCCTCCATGTGCTGGCCTCGCACCGCAAGAGGGGGACCCCCATGGCCGACCTTATCTTGAAATACTGGCATCGCGGCCACGTGTCGCCACCTCTCCGAATCAAGAGAGTGGCGGCCATGTCGGCTGTTCATGATCTCGCCATCTTCGAGATTGGAAAAGACAACGTTTTTCTCAGGCTGGCGGAAGAATTGGTGCCGTCCGGGAGCAGGGGCTTGACGGGGTTCGGCTATCCGGAAGCGGCCGGTAAGGGATTGCGTGTCTTGAGGCAAATCGGCAACGGGATCACCGTGGATCACCGGGTTGCGTCCCGAATCTACGTGGCGGTCAACATGGAGAAGCTGGGAGGGGCCAGTGGCGGACCCGTCCTGAACTCGAAGGGGAAGGTCGTGGGTGTCCATATCGCCAGCAATGACAACATCTCCATCTCGGCCACCGTCCAACGCCTCTGGGATCTCGCGGACGGCAAATTGGGGGTGATATGCCCTGCGTCCGCCTCCTTCGATCGCTGTTATGAACTGGCGATAGAGAACTTGAGAGAGCGCGCTGGAACGCAAGACCCGGCTGCGGCCTATGAACTGTGGAAGCATTATTTCGATGGAGACCTCGAGGGCGGGCACGCCGACAGGCTTCACTTGCTCAAGGAAGCTGCGGAAAAGGGGCACGTGTTGGCGCAGCATAACCTGGCGGCGCGTTACGTCAGGGGAGATGTCGTTGAGAAGGACTACCGTAAGGGCGACCTGTGGATGGAGCGGGCCGCGAAGCAGAACTATCCGCCGGCCATGTACCAGTTGGGCGAATGGTATCAGGCCGACGGCGATCCGCGAGCTGGAGCCTTTTTGAGGAGAGCGGCGGCTGCAGGCTTTCTGCAGAAGCATCAGCATCAATGAGCGAGCTGAGCTCCTTCTGAGGGAGAGTTCGGCCGAGTCTCCGTGTGCCTCCCGGATCTCGGCGTCCGCAGGGTTTTGGCGGCCGCTTCAGAACTCGATCCCGATCTCCCTCGAACTCGCCAAGTCGAAGATACGGCTGGCGATCGCGATATCCGCCACGCCCTGTCCGGCATTGTTCTTGAACAAAGTGATCTGCTCTGCCGAGGTCCGTCCCGGGATTCGGCCGGTCAAGAGGTCGCTCAGGTCGCCGACCTGGTCCCACTGCAGGATGCCTTTCTCCACGGGTTCGTAGAAGTCTCCCTGCTGGTCCTGGATGGCCTGCTCGCGGGAGTTGGCGACGATGACGTCGGCGCGCTGCACGGTGGCGTCGTCGATCTCGCGGCGCCGTTGCTTGATGAGGCCGGCGTTCATGAGGCCGACGTTGCCGCCGACGATGGAGGTGACGTGCATGCCGGGCTCGAGCCAGTCGCCGTCGAACACCGGGACGTTGGAGTTGGTGGCGGTGAGCACCACGTCGGCGCCCTGGACGGCTTCCCTGGTGCTGTCCACCGGGACGATCTCGCACGGCACCAGCGGCTGCATCTCTTCGCAAAAGGCGGCGCGGCTCTCGGGGGTGCGGCAAAAGAGCTGCACCCGCTTGAAGGGACGGATGGCGGCGAAGGCCAGGAGGTGGTACTTGGCTTCGGCGCCGGCGCCCAGGAGGGCGAGCACGGCGGCGTCCTCGCGCGCCATGTGGCGGGTGCCCACGGCGCTCGTGGCGGAGGTGCGCAGTTGCGTGGCGCGGGTGGCGGGCACGCCCGCGACGCCGAAGCGGCCCACCAGCACGCCCTTGAGGGAAGAGTCCTTGGTGTCGAACAGCACCACGCAGGGGCGGCCGGCGTGGTCGTAGGTCTGGTTTTCCTTGGACGCGGCCACGAACTCCGAGTGGGCGAGCACGCCGATGCCGCCCAGGCTGGGCACGCCGCCGGGATGCACGCTCACGCGCGCGCCTTCCCGGGTCATGACCCTGCGCCGCGGCGCGTTGAGCTCCGCGTTGTCCCCCATCTCACGGAAGCCCGCCTCCACGGCGTCGATGGCTTCCTCCATGGTGATGATTTCGGCCGCGTCCTCGGCCCGGATCAGTAGCGCCACGTTGTTCCAGTCCTTTCAGGGGTTGACGCGCGCGGGCGCGCTTGTCTACGGGGCGGAGGCGCCGGCCGCCGCGGCCGGGACCGTCCGGGGAAGGGCCCGTTCGTCGATGGGCCAGTGGATGATGGCGGCCACGACGCCCAGGCCGACGGCGGTCCACCAGACGATGTCGTAGGAGCCGGTGTAGTCGAACAGCACGCCGCCGAGCCAGATGCCGATGAAGCTGCCGATCTGGTGGTCCAGGAAGACGATGCCGTAGAGCATGGCCATGTAGCGGGTGCCGAAGACCTGCGCGACGATGCCGCTGGTCAGGGGGATGGTGCTCAGGAAGAGCAGCCCCATGACCGACGAGAACACGATCACGCTGGTGTCGGTCATGGGGAACAGGAAGAACCCCGTCATGACCACCGCGCGCATGAAGTAGATGAAGCTCAGCAGGTTCTTCTTGCTGTAGCGGTTGCCCAGGGCGCCGGCCGCCAGGCAGCCGAAGACGTTGAAGAACCCCAGGAGCGAGATGGCGGTGGCGCCGAGCCCGGGGGACAGCCCGTTGTCCACCAGGAGCGCGGGCAGGTGCTGGGCGATGAACAGGGTCTGGAACCCGCACACGAAGAAGCCCGCGGTCAACAGCAGGTAGCCCGAGTGGTGCCGGGCCTCGCCCAGGGCCTGCCACAGGGTCTGCTCGCGCTGCGCCGCGGCGGGGGTCTTCTCGACCAGCGCCGACGACAGCGGGACGATGACCCCGGCCACCAGCGCCAGCACCACCAGGGTCTCGACCCAGCCGTGCGACGACAGGAACACCTGGGTGAACGGCACCACCAGGAACTGCCCGGACGAGCCGCCGGCGCTGCCGATGCCCAGGTAGAGGCCGCGCCACTTGGCGGGCGCGCTGCGGCCGATGACCGCGAGCACGAGGGAGAAGCTGGTGCCGCTCATGGCCACGCCCGTGAGCAGGGCGGTGCTCAGGGTCATGCTCAGCGGGTCCGTGGACACGGACATGAGGTAGAGTCCGGCCATGTAGGCGACGGCGCTCAGGGCCACCACCTTGGCCGAGCCGTAGCGGTCGGCGAGGCCCCCGAGGAAGGGCTGCGCCAGGCCCCAGATCAGGCTCTGGAGCGCCACGGCCAGGGAGAAGACGCCGCGGGGCCAGCCCATCGTGTCGCTGATGGGCGTGAGGAACAGGCCGTAGGTCTGGCGGATGCCGAAGGCCAGCATCATCACCAGGGTGCCGCAGATGAGAACGACGACGGGAGTGCGCCAGGAGCGTTGCATGAGTGTGATGAGTCATAGAGGGTGCGGGGGTTCCGGGTCAAGCCCGGCGGACCCGCCCCCTCACATGGATTCCCGCCCCCGATCGGGGTCGAGGGCAAGCTTTCGCGGGAATGACGGAGAGGAGGGCGGGAATGACGTTCCGGGACGACGCATCTCGGGTGTTCGGGCTCTTGGGGACGGGGGTGACAAGGTTGCCGGCATCGTGCATATAACTCGACAGTACGGGGGACGCGCTACGGGCGGGTTCCTTTGACGTTCGCCAGGGGGTTCTTTTCACGCGGAGGTCCGGCGATGGTTTTCAGGATCGGCACGGCGGATGCGGGCGGCACGTTCGACACCCAGGGCGCGGCGGTGGCCCGGGTGTACAACGAGTCCCGCCCGCCCGAGGAACATTGCGAGCTCACCCGCAGCTTCGCGAGCATCGACAACGCCAACCGGCTCCACCGGGGCGAGATCGAGTTCGGCTTCATGGCGTCCAACTGGGCGCCGCGGGCGGCGCGGGGCACGGCGCCCTTCGAGCACCCCATCGGGCTGCGCATGGTGTCGCCGGCCAACGCCGGCCCGATCTTCTTCGTCGCCCTGGCGGACACACCGGTGGACAACATCGCCGACCTCGCCGGCAAGCGGGTGGCGGTGGGGGCCCGGGACAGCGGCATGACCCAGCACGTGCACACCCTCTGCGACGCGCTGGGCGTTCCCTTCTCGGACTTCGACCCGGTCTACATGACCTTCCCGGAGGGAGCGGACGCCCTGGTGGCGGGGGAGGTGGACGTCCAGTTCCAGTGCCCGATCCCCAATGCGGTGATGACCGGCCTGAGCGAACGGGCGCGGGTCAAGGTGGTGCCGTACCGGGAGGCGCAGATCGAGGACGTGCTCTCCAAGGTCCCGTTCTACCGGCGGGTCGTCATGCGCCGGGGCGTCTTCCGGGGAGTGGACGAGGACATTCCCCAGCTTGCGGTGCTCAACGTCCTGGTGAGCCACGAGCGGGTGGACGAGGGACTCGTGTACGGGTTCGCCTCGACGCTGGTGCGGAACGCCGAGGCGCTGGCCCGGATCAATCCCCTGTTCGACGGACTGGCCGAGCTTTACGAGCCGCTCAGGACCCGGGGCGCCGCGGCGCTGGAGTTGGACGGGGTGCCGCTGCATCCCGGAGCGGCGAGGGCGTACCGGGATGCGGGCTATCTTTGACTTGGGCGGCAAGCGCGGCCGTGGATGAGCGGGGCGTTGTCATCTCGCTGATCCCGCGGCAAATGCTCCGGACGCTCGCCTTGCCGGGTCGGATTCCAATGCACGAGCCTCTGCCGGTCGGGCGATCCGGAGGAGTTCCATGAAGAATCCCATCGACGCTGCGCATCGCCTCGCATCGAGGGCCGGGGAAGACGGCGACTTTCGGGAACGTCTTCTGGCCCGACCCAAGGAGACCATCGAAGAGGAACTCGGCGTGACGCTGGCCGAGGACCACGAGATCCACGTGCACGAGGAGACCTACGGCGCGACGCACGTGGTGCTGCCGCCGCGCAACAAGTTCACCGAGGCCGAACGGGAGGAGGCGAGAGCCGGCGCGACCTCGCTGGAGTTTCTTCGCAAGACCCTGCACGACCCCGCGCCGCCGGCCCGTCCTCCGGCCGCCGAACCGCCGCGCGCCCGAGAGGAGGTCGCGACCTCCGAGGCGCTGGCAAGCGCGGGGAGGGAGAGCATCCGCCGCGGCCTCGCCTTCCTGGAGACCACCCTCGACGAGCAGGGGGCGTGGCACTGCATCCGGTTCAATACGGCCGACCCGAACATTCCGCGGCATTTCGAAAGACCTCCCTTCGTGTCGGCTCTCTGCGTGCTCGCCCTGGAAAGCAGCGCTGAAGCGCGCGCCAGGGCCATGTGCGCCGCCACGCGGGCGTATCTCGTCAAGACCATCGAGCATCCCGGTTTGTGGCGCTACTACCGCCACCTGCCCCAGGACCTCGACAGCACCTCGCTCTGCTCGCTTGTCATCGGGACGCATCCCTGGATCGCGCTGGGAAGGAACGTGCCGCCGATATTGGCGAACCGCGACCGGGAAGGCCGTTTCATGACCTGGATACTGGATGAAGACGAGCCCGATGTCGTCACGACCTTTCGCATCGAGGCCGACCCGGTCGTCAATGCCAACGTCATCGCCTGGCTGGGCGACCACGCCGAGACCAGGGCCGCCCAACGATGGCTGGAATCGTTGATCGCCGAGGGGCGTCTCGAGGGCTCGTCCAAGTGGTATCCCGACACGGTGGCCATCTACTACGCCGCCACGCGCGCCATGGTTCGCGCGCGGCCCGCCCTCGAAGGACTGTGGCCGATACTCGCGGACCGCATCCTGGGCTTGCGCGACGACGACGGACAATTCGGCGACGTCCTCCGCACCGCGCAGGCCGTGTCGGCGCTCTACAACATCGGCAGCCTGGAACGCATCGACGCCAAGCGCCAGGTGGAACGGTTCATCGGTCTGCAACGGGAGGACGGTAGCTGGCCGGAGCTTCTCGCGTTCGGCGATCAATCGTTGAAGTGGGGCACGTTCGGGCAGATCGGGCATGGCTCGGAAGCCGTGACCTCGGTGTTCTGTATCGAGGCTTTGGAGCGTCTCGTGGAAGTACTGAGGGCCTGACGCGCTTGTGGGTTGCAATTTGTGGGTTACAGAATCGGCTGATAAAATTGGATCATTACCCGGGAGGTATGGTCCGTCATGCCGCAGGATACAGCCGCACGGAGTGACTTGGGCTCGGACAAGGCTGACGTCGCACGGCAAATCGAACCGTCGATTCGCAACGCCCTCCCGCACTACCTGCCCCTGGGCATTTTCCCCCTCCTTCTCGCCGCCGCGGCCTACGGCGGCTGGTGGCTGTTGCCGCCATTTCTCTTCATGAGCGTCGTGGGGCCGCTGGACCGGGCGCTCGGTACCGACGGCCGCAACATGGATCCGGAGAACACGCCGGAACGCCGGCTTCTCTGGCACAATCTGCCGGTCTGGACCTGGGCGTTCGTGTGGCCGCCGATCCTCGTTTTCGGCATGTGGCAGGTGCTTGTCGCGAATCAGTTCGCGATCTGGGAAGCCGTGATCCTGGTGATCCTCCTGACCATGGAAGCGCAGGCGGTCTTCGTGGTGGGTCACGAACTGGTTCACAGGCGCTCCGCCTGGGAACGGCGGCTGGGAGAATTCCTGCTGGCCTCGGCCTCGTACCCGCAATATTCGACGGAGCACGTCTACATCCATCATGCCAAGGTGGGCACGCCGCTCGACGTGGGCTCCGCGCCGAAGGGGGAGAGTTTCTGGCGATACTTCCCCAGGGAGATCGTCAGCAACGTCACCAACTCCTGGGAATTCGCCGGCGAGCGGCTGGCGCGGCGCGGTCTGCCGCGGTGGCATTACGGCAACCAGTTCTGGCGCTACGGCATCGCTCTCTTGTTCTGGTACGGGCTGGTGTGGTGGATGAGCGGGTTCCTGGCGGTGCTGGTGTTCGTCTTCCTCGGCCTGAGCTGTGTCTTTTCGATGAAGATCAGCAACTACTTCCAGCACTACGGTCTGCGCCGGGTGCGTCAGGCCAACGGCCGTTGGGAAAAGGTGATGCCGCGCCATTCCTGGAACGCGGACTGGAAGTACAGCAACTGGATGTTCTTCAACATGCAGCGCCACGCGGACCATCATGCGGCGGCGGCGCGCCACTACCCGCTGCTCCAGGTCCGCGGCGCGGATGAAGCGCCGGTGTTGCCGGGCACCTACGCCGACATGATGAACATCGTGCTGCGGCCCAGGCGCTGGTTCGAGAAGATGGATCCGCTGGTGGATCAATGGCGCGCGCATTTCTATCCGGAGATCGACGACTGGAGCGCCTACGACAGTCCGATTTCCGCGGCGCGGCCGGAAGCCTTCGAGGCGATCGTCGAGATTTACGGCGCCGCGCCGCGGCTCGCCAGGTGGATCGAACGCAACCCGGAGCTTCTGGACAGCCTGCGGGACCGGGAGTTCACCGATCTCGACCTGCCGAAGGGATTCGGGCCGGACCGGAAAACCGAGGCGATCGCGCGCCGCGGGCTTGCGCGACTTTACTGGACGCTGGAAATGGGCGTCCAGGAGATGAAGGACCTGATCGCCGAGATCCCCACGGCGGACGCCAGGGAGAGCGCGGAGATCGTGCGCAACTGGTCCAACGACAAGGCCTTTCAGGTCGCCATGCACGTGGTGCGCGGAAACCTGTCGCCGGCGGAGGCGAAGACCGCGCTGTCCAATCTCGCCGAAGCGTCGATCGCGACCCTGCTTGGCGCCGTGGCGGCGGACGTGGTCGAGCGCTCCGGACCCCTGGGCGCGGGCGGGGTGGCGGCCATATTCCTGGGCGAACTCGCCAGCCGGGAGGTCTATCCCGGCGTTGCCGTCGACATGATGTTCGTCCATGACGGCGGGGTGGATGGCGAACATGAACGCCTGTGCCGGGGTTTCCGGGAGACCCTCGCCGACCTGGCGCGGGACAGCCTGTTGTTCTCGCCCATCACGCCCGGCTCCGGTTCCAGTTCCCTTCCGGAGCTGCCTCTTTCCCGGCTGGCCGAGCATGGCGGGAAGCCTGCCTCCGGCGGAATTCCCGCGCTCACCCGGGCGCGCCGCGTGTTCGAGTGGGGCGACTCCGACATCGGCCGCCGCTTCGATGAAGCACGCCGCGAAGTCCTGGCCGGATGGGGCGGCAACGAGCCCCTGGCGGGCCGGCTCCGCGAGCGACGGCAAGCCGTCGCGGAGACCGGCGTGTCCACGTACGCCCTCATGCGCGGCGGACTGGATGACGTGGAGCGGGCCGCGCGCTTCCTGCAGTTGACGAACGGCGCCGCGGCCCTGGACGATCCGGCCCCGACCGCAGCCGCTCTGCTTCACGGCGCGGGCGCGGAGCCGCTGGCGCGGGCCGCGTCCCTGTGGCGCGATTTGCAGGGCATCACGCACCTTGTCGGGGGGGAGGGCTTTGACGCGGCCGCGGCGGGGCCGAAGGTCCAGTCGCTTGTGGCGAACGCCTGCGGACATGAGGACTTCGACGCGCTGAAAGCGGCGGTCACCGAGACCGCATCCGGCGCCGCGGCCGAGATCGATACGCTCCTTTCCCGCGCGTGAAGGTGCGATGACGAGCGGTGGCGGGAATGACCCATGTCGGCTTGCAGCCGACACCAAGGGGGATGACAATAAGGTGCCGGCCCCCTCAATGAGTCATTCCCACTTTCGCGGGAATGACGTCTAGGGGGTTGGCGCGGAAACCCAGATGCCGACCCAGACGGACGCGAATCACCGGCGCGGAATCCTGATCAGGACGACTCCCGAGGACGAGGGGCTCGTCAAGCTCCCCGCGCTTGCGCCGCACCTGCAATTCCACGAGGTCGGCGAACAGCAGACGCTGCTGGTCTCGGAGACTTTCAACACCCTGCTGCACGGCAGGCTGTACGGCGATCTCCTGCCGCTGCTCGACGGCCGGAAAGCGGCGGACGGGGTCGTCGCGGCCCTCGACGGCGCCCATGCCGGAGCCGACGTTCTCGCGGCCATCGCCGGGCTCTCGGCCAAGGGTTATGTCGTTTCCGCCGACCATGGCATGGACCGGGGCCGGGCGGCCTACTGGTCGTCGCTCGGGGCGTCGCCGCGCTGGGTCGAACGACGGCTGGCGGAATCGCGTGTCGCGGTGGAGGGCGACGACGGCCGGCTGACCCGCCGTCTGGAAGAAAGCGGCGCGCGCGTGGAGACCGGGAACCCCGGGCTCACCGTCGTCGTCTGCGACGATTATCTCGACGCAAACCTCGAGGAAGTGAACCGGCGCCGGCTCGAGGCGAGAGCGCCGTGGACGCTGGTGCGGCCGCGCGGCATGGAGGCGCTGTTCGGCCCCGTCTTTCGCGCGGACAAGCAGGGACCCTGCCGGGACTGCCTGGCGTACCGCCTGCGCAACCACCAGGAGGTCCACGCTTTCTTGCGCAACGTTGCCGGCGAGGAGGCCGCCTTCAAGCCGTTCGCGGCTCAGCCCGCGGTGCTGGATGCACTGTACGGGCTGATCGCGGCGGAGATCGTCAAGTGGCTGGTGCTGGACGAGGACGCGCCGATTCACCACCACGCCATCGCCATGAACGTCGGCACCTTCGCAAGCTCGCGGCACCGGGTGATGCGCCGGCCGCAGTGCCTGGCCTGCGGCGATGAGGCGTTGCACCGGCCGGACCGGTCGCCGGTGCCGCTGCGTCTGAAGGCGAGTCCCAAGGCTCACCGCAACAGCGGCGGCGCGCGCGCCGTGGCGCCGGAGGTCACCCTGGCGAAGTACCGCCACCTGGTGGACCGGATCAGCGGTGTCGTGACCTGGCTTTCGCGCACCACCGGCGAGGCCGACACCTGGCTGCATGTCTATTGGGCCGGAAGCAACCTCGGCATGAGAAGCCGGAGCCTGACCTCGCTCAGGCGCAGCCTGCGCAGCAAGAGCGCGGGCAAGGGCAGCACGCGCGAACAGTCCGAGGTCAGCGCCCTGTGCGAGGCGGTGGAGCGCTATTCGGGCGCCTTTCACGGCGACGAGATCCGCGTCCGCAAGCGCTTCTCCGAGTTGGCCGGGGGAGGAGAGGCGATCCATCCCAACGACGCGCAGCTCTTCAGCGACCATCAACTCGACAACGCGGAGAGTATCAACGCGCGCGGCCATCCCTACAACGTCGTGCCGCCGCGCCTCGACCCGGACGCCGAAATCGACTGGACCCCGGTGTGGTCGCTGACGCGGCAGTGCCATCGCCATCTGCCGACGTCCATGCTCTACAGCATGCCGGCCGAACAGCGCGGCGCCTCGGACCTGATCGCCGACTCCAACGGCTGCGCGGCGGGCAATACGCTGGAAGAGGCCATCCTGCAGGGATTCTATGAACTGGCCGAGCGCGATGCCTTCGCCGTCTGGTGGTACAACCGCCTGCGGGTGCCCGGGGTGGATCTTGCGAGCTTCGACGACGCCTACCTCGCCTCCGCCCCGGACCATTACGCCCGCTGCGAGCGGGACCTGTGGATGCTCGACGTCACCTCGGATATCGGCGTTCCCGCGTTCGTCGCGCTGTCGCGCAGACCGGCGGCGAAGACCGAGGACATCATTTACGGCGCCGGCGCCCACGCCGACCCGCGCATCGCGGCGCTGCGCGCGCTCTGCGAACTGAACCAGTGCCTGACCTGGCTCCCGCGTCCCGGGAGCGCCGACGGCCGGCCCATGATCGATGACCCGCTGGCGCTCTGGTGGTGGCGGACGGCGCGGCTGGCCGACTGCTCCTGGCTGGCCCCCGCGGACGGTGTTCCCGCGCGCGAGGCTTCGAGCTATCCGGTGATCGAATCGACGGACGCGCGCGACGACGTGGAACGTTGCCGCGGGCTCGTGGAAGCCGGGGGGATGGAGTTCCTGGTGCTGGACCAGACGCGGCCCGACGTCGGCATGCCCGTGGTGCGGGTGATCGTGCCGGGCATGCGCCATTTCTGGGCGCGGTTCGCGCCGGGGCGCCTTTACGATGTGCCGGTCCGCATGGGCCGCCGCCAGCACCCTCTCGCGGAAACCGACTTGAATTCCTTCCCCGTCATCGCTTGAGGAGACGACATGGAAATCGACGAGGCCGTCACGCTGACCCAGGAGCGTCTCGCCCAAGAGGGCGCCACCATGGCGGACTTGATCGGGCACTTCCGGAACAGGGTTGCGCCGGTCCTCGTGGGCGACCCGCAATGGCGGCGCATCCTCGAATGCGCCGGGCAGCTCCCCATCGCCATGGGCGCCCTGCCGTTCGGCTTCGAGTTGCCGCTGCATGAGCCCGAGCCGGAGGCCGATTTCGGCGCTTCGCTGGCGAGCGGGACCCGAACGGCGGCGTTCTTCCGGGAGCGCGCGCGGACCGACGAGGCGGACGCGACGGCGGTTGCCATCACGCGGTTGTTCGGCGAAATGGATGCCGAAGTCTCACCCTTGCGGGACATCGTCGGCCGCAAGCTGATGCTGGAATACGACATCGGCTCGGCCCGGGACCGGGAGCGTGCGCACCCGGGGATGTTCCTGCGCCCCGGCGAACGCCCGATTGTCGGAGCCGGCGGCCAGGTGGATGACGTCGGCACGGTGGTGGACGCGCTCGTGTCCTGCGTCGGTTGGGAGAAGAACGAGGCCGAGCGGGAGAACGTGGAACGCGTTTACCTGGCGCAGCCGGAGGATACGCGCCTGGATTCGTTCGGTGTCTTCCCGTCGCGCGAGCGGTCGATCCGCCTGGCGGTCATGGGCTTCAAGGCGGGGGAGGAACTGCGCGCGTGGCTCGGGAACGCGGGTTGGCCCGGGGATCTCTCGGCTGTCGACGCCGTGATCGCACGCTTCAAGGAGCGTGCGAACATCGTCAGGAGCGGAGCGAACGTGGACGTCCGGGCAGAGGGTCTCGGTCCGACGCTCGGCCTGACGCTCATCGTCAAGCAGAGGTACACGAAGGACTCACGCTACTGGCTCGACGGCCTGACCGACTGGGATCCGTTCCTGGAAGCCCTGGGTCATGAGGACGTTGTCGTTCCGGACAAGCTGGCGGCGCTGGCCCGCTGGGTTTCGAAACCCACGCCGCTGTTCGGGAAGGCCGGGCGTTATGTGCTGATGCGCGGCATCCACCACATAAAGCTGGTCCTGTCGGGAGATCGACTGCGGGAAGCCAAGGCCTACGTGTTCATGGTGCTGTCGGCCGCGGTATCCCCTTGAGATCGGCGGGAAACGCATACACCCCCGCCGGCCTCCCTGAAGGGGACGACGGGGGATCGGGTCCGGCGATGCACGCGATGCGGATCCGGGTGGTTCCGCATCGCGACCGGCTACGCGCCGGTGGTCGGGTTTACCAGCAGCAGCAGAGGCCGGCCGAGATCGCTTCGAGTTGTTCCTCGGTGATGTTGGGATCCGGCGGCAACGCGAGATGCACCGTCTGCATGTCGCTCTCGTGCACCTGGATGGTCATCGAATCGGGAATCGTAATGCCCAATTCCTGACTGATGGTGGCCTTCGGGTCCGCGAGAAGCTGTTGCCTGAACTCGGTATCCAGGGCGGACTTCTCGACAATGTGCTGCAGCATTTCGTCACCACTTCTCATGGTGATTCCCTCCTTTGTGGCACAAATTCCATGAATACCGGGTATTTTAACAGCGGTCCAACCGTCAAGTCAAGTGCCTAAGCACTATTTGGGAATTTTTGAGAACTTTTTTCGAAGCCTGACTCCACCGTGGTCAGCAGCGCCGGCAGGAGCGTCAGGTCGGCCAGTAGCGCAAAACCTATGATCATCGCCGTAAGCACCCCTACCTGCGCGGTGGGAACGAACGGAGAGAACAACAAGATCAGGAAGCCGGCCACCAGTACGACCGTCGTCGTGAACATGGCTTCGCCGGCCGTGTCGAAGGCGTGGCGCACGGCTTGCTCGGGGCCCAGGCCGTCTTCACGCCGCGCGCGGCGGTACTTGCCGAGGAAATGCACGGTATCGTCCACGACGATGCCGACGGTCATGGCCACCACGACGGACAACGAGAGTCCCACCTGTGCCACCGTCAACCCCCACACGCCGAAGCCCAGGATCGCGGGGACCAGGTTGGGAACGATGCTCACCACCCCCAGCCGCGGGGACCGCAAGGCGAAGAGGAGAACGGCGGAAATGGCCAGGAGCACGACCATGGTCCCGACCACCATGGCGCGGATGTTGCGCTGCCCGATGTAGGCGAACAGCGCCGCCGGCCCGGTGGTGTTGACCCCCGCCACATGGGGGGCGTTTTCCCTGAGCCAGGCCTCGGCGCGCGCGTTCAGATCGAGGACCTCTTGGGAAGAGAGGGTCTCCGCCGAGATGGTGACCCGGGTCGCGGTCCTGGACCTGTCGATCTGGTTGTTCAGGTCCAGGCCCTCGGGAAGGGAAAGCTCGTAGAGCACCAGGTATTGCGCCGCCAGCTCCTTGCTTTCCGGAATACGGTAGGCGGCCGGATCGTCGCCGTGCATGCTCTTGTTGAGTTGCTGAAAGGTATCGGTGACCACCGCCACGTGGCGTACGGGGGGTTGGCGACGGTACCAGTCGGCGAAGTTCGCCACGTCGGCGAGGAAACGGGGGTCGGTGACGCCGCCCTCCACGGGTGCGCGCAGCGAGTATTCGAGCAGGGTGTTGCCGCTCAAGCGCTCGTCCATGAAGTCGGTGTCCTGCCGGAACTCGACGCTCTCGTCGAAGAAGTGAACCAGGACGTCGTTCAGTTCGTTGCGCGGAACCGCCAGGATCATCGCGGCCACGACCACCAGCCATCCCCACAGGATCGCCTTCCGGTAGCGCAGCACGGCATCCGCCAGGAGGTTCATCATGGGCGCCCGGAGCCGGCGCTCCTCGGCCGCGCGCACCGGGAGAAGCGAGAGCAGGGCCGGCAGGAAGGTGACCGAGAGCAGGAAGGAGGCGCCGACCCCGAAAGCCACGAAGTTGCCCAGGTGGCGGTAGGGCGGCACCTCGGAGAAGTTCATGCTCAGGAAGCCGAGCGCCGTGGTGAGGCTGGCGAGGAACACCGGGTGCAGGTTCAGGCCGATGGATGCGACGATGGCGTCGTGCCTGTTTTCCCCGGCGCGCAGGCCCCGCCGCAAGGCCACCAGCAGGTGCACGCAGTTGGCCACCACGATCATCAGCACGATGGTCGGCGCCGGGGAGATGGGCGGGGAAAAGGGCATGCCGGCCCATACGCCCAGGCCCATCGACGCGAGAATGGAGAAGATCATGACCGTTCCGGTGGCCGCCACCCCCGCCCAGCCCCGGGTGAGGATGCCGAGGATCAGCCCCATGAGCAGCAGGCTCGCGGGCAGGAAGATCATCTGGCTCCGGATGGAGGCTTCCACGAAGGTCTGGTTGACCATGACCGTGCCGACGACGCGAAGGTCGATGCCGGGAAATCGTCCTTCCGCTTCCGCGGCGGTGGCGCGGGCGTACGCGGCCACTTCGGCCACGGCCTCCAGCAGGCCGTCGTCCGGCAGTTCGATGGTGGCGCTGACGACGCTGACGTCGCCGTTGCGTGCCAGGAGGCTGCCCGCGATACGCGGGTCGGACAAGGCGACGGCGCGGATTCGCGACCGCGCTTGGGCCTGGGCCAGCTCTTGCGGGTCCACCAGGTCCCGCACGTACAAGTCGTCGCCTTCGGCGGTGGTGTATTGGAAGTTGGCGAGGGAATCGACGCGGCGCGCATAAGGCGTGCGCCAGGCCGCTTCCGTGACCCAGACGGCGGCCGAGAGCGCCTCTTGCGACGTGGCGTCGCCGTCGTCGGGAACGATCAGGAAGGCGACGTTCTCGTTTTTGCCGTAGGTGTTCTCCAGCTCTTCCAATGCCAGGAGCTGCGGATTGTGTTCATCGAAGAAGATGCGGTAGTTGGCGGTGAATTCGAGCCGGGCAATGCCGCTCGACGCGGCCGCCACCCACAACAGCGTGAACAGGATGACCTGCCAGCGACGGGCGAGCACCCATTCGGCGAATCGGGTTGCGAATGGCGCTGTGGCTGCGGGCGGCATCCTCATGAGTCTACCCGATCAAGAAGCGGCAGCAAGGCGATCCGGCCGGTCCGTGTGTCGCGTTCAGGCGATCTGCCTTCTGACGAGGTCCCGGAACACGCCGTCGACTTCCACGAGTTCCTCGAAGGAACCGTTTTGCACGACTCTTCCGGCCTGGAGCACGTAGATGCGGTCGGCCTGTTCCAGGGTGGACAGGCGGTGGGCGATGACGATCCGGGTGGAGGTCAGCAGGGCCAGGTTCTGCATGACCTCGGCCTGGCTCTCGTTGTCGAGCCAGTTGGTCGCTTCGTCGAGCAGCATGACCCGCGGGCTGCCGAGCAGCGCCCGGGCGATGGTGACGCGCTGACTCTCGCCGCCGGACACGACACCTCCGACGGCCCCCACCATGGTCATCATGCCCATGGGCATCGCCTTGATCTGGCGTTCGATGCCCGCGGCTCGGGCCGCCTTCCAGACTTCGTCGGCGCCGACTCCCTCGTGGTGTGCCACGATGTTGTCCCACAGGTCCTGGGGATGGAGCCGCACGGACTGGGGAACCGCGCCGATCTTCCGGCGCACCTGCTTCAGGTTCAGGTGCCTCAGGTCGCGTCCGTCGTAGTACACCGCGCCGGCGGTGGGCCGGTCGATGCCCAGCGCGAGCCGGAACAGGGTGCTCTTGCCGGCGCCGGACTCGCCGGCGATGGCGACGAATTCCCCGGGTCGGGCGTGAATCGTGACGTCGTCGAGAATCAACGGGCCGTCGGGATCGTAGCGGAAGGAGACGCGGTCGAACAGGACGTCGCCGTCCAGGCGTTCGACCGGCTCGCCTCCGACATCGGATTCAGGCACCGCGACGAGCAGCGGCCGCATCTGGTCGAACGCGGGCAGCATGGCGGCGAGCGTGCCGAAAGACTCGCCGAGCCGGGCGACGGCGGACTGGAAGGCGATGAAGACGGTGTAGACCACGAGGAAATCGCCCACCGGGGCGTTCCGGTCGTCCACCGTGACCACGGCGAAGAGCAGCACACCGCCGGCAAGGAAGGGAAGCGCGGCGCCGAACGCCCGCGAGTGTCCCTCGATCGCGCCGAGCTCGAGCTCCGCGCGTTTCTGCTCGCGGTAATCCCGCGCCCATATGGCGAAGGCGGACCCTTCGGCGTTTTCCACGCGCAGCTTGGCGATGCCGCCCATGATCTGGAAGAGCCGGCCGGCGACCCGGCGGATGGCGCTGATCATGCGCCCGTAAGGGGAAATCTGGCGCCACCCGAGGATCGCGGTGACCAGCAGTGAAACCAGGCTGAAGGCGAGGGCGATGACCCCGAGGGCGGCATCGTGGAAGAAGATCACGCCGAAGACCGGGAGCAGGAAAAGGATCGACAACAGGCTGTCGGCCAGGACTCCCTGCAAGCCGTCGCGAAGATTCTGGAAGGTCATTCCCGACATGGCCAGATCGCCCGCCGGATGGCGGTTGAGGATGCTCGGGGGCAGGCGCATGAGCCGGTCCCAGAAGGCGGATTCGACGCGCGAGGCCGCGCGCCCCTCGAGCCGCATCATGGTCGAGCTTTGAAGCAGGTGCAGCAGTGCGCCGAGCAGGCCGAATCCGGCAAGCGTGAGGGCCACGGCATGGAGCGCGCCGGCGCTTCCGCCCGCCGCCACGTGGTTCGCGACGAAACCGAGGGCGAGCGCCGGCAGCAGCTTGATCAGGCCTCCCGGGAGCCCGGCGAGCACCAGCCGCGCCAGGTCCGCGGCCGATCCATGCAGGGCGATCCTCAAGAGGTCCGCCGGTTTCACGTCCCCCGCCGGCAATGGCCGGTAGAACATCCAGGCTTCGTTCCGGAGCGCGGCGGCGCGCTCCGCCGTCAGCCGGACACGGGTCTTGGTGACGGGGTCCACTTCCCGGTAGCGCCCGAACGTCCCCGGCAGCAGCGCCACGGGCCGGCCGTCCTCGGCGCGGAATGCCAGCAACGCGTTGCTGTCGCCGCGCCACCAGTCGCCCTCGTCCTTGAAGCGCACGCGCCGGGCGCGCACGCCCGACGCATCGAGGATGTCCACGAGACCCACCGGAGAATACGAAGGCCCCGAGCGCGCCGGAACCTTGAAGTCGATCCCCTGATGGCGCCCGATGGCCTGCAGGGCATCCACCAGGGCCGTGTCCTCGACGCGGGCTTCCCGGTCCGCCGGCAGGTCGTAGATGTTGAACAGGCGCCGGCGGGCGGCGCTCTCCGCCGTGCGGCGGCTCGTGGTGCGCTCGCGTTCGAGGTTGGCGTCGTCCACCACGGCCAGCCGGCGGTTCAAGCGCTCCAGGGCAAAGGCGACCGCGTGAAACGAGGCCAGCGCCGGGAGCAGCGTGCCTTGCCGCGCCAGGGATTCGGTCGAGCTGCCGGAAAGTGTCGCCTCGTCGAACAGGGTGAGCCAGCTCGTCCGCGTCAGCGGCATCACGCCTTGGTGCGGGCCGCTCGCTTCGGCCAGCTCCGCTGGTTCGACCATGTCCATGAACAGGCTCGCGCCCCGCGGCGGCTGGGACACCCATACGACACCGCGCCGCACCGACAGCGTGCACGGGCCCTGGGTCTTCGTCAGGCCGGGTTCGGCCAGCGCGGTGGCACGCGGGAGGCGGCTCACCAGGCGCGACAGGGTGTCGGTCACGGCGGTCAGCCAGGCGTCGGTCTGTTCCGCAAGTTCCGCCGGATCGACCTCGGACAGCACCGATGCCGGCAGGCGTTTCAGAAGGGTGTCCGGCAATCCCTTGACCGTCAGCCCGAGCGTCGTGTCCTTGCGGGTGCCGTCTTGTTCGTCCGGCGCGACACCGGGCAGCAGCCTGCCCGCCTCGCAGCGAAGCCAATGCTGCGGCGCCGCCTGCTCGATCCCGTCCTTGAACTCCACCAGGAACAGGTCGACGGCGCCCCGATCGATGAACCAGACGCTGTCCGGGTCGTCGATCTTCACCGGCAGGTTGCCGGCGCAGGACACGGCGGTGCCGGAGCGAGCGGCGAGGTGGGCTATGGATGCGTATTCCGGCATTGGCTCGTGTTCAGCCCGACCTGGTCAGCTTGTAGTACGTGCCGTCCTGGTCCGCGATCAACGCATCATGCGTGCCGCGCTGCACTTCGGCGCCCTTGTCGAGCACGATGATTTCGTCGCTGTCCCTCACGGTGCTCAGCCGGTGCGCCACGATCAGGCAGGTGACGCCGCGCCGCCGCAGGGCGTCATCGACGAATTCCTCCGTCGCGGCGTCGAGGGCGCTGGTCGCCTCGTCCAGAACGAGCACCGTCGGATTGCCCACCAGCGCGCGGGCGATCTCCAGCCGTTGGCGCTGGCCGCCGCTGAAGTTCACCCCGCCTTCGTCGACGAGGGTCGCGTAGCCGTGGGGCCTGAGCAGGATCTCCTCGTGGATGGAGGCGTCCCGCGTGGCGGCGACGATGACTTCATCCGGGACCGCCGGGTTCCACAAGGTGATGTTGTCGCGCAGGGAGGCGGAGAAGAGCACGGCCTCCTGGTCCACCATGGATATGGATCGCCGCAGCACTTCCTCGGGAATCGCATCCCGCGGATGCCCGTCGAACAGGATCTCGCCCGACCAGGGTTGACAGATGCCCGAGACCAGGCGCGCCAGGGTCGACTTTCCGGAGCCGCTGGGACCGACCACGGCAACCCGCTGTCCCGGCTGGATCACCAGGTTGAAGTCCTTGATCAAGGGCGGCCGGCTCTTGTTGTAGCCGAAGGTGACGTCGCGCAGCTCCAACCGGCCCGCGAGCTGAAGCCGGCCGTTGAAGGTGGGGATCGATTTCGATCCGGGACTGCGGCGGCTGAAGACGGGATCTTCCGCCGCCTTGGACACGTCGTCCAGGCGTTGCATGTCGGTGGCGAGCGCGTGGCGCTTGTCGGCGAACTCCAGGAAGCGCCCCACCGGCGCCAGGAACATCTCCGCCAGGATATAGAAGCCGACCAGCGTCCCCAGGGTCATTTCTCCGCTGATGAGGAAACTTCCGCCGATGCCCAGGACCGCCGCGGCGCGAAGCGTGGCGATCAGGCCCGGAAGCGCGGCATTGACGGAGCCCAGTTCGGCATGGAGCTGGCGCGCCCGCAGTTCGCGCGCCTGTTGACCGGTCCAGCGCGAGAAGAACCGGTCGTCCGACCCGGTCATGCGCAGGTTGTCCGCGTGATTCAGCATCTGCATGCCGACGCTGAGCAGCAAGCCCTGTTCCCGCCGCATCGCCTGGCTGCGAACGTTCCGGAGCGCGTTGAGAGAGTGGGCCAGCACGCCGTGAAGAAGGGCCAGCGACAGAACGGCCAGCGTGAGCGGAACGTCCAGGCCGAACATGGCGATGAGCAACACCGCGCTCATGGCCATGTCGATGATGAGCACGAGGAACTGCTCGGTCAGGTTCCTGGCGATCCTGTCGATGGACGAGACTCGATCGGTCAAATCGCCCACCAGCCTGTGCTCGAAGAACTCCACCGGCAACCGCAGCAGCCGCGACATGCCGCGGTCGGAGCCCACCACCGATATCCGTACCGCGAGCCGCTTGAGGAAACGGTGCTTGAGCAATGACAGGAGGTAGACGAGGATGCCGCCGCCGAGCAAGGCCGCGGCCAGACCGCTCCAGGGCCCATGCTTTTCCAGGACGTCGTCGACGAAGACACCGAGAGCCGCGGGCACGAGAAGCGCCAGCAACGTGAGCATGAGTCCGCAGGCGGTGACGCCGCCAAGCACACCCCATGATCCCGCGAGCAAGGTGCGCAATCGGCTGAACAGGCCGGGCCGCTCGCCGCCGGGCTTGAAGTCGGCGCCGCGATCGAACCGCAGCGCAATGCCGCTGTAGCTCTTGGCGAACTCTTCCGCGGAAAGCGTGCGCCGCCCGGTGGCCGGGTCGTTGAGATGGAAATTGCGGCTGTCGAACCCTTCGAGGACGACGAAGTGGCTGTATTGCCAGAACAGGATCAGGGGCAACGGCAGCTTCTTCAGTGATTCGGCGCGGAGGCTCAGCCCCCTGCATTCGAGGCCGTAGTGCCGGGAGGCGCGCGAGATGCTCGCCGCGCTGCTGCCGTCCCGGCTCACCTCGCATCTCTCGCGCAATTCGGTAAGCGGCACCCAGCGGCCGAAGTAGGCGAGAATGCTGCCGAGGCACGCGGCGCCGCATTCGGTCGCGTGCATCTGCAGCAGGACCGGCGTGGTGACCCGTTGTTTCGTTGGCTCCCGAGCGGTCTGGTCGCTTGCCCCTCTGGAGGCGCTCGGCGGCATCTTATGACCGCCTCATTCCGAAGAGCGCGAGGGGAGACTGTCTGCCGAGCTCGATGGTGACGCGGCATTCGCGGCCCGTCAGGGAAGCCGAGTCACGGCCCTCGTCGAGCGTGATGTCGAGGCGGTACACGGACACCGGCGCGGCGGACGCGAACGCCGCCAGGCCCTCGGACAAGGGCAAGGGGGAAATGGCGGTGACCTTTCCGTCAAGCGTGGCGGCGTTGCCACCGGCCCCGCCCAGTTCCACCGCCGCCGGCATCCCGGCCTTGATGCGCGATGCCACGTCGCCTTCGACCCACACGAACGCTTGCACCGACCGTGTGCTCTCGGGCTGGCTCTCGCCGGGTTCCGCCAGTGCCCCGTCCAACGCCACGGTAAGGGCTACGTTGCCGAGGATGAGCCATGCCGCGAGGACGCACAACATGCCGGCGATGACGGCGACCAGCAGACGCTCCCGCGGCGTGGAAATGGTCAGCAGCCGGTCGAGTTGCTCTCGTTCTTCTTTTCCTTCGGCGACCGTATTATGGAATGAGTCGAATGGATTGTTGAACACAACCGTCCCCGGACTCCTCATGGACATCGAGCAAGGATACGGAGAATCTCATGCGGGTTGAGTGAAGATTCGGGAGAATGTATACGATCTTATATGCAGTCTCGACCCGGTGACGTCAAGTCCTCGAGGGGCCGGAAGGCCTTCCATCCCGCGTTCCGACGCAACCGGGGCGCGTCGTTCCGTGCCGCCGTTCTGGCGCTGGTGTTCTTTTGCCTGCCGCACGCGCACGCCCTTGCCCAGGGAGAAACACGGGAGGACAAGGGTCTCGGAATTGCGCGTGAAGCGAGCGCCCGCGACGACGGGTTCGGGGATTTCACCGCCGGACTGGCGATGGTGCTGCGCGACCGGCACGGCCGTGAGAGCGTCCGTCGGATGCGCTTCAAGGTGCTGGAGGTGCGGGGGGACGGGGACAAGAGCCTGTTCGTGTTCGACGAGCCGCCGGACGTGCGGGGGACCGCCCTCCTGACCCACGCTCACGTCAACACCCGGGACGACCAGTGGCTGTATCTGCCGGCCCTGAAAAGGGTGAAACGCATCAACGCCGCGAGGCGTTCCGGTTCGTTCATGGGCAGCGAGTTCTCCTACGAGGACATGAGCTCCCACGAGGTGGAGGAATACACCTACAAGTATCTTCGCGACGAGCCCTGCGGCGACCTCACCTGTACGGTGATCGAGCAAGTCCCCCTGGACGGGAAGTCCGGATACAGCCGCAAGCTCGTTTGGCAGGATACGGTCGAGCTTCGGACCTGGAAGGTGGAACTCTACGACCGGAGGGGCTCGCACCTCAAGACGCTCACCCTCGCGAACTATCGGCGGTACCTGGACCGGTACTGGAGGGCGGGGCGACAGACGATGGTGAATCACCTGACCGGCGCGAGCACGGTGCTGGAGTGGAGCGATTTCCGGTTCCGCACCGATCTCGATGACGGCGAATTCACACGGACGGCGCTTCGACGCGTGCGCTGATGCAGCCCGGCGGTAAATCCCTGCGGAAGATCGCGGTTGTCGGACGAGGCACCGCGGGGTGTCTGGCGGCCGCCAGCGTCACGCGTCTTCACCCCGACGGCGACCACGAGCTGCACCACATCTACGATTCACGCATCCCGGTCATCGGGGTGGGCGAAGGCAGTTGGCCGAGCCTGGTGCAGGAACTGCGGCAACTGACCCGTCTGTCCCATGAAACGGTCCAGCAACGCCTGAACGGGACTCGCAAGTATGGTGTCGCGTTCGAGGGATGGGGCCGGCGCGATCGGGACTTCACCCACTACTTCA
>CAZFIU010000062.1:0-19310 GCA_964519455.1 uncultured Syntrophobacterales bacterium
CCGCTTCCGCGGGAATGACTCATTGGGGTGCAGCGGGATTCCGTAACTAAGCGACATCATTGAACAAGTGTTTGTTTTCATATCAATGACGGGGCGATCGCCCCTCGTCATCCCCCGGCGGTGCCGGGTCTATCGGCCGGTCTTCACCCGCAGCAGGCTCGGGGCGAACTCGGCGGGAGGCTGGTAGCCCAGCAACTCCAGCAGGGTCGCGGCGAGGTTGGCGAGGCCGGCGTCGGGCGGCGGCGCGAGGCTGTAGCCGCGGCCGGAGAAGTCGCGGATGAGGAAGGGCACGGGGTTGACGGAGTGGGCGGTGCGGAAGACGGGCTTGCCGTCCTGGCGCAGGGGCGCGCCGGTCTTGTCGCGCTCCACCATGTCCTCGGAGTTGCCGTGGTCGGCGGTGACCACCAGGCAGCCCCGGGCGGCGGCCACGGCCGGAAGGACGCGGCCGATGGCGAGGTCGATGGCCTCCAGGGCGAGGATGGTGGCATGGAGGTCGCCCGTGTGACCCACCATGTCGCCGCCGGCCAAGTTGGCGCGGATGAAGCGGTGGCGGCCCGCGCCCACGGCGCGGCCCACGGCGTCGGCGGTCTCGGCGGAGCGCATCCACGGACGCTGCTCGAAGGGCACCTGGTCGGAGGCGATCTCCACGTATTCCTCCAGCGATTCGTCGAACTTGCCGGAGCGGTTGCCGTTCCAGAAGTAAGTGACGTGGCCGAACTTCTGGGTCTCGGCGCAGGCGAACTGGGCCACACCGGCGGCGGCCAGGTATTCGCCCAGTGTGTTGCGGATGCGCGGCGGCGACACGAGGTAGTGCTCGGGGATGCCCAGGTCGCCGTCGTAGAGCATCATGCCGGCGAAGGCCACGTCCGGCAGCCGCCCGCGATCGAAGCGGTCGAACCCGGCGCCCTCGGTGAAGGCCCGGGACATCTCCATGGCGCGGTCGCCGCGGAAGTTGAAGAAGATGACGCCGTCGCCGTCCTCGATGGGGGCAACGGGGCTGCCGTCGGCGTTGCGCACGGTGAACTCGGGCAACACCTGGTCGCTGATGCCGGGCCGGGCGGCGCGGAAGTGCTCCACCGCGGCCGCGGCGCTGGGAAATCCCTCGGCCTCGCCGCGCACGTGGGCGCGCCAGCCGCGCTCGACGATGCTCCAGTCCGCCTCGTAGCGGTCCATGGTCACCACCATGCGGCCGCCGCCGGAGGCGATGCGGTAGTCGCGCCCGCCCTTTTCGCGGATGGCGGCGAGCACCGCTTCGAGCCGTTCCAGGTAGACGAGCGAAGTGCGGTCCGGGACGTCGCGGCCGTCCAGTAGGGCATGCACGTACACCCGCGCGAGCCCCTCTTGGTCGGCGCGGCGGATGAGCGCGTGCAGGTGCGCCTCGTGGGAATGCACGTTGCCGTCGGACAGGAGGCCCATGAAGTGGAGCGCGCCGGCGGCGTCGCGGACGCGTCCCACCAGGGTCTTCCAGTAGCCGTCGTACAGCTCCCCGGTCTCGATGGCGCGGTCCACGCACTTGGCGCCCTGGTCGAAGACCCGGCCCGCGCCCATGATGTTGTGCCCCACCTCGGAGTTGCCGATGTCCGCGTCCGAGGGCAGCCCCACGGCCGTGCCGTGGGCCCGGAGGGTGGTCGCCAGGCCGTCGCCCCGCAACGAGTCCAGGGTCGGCGTGCGCGCCAGGGCCAGAGCGTCGAACTCGTCGCCCGCGCCCAGACCCACCCCGTCGAGTATCAGCAGCACCACCGGCCCCGCCGGCGCCGGCAGAACCGGATGCCCGCGCAGCACCAACGGCGCGGGCGTGGTGTCGTCATCCATGCGTTCGTCTCCTTTGCGGTCTTTGCCGCCCGCCCCCGGCCGTCTTTCCGTCATTCCCGCCGCCGTCTCTTCCCGTCATTCCCGCCGCCGTCTCTTCCCGTCATTCCCGCCGCCGTCTCTTCCCGTCATTCCCGCGAAAGCGGGAATCCAGGGGTGGCGGGGGGAGACGCCCTTTCACCCCTCCCCACCCCTGGATTCCCGCTTTCGCGGGAATGACGGGAAGAGGGGCGGCGGCAGGAATGACGCAGGGGGGTTGACGGAAGAGGGGCCGGAATGACGGGTCGTGGCGATCCGGCAACCACCCTCCGCAGGCCGAAACGGCAACCACCTCCCGTGGGCCGGAGCAACGGCTCTCCGCAGGCCGAAGAGGCAACCGTCCTCCGTTTGAGTTTAGACGGTTTGCGCGTTAGGGGAAACGTTGCCGAGTAGTATACCTCCCATGAGCCCCTCCCCTGAAACCCTGCGCCGGCGCGCCGTGGTCATCCGGCACGTTGCCTTCGAGGACCTGGGGTCGTTCGCCGGCCCGCTGGCCGAGGGCGGCTGGCGCGTCCAGTACCTCGAGGCCGGCGTGGATGGGCTTGGCGCGGCCGCGGACGCCGATCTGCTGGTGGTCCTGGGCGGTCCCATCGGCGCCGGGGACGACGGCCGGTATCCCTTTCTGGCCGACGAGGCGCGGCTCATCGAGCGCCGTCTGGCGGCGGACCGTCCCACCCTGGGCATCTGCCTGGGCGCCCAGCTCATGGCACGGGCGCTGGGGGCGCGGGTGTACGGCGCGGGGCGCAAGGAGATCGGCTGGGGGCCGCTCTCGCTGAGCGAGGCCGGCGCGTCCTCTCCCCTGGCCCTGCTGGCGCCTGGCCTCGCCTCGGTGCTGCACTGGCACGGCGACACCTTCGACCTCCCGCGCGGCGCGCTCCACCTGGCCTCCACCGAGGCGTGCGAGAACCAGGCCTTCCGCTGGGGCGAGCGCGCCCTGGCGCTCCAGTTCCATCCCGAGGTGACCGCCGCGGGCCTCGAGCGCTGGTTCATCGGCCACACCCTGGAGATCGAGACCACCCCGGACGTCTCGGTGGCCCGGCTCCGTGAGGCCACCCGCCGGTGCGCCCCCGCCCTGGAACGCCAGGGACCGGAGTTCTTCCGTCACTGGCTCGCCCGCGTGCTGTAGTGTCTGTAGCGTCCTGGTTCGGGCTTCCTTTGAACAGGCCCTCCAGGAAGGCTTGCCCACGCGCTGTAACGTCCTTCAAGATGGTGTCTTGACACAGCTTGTTCCGCGGGAATGACCGTCCGGCGTGACAGCCGTCACCCCACGATTTCCTCCAGCTCCCGGCGGGTGTCGATGTCCTTGGCGAAGGAGCGAATCCGGGTCACGGTCATGGCCACGGGGTGGGGCATGTCGCCGGCGGCGTCCCGGACGATGATCTGGCGCGACAGCTCGGCGGCGAGCTCCGGCACCGTGAGGCGCCGCGCGGTGTAGCGGAGGTAGGTCTTCAGGATGCCGTAGGGCGCCGCCAGGGTGCGTCCGGGGCAGCGGAAGTTACGCAGCAGGCGCCCATCTTCCTCCAGCCACAGGCCCAGGGCCCTCAGGGTGATGCGGATCACGCGTTCGTAGACGCTGCGGTTGCGGTAGCGGTACGCCATCATCAGGAACATGTTGAACCAGTCGAGGCGGATGGCGTTGGGCCGGATCACCAGCAGGTGACCGGGATAGAGGTTGAGCAGCGGCTCGCGGGGCGCCGGACGCATGGGGTAGCTGGGCTTCCAACTGCTGACACCCATTTCCTCGGGCTCGGCCGCGATCATCTGCCACCACAGGCCGCTGCCGGCACTGGGCCCGTAGCCCTCGTCCAGCAAGGCGCGGAACTCATCCGCCGTGGGCAGGATGTCGCAGGCGGAAACCGCGACCGGGCGGTCCGGGTAGCGCTCGTTCAGGAGGGTGGCGAATCGCTGGATGTTGGCCAGCAGCTCGCCCGTGGTGTCGCTGACCTCGCAGTCCACCAAGCCGCTGTAGACTTCCCGCGGTCCCACGAGGACCGGGTCCTCGAAACGGCCGCTGTCGCGCATCCGCTGGATCAGCTCGCCCGCGATACAGCGCCCCGACGGCAAGCGTACGGCGCCCTTGAACCCCTTCAGCACGTCCTCGGGCGCCACGCCCTCCGGTATCGTTTCAACCCGGTCGTTGCCGCCGGCCATCACGAGAACCGGCAACAGGTCAGTCATTCCCTTCTCGCTCCGTCGGTTTAGGACTGCCGCGCCCGGGGCCGGCTCGGGATCCGTGGCGGTCGAATCGCAAGGCCACAGTATGCCTCTCTCCGGCGGCGCTCTCAAGTTCCTGCATGGAATGGCGCATCTTTTGAAAAAGCAAGAAGAAACTGCTAGTCAAGAAAGAAGAAGCCGCACGCTCGCGGGAGCGGTCCCGGACACGGATCCCGACACGGATCGGGGCCGGCCCTCGAAGGCGGCCGCATCAACATGCCGACCACTGTCAAGTGCCCCATTTGTCGTACCGAAACGCCCTGGACCGGCAATCCTTACCGGCCCTTCTGCTCGGAGCGCTGCCGGTTCGTCGACCTCGGCGCCTGGGCGGGCGGGACCTATCGCCTTGCCGGGGACGAACTGGAGGACGAGTCGCAGCCCGTCGAAGAATCAGAACCTCGATGAACCAGGATCCCTTACCCGGCCCCGTGCGCGAATCCGGCGCCGTCCGAACGACGTTGCCTGTCGAATCCTCGGCAGCGCTTCGGCCGTAGCAGCCGGAGAACAACCATGCCGATACATCCTACCGCGGTGGTGGATCCGCGCGCCGAAGTTCACCCCGACGCCGAGCTTGGTCCCTATGCCGTCATCGACGGTCCGGCGAAGATCGGCGCCGGTACCCGCCTCTTTCCGCACGCCGTCGTGCTGGGGTGGACGGAAATGGGGGAAGGCAACCAGGTGCACAGCGGCGCGGTCCTGGGAGACGCGCCGCAGGACCTCTCGTACCGGGGCGCGAGGTCCTACCTCTGCATCGGCGATCGCAACGTGTTTCGCGAGGGCGTGCAGGTCCACCGGGGCACGGCGCCCGACAGCAGCACGGTGATCGGCGACGACAATTTCCTCATGGCCAACAGCCACGTGGCCCACAACTGCCGGTTGGGCAACCGCGTCATCATGACCAACAACTCGGTGGTGGGCGGCTACGTGGAGATCGGCGACCGCGCGGTGCTCTCGGCGAGCTGCGCCGTGCACCAGTTCGTGCGCGTCGGCCCCATGGCGATCATGCGCGGCTTGAGCGCCACGAGCCGCGACGTGCCGCCGTTCGCCATCATCGACTGGCAGCATACCGTGCGCGGCCTGAACGTCGTGGGTCTGCGCCGGGCCGGTTTCGAGGAACCCCGCATCCGGGTTTTGAAGAACGCCTTCCAGATCCTCTTCCGCAAGCGGCGCAACCTGAGCGCGGCGCTGAAGGAGCTGGAAGAGCATGTCTCCGATCCGTTCGGGGACATCGCCTTCCTGCTGGAATTCATCCGCTCGTCCAAGCGCGGGGTCTGCGCCGGCCCCAAGTCCCATCCGCTGGGCAGGCCGTGACGCTGGCGCACACCCGCCGTCACACCGGACGGCAGTGTTTCGCGACGCAGCGTTCGACCGCCTCCTCCGACAGCGGGTACTGGAACATCTCGTTGCGCATGCGCACGCGCTGCAGGCTGACGCGCTCGATGGCCCGCTTCATGGTCTTGAGGTGTTGCTTGTTGCCGACGGCGCCGGCCGCCTCGCGCGCGGCCTCGCGGTAGTGGTTCTTCTCGTCCTGGTAGACCACCTCCATGGCCGCGGCGATCTTGCGGCCGAGCACGCTGCCCTTGAGCTTCCGCCCCTCCCGGAAAAGGCGCGCGCCGCCCCCCTCGGTGACCAGGACCGCGGCCTTCTCCACCGCCGAGCCGGCCACGTAGCTTCGGCGCAGGTCCCCCAGGGCCTTCTCCTCGGGCAACTGGATGGTGTCCTCGGCGGCGATCTGGCGGCCGAGGAGGTATTCCAGGATGTCGGCCATGAGCACGTAGTGGTTGAACTCCTGGACCAACTGCTCCATGAGCCCGTGGTAGTGGTGCCGGTCGACGGTGCGGTCCACCTCGGGGAACATGTCCACCAGGTTGGCCAGCTCCCGGTGCAGGCCGGTGAAGTAGCCGTCCACGGGGTGGAGCTCCTTCCATAGCTGGGCCTTGAGCCAGTAGACGTGCTGCTCCCGCGTCGGGTTGTCGCGGAAGAACCGCCTGGCGATCTCGGCCTCGGTCTCCCAGTACGGATAGGCCACGTCGATCAGGTATTTCTCGGTCTGGTTCATTGCACGGACACCTCCCTGGTTTCCTTCGGCAGGCTGTCGAGAAACTCCGCCTGGACAGGTTGGCCGTCAACCATCCTTCCGACAGCCGGTCAGCGCTTTCGCTTTGCCGCCCCTTGGCATACTATGAGTCCTCATCATGTCCAAGACCGCGGGCATCATCATCATCGGCAACGAAGTCCTTTCGGGCAAGACCCAGGACATCAACTCCACGTTCCTGTGCCGTGAGCTGCGGCAGCTCGGGGTCGAGGTGCGGCGCGTGACGGTGATCCCGGACGACCTGGAGCTCATCGGGCGCACGGCGGCGCGCTTCGCCGACCGGTGGGACCTGGTCTTCACCACCGGCGGGGTCGGCCCCACCCACGACGACGTGACCATCGAGGGGATCGCCCACGGGTTCGGGGTCCGCGCCGTCGTCGAGCCGAGCCTGGAAGGGCGCCTGCGCTCGCGCTACGGCGCGGACCTGAACCCGGCGCGGCTGCGCATGGCGATGGTGCCGGAGGGGGCGGAGCTGCTCGCCGCCGGCGCCATGTTCGCGCCGGTGATCCGCATGAGGAACGTCTACGTCTTCGCCGGCGTGCCGCGCATCCTCCAGGACCGCTTCCACGCCATCAAGGAACGTTTCCGCGAGGAACCGTTCCACCTGCGCAACATCTACATCAAGGACGGCGAGGGGGTCATCGCGGGCACGCTCAACGAGCTGCTGGAACGGTTTCCCGACATCCTGCTGGGCTCCTACCCGGTGCTGGACAACCCGGACTACAAGGTGAAGGTGACGGTGGAGTCCAAGAGCGGCGACTACCTCGACCGGGCGGTGGCGGACTTGCTGGGGAAACTGCCGCCGGCGGCGGTTTTGCGTATCGAGGAGGGGTAACCGCCAAGGGGAATGAAAATGGGGCGCCGCCCCCAATGACTCATTGGGGGGGCGGCGCCCCATTTTCGCTACGGGGTGGCGAAGCGTTCGCCGCTCTGGCTGCCGATCCAGATCTCGCCGCCTTCGTAGATTTCCTTCTTCCAGATGGGCACGCGCTTCTTGAGTTCATCGATGGCGTAACGGCATGCCTTGAAGGCGTCGTCGCGATGCGGCGCGGAGACGGCGATCATGACGCTGGCCTCGCCGATGGGGACGTTGCCCAGCCGGTGGACGATGGCGATGCGGGTGATCTCCCACTTCTCCGCGGCTTCTTCGCCGAGGCGGGCCAGCTCCTGCTCGGCCATGCCGGGGTAGGCCTCGTAGTCCAGCGAGATGATGGAGCGCCCCTCGTTGTTGTCGCGGGTGGTGCCGATGAAGGTCGAGACCGCGCCCGCGCCCGGGTCGCGCACGCAGGCCAGCAGTTCGTTCAGGTCGATGGGTTTGTCGGTCAGGCGGTACACGTCAACCTCCGCTCACCGGCGGGATGAAGGCGACCTCGTCACCGTCCGCCAGCCGGTGGCCGCGTTCCACGTATTCGCTGTTCACCGCGTAGAGAAGCTTGAGATCGATGCCGGAGAGCCTGGGGTATTCGCTCTGGAGCCGGGTCCACAGCTCGTTCACGGTAAAGCCGTCGGGCACCTCGTGGACCGCGTCGCCGGCGCCCGCCCGCTCCCGCAGCATGGCGAAAAGCTTGACGCGCACCTTCATAGGCCGCGGGCCTGCGCCACCATGTGGCCCAACTGCGGCAGCAGCAGGTTCTTCATGGCCGTTTCCACGGCTCCGCGCGAGCCGGGCATGGAGACCACGATCCGGGAGCCCACCGCGCCCGCCACCGCGCGGCTCAGCATGGCGGCGGCGCCGATCTCCTGGTAGCTCACGGACCGGAACAGCTCGCCGAAGCCGTCGATGCGCTTTTCGATGAGGCCGCTCACCACCTCGTAGGTGCCGTCGCGCGGCGCGATGCCGGTGCCGCCGTTCACCAGCACGACGTCCACGCCGTCGGCCGCCAACGCCCGATGCAGGAGCGCGCGGATGTCCTCGGGCTCGTCCTTGACGATCTCGTAGCCCGCGACCGCGTGCCCGGCCTCCTCCAGCATCCCCTTGATGGCGGCGCCGCTGCGGTCCGTCGACGCGTCGCGCGTGTCGCTCACGGTGATGACGAAGCAGGCGACGGTGTCGAGCCTACGTTCCAGGTGTGATTGCTCTACCATCTCTACTATGTTTCTCCCGGGGTGGTTATTCGGTCATCCCAGGTTGTGGCAGATCTCCAGTCAAGCTGAAAACAGCACCGCCCCCGGAACGTCATTCCCGCGGAAGCGGGAAATTCGGTCATCCCAGGTTGTGGCAAATCTCCAGTCAAGCTGGAAACAGCACCGCCCCCGGAACGTCATTCCCGCGGAAGCGGGAATCCAGGGGTGGGGGGGTGTGGCGGCCTCATTGCCCAGCCCCACCCCGCATGGATTCCCGCTTCCGCGGGAATGACTCTTTGGGGTGCAGCGGGTTTCCGTAACTACCAGCAGTTATTAAACAATTTTTCATTTTCGTATCAGTGACAGTCCGGCGCGCGGGATGCTATATCCGCATCGGCATGACCACGTACAGCAGGCTGTCGTCATCGCCGCGGCGCATCACCGTGGGGCTTTCGTCGTCCTTCAGGCCCATCTCGACGTGGTCGTCCTGCTCCATGACGTTGAGGATTTCCAGCAGGTACTGGGCGTTGTAGCCGATGACGATGCGGTTGCCCTCGTACTGCGCGTCCACTTCCTCGGCCGCCTCGCCGAGATCCGGGTTGTTGGCCGATATTCCGATGGTGCCGCCGCTGAACTCCACCCGTACGCCGCGGAAACGGTCGCTGGAGAGCAGCGACACCCGCCGCAAGGCGCGGAACAGGATGGATTGAACCACGTCCGCCTGGTTCTTGTTGTCCGCCGGTATGACCTTGTCGTAATCGGGAAACTCGCCGTCGATGAGCCGGATGGACATCTCGACGTCGCCCTTCCACACGAACACCATGTTGTCGGTGAACCCCAGGGACACGGTTTCCTCGGCCGAGTCCTCGAGGAGCCGCCGCAACTCGGCCAGCCCCTTGCGCGGGATGATCACACCCTTCGCCAGCCCGAGAGGTCCGATCTCCCGCTGCACCAGCGACAACCGGTGGCCGTCGGTGGTCACCATGCGCACCCGGTTGTTCTCCATCTCGTGCAGCAGAGCGCCGTTCAGGTTCGAGCGGGTCTCGTCCGTGGATATGGAGAAGATCGTCTTGTCGATCATCTCCTTCAGCGCCGGCGCCGGGCATTCCTTGCGCTCCGCTTCTTCGCTCGACACGAACGCGGGGAACTCGCGCGCGTCCAGACCCACCATCTTGAAGACCGACTTGCCGCTCTGGATCTCCACCCGTTCGTTGTCGAGCCGCTTGAGGTCGATGAACTCCTCGGAAAGCTCGCGCACGATCTCGTAGAGCTTCCTGGCGTCCACCGTGACGCTGCCCGAAGTGAGGATCTCGCCGTTGAGGCTTGCGCGTACGCCCACCTCGAGGTCGGTGCCGGTGAGGCGTATCCGATTGCCATGGGTTTCCACCAACACGTTGGCCAGTATCGGCATGGTGTTGCGCCGTTCCACCGTGCTCTGGCTCCAGTACAACGCGTCCAGAAACTCTTCGCGTTTGGCTCGGATCTGCATTTATCCTCCAGTATCGCCGGCCCTTCTGTATCTTCTATCTTCTTGAAAATTACAGAAGTAGTAGTAGGGCCTGTGGATATAGGGATATGTGTTGAAAGCTACCGCCATTAAAGCACTTTTGCCGTGGAAAAAAAAACGCGGCCATGCCCGTTGTCCGTGGGGGCCGGCCGCGAGATCGTCGAACGCGACGAAGTATCAACAGGCTGTGTCAGGTTTTCCACAGCGTGTCCACTCACCTCTTGAGCTGGCGCTCCAGGCGTTCCACCGTGGCCTTGATCTCGGGATCGGTGGTGGCCTTCCTTTCGATGGTCTTGGAGGCATGGATGACCGTGGAGTGGTCGCGCCCGCCGAACTCGGCGCCGATGGCGGGAAAGGAGGTGGCGGTGTACTTGCGGCAGAGGTACATGGCCACCTGGCGCGCGACGGCGATGTTCTTGGTGCGCCGCTTCGATTTGAGGTCGCTGATCTTGACGTCGAAGTGCTCGCAGATGGCTTTCTGGATGTTGCGCACGGTGACCTGTTGCTCGTTCTCCTTCAGGGTGTGCTTCAGGGCCTCCTTGGCGAGATCGATGGTGATGGCGACGTTGGTGAGCGAAGAGAAGGCGCCGAGGCGGGTGAGGGAGCCTTCCAGCTCCCGGACGTTGGACCGGATGTGCGTGGCGAGGAAGTCCGCGACCTTGCGCGGCAGGTCGATCTCTTCCTCCTCGGCCTTCTTGATCAGGATCGCGGTGCGCGTCTCGACGTCGGGCGGCTGGATGTCGGCGGTCAGGCCCCACTCGAACCGGTTCCGCAGCCGGTCTTCCAGGTCCGGGATCTCCTTGGGAAAACGATCCGACGTGAGGATGATCTGCTTGTGGTTCTCGTAGAGCGAGTTGAAGGTGTGGAAAAACTCTTCCTGGGTACGTTCCTTGCCCGCGATGAACTGGATGTCGTCGAGGATGAGCACGTCGATGCTGCGGAAGTGGTGCTTGAACTCGTTCATGCGGTCGCGCCTGAGGGAAGAGATCAGGCTGTTCATGAACGATTCCGAGGTCGTGTAGACCACCTTTCGACCGGGAGCCTGCTGCAGCAGCCGGTTTCCCAAGGCGTTCGCCAGATGGGTCTTGCCGAGGCCCACGCCGCCGTAGATGAACAGCGGGTTGTAGTGTTCCGCGGGCCTGCTGGCCACCGCCAGGCACGCGGCATGGGCGAACTGGTTGCTGGTGCCGACGACGAAGTTCTCGAAGGTGTAGCGCTCGATCAGGGATGACGAATCCGCCGGCTTGGCGATGGGCCTGGGCGGAGCCGGCGGCTGCTGGGCCATGCGCGAAGGATTGACCGAAACACCGACCGGAACGGCCTCGCCGTAGTAGTGGTGGAGCTCTTCCTTGATGGCGTCGAGGAAGTTCTCGTTCAGCCAATCGCGGAACAGAGTGCTGGGAACCTCGATGGTGATCTCGCCGCCCGCGCCGGGGTTAAGTGTCAGGGGTTTGATCCATGTCTCGAAATCGTGTAAGCCGAGCCTTTCCTTCAGCCGGTCCTGGATCTCACGCGGAAGCTTTTTCATTGTATTCTTGCAGAGTTAGAGTGCTTGCGTGACCGTAGTTATCAACAATTCTATCCACAGGTGTGGACAACTATCCGGAAAAAGTCCTGGTTTCAGGCCATAGTCGAACCCGAAACCCCGCCTGGAGTCCTCGCGGAGGCGGTGAGTGTTCAGCCCGTCAGGGTGACGAAATGTGCCAAAGAAAAACCGTCCTTTTAATGGTTTTGGGGACGGTTTGCAATACCAAAAAGGGCGGTTGTTTTTTCTGTAATGAAATCGCCGGACTCGCCGTCTCCTTCTCGTTCGCGGAGGCGGCGGGAAGACCAAGCCCCCGGTAAATCGGCGGCGGGAGCGGCGCCCGGAGAGAGGCAGAGAGGTGCGGTTTGGATAAGTCCCCAAGGGCATCTTCGACGGACCTGGTCGAACGTTCGCGGCGCGTCGTTCCGGGCGGAGTCAACAGCCCGGTGCGGGCATGGAACGCCGTCGGCGGCGACCCGCTCTTCATCTCCGGTGCCCGGGGATCGAGGATCGTCGACCAGGAAGGGCGGGGCTACATCGACTATGTCTGCGCCTGGGGGCCGCTGATCCTCGGACATGCGCCGGAGCGGGTGGTGCAAGCCCTCGGCGAGGCCGTGCCCGAGGGAACGGGGTTCGGCGCTCCCACGGCGAAGGAGGTGGAGCTGGCCGAGCTCGTCAGCGAGCGCGTGGGCGGCGTCGAGCAGTTGCGCCTGGTGAACTCGGGCACGGAGGCGACCATGAGCGCCATCCGCCTGGCGCGCGGCTACACCGGTCGGAACAAGGTCCTCAAGTTCGACGGCTGCTACCACGGGCACGTCGATGCCCTGCTGGCCAAGGCCGGTTCGGGGGTCGAGAGCTTCTCCCTGCCCGACAGCGCGGGGGTGCCGGAGAGCTTCACGGCCGATACCGTGCTGGCGCGGTTCAACGATGCCGGCTCGGTGCGCGGCCTGGTGGAGCGGCTGCGCGGGGACCTCGCCGCCGTGATCGTCGAGCCGGTGTGCGGCAACATGGGGGTGATCCCGCCGGCGCCGGGCTTTCTCGATGCATTGCGGGAGGTTACGGCGCGTCACGGCATCGTCCTCATCTTCGACGAGGTGATCACGGGCTTCCGCGTGGCGCGCGGCGGCGCCCAGGAACGCTACGGCGTGACGCCGGACCTCACCTGTCTCGGCAAGGTGCTGGGCGGGGGCCTTCCGGTGGGGGCGTTCGGCGGGCGGCGGGACATCATGGCGCGGCTGGCGCCGGAAGGCCCGGTGTACCAGGCGGGCACGCTCTCCGGGAACCCGGTGACGGTCACCGCCGGGCTCGCAACGCTCCGGGCGCTGGAGGGGCCGGACGTCTACCGGGAGCTGGAGGAGAAGGGGCGCATGCTCGAGGACGGGCTCCGCGAGGTGCTGGCGCGCGGCGTGCCGGGCACGGTCAACCGCGTGGGCTCCATGCTGACGCTCTTCCTGGGGCCGGAACGGGTGGCGTCGCCCGATGACGCGAGGACCTGCGACCGGGAACGCTTCGCGCGGTTCTTCCACGGCATGCTGGCGCGCGGCGTCTACCTGCCGCCGTCGCAGTTCGAGGCGTGGTTCGTATCCCTGGCGCACACCGAGGAGGACATCGCCGCCACGGTGGCCGCCTTCGCGGACTGGGCCGGGGAGGAGGGCTGACTCCCCGCTCTCGCGGCAGCGACCGAACGGAGGGGCGCGGCACCGGCGGGAAGGGGCGCGGGAATGGGCGGCGAGGGGCGCCGCGCCGTTGACCGGCCCGGGTGCGCATGCTAGTAAACCGGTTTCAGTGAGCGACGCACGGGACGGCCGGGACGGGCCACCTGCAAAGAGCCCGGTTCTCTTCCGGGCCGCCAAATACACCGCCATCGGATTCGAGTTTCCCACCACGGTGGGGGCCGGGTTGCTGCTGGGCCACTACGCGGACTCCTGGTTCGGCAGCTCTCCGTGGATGGTGCTGGTGTTGGGGCTCTTGGGGCTGGTGGTGGCCTTCTGGCGGCTCGTGATGCTCCTGCGGCATTTCGCCAGGGAACACGGATGAGTTGGGAAGCGGGCGGCCTCCCGGTCTGGCGCGTGGAGTTGTGGCACGGGCTCCTGGTGGCCGGTTCCCTGGCGCTCGTTCCGCTGGAGTGGCTGGAGCCCGGCGGGCTCTTGCTGGGCGGCCTGTTCATGGGAGTGAACTTCCTGCTCCTGGCGCTGGGCATCCGCTGGGTGATCACGCCGTTCGCGAGCAAGGGGCGGGTCCGGGCAGGGATATTCCTGCTGGTCTTCAAGTTCTGCTTCCTGCTCGGCGCCTCCTGGCTGTTGCTGACCCGCATCTCGCCGGACGCGGTGTCGTTCGCGGTGGGGGTCAATTGCCTGATCCTGGCGCTCTTGTGGGATCGGCTGTACGATACGAAAATCGGCAGGTAAGTCATCGATGGGACATCATCCATTCACGTGGTACGACCTGGTGCCCGCCTTCCTGCAGGGGTGGGTGCCGTTGCAGATCTTCTTCTCGCTGGTGAGCATGGTGCTGCTGGTGTGTCTGGCGCTCGCCGCGCGCCGGCGGTTGCTGGACGCGCGCGACGCGGTCATCCCCAGCGACCGGATCACCCTGGTCAACATCTTCGAGCTTCTGATCGAGTTCGTCACCAACCTGAGCGACAGCATCATCGGCCACCACGGCCGGCGCTACCTGTCGCTCTACGGGACGTTCTTCATCTTCATCCTGCTGTCCAACTTCATCGGCCTGGTGCCCGGGTTCTCGCCGCCCACGAGCAACCTCAACATCACCCTCGGCCTGGGGCTGGTCTCCTTCGGCGCGTACCACTACTTCGGCTTCCGAGAGCATGGGGGCAGCTACCTCAAGCAGTTCATGGGACCGTTCCTGGTCATCGCGCCGCTGTTCTTCCTGATCGAGGTGTTCTCGCACATGTTCCGGCCGCTCACCCTGGGGTTGCGGCTCGCCTTCAACATGTTCGCCGACCACCTGGTGGTGGAGATCTTCACCGGCCTGACCTACGTGGCGATCCCGGTGCTGTTCTATCTCCTGGGGGCCTTGGTGTCGGTCATCCAGGCCTTCGTTTTCACGCTGTTGAGCATGATCTATGCGTCTCTGGCCTTGAGCCACGATCATTGACGCCGCGGTTTGCCGGCCGGAGAGGATGATGAGGAGAGGCTGGCGGCAACGGCCCCGGCGCCGGAAAGGAGAAAAAGGATGAAGCAACTCACAGCCTTCGTACTGACGGGACTCTTCACGCTGCTGCTGTCGGGTGTGGCCGTCGCGGCGGATGCGCCGGGCGGCGGCTCGGCCGGCCTGGTCCCGGGCATCGTCGCACTGGGCGCCGGCCTCGGCATCGCCATCGCCGCGTTCGGTTGCGCGCTCGCGCAGGGCCGGGTGGGCGGCGCGGCCATGGAAAGCATCGGCCGCAACCCCAACTCCGCCGACAAGATCTTCACGCCGTTGATCCTGTCGCTGGCCCTTATCGAAGCGCTGGGCATCTACGCCCTGATCATCGCCTTCCTGCTCGCGGGCAAGGTCTAACCGTTTCCGCGCCGCCCCATCGGGGGCGCGAGGACACTCGAAAGGCAGGGGCCCCATCGGCGGCTCCTGCCTTTTTTCGTCCGACTTCGGCAACCCCGCCCGGAAAACGTCATTGGCAGTTACGGAATCCCGCTACACCCCAATCAGACCGCGGGAAAACACCATCTTGACGAGGCAATAACCCCCAATGAGTCATTCCCGCTTTCGCGGGAATGACGTTTCTGGGGGTTGTTGCCTCTCTAAAATGGTGTTTTGGCACAGCCTGTTTCGCGGGAATGACTCATTGGGGCGCGACGCCCAATTTTCAGGTGGCGGGAAGCGGCAGCCCTACCTACGGCATGGCCACCCGGTGCAGCCGGACGCCGGTTTGCTCCAGGATCTCCGCCACCGTATCGAGCTTGTACGGCTTCTCGTAGAAGATGTCGCTGATGCCCGTGTTCACCAGCACCTTGAGGCAGTGGATGCACGGTGTATGGGTGATGTAGATGGAGGCGTCCTTGATGCTGGCGCCGTTCTTGGCGGCCTGCGCGATGGCGTTGATCTCGGCGTGGATGGTGCGGAAACAGTTCTTCTCCAGCTCCCCGTCGGGATTCCTGGTTTCATAGACAAGACATCCCACCTCCGTGCAGTGGGGCATGCCCGCGGGCGAGCCGTTGTAGCCGGTGGCCAGGATGCTCCGGTCGCGGACGATCACCGCGCCCACCTTGGCGCGGGTGCAGGTGGAACGCTCCGCCACCTGCCGGGTGATGGTCATGAAGTATTGATCCCAGCTCAAGCGTTCGTCTGTCATCGCCACCTCCGCGGGCGTGTCCGGGCCGTTCGGTTCGACGGGGACGCCGGGCAACACGATACCATATCACGCGCACTCCAGAACCACCGGAGTGCCGACGTGGGCGCCGAGGCCGGATCGCGCGTTGCCGTCGCATCGGGATATTTCCAGGTGTCCCCAGCTATTGATCAGGGCGAGGTAGTGGCCGGCGCCGGCCGAGGCGTAGTTGGGAGACAGGCCGCGGATCGCGTGGTCGCCGATCCGCACGGAAAGTCCCGCCGGGTCGAAGGCCGCCAGGTCCTTGCGCCGGATGTTGGTGGTCAGGTTGCCGAAGCCGTCGATGTAGATCACCTCGCCGGCGATGCCGGCGCCGTCCCGCCTTTGCGGTGCCGGCACGTCCAGGCCCTCGAAGCTCTCGACGGTCGGCCCCAGCTTCTCGGGCGGCACCCCGGCGGACAGGTGGGCGGCGGCGGGCGCGAATACGTCACGGCCGTGGAACGTGGTGCTCCCGGGGTGCAGGTGGTAGTCCGGATTGGACAAGTGGACCACCCGGCCCAGCCGTTGCCGGCCCGCGGCAAGGCTCAGGACGCCGTTGTCGGGGCCGACGTAGCAGGCGCGGTCGGTCTCCACGAGAATGGGGCGGCGCTCGCTCCCCACCCCGGGGTCCACCACCGCCACGTGAATCGTGCCGTCGGGGAAATAGTCCACCGCGGCCGCCAGCGCCAGCGCGCCGCCCGTGACGTCCTGCGGCGCCACCCCGTGTGTCAGGTCCACGATCTCGGCCGCCGGGTCGATACCGTGGATCACCCCCTTCATGATGCCCACGAAGGGGTCCCGGTAGCCGAAGTCGGTGGTGAGGGTGATGATTCGGGAGTCTGGTGTCATGGCCGTGCCTCAGGCGGATTCGTGGTTGATCCAGGGATTGATGCCGTTCGCCGCGGGCCTTTCGTCAGGCTCGGGACGGGGGACGTCGAAGGGTGCCCTGCTCCCTCGGGGTCCTGTCCGCTTCATTCGCATGATAAGATGCGCTGAATCCGTGTCACAGGCAAGGCCGTGTCACAGGCAAGGAACACCCGGTTCGTCACGCACAAATGATCCGCAAGGAGACCGCCATGATCGAGCTCTACACCAGCGCCACGCCCAACGGACAGAAGATCCACATCATGCTCGAAGAGACGGGCCTCGACTACCGGCTTCACTGGGTGGACCTGCGCAAGGGCGAGCAGTTCGACCCGGACTTCCTCCGGATCAGCCCCAACAACAAGATCCCGGTGATCCTCGACCGCGACGGCCCCGGCGGCGAGCCCCTGTCGGTATTCGAATCCGGCGCCATCCTGATCTACCTCGCGGAGAAGACCGGGAAGTTCCTGCCGGCGGAAACCCGCGCCCGGACGCAGGTGCTGGAATGGCTGATGTTCCAGGTGGGGGGCGTCGGCCCCATGCTCGGCCAGGCGCACCACTTCCGCGCCTACGCGCGCGAGAAGATCCCCTACGCCATCGAGCGCTACACCAGCGAGGGCGCGCGCATCTACCGGGTGCTCGACAAGCGGCTCGCCGAGCACGAGTACCTGGCCGGCGACTATTCCATCGCCGACATGGCGGTGTTCCCGTGGATCCGGCTGCACGAGCGCCAGGGCCAGGACATGGCCGCGCACCCGCACCTGAGCCGCTGGTTCGAAACCGTCGCCGCCCGCCCGGCCGTCTCCAAGGACATGGAGAAGACCCGCGACGTGGTCGGCACCATCACCAACGAGATGTGGGACAACCTCTGGGGCAAGAAGCAGTTCGAGAAGCGCTGAGCGGAAGTGGCATCGCCATCTCGTACCGTCCCGGGTCAGACGCGTCGAAGCACGTCATCCCGTTACGAGTCTCTCTCCATGGGGTAGCCCTTGTCGGTCCAACCCGGAAGTCCCTCGTACAACACTCTCATGTTGCGGTAGCCTTGCTTGTGGAGAATCCCATAGGCCAAACTGGCCAGGTGGCGGGGGCACTGTCAATAGAGTACGACGAGGCCCTCCTCCGGTACGACGGCGCCTCGGTAGAGGGCGCCGAGCGGTATCGAGAGGGCCCCCTTGATGTGCCCGTCGGCATAGCTCCGGGCCTGCCGCACGTCCACGATGGTGAGGGGCTTGCGGTCGAGGATGTGCTGGACCAGTTCTTCCACCCGGATGTATCGGACCGCGATCTTGTCCGACGGCTTCACCTTGGCGTACTCCGGGTAGCTCCCGGGGTCGCCCCAGGCCGGGGCCGCCGCCATGAGCAGCAGGACCGCAAGGCCCGGTCCGAAACGCCGCATCAGCCGCCCTCCTTCCGCGCGGTCTTGACCCCGGCGAACCCGCTCCGGTCCGCCAGCGTCGCCGGCGTCAGTACCCCGACGTGGCGCTGACCCTTGATGACCCACGTGGGATAGGAGCGCACACCCGCCGCCAGGCACTGGCTCGCCGTCGGCGCGCTACGCCCGCCGGGGCTGCACTCGATGTAGGGGATGCGCTTGGCGGAGGCGCCGAACAATTCCTTCTGGTTCGCGCAGGCGGGGCACCAGAACGCGCCGTACATCTTGGCCTCGACATCCTCCAGGTGGACGGCCAGCCCCCGCAGCCACGGGTCTTCCTTGGCCGAAGCGTCCACCGTGGCGCCCGTGTAGAACACCAGGTGCACCGCCAGCACCGCCACCGCGGCGGCGCCGAAGCTCGCCCCGAGCCAGGGTTTCCAGGGCACGCGGTGGCTGATCCGGGGTACCTGGAACAGCGTGACCACGAAGATGGCGGACAGGAGCGCCAGCGAGGTCAGGCAGTACGGGCAGGCGGCCTCCAGCACGTACAGGGAGACGTAGGTCAGGTATACGCTGTAGGCCACGCCGAAGAGCGATACCGCGGCCATGACCTTCCAGCGCCGGCTCCGGCGCTTGATGAGCGCCGCCCCAGCCAGCACCGCGTACACGAGAAACCCCCAGAGCGAGGTGGGCACGCCCAGCAACTCCGACCAGCGGCTGTGGAGCACGATGTCGCAGTCGGCACCCGCCTCGCAGAAGGCGGCCTCCCCGCCCGACCACGCCGTACCCGTCAGATAACCGGCCAGCACGAGCCCCACCGCGGCCAGTCCCAGCCCCGGCCAGTTGGGGCCCGGCGGCGCGGACGCCGCCGCGGCCTGCTGCTGCCGCGGTCCCCGCGATCCTCTTTTCCTGGATGCCTTGGCCACTGTTCCCTCCCTTGGGCCGGCCGGCGACTGATGTCCGCCCGGCGCATCGGACCCGTGTGACAATTTACCAACGCCGCGCCGGCAAGACAAGAAAGCGACCGGCCTAATACGTCATTTCCGCTGCCCGCAAAAGGGCATCGCCCGCTGCCGTCGGAGTACCTCCTTCCCCTTGCCCTGCCCCGGGACGTCACTCGCACTTACCCCCGCCCTGGGACGTCACTCGCACTTACCCCCGCCCTGGGACGTCACTCGCACTACCCCCGCCCCGGAACGTCACTCGCACTTACCCCCGCCCCGGAACGTCACTGGCACTACCCCCGCCCGGAACGTCACTCGCACTACCCCTGCCCGGAACGTCACTCGCACTTACCCCCGCCCCGGAACGTCACTCGCACTACCCCTGCCCGGAACGTCACTGGCACTACCCCCGCCCGGAACGTCACTCGCACTACCCCTGCCCGGAACGTCACTCGCACTTACCCCCGCCCCGGAACGTCACTCGCACTACCCCTGCCCGGAACGTCACTGGCACTACCCCCGCCCGGAACGTCACTCGCACTACCCCTGC
>CAZFIU010000063.1:0-19107 GCA_964519455.1 uncultured Syntrophobacterales bacterium
TGGTGCCGCCCAGGGTCTTGCGGCAGGCGCCGGTGCCGTTGCACATCTCCACCGCGGCCACGAAGCCCCCCTGGTCGCTGAAGTCGAGCATGGTCCGGGGCTGCCAGGTCTTGTAGGAGGTGCCGTAGCGGAGCGAGTCGGTCATGGGCGGGGCGTCCACGATCTTGCCGGGGTTCAGCAGGCCCTGCGGGTCGAACAGGCGCTTGACCTTGCGGAACTCCTGGTACAGCTCGGGTCCGAATATCTTCTCGTTGAGGTGGCTCCGGGCCAGGCCGTCGCCGTGCTCGCCGGACATGGCGCCGCCGAACTCCATCACCAGGTCGGAGATCTCGCAGGAGATCTGCGTCATCTTCTTCACCTCGCCCGCTTCCTTGAGGTTGATGAACGGGCGGATGTGCATGCACCCCACCGAGCAGTGGCCGTAGTAGCCGGCGCGGACCCCGTGGCGGCCCAGGATGCCGCGGAAGCGCTTGACGAACTCCGGCAGCCTCACCGGGTCCACCGCGGTGTCCTCGACGAAGGCGATGGGCTTCTTCTCGCCCTTGACGCCCAGCAGGAGCCCCAGTCCGGCCTTGCGCACGCCCCAGATCCGGTTCACCTCGCCCGGCTCGTACGCCAGCGAGGCGGCGTAGCCCATGCCCTCGCGCTTCCGCAGCGCTTCCAGCCGGTCCACTTTGTCGCGCACTTCCTCGGCGGTGTCGCCGTCGTACTCCACCATGAGGATGGCGTCGGGGTCCCCCTGCACGAACCCCAGGCGCTTGGACTGCTCGATGTTGTTGCGCGCCAGATCCAGGATGGGCTTGTCGGTGAGCTCCATGGCGTAGGGGTTGGTGGCGAGGATCGCTTCCGACACCCCCAGCGCGTCCTGGAGGTCGTGGAAATGGAGGACGTCCAGCGCGGTGAACCGGGGCTTGGGCACGAGGCGCATCTTCGCTTCCACCACGCACGCCAGGGTGCCCTCGGAACCCACGATCAGGCGCGCGAGGTTGAGGGGCTGGTCCTTGGTGAACTCGTCCAGGTTGTAGCCCGAGACCCGGCGCATGAGCTTGGGGTAGCGCTCCGCGATAAGCGCGCTCGCGGAGTCCACCAGCGGCGGAAGGTCCCGGTAGATGCGGTTCTCGAGCCCCTTCCCGGCCTGCTTGGCCGCCAGCGCGTCGGCCGGCAGATCGCGCAGCACCACCTCGCTGCCGTCCGCCAGCAGCACGGTCAGCTCCAGCACGTGGTCCAGGGTCTTGCCGTAGACGATGGAGTGGGCGCCGGCGGAGTTGTTGCCGATCATGCCGCCGATGGTGGCCCGGTTGGAGGTCGACGTGTCCGGGCCGAAGAGCATGCCCATGGGCGCCACGTGCGTGTTGAGCGCGTCCTGAACGAGGCCCGGCTGCACGCGGCACCAGAGTTCCTCCCGGTTCACGTCGAGCACCCGGTTCATGTACTTGGAGAAGTCCATGACGATGGCGTGGCCCACGGTCTGGCCCGCCAGCGAGGTGCCGCCGCCCCGCGCCAGCACCGGCACCCGGTGCTTGTTGGCCACCTCGATGACCGCCTGCACGTCCCCCTTGTGGCGGGGCACGACCACGCCCACGGGCTCCACCTGGTAGATGGAAGCGTCCGTGGCGTAGAGCAGCCGCGAGTACGCGTCGAACCGGACCTCGCCCTCCACGCGCTTGCGGAGCTCGGCCTCGGTGTCCCGGTAATCCTGCGAAGCTTCACGCGCCATCGGCAAGTTCTCCTCGCGGCTACCATAGCACGAATCGGGCGACGATTGCCCGAGCCGGCGAAACGCCCGCAAATGCTTGCGTTTCCTCGGGTTGTGCGCTATCCACGGCCACGGGAGAACATCTCCGAAGGTCATGGTATCGTCGCCGAACATGTCAGCCTTCAAGCTCGCATCGATCGTGGCATTCGTGCTGCTCTGGACCGCGCCCGGGGCTTCGGCCCAACGGGTCGCCCTGGTCATCGGCAACAGCGCATACACGCGCATTGCCGCCCTCGACAGCCCCGTGAACGACGCGACCCTGATGACGGCGGCCCTCCGGAGAGTCGGTTTCGACGTCATCGACGGGACCAACCTGACCAAGGAGGCGATGGAGTCGGCCATCATCGACTTCGGCCGGCGCCTGCGCGGGGCGGGACCCCACGCCCAGGGACTGTTCTACTACTCCGGACACGGAGTCCAGTCGCGCGGGGTCAACTACCTGATCCCCCTGGATGCGCCCATCACACAGGAAAGCCACCTGGCCATCAAGGCGGTGCCCGCGTGGTGGGTGCTGGACCAGATGGACGACGCGCGGAACCGGCTGAACCTCGTGGTGCTGGATGCCTGCCGCAACAATCCGTTCAAGGTCGGTACGGACAAGAACCCCATCGGTCAGGGCGGGTTGCAGGTGATCGACGCCCCCACCGGCACGTTGATCGCCTACGCCGCGGCGCCGGGCAAGGTCGCCTATGACGGGCGCGGGGTGAACTCGATCTACTCGCCGTTTACCCAGGCCTTGGTCGAGGCCATGGAACTTCCCGACCTGCAGGTGGAGGACGTCCTCAAGCGGGTGCGAAGGACCGTTAGGGAACGGACCGAGAACCGCCAGCAGCCGTGGTGGGCCAGTTCGCTGGAGGGCCGCTTCGCCTTTCGCGTCGGGTCTTCGAACGGAGTCCCGGACGCTTCGCAACCCGCCGCCGGGGCGCCGCCTGCTTCAACCGGCGCGCGGACACGCAACCAGGGTTTCATCAGCCCGGTGGTCCTCGACGACGCCGACAGCCGCTTCTGGCTGAAGGTCAAGGGCAACTGCGCCCTTGTGGACGAGTACTACAAGCGGTATCCGAACGGCCGGCACATCTCCGAGTACTGGGAAAGACGACGCGAGTGCGCCGCCGCGCCGTAGCGTTCCCACCCCGCCACCCTCTCTCCACATCGTTCCAACCGCCGGGCGGATCAGTGCAGGATCACCGCCAGCAGATCCCGTGGCGCGCGGTCGACCATGACGGCGGCGGCCTCTTCGGTCTCCCCTGACACGGGGACGATGGTGCACTTGCCGCTGCGGCCGCCGTTGCCGTCCTGTCCGAACCGGCCCGCGTTGCCCTCGTTGCCGCCGGCCCCGCGTTCGGGCCGGTTGGCGGAAGGGTCGTTCGCGGTGTAGGCGTCGATCTCCGGGATGTTCCCCGGCGCGCCCGGCGTTCCGGGCGCGCCGTCACGGCCGCCGGTGCCGCCGCGGCCGCCGGCGCAATCGAGCACGAACGCGGTCTCGAGCTCACGGGTGGCGAGGATCACCGTGACGTCCCCGCCCTCTCCACCGTTGCCGCCGTTGCCGCCGTCGCCACCATCGCCGCCGTCGCCGCCATCGCCCGAGAAGTAGCCGTTCCCCCCGGTCCCTCCTCGACCGCCGTCGCCACCGTCGCCGCCGGCACCGCCGTCGCCTCCCCGGCTGAGGATGGTCACGGGCGGACCGCGCAGACGGCGGATGTAGTATGCGGGCGGCTTGCCGGGGGCGCGCACCTCGAACAGCACCAGACGTTCCAGGGCATCGAGCGTGCGCACCTCGCGGGCCACCACCCGGAGGTCCGGGCCGTAACCTCCATGGGTCCCGTGCTGGCCGAAACCCCCGCGGCCGCCCGACCTGCCGTCACCGGCGCGCCCGAACGTGCGGCCGTTGTCGCGCCCGCGCGCCCCGTCGCGGCCGTTCCGTCCGGCGCTGCCGTCCCGGGCCGGCGTCCCGGTGAAGGAGAGCGCGTCCTGTTTCATGAGCGGGACGACACTGAGGAAGTCGGGCGCGTAGCGTTGCCGGATCGACAGGGGCGAAGCCTTGGGTGAACCACGGTAGTCTACCGAGACGATGAGCGAACGGCCGATCAAGGCCCTGGGCGCGGCGAAGCGCACCACGTGGGTCTTGGGCTCGTAGACCCCGTTCTCCACCCGCACGGCCAACCGCGCCGGGGGCAGCGGGTACGTGTCGTCGAGGTGCGATCCCCGGCCTTCGCGACCCAGGACCCAGGTCCTCCCGGCGGCGTCCTTCACCCGGAGGTCAAGCCTGGCGCTTTCGCCCGGTATGATCGTCCGGACGCCGGCCAGCGGCCCGGCAAACTCCATGGACGCCACCGCGTCGTGTTCCGGCCCGCGCCAGATGGCCGGATCGTTGTCGAAGCGGAGAACCCTCGACGGACCTCCGCCGCCATACTCGACCGTGGTGCCGAACGGCTCTTCGCTGTCCGGGACCGACGCGACCAGCGTCGTCCAGTCGTCGCCGTCGCCGGCCAGGTGGGTAAGGCGGACCGTAAGGCGTGCGCGCGGGATGGGGAAGCCGGCGCCGCCGGGAGTGAAGCTCCGCCCTTCGCGGTCCCGTGCGGCGATATCGAGCCGGTACCGTTCCCCCGGGATGAGGGCGGTGCCCGGGAGGATCTCGTGCTCCTGGTTCCCGTGCTTCCATAGAAGCCGGACCCGGAGTTCCGTGACGTCCTCCGGCTCCGGCCCCTCGATGCGGGCGAAATCGGGACGGTAACGCCGGACGGCCCGGATCTCCGGCGCGGTCGCCAGGGAGACGGCGATCTCGTAACCGGTTTCCGGAATCCGCCGACGGTCCGCGCTGAGGCGAACCTGCCCGGTGTCGCGATCGTAGTCCCCCCCGTGCACGGTGACCAGGAAGTCCTCGGCGTTTTCGAGACGGCGCTCCCTTCCCTCGCTGTCCGTGACGGTGACGTCACCGAGGGACAGGGTGGAGCCCGGCAACACCAGGGAACCCTCGGCCGGGCTCGCGGGCAGGTGGAAGCTCAAGGCCGCCGGGGGAGGCTTGGTGGCGGCGCAACCCGACAGCAGCCAGAACGCCCACGGGCACAGAAGTGGAAGGAGCGCTTGCAGCCGGGTCCGGCGCGGTCGGGGAAAGAGGTTCGCGGGCGCCATCACAACGGATCGATGTTGCCGTGGACTCAACGACGCCGCGGAATGATCTCGTATTCGAGTTGGCCCACCGCCCACCGGTCGCGCAGGACCGCGCCGGCCTCACCGGCGGGGCCATTGATGCCCAGCACTTCGGAGAGCTCCACCACGTAGGCCTCGGGTCTCGATATGACCAACAGGTCCTTGTGCCGTGAAGACAGCTCTTCAAGCGCGGCGCTGTCCTCCGAGACCACGGCGATCAGCATCCCCCGGCCGATGGGCGGTATCGCCTGGACGCGCAACCCGGATTGTCTCCCCGGCAGGGCCACGCGCTCGCCCGCGCGGATTCTCCTGGGCACGCCGCCGTGCAGGCTCAGATGATTCGGGAAGAGCTGGTACAGGCGTCCGGCCGTGTCCACGTCCAGCAGCACCAGGTTGCCCTCCCGCTCGCTCTCGACGACCACTTCGATGTCGTCGCCCACCAGGACCTTGGGGCTGGGCCGGATCTCGATACGGACGCTCCCGCGCCCCGACCCGGCGGCGGCACGCTCCTGCTCGGGCGCCGGCCGATCGGACCGGGGCCGCATCAGCAGGTCCCTGGCGAAGCTGGCGGTGGCGGACAAGCGCGTGGCATTGGGCGCGGCGAACACCGGCTCGTCGAGACGCGCCGCCGAGGCAAAGAGCTGCGGCGTCAGCCCACCGGCACAGTCCGCGGCGTGCCGTTCGCAGTAGGCGTTCGACGCGCCCACGAGGTATTGGCGCAATTCCCGCACCGTCACCGTGCCGTCCGTGTCGGCGTCGGCCCGGCCTTCCTCGACGCCCCTCAGGAACAACCGCGTAAACACACTGCTTCGTTCGACGCTGCCGCCGGGCCATGCCGATACTTCCCGGGCCACCAGCGCCGGCCGCCCCACCCGCGACGCGGCCCATACCGTCACGCCCGGATGGATGGCGGTAACGAACGACTCCCGCTCCCCCTCTCCCGCGGAAGGGTCGATGCTCTTGGTCGCGGCAACCTGCTCCCCCGCCCCGCCCGCGAGTCGGGGAGACTTCGCGTACATGAGTTCGGTCGGGTTTCCCGGTCCCGCGCCCGCGTGGCCGGAATCGAGGACGACGTGCACTCGACGGTCCGCGAGCCGGCCGAGCAACGCCGCCATCTCGTCGTCCGTGATCATGCCCGCGAGTTCCCCGCGGCTGTCCAACGTCGCGTCCGCCGGCACCAGCGTCTCGTCGCGCCCGTCGGGTTCGTCGCCGCCGGAGTCGAGCTGCTGGGAACCATGCCCACTGAAGTAGAGGAAGACCTCGTCACCGGGCTTGGTGCCGTCCACCAGCCACTCCTGGATGGCGCCCAGGATACGGTCCCGCGTGGCGTCGCCGTCCACGAGCACCTTGACGTCCTCGTAGTGGTAGCCGAGTTGGCGGATCAGGAACGCCCGCATCTCCCGGGCGTCATTCACCGGAGCACCGAGCAGGTCCGGCAGGTCCCGGTAGGCGTCCACGCCGATCAACAGGGCGCGTTTCCCCGGCATGCTCGACGGCATGACCACGCCAAGGTTCACGATCTCCACCCTCCGGTTGCGCGGGTCCTCGGGCGGGACCCCGCGAATGGGCAGGCTCTCCCCGAATCCCACCTCCACCAGCCGCTCGGGGACGATTCCCGTGGCCGCGACGATACGGCGCTTCACCGCGCGTGCCCGGCGCAGCGACAGGCTCCTGTTGTACTCCTTGGTTCCGGTACTGTCGGTATGCCCCTGGATGGAGAACGAACGGGACTTGAGAGACTCCGCACCCAACGCCTTCGCCAGTTCGGCCAACTGCGTTCGCGCGGTCACGGTCAGGCGGTCGGAGTCGAACTCGAACTGTATCGCCGGCAGGGTGACTCGGAAGCCCTTGGTGAGCCCTTCGGCGATCTCGCCGGAGTGGATCACTTCGTCCGCGTGCGCCAGGGGCATGCCCGCGTACAGGACAATGATCGCAAGCCACAACCGGAATCGGACCAGATTGCGCCAAAGGCAACGCGCACGCCTCTCGAGCGCCATGACTCGTACCTCCCCGCTGCTCAACGGTGGCGATCCTCGCGTTCAGAGAATACTGATGTGATGAGAAATGAGCAACCCATATCATTTCTTCCACATCGCGCCGGGACGGCACGCCAAGCGCCATCACGCCTCAGTCATTGCCGTCCAGGAGCGCGCGGGCTTCACGAAACACACCGTGGAACATGGGGACGGTGAGCCTGCCGGTGAAGGTGTTCTGCTGGCTGGGATGGTAGGAGCCCAGCAGGGCGATGCCGGCGGCGACCTCGTGGCGGCTTCCGTGGCCGAAGCGGGGGCGCGGCCGCGGCACGGCCTGCCCCGCTTCCACCGCCGCCTTGAGATAAGCATCGAAGGCGATCTTCCCCAAGGCCAGGACCACGCGCAGGCCCCGGAGCAGCCGCAACTCCCGGACCAGGTAACCGCGGCAGTTGTGGAACTCGTCGGGGACGGGTTTGTTGGCGGGCGGCGCGCAGCGCACCGCGGCGGAGATATAGCAGTCGGTGAGTTCCAGGCCGTCGTCCCGGTCCACGGACTCGGCCTGGTTGGCGAAGCCGTGTTCGAACAGCGCGCCGTACAGCCAGTCGCCGCTGCGGTCGCCGGTGAACATGCGGCCGGTGCGGTTGCCGCCGTGAGCCGCGGGAGCGAGGCCGACGATGAGAAGCCGCGCCGCGCCGTCGCCGAAGCCCGGCAGGGGCTTGCCCCAGTAAGGCTGCCCGCGGTAGCGCCGCGGCGGATCGGCCGCGGCATCGGCCCGCCACGCCACCAGCCGCGGACATTTCCGGCACCGGATCGCGGCGCGATTGACCCGCTCCAGGGAGTCCCGTCGCATGGGCGAAGGGATAGCGCATCGGGCGCCGGCGCGCCAACGGGAACATGGCGTCTTCCGACTCCGCTTCGCGGGGCCTGTCCCGACTTCCGTCGAAGACCTCGAGACGAACGGCAAGGTGTTTTCCACCCGTCCGAAGGGGTCGAGGCCGCTCGACGGCAGACGCGGAACCGGGCCGGTGAGTGCGCGGAAACTGCCGTTGACGCGTCCGAGCGGGTTTTGCTATACCGCCTCAAAATACTGGAGATTTGCGTGTAGCGAGTCCAGCGGGAAAAGGGGATTGCCAGTGCCGGAATATGATGTTCTCGTTATCGGGGGAGGCGCCGCCGGTCTGCGCGCGGCCGTCGCCGCGAAGCGCGCCGGGGCGTCGGTGGCGGTGCTGAGCAAGGTCCATCCGTTGCGCACGAACTCCGCCCTGTCGCCGGGAGGCATCAACGCACCGCTGGGCAGCGACGACTCCGCGCAGAAGTTCGCCGACGACATCCTGAACGCGGGCGAAGGACTGTGCGACCCCGAGGCGGTGAACGCCCTGGCGGCGGAAGCCGCCCGCGAGGTGGTGTGGCTCGAACGCGTCGGGGTGCCGTTCAACCGGGACGCGGACGGGCGCATCGACCGCCGTGCGTTGGGTGCCGGCAGCGCGGCGCGCGCCGCCTACGCGGACGACCGCACCGGGCACACGGTGCTGCACGTGCTCCATGAGCAGTTCCAGCGCTACGACATCGCGTGCTTCAAGGAATGGTTCGTCACCTCCCTGATCCAGGACGCCGGCGCCTGCACCGGCGCGGTGGCGCTGGATCACCGGAGCGGCCGGATCGAGAGCTTCAGCGCCGGCGCCGTGGTCCTGGCCACCGGCGGCTTCATTCAGGCGTACCGCCCGTGCACCGCCGCCGTGGGCACCACCGGCGACGGACTCGCGCTGGGCTACGACTTGGGCGTGGGCCTCGCGGACATGGAGATGGTGCAGTTCCACCCCACGGTGTACAGCGCGGCCCGGACGGCGCTGATCAGCGAGGCCGCCCTGAGCGCGGGCGCGCGGCTGGTGAACGCCGAGGGCGACACCGTGGTGGACGCCGCCGGGCTCTCCCGGGCGCGGCTCGCGGCCGCGGTGGACAAGGCGGGGCGCAACGGCGGCGGACCGGTATCGCTGGACCTGCGTCCGGTGGAGAACCTGGCGTCGCGCTTCCCCGGTGCCGCCGAAGTGGTCCGGCTCATGGCCGGACTCGACATCACCCAGGCTCCCGTCCCCGTGCAGGCGGTGGCACACCGCGCCATGGGCGGGCTCGAGAGCAACGCGTCCGGGGAAACTTCCGTGGCCGGACTCTTCGCGGTCGGCGAATGCGCCCACAGCGGCGTCCACGGCGCCGGGCGGTTGCCGGGCAACACGCTCACGGAGGCGGTGGTGTTCGGCAAGCGCGTGGGCGAGGCGGCCGCCGCCCATGCCAAGTCCGCGGGCACCCGGAGCGCGTCCACGGACCAGGCGGCACGGGACGGCCAACGGCTGGCGGAAATCACCTCCGGCGGCTCCTCGGGCGATACCCTGGGAACCATCCATCGCGAACTCGGCGAGGTGATGCACGCGAACCTCGGGGTGACCCGTACCGACGCGGGGCTGGCCGAGGCGCAGGAGAAGATCCGCACGCTACGGGAACGGCACGGGAAGCTCCGCGTGGGCAACAAGTCGCGCATCTTCAACTACGCGCTGACGAGCCATCTCGAGTTGGGGAACATGCTGAAGCTCGCGGAGGCCGTGGCCCTGGCCGCGCGCGGCCGCAACGAGAGCCGGGGAGCGCACCTCCGGAGTGACTGCCCCGAGCGTGACGACACAAGCTGGAAGGCGCACACCGTCGTTCGCGAGCAGGACGGCGCGCCCAAGCTCGACCGGAAGGCGGTATCGGCCTAAGACCCGGCGCCGGTGGCCCGCCCGTTCCGTCGGCACGGACCGGGAAAGGGGGCCGGACGGCGGACCGGCAAGGAGGGACCATGGAAGTCACCTACAAGGTTCATCGCGAGGACCCCGAGAACGGCGGCGATTCCAGCTTCTCGACCTACCAGGTCGAGCTGCCGGAGGACGCCACCGTGCTGGACGGGCTCCAGAAGATCCGGGACGAGCAGGATGACACCCTGGCCTTCCGGGCCTCCTGTTGCCAGGGCACCTGCGGCGAGTGCGCGGTGCGGATCAACTACAAGGCCCAGTTTACCTGCACGACCCGGATCGCCGACGTCACCAAGAAGGGTCCGGAGATCCTGTGCGCGCCGGTGCGCAACATCCCGGTGATCAAGGACCTGGTGTTCGACATGGACAAGTTCACCTGGGACAAGATGACCGCCATGAAGCCGTGGATGGAGCCGGACGACGAGTTCGCGCCGACGGAGAACCTGGTTCCCGAGTCGGAGATGGCGGAGGTGCGCAAGACCATGAGCTGCTACCAGTGCGGCCTGTGCGACGAGGGCTGCGCGGTGCTGCCGGTGGACTTCGACTTCCTCGGACCCGGAGCCATGGTCAAGGGCTACCGCTTCGTCATGGACCCGCGGGAGACGGGCTCCCGGCAGGAGGAGCGCCTGGCGGTGGTGGAGCAGCCCAAGGGGTTGTGGGACTGCGTCCACTGCTACGAGGCCAACGGCAAGTGCGCGCGCGGGCTGGCGCCGTCGAGCAAGATCATGGAGATGCGCGACGTCTCCTTCAAGCACGGCATCAAGAACGAGAAGGTGGCGCGCCATCACAACAGCTTCATCAACTCGGTGAAGCAGACCGGCTGGCTCGACGAGCGCAAGCTGGTGATGGAGACCGAGGGGCTGAGCAACATCGGCGGCCTCATGAAGCTCCTGCCCACCGCGGTGCGCGCGATGACGCGCGGCAAGATGCCCGGCCGGCACGAGAAGCGCCCGGGCGCCGATCAGATCAAGCGCATCATCGAGAAAGCGGAGGATTCCAAGTGAAATACGCGTTCTACCCCGGATGTGTGGCCAAGGGCGGCTGTCCCGAGCTGTACACCGCGGCCGTGAAGGTCGCCGAGAAGCTGGACATCGAGCTCGAGGAGATGGCGGACGTGGCGTGCACGGGCGCCGGCTGCATGCCGACGCACCTGTCGGACCCCATCAACGCGCGCACCTTCGCCAAGGCCGAGCAGATGGGGTTGCCCATCATGACCATCTGCAGCACCTGCCAGGGCGTCTTCAGCCAGGCCAACGACCGGCTGCAGGACGCCGAGTACCGCGAGGAGATCAACCGCGAGTATCTGGCCGAGGAAGGGTTGTCGTACCAGGGCACCACCGAGGTCAAGCATATGTTGTGGGTGCTGTTCGAGGACCTGGGGGTCGACAAGCTCAAGGCGCTGATCGAGCGCCCGCTCGACGGTCTCAAGGTATCGCCGTTCTACGGCTGCTTCCTGCGCCGGCCCGGCCCCATCATGGTGCCGACCAAGGAGGTGGGCGGACGCCGGGGTTACCTGGAGGACCTCACGCGCCTGTTGGGGGCGGAGAACGTGGACATCAGCGGCAAGACCAAGTGCTGCGGATTCCCGGTGCTTACCGCCAACGAGGAAAGCTCCCTCGGCATGGTGGCCAAGCACGCCGGCGAGTCGAAGCAGAACGGCGCCGACTGCATGGTGACCCCATGTCCCCTGTGCCACCTGAACCTCGACGGCAACCAGCCCCGGGCCGAAGGCCTGAAGGGCGAGAAGATCAATCTGCCGATCATCCATCTGCCGCAGCTCCTCGGCCTGGCGCTGGGGTTCGATGCCGACGAGATGCAGCTCGGCAAGCACATCGTGTCCACCAAGGCGGTCAACGACAAGGTCGACATGCTGACGTAGGGGACTCCGTTCATCCTTCGACTTCGTTTCACTACGCTCAGGACGAACGGAATTCCCGGACGTAACAGCCGATGGGCGAGCAGGACTACAAGCCCAAACCCGTCAACCTGGCGCGGGAACTGTTCAAGTTCCGCAAGTCGCAGCGTCCCTTCGGCTTCTACTACGCCGTCAAGGTCCGACTCGGCCACGCCTGGGTCGAGGACGAGACCGCCCTGGCGGAGATCCTCTCCGGCATCGACGAGTTGGGCTACGAGGTGGTCCGGAAGCGGCAGTAACGAAGGGACGGGCGGCTTGAACGAGCCGTGACCGGCCGCGCGCGGCGCACGACCTCCACTCCGGGGCGCGCCGCCCGAATTCCGCAAATCACACACCAAAGGAGTGCGAAGAGCACCGAATCATGAGCACCGTAGCAATCGACAAGAGAACCCTGCGGCAGGATACGTGGTGGCTGGAACCCATGCTGGTCGTGCTGGGCCTGGGCGCCTTCGCCGTCTATTCGACCTGGGCCGCGCTGCAGAACGGCAACTACTACGCGGCGCCGTACCTGTCGCCCTTCTACTCGCCGTGCCTCGCCATCAACTGCGAGCACGTGAGCGTGCCGCTGTTCGGTTCGTGGTACAACTGGTCGCCGGCGATCCTGATCCTGTGGATCCCCGGCGGTTTCCGCTTGACCTGCTACTACTACCGCAAGGCCTACTACCGGTCGTTCTTCTGGTCGCCGCCGGCCTGCGCGGTGCGGGACGCCGCAAGCAGCTATTCGGGCGAGACCCGGTTCCCGTTCATCCTGCAGAACATCCACCGATACTTCTTCTGGGCGTCGCTGCCGATCCTGGCCTTCCTGTGGTGGGATGCCATCATCGCCTTCAACTTCGGCGGCAGCTTCGGCATCGGCCTGGGCACCCTGGTGCTCATCGCCAACGCCGCCTTGCTGTCCCTTTACAGCTTCTCGTGCCATTCCTGCCGGCACCTGTGCGGCGGCGGCCTCAACAGCTTCAAGGCGGCGCCCGGACGGTACAAGACCTGGGGCATCGTCACCAAGCTGAACGAGAAGCACATGCAGATCGCCTGGACGAGCCTCGTGTGGGTCGGCCTGACCGACGTCTACGTCCGGCTGCTGGCCCATGGCGTCATCCAGGATCTGAGGTTCATCTGATGGCCGGCGAGAGCTACGAGACACACGACTACGACGTGGTCGTCGTGGGCGCCGGCGGCGCCGGGCTGCGCGCCGCCATCGAGGCCCACGACAAGGGTTGCAAGACCGCCATCATCTGCAAGTCGCTGCTGGGCAAGGCGCACACGGTCATGGCCGAGGGCGGCATCGCCGCGGCCATGGGCAACGTGTGGCCGGAGGACAACTGGAAGGTCCACTTCCGCGACACCATGCGCGGCGGCAAGCTGCTCAACAACTGGCGCATGGCGCAGCTCCACGCCCAGCAGGCGCCCGACCGGGTGCTGGAGCTGGAGGAGTGGGGCGCCCTGTTCGACCGCACCGACGAGGGGCTGATCCTGCAGCGGGACTTCGGCGGCCACCGCTACGCGCGGCTGGCGCACGTGGGCGACCGTACCGGGCTGGAGATGATCCGCACGCTGCAGCAGCGCGCGGTGTCGCTGGGCATCGACGTCTTCATGGAGTGCAACATCCAGCACCTGCTGATGGACGACGGCCGGGTCACCGGCGCGATCGGCTACTGGCGCGAGAGCGGCGACCTCGTCGTGTTCAACTGCAAGGCGGTGGTGCTGGCCACCGGCGGCTCCGGCAAGTGCTGGCAGGTGACCTCCAACTCCTGGGAATACAGCGGCGACGGCATGGGCATGGCCATGGAGGTGGGGGCCGATCTCATCGACATGGAGAAGGTCCAGTTCCATCCCACCGGCATGGTCTGGCCCCCCAGCGTGCGCGGCATCCTGGTGACCGAGGGCGTGCGCGGCGACGGCGGCACCCTGCTGAACTCCGAGGGCGAACGCTTCATGTTCAACTACATCCCGGAGTTCTTCAAGGCGGAGACCGCGGACAACGAGACCGAAGCCGACGCCTGGTACCAGGACAAGAAGAACAACCGGCGCACCCCCGACCTGCTGCCCCGGGACGAGGTGGCCCGGGCCATCAACTCCGAGGTCAAGGCCGGGCGCGGCACCGAGCACGGCGGCGTGTACCTGGACATCGCCAACCGCCGGGACTCCGACTACATCATGCGGCGGTTGCCGTCCATGTACCACCAGTTCAAGGAGCTGGCGGACGTGGACATCACCAAGGAAGCCATGGAGGTGGGGCCCACCTGCCACTACATCATGGGCGGCGTCCGGGTGGACGCGGACACCTCGGCCACCACGGTGCCGGGGCTCTACGCGGCGGGCGAGGTGGCGGGAGGGCTGCACGGCGCCAACCGGCTGGGCGGCAATTCCCTGTCCGACCTGCTGGTGTTCGGACGCATCGCCGGGGCCTCGGCCGCGGACCACGCGCTCGGAGCGGCGGCCACGGCGGCGGCGGACTCGGCGGAGGTCGACAGACTCACGACGCTGATGCTGGAGCCCTTCACCGACCGCGGCGACGAGAACCCCTACGCGATTCACAGTGACCTCCAGCGCACCATGCACAACCTGGTGGGCATCATCCGCACCGAGAGCGAGATGCTGAAGGCCATGGAGGAGATCGCGGTCTACAAGGAACGGGCCGCGCGCGTGAAGGTCGAAGGCGGCCGGCGCTTCAACCCCGGCTGGCACCTGGCGCTGGACCTGAAGAACCTGCTGGCGGTGGCCGAGGCGGCCACCCTGTCGGCCCTGGAGTGCAAGGAGAGCCGCGGCGGGCACACCCGTGACGACTACCCCGACCCCGACCCGCGGTACGGCAGCGTCAACGTGGTCACGCGCAAGCAGAACGGAACCGTGTCGGTCTCCCTCGAGCCCCTGCCGGAGATGCCCGAGGAACTCAGGAAAATCGTCGAGGAGCAAGTTTGATGGCTGAAGCAGCGGTCGCAGGAAACGAAGCCGAAGCGAAGATGCGCGTCTGGCGCGGCGACGCCAGCGGCGGAGAGTTCAGGGACTACACCGTGCCGCTCGAGGAGGGCATGGTGGTGCTGGACGTGATCCACGCCATCCAGGCCATGCACGCCGGCGACCTCGCCGTGCGCTGGAACTGCAAGGCCGGGAAGTGCGGCTCGTGCAGCGCCGAGGTCAACGGCAAACCGCGCCTCATGTGCATGACGCGCATGAACACCTTCGAGCCCGGCGAGACCATCACCGTGGCGCCCATCCAGACCTTCCCGCTGATCCGCGACCTCGTCACCGACGTCTCCTACAACTACGAGAAGGCCAAGACCATCCCGCCGTTCAAGCCCAAGCCCAAGGAGGCCGACGGCACCCGGCGCATGTACCAGGAAGACATCGACCGGGTGCAGGAATTCCACAAGTGCATCGAGTGCTACCTGTGCCAGAACGTCTGCCACGTCATCCGCGACCACAACGAGAACAAGCCGAGCTTCGCCGGCCCGCGCTTCTTCGTGCGCGTGGCAGGCCTGGAGATGCACCCGCTGGACACCGACGACCGGCTGGAGTTCCTGCGCAACGAGGCCGGGCTGGGCTTCTGCAACATCACCAAGTGCTGCACCGAGGTCTGCCCCGAACACATCAAGATCACCGACAATTCCATCATCCCCATGAAGGAGCGCGTGGTGACGCGGTTCTACGACCCCATCGCGCGCCTGCTGGGGGCGCTGGGCGGGAAGAAGTCCTGACGGCCTCGGGCCGCCAGCGAGACAACCGCGCCAACGGGAGCGGGCTTGAACCTCGCCCCTGCGTTGGGGCATCGGACATCCCGACGCAACCGTCGCCGGGAAGCACCGACGGCAGGTTGCGAGCGTTGGGACGGCACAAGACGCCGCGCGCGTCGCGGCGCTCCACCCGAGATACAGGCAAGCGCACGGAAGGCCCATGGAACTGTCAGAACGGGTAGCGCTGGTCACCGGCGGCGGCACGGGCATCGGAAAGGCCGTGGCCCGGGCGATGGCGCAGGAGGGCGCACGAGTCGTCATCGCCGCGCGCGACGGGGCGCGCCTGGAGGCGGCAGCCCGTGAACTCCGGGTCGAGGGGCATTCGGTGCTGGCGGTTCCCGTGGACGTGAGAGACCGGGCCGGCACCCGCGATTGCGCGGCCACGATCCGGAAGCGTTGGGGCCACGTCGACATCCTGGTGAACAATTCCGGCGTGTCGGGCATGACGCCCATGGACGGCGAAGACGACGGCCTCTGGCACGCCATCGTCGACACGAACCTCACGGGCGTGTACCTGCTGACCAAGGAAGTGCTGAACATCATGAGCGACGACGGCCGCGGCCGCATCATCAACATGTCCTCGGTGCTGGGCAAGTTCGGCGTCCCGGGCTACGCCGCCTATTGCGCCAGCAAGCACGGCCTCATCGGCTTCACCCGGGCGCTGGCGCTGGAGCTGGTGTCGCGCGGCATCACCGTCAACGCCCTGTGCCCCGGCTGGGTGGACACGGAAATGTCCCGTGCCGGCATCGAACAGATCGCCGCGCAACAGGGCACCGACCCCGAGTCCTTCAAGCAACAGGCACTGGCCGCGGTGCCCATCCGGCGGTTTCTCGACCCGGAGGAGATCGCCCGGTTCGCGGTTTACCTCGCGTCGGACAAGGCGTCCGGCATTACCGGGCAGGCCCTCAACATCTGCGGCGGGCAGACAATGGTGTAACCGATGACGATCCCCGAACTCGAGGCCATGGCCAAGGAAATAAGGGTCGACGTGATCCGCATGCTCGTTGAGGCAGGCTCCGGCCACCCGGGCGGCTCCCTGTCCTGCACGGACATCGTGACGGCGCTGTACTTCCACCAGATGCGCCACCGGCCGGAGCAGCCGGACTGGCCCGACCGGGACCGCTTCGTGCTCTCCAAGGGCCACTGCGTACCCGCGGTCTACGCCGCCCTGGCCCGGGCCGGCTACTTCCCGCTAGAGGAGACGCTGAGCCTGCGCAAGCTCAACAGCCGCATGCAGGGGCACCCCGACCGCCACCGCTTCCCCTACGTCGAGGCTTCCACCGGCTCCCTCGGACAAGGCCTGTCCGTGGCCGTGGGCATGGCGCTGGCGGGCAAGGCCGGCGGCAAGGACTACCGGACCTACTGCGTCATCAGCGACGGCGAGTGCCAGGCCGGGCAGATCTGGGAGGCGGCCATGTCCGCGCCCCGCTTCGGCCTCGACAACCTGTGCGTGCTCATGGACTACAACCACATCCAGTTGAGCGGCGGGACCGACGAGATCATGAGCCTGGAGCCGGTGCTGGACAAGTGGCGCGCCTTCAACTGGAACACGCTGGAGATCGACGGCCACAGCTTCCCCGCCATCCTCGACGCCCTCCAGGCCGCCGAGCAGCACCGCGGCGGCCCCACCATGATCGTGTGCCAGACCGTGAAGGGCAAAGGGGTCAGCTTCATGGAGAACCGCTGGGAATGGCACGGCAAGGCCCCCAGCCGCGAGGAAGGCGAGCGCGCCGTCGAAGAGCTTGTCAACGGCGGATAGGGCCGCCGGGCCGGTGGGGCTGGGCGACCGCGGGTCGCCCCTACCGGCAGGCACGACCGGCCGATCGGGCTACCGCCCCCCAAGGATCCCCCCGGTAGGGGCGACCGGCCCGATCGACCTTATGCACCGCAAGGACGGCCTCCGGTGGGGGCGACCGGCCGATCGACCTTATGCACCGCAAGGACAACCTCCGGTAGGGGCGACCCGCGGTCGCCCCCGGTATCCGCAGCAAGGAAGAAACATGAGCGCAACCGCAACACGCGTGACCTTCGGCGAGACCGTCACCCGCCTCGCCGACGACAATCCGGACATCGTCGTCCTCGACGCCGACCTGCGCAAGTCCACCATGACCGACGAATTCTCGCGCAAGCACCCCGAGCGGTTCTTCGACGTGGGCATCGCCGAGGGCAACATGGTGGGGGTCGGCGCGGGCATGGCCCTGGCCGGCAAGATCCCCTTCATCTGCAGCTTCGCGTGCTTCGTGGTGGGCCGCTTCGAGCAGATCCGCATGGCCGTGGCCTACAACCGCGCCAACGTCAAGATCGTCGGCACCCACGCCGGCATCGGCATCGGCGAGGACGGCTACAGCCAGATGGCCACCGAGGACGTGGGCCTCATGCGCACCCTGCCCAACATGGCCGTGGTGCAGCCCGCCGACGCCGTCGAGACCCGCGGCGCCGTGGAGTACATCGCACAACACGACGGCCCCGTCTTCCTCCGCCTCACCCGCCAGAAGGTCGCCGACGTCAACGGCGAGGGTTACGAGTTCCGCTTCGGCAAGGCCGTGGTCCTCCGCGAGGGCGCGGACGTGTCCCTGGTGGGCACCGGCGCCGTCATCGAGAACGTCCTCAAGGCCGCCGACCTGCTCGCAGCCCAGCGCATCTCGGCCCAGGTGGTCAACATCCACACCCTGAAACCCATCGACACCGAGTTCATCGAGTCCATCGCATCGAGCCACGGCAAGATCGTCACCGTCGAAGACCACGGCATCGCCGGCGGCCTAGGCAGCGCCGTGTCCGAAGCCGTCGCCGAGCTGGGCCGCGGGCGCGTAAAGCGCGTCGGCGTCACCGAGTTCGCCGAATCCGGAGACACCGAGGGGTTGTACGGGAAATACGGGCTGTCCGCCGAGCACATCAGCACGGCGGCGGTGGAATTGGTAGGGTAGCGCGTGTCCGCAACGCGCTTGGCACGTGTCCGTCCAAGCGTGTAGCTCAGCGGGCTAGTTCTTCCTGAACGATTGACGGCCGCTTTCCGATCAGGGCAAGCAGCACACGAGCCGGTCCTTCCGGACGCCGGCGGCCCTGCTCCCAATTCTTGAGTGTCCCAAGCGGAACCCCGATGCTCTTGGCAAATGCGAGTTGAGACAGACCCGTCTTGCCTCGGATCGCCGCGACATCCGGCTCGGGCACCTCGACTTCATATACCTCGAAACCGACACGAACCCCCCGCAGGTATCCCTCGGCATCCTTAAGCCCCGCCATGATCTTGTCAAATGCCTTGGTCATTTGCTCCCCCTGTATTCGTCCACCATCTTTTTGGCGGCGTCGATCAGCGCAGTTCGTTCCTTGGCATTGAGATCCGCCTTCTCGTTCTTGGCGAAGACCGTAAGCAGAAACACCGGGATGTCCTCCCCCGAGAACAGGAACAAAACACGCGCCCCGCCCCGTTTCCCTCGTCCCGGAAGAGCGATACGGACCTTTCGTATCCCACCGCCGATTGACACGCCCGCCTCAGGATTCTCGGCTACCATCGTCACAAGCTCCACCCTCTCGGCCTCGGACAGAACACCCTTGGCCGCCGTCAGGAAAGCGGGGGTCTCAACGACGGTTTGGATACGGGTGCCCATGACGAAGGATAGGCGCCAATGGCGCCGTAGTCAATGGCAAATCACGATGGATGAGGTGGTCCCACTTCGTCGGACAGGTAGGCGGCAGAAATAAGGTGTACTCCGGTGCCGTAGTGAGGTGGTCCTGGTTTGTAGGACAGGAAGGCGGCGGAGTTAAGGTGTATTCCGGGTAATGGATCATGCCGCCAGGGTCCTGT
>CAZFIU010000064.1:0-19059 GCA_964519455.1 uncultured Syntrophobacterales bacterium
GCGGTCACCACTTCCGAGCGGTCCGCGATTCCACGGCTTCGCCGAACGCTTACCAGACGTGCACGTGCTGGGGGACGCGGTGCTTGTACTCAAACCGCTTCCGATTCGCTTACGGTGACGGATGTGGCTGACAGATAGCCAGATAAAAAGTTGTAAATTCGATAGGTTACATGTACTGGTAGAAAGCGAACCTCATTTGAGTCGAGCAGGATCATCACCGCCGCTCAGTCGAACCGAGGGGGTTCGCGGATGGGTTCGCGCGACGGCAACTCGAGGTCAACACCGCCGGACGGTCCGAAGTGGGCGCGGACAATGCTGGCCAGATTTCGCGAACTCGGCTTGCGCCCAACAGCCTCGCGCAGAATCAGCCGCGCCTCTTCTTCCATTGACCGGCCGTGGCTCGCCGCGCGCACGCGGAGGCGGGACTTCACGTCATCTTCAAGATTGCGAATCGTGATGCTTGCCATGGTCGCGCCTCCTGTCCTGCGTTTCAGGCTAGCGTGCGATTGCGTTGCAATCAAGCCGAAGGCGCCACGACACGAGAAGTTCAGACGGCGTATGTCCCCGCCTTACCCCACCTGGATTCCCGCTTTCGCGGGAATGACGACTCGGGGGGTCTCTGCGTCATGAGTTTTGGCACAGCCTGTTTCGGTTTGACGCAGCCTGCAGCCTGTTCCGCGCGAATGACGACTCGGGGTGTTGGTGCCGCCCTTGCGGCCGAGCGAATCTGACGCGGCCGCTTTCGCGGCAACGATGGTCAGTGGGGTGCCGACCGCCTCACGTCCCCATCTCCCACGACGACAGGTAGATCTTCTGCTCGCGGGTGAGCTTGTCGATCTGGATGCCCATGGTGGTGAGCTTGATGGTGGCGACCCATTCCTCCAGGGACTGGGGGACGTCGTAGACTTGCGGGGACAGGGTGCCGCGTTGCTGGACGGCCCATTCGGAGGCGAGGGCCTGGGTGGCGAAGCTCATGTCCATGACGGAGGCGGGGTGGCCTTCGGCGGCGGCGAGGTTGACCAGGCGGCCTTCGCCGAGGAGGAAGAGGCGCTTGCCGCCGGGGAGGGTGTAGCAGTCGACGTGGTTGCGCACGTCCTTTTGGCACTTCTCGGCCATTTCCCCGAGGGTCTTGATGTCGATCTCGATGTCGAAGTGGCCGGAGTTGCAGATGATGGCGCCGTCCTTCATGGAGCGCAAGTGCTCCTGGCGGATGACGTGCATGTCGCCGGTGAGGGTGATGAAGAGGTCGCCGACCTTGGCGGCGTTCTTCATGGGCAGGACGTCGAAGCCGTCCATGGAGGCTTCGAGGGCGCGCACGGGGTCCACCTCGGTGACGATGACCTTGGCGCCCATGCCGCGGGCGCGCGACGCCACGCCGCGGCCGCACCAGCCGTAGCCGGCCACCACCACGCGTTTGCCGGCGAGCAGCACGTCGGTGGCGCGGATGATGCCGTCGATGGTGGACTGGCCGGTGCCGTAGCGGTTGTCGAAGAGGTGCTTGGTGGCGGCGTCGTTGACCGCGATGATGGGGATCTTCAGCGCGCCGTCGGCCTCCAGCGCGCGCAGCCGGATGACGCCCGTGGTGGTCTCCTCCATGGACGCCAGCATGTCGGGTACGAGGTTGTCGTACTCCTGGTGCAGCATGGACACGAGGTCGGCGCCGTCGTCCATGGTGATGACCGGGCCGTGGTCGAGGGCGGCCCTGAGATGGCGGTAGTAGGTGTCGTGGTCCTCGCCGCGGATGGAGTACACGGACAGGTTCTCGTGCTTCACCAGGGCGGCGGCCACGTCATCCTGTGTCGACAAGGGATTCGACGCGCACAGGACGACGTCGGCGCCGCCCGCCTTGAGCGTGCGCACGAGGTTGGCAGTCTCGGCGGTCACGTGCAGGCACGCGGAAAACCGCAGGCCCTTGAGCGGCTTCTCCTTCTCGAAGCGCGCGCGCACGTTCCGCAGCACGGGCATTTCCTGGTCGGCCCAGAGGACTCGTTTCCAGCCTTCGGCGGCCAGACCGGGGTTCGCGATATCATGTTTCACTTTCGCCATGTTCCTCTCCGTGTTTCGGGTAAATGTGAATGCTCGCCCTTCGTCGGGCCAAGACTCGCTACGCTTGGCCGACGCCCTGCGTCGATCCCTTCCCGAGCACGACGAAGGGCTCGGGACAGGATCGACGAGGGCTCAGGGGAACGGTGGCGGGCAGCGGGCTGCCGGAAGCCCCTGACAGCCTCACGACCGGCTCTTGCGGAGCGAGGGCAAGGCCAAGGACAGCCGCCAGGAACCCCCCTATCCCTTGATTGCTCCGCTCAGCCTCTCGGCCCGGTCCGCCTGCTCCCAGGTGAAGAAGCCGTCTTCCGGTTTGCGGCCGAAGTGGCCGTAGGCGGCGGACTTCTGGTAGATGGGCGCGCGCAGGTTGAGGGCGTCGATGATGCCCTTGGGGGTGAGCTCGAAGTTCTCGCGCACGAGCTTGACGATCTCGGCGTCCGGGACGACGCCGGTGCCGAAGGTGTCGATGGCGATGGACACGGGATCGGCTACCCCGATGACGTAGGCAAGCTGGATCTCGCAGCGGCGCGCGAGCTTGGCCGCGACGACGTTCTTGGCCACGTAGCGGGCCACGTACGCCGCGCTGCGGTCCACCTTGGAGGGGTCCTTGCCCGAGAAGGCGCCGCCGCCGTGGCGTCCCATGCCGCCGTAGGTGTCCACGATGATCTTGCGGCCGGTGAGGCCGGCATCGGCCTGGGGACCGCCGATCTCGAAGCTGCCCGTGGGATTGACGAGAAACTCCGTGTCGCCGTCGAGGTACCGGGACGGCACCACCGCGCGGATGACGCTGTCGATGATGGTTCCCCGGAGCTTGTCGTAGGGCACCTCGGGCGTGTGCTGGGTGGACACCACCACGTTGGTGACACGATGGGGCCTGCCGTCGCGGTACTCGACGCTCACCTGGGACTTGGAGTCCGGGCGCAGGAACGGCGCCTCGCCGGACTTCCGGATCTTGGCCAGATAGCCGACGAGCTCGTGGGCGAGCTGGATCGGCAGCGGCATCAACTCCTCGGTCTCGTCGCACGCGTAGCCGAACATCATGCCCTGGTCGCCGGCGCCCTGTTCCTTGAAAAGCCCCTCGCCTTCGGTAACGCCCTGAGAGATGTTGGGGGATTGGCTTACCAGCCTGACCAGCACCTCGCACGTGTTGCCGTCGAACCCCTTGGCCGGGTCATCGTAGCCGATGTCCAGGGCGACGCGGCGCGCCAGGCTCTCGTAGTCCACCTTGCCCTTGCTGGTGATCTCGCCCGCGATGACGATCAGATCGTTCTTGACGAGGGTCTCGCACGCCACGCGGCTGTTCGGGTCCAGCGCCAGGTGGGCGTCGAGCACCGCGTCCGAGATCTGGTCGCACATCTTGTCGGGATGGCCCTCCGAGACTGATTCCGAGGTGAAGACAAAGTCCTTGTTCGTCATGGATAATGCCTGTTCGACCCTTTCCTGCGTCCTGTTCCAGTTCCGCGAAAAAACCCGGTTGCGGACGGTCTTCCAACCCGGCCGTTTCAGTCACTCTCGCGAAACTTGTCCTCCACGAGCTGCTCGATGGCGAGCATGGCCTCGTGAGCGTCCTCACCGCGGGTCTCGACCCGGATCTTGCTTCCCTTGGCGGCTCCCAGGGTCAGGACGCCCATGATGCTTCGTCCATTGACGACATTGTCGTCCTTGGAGATCTTGACCTCCGAGGAGAACTGATTGACGGTCTGCACCAGCAGCGCCGAGGCGCGCGCGTGCATCCCGAGGCGGTTCTTGATCTCGAGCTTCCTCTTAACGCGGTGCATGGGTCATCTGTCAACGTCCCGGTGCCGCAACTGAATGCGCCATGGGGTCCCATCCAGACGCCGCGCGAACTCGGCGGCGAGCACCACCGACCGATGCCGGCCGCCGGTGCAGCCGAAGGCCACGGTCAGGTTGCTCTTCCCCTCGCGCTCGTAGCTGGGCAGCGTGAAATCGAGCAGCGCGCTCATGCGCTCGACGAAAGCGTGTGTCTCCGGCCGGCTCAGAACGAAATCCCTTACTTCCGGCGCCAACCCGCTACGAGTCCCCAACCCATTAACAAAAAACGGGTTGGGAAGAAAACGCACGTCCATGACCATGTCGGCCTCGGCCGGAACACCGTACTTGTAACCGAAGGACATCAGGAAGAGCGACATGCGCCGGCGCCCCCACGCCTGGATGCACGAGTCCTCGATGACCTTCTTGAGGTCGTGGACGTTGAGATGGGAGGTGTCGATGACCCGGTCGGCCAGGTCGCGCATGCCGGTCAAGGCCTCGCGCTCCCGCGCGATGCCGTCCTGCACCGAGCCGCCGCCCTGGAGGGGATGGGGGCGCCGCGTCTCGTTGAAGCGGCGCAGCAGCAACTCGTCGCTGGCGTCCAGGAAGAGGACCTCCACCCGGTGACCGCCCCTGCGGGTCTCGTCCAGCACCTCCCGCCAGCCTTCGATGAACTGTCCGCCGCGCAGGTCGATGCCGAAGGCGGCCCGTTCAATCCCCTCCCGGTAGCCCTGGCAGAGCTCGATGAACCTGGGGATGAGCAGGACCGGCAGGTTGTCGACGCAGAAGAAGCCGTTGTCCTCCAGCGCGCGCATGGCGACGCTCTTCCCCGACCCGGAAAGGCCGGTGACGACCACGATGTCGAGCGGGCTGGTCAGAGGTTCCTTTCCTTCTCCTCGATGAGTTGCACCACCTCTTCGGGGGTCTGCACGCGCATGAGGTGCTCGCGCAGAGAGGCATCCTTGACCAGCCGGGACACCCGCGCCAACGCGCTCAGGTGCTCGGAGGTGGATCCCTCCGGCGCCACCAGGAGAAAGAACAGGTGCGTGCGGGTGCCGTCCTGGGCGTCGAAATCGACCCCTTCGCGGCTGCGGGCAAAGGCGATGAACACCCGTTTCAGCCCCGGCAGCTTGCCGTGGGGGATGGCCACGCCTTCGCCGATGGCGGTGCTGCAGATCCGCTCGCGGGCGCGCACCACGTCGAGCAACCGTTGCGAGTCCTCGAATCCGTAGTGGCTCGACACGCGGGTCACCATCTCCTCGAGGACGGCATGCTTGTCCCGCGCCTCGAGACTCGGAATGACCGCTTCAGGATCCAGAACGTCCGTGATTCGCAAGCCGACCCCCTTTGTCCCTCGTGACGTGATCCAAGGCCTTCCATCGAACCGCCGTGTCAGGCGGGCTCGACTCGTTGAACATACGGATCCCGCCGTCGCGACGAAGGCAGGATGCCCAATTGCTCGCGATACTTGGCCACCGTACGGCGCGCGATGTCGATGCCCAGTCCCCGGAGCGCGCCGGCGATCTCCTGGTCGCTCATCGGCTTGCCCGGATCCTCCGACTCCACCAGCACCCGTATCCGCTCCCGGACCGCCTCCGCCGACACCACGACGGAGCCGTCGTTACGCGGTATGCCGCTCTGAAAGAAGTATTTCAACTCGAATACGCCCTGCGGCGTATGCGCATACTTGTTGGAAGTGGCGCGGCTGACCGTGGACGGGTGCATCCCGATCTGCGCCGCGACCTCGCGCAGCACCAAGGGCTTCAGCCGGTCCACGCCGTGATCGAGGAACTCGCGCTGGAAGTTGAAGATGCTCTCGCTGACGCGGTACAGGGTCTGCTGGCGCCATTGAATGCTCTTGATCAACCAGGTGGCGGCACGGATCTTGCCATCCAGGTATTCCTTGGCCTCGCGCGCCTCTTCGCTCGACGCCCCGGCCAGCCGCCGCACCAGCGAACTGACTCTCAACGGCGGCACGCCGTCGTCGTTGAGCGAGATGACGTACTCACCCTCGACCTTCTGCACCACCACGTCGGGTATGATCGTGCGTACCTCGCCGTCATCATAGTCCCGCGCCGGCTTCGGTTCCAGACAGGCGATGAGATGAGCCGCCTCGATCACGTCCGCGACGCCGACGCCCAGAGCCGCCGCGATCCGATCGTACTGCTTGCGCTCCAGCTCCCGCAGGTGGCCCGCCACCAAGCGCGCCGCCACGCTTTCCCCCAATCCGGCGTTGTGGAGCTGCACCAGCAGGCACTCGCGCAAGTCGCGGGCGGCGACGCCCACGGGATCGAAGAGCTGGATCTGCGCCAGGACGTCCTCCACCTCGCCGGGTGTCGCCCGAGCCAGCGCGCCGACCTCCTCCAGCGACGCCTCCAGGTATCCCCGTTCGTCCAGGTTGCCGATGATGCATTGGCCGATGCTCTCGCCCGCCGGTTCGAGCCCGGCCATGCGGAGCTGCCACAGCAAGTGTTCGTGCAGGGTCTCCCGGCGCGTCACGGTGTTCTCGAAGGACGGGAAGTCCTCTTCCTGGCGCACCACCTCGGACGCGACCATGTCGTGGCGCGAGTTGGTGTGGTTGTCGAGATAGTCCTGCCAATCCGCGATGCGGTCGGTGACCAGCGTCTCCTGCGTCGCCTCGGGTTCGCGCACACGGTCCGCGGCGGCATCGTCGTCGTCGCGTGCTTCCTCCAGGGCGGGATTCTCCTGAAGCTCCTGGGAGATGCGCTGCTGGAGGTCGAGTTGGGAAAGTTGGAGAAGCTTGATGGCCTGTTGCAACTGGGGCGTCATCACCAGTTGCGGCATCATCTTCTGGGAGAGCTTGATTTCCAGTGCCATCCGGACGTCCCGTCACACGAAGGAGCAAGAGTTAGAGCCGGAACCCTTCCCCAAGATAGACCTCGCGGGCCCGCTCGCTGGCGGCGATCTCGGCGGGGGTTCCTTCCGCGAGCACGACGCCCTGGCTCAGGATGTAGGCCCGGCTACAGATCTCGAGGGCCTCCCGGACGTTGTGATCGGTGATCAGGATCCCGATACCCGCGTCGGCCAGCCGCTGGATGACGGACTTGACATCGGCCAGGGCGATGGGATCGACGCCGGTGAAGGGCTCGTCCAGCAGCACGAAGAACGGCGACAGGATGAGCGCCCGCGCGATCTCCACGCGCCGCCGCTCGCCGCCGGACAGCGTGTGCGCCTTCTGGTCCGCCAGGTGGACGAGGCCGAAGGTCCGCAGCAGGCGCCCGCTGCGCTCCTCTTCTTCGTCCCGGCCGAGCCTCAAGGTCTCGAGTATGGCCAACAGGTTCTGCTTCACCGTGAGGCCGCGGAACACGGAGGACTCCTGGGGCAGATAACTGAGGCCGGCGCGCGCGCGCCGGTAGACGGGGGCTGCCGTCAGATCGGTGCCGTCCAGGCTGACCTTGCCGCGGTCGGACCGGACCAGGCCGATCAGGATATGGAACAGGGTGGTCTTGCCCGCTCCGTTGGGTCCGAGAAGGCCCACGACCTCGCCGCTGTTGACCTGGAGGGTGACCTGGTCCACCACCCGGCGTCCTCGATACGCCTTTACGATCCCGTCCGCGTTGAGAACGCTCATCGCCCCCGCCCCGCTCGGTTCACTGAGTCAACTGTCCCGGGAAGATCACCGCCTTCACGCGTCCCTCGCTGTTCTCCACGACGCTGCGGTCCTCGTTGACGTAGATGGTGATGCGGCTCCCCGAGATGCTGCTGTTGCCGTCGCGCACCACCGTGTTGCCGGACACCGTGATGGTCTCCTCCACTCCATCGAACACGGCCTTGTCGCCGGTCATGACCCGCCCCCCGTGGCTCACCCTCACCTTCCCTTCCGCCACCACGCTGGTCAGCACGCCGCCCTTGGCGTCATAGCGCGCCATCAGGACCTCGCTCGCGATCTTGACGCCGTCCCGTACCACCTGGACGTTCCCCTTGTAGACGATGGTGCTCTGCTTGCGCTGGAATTCCATGCGGTCGGCGGTGATCTCGACCGGCGTATCCTTGTCGGCGAACAGACCGGCGGCGGCCGTTCCGCGGCCACGGGCCGGCTCCTCGGAGGCGCGCGCCACGGGGGCCGCGCCGTGCAGGAACAGCACGACCGCGAGACCGAGCGTCCAGCGGAGTCCGTCGCTTGTCCTTGGTTGCCTCATCGACCCGCGCCCTTTCCCCGAGCCAGCCGTTGGACCACGTCGGCACGGCCCAGGCGCCCCGGTTGGATGGTGGTTCGTACGGCTCTCCCGAGCTCGATGGTCTCGTCCCCCAGCGAGTACGTCATGTTCTCGCCCTCGAAATCGACGCCGTCCACGGTGGCCGCCACCCTGCCGGGGCAAACCACGCGATTCTCGGCGTGAAGGTAGATGAGCTTGTCGGTGTGGAATCGCACACCCTGGTAGGTGATGTCCACCGCGCCGTCCAGTTCCGCCCTTTGCAACTGTCCGTCGGGCAGGAAAATTTCCCCTTCCCGGCCGGAGGCCTCGAGAATCCGGCCATCCTGCCGGTAAAAGACCAACGCCGGCATCTTGATCAAGGCCCTCTCTTCGGACTTGAAATAGGTCGCCTCTACCCCTTTCACCTCCCAGGCCTTGCGCCCGTCCTCGATCCGGCTGCGGCGAAAGTTCTTCACCTGCAAAGCCGCCCCGGGCGTGAACTGCAACAGCGCTTGAGGGTCGCGAAGCGCCTGTTCCCTCAGGTGCCGCGCCACCTCGACGCCGACAAAAATCACCCCGGCGGCCGCAACCAGCAACAGCCACAACCGTTTGGACCGCATGAATCACCTTCCGGGGACGAGAGAGGACATCACTTTCGGGATACCAACTCGCCTCCCGCGTGTAAAGCCGCGGGCATGAAAATTGCTAGAAGAACTCCGCGCTGGCCGTTCAGCGGTCGTACCGCCGCAGCAGGGCGTCCCACCTTCCGGTAAGACGCAGCAGCAGCTCCGCCACCTCGCGCACCGCGCCGTGGCCGCCGGGCCGGGCCGTGACGTAGTCGGCGTGCGCCTTCAAGCCCTCCCAGGCGTCTTTCACCGCCACCGCGAAGGCCACCCTGCGCAGCACGGGCAGGTCCTGCATGTCGTCGCCGACGTAGGCGATCTCGGCGTCGGCGAGGCCGGTCTCGGCCTTGACCTGCTCATAGCCGAGCAGCTTGTCGGAGACGTTCTGGTAGACGAGGCCGATGGACAGCCGCCGGGCACGCACCGCCACGGCGCGAGAAGCGCGCCCGGTAAGCAACCCGACGCGGATCTCCGCATCCTGGAGCAGCTTGATGCCGTGGCCGTCCTGGACGTCGAAGCGGGTGACCTCCTCGCCGCGTTCGTCGATGACGATGCCGCCGTCGGTCAGCACGCCGTCGACGTCGAGCAAGAGCAGCTTGACGTCTCGGACCCTGGCGCGCAGCGCGTCGGCTCCGGGCGGCGCCGCAGCGTCAGACGAGACCGGCCTTGAGGATGTCATGGAGGTGGAGGATCCCTTGGGGCTTGGCCGAGGCCGCGGCCTCGATGAACAGAGAGGTGATGGAGAATCTTTCCATCAGCGCCACGCCTTCGGCGGCGAGCGCGTCGGCGGCAATGGTCTTGGGGTTCCGGGTCATGATCTCCGATGCCCGGCGTTCCAGCATGTCGCCCGTGCCGTCGCTCCGGGCAAGGCAGCGGCGCAGGTCCCCGTCGGTGATGACCCCCACCAGCGCCTGCTCCCGGCTCAACACGCCGGTCACGCCGAGCCGCTTGGAGGTGATCTCCAGGAGGATGTCCCTGAGCGGCGTGTCCTCGAACACCAGCGGGATGGCGTCGCCGGTGTGCATGAGGTCGCGCGTGCGCAGCAGCAGCCTGCGGCCCAGGGCGCCGCCAGGATGCCGCAGCAGGAAGTCCTCCTCCTTGAACTCCCGGCGCTCCAGCAGCACCACGGCGAGAGCGTCGCCCATGGCCAGGGCCGCGGTGGTGCTGGCGGTGGGCGAGAGTCCCAGGGGACAGGCCTCCTCGGGGACGCCGACGTCCAGCACCACGTCCGCCGAACGGGCCAGGCTCGATTGCGCATTGCCGGTCATGGCGATGAGCTTGAGGTCCCAGCGCTTGATCAGCGGCAGCATCCGCAGGACCTCCTCGGACTCGCCACTGTTGGACACGGCCAGCACGACGTCGTCGCGCATGATCATGCCCAGGTCGCCGTGGCTCGCCTCGGCCGCGTGCAGGAAGAACGCCGGCGTCCCGGTGCTCGCCAGCGTGGCCGCGATCTTGTGGCAGACGAGGCCCGACTTGCCCACGCCGGTGACGATGACCTTGCCGATACAGCGGTGCAAGAGGTCCACCGCGTGCAGGAACGTCTCGCCGACCCGGTCCCGAGCCGCGGCGATGCCGCCGATCTCGATGTCCAGCACCTCGCGGGCCTTGCGCACCGCGTCTCCCGACCTGCCCATGTCACCCGCTCCCCTGCGCCTTGACCCGGCCGTCGATCTCCTTCACCGCGCGCAGCAGCTCTTCGAGGCCGGCCAGGGGGAAGGAGGTGGGACCGTCGCTCAGGGCCCGGTCGGGATCCTCGTGGACCTCCATGAACAGCGCATCCACGCCCACGGCCGCGCCCGCCCGCGCCAGTGGCGCGATGAACTGCCGGTCGCCGCCCGACGCCTGGCCCAACCCACCGGGGAGCTGCAGGCTGTGGGTCGCGTCGTAGACCACCGGGAAACCCGACTCCCGCATGATCACCAGGGAACGCATGTCCGACACCAGGTTGTTGTAACCGAACGAAACGCCGCGCTCGGTCAGCAGCACGTTGCGGTTGCCCGCGGCGACGATCTTGGCCACCACGTTGCGGATGTCCCAAGGCGCCAGGAACTGCCCCTTCTTCACGTTCACGACCTTGGCGGCGCGCGCCACGCCGACGACGAAGTCCGTCTGCCGGCACAGGAAGGCGGGGATCTGGACGATGTCCGCGACCTCGCACACCGGCCCGATCTGGTCGGGCTCGTGCACGTCCGTGAGCACGGGGACGCCGATCTCGCGGCGCACGTCCTGCAGGATGCGCAGGCCCGCGTCGAGTCCCGGCCCGCGAAAGGACTCCAACGACGTGCGGTTGGCCTTGTCGTAGGACGACTTGTAGACGAAGGGGATGTCGAGGCGGCGGGCAAGGTCGCTCAGGAACGTGGCGTGGCGCAACGCCGAGTCCCGGTCCTCGATGACGCACGAGCCCGCGATCAGGGAGAGCGGCCGACCTCCTCCGATGCGGACGTCGCCGACATGGACTTCGCTCGTGCTCATGATCTCGTGGCGTCCGCGACGATGCGCATGCGCGGGACTTCCTTCACCGAACCGCGGTGCTGCACGGCGGCGCGGATGAAGCCCTTGAACAGCGGATGGCACTCGGTCGGGCGGGACTTGAACTCGGGGTGGAACTGGCAGCCCACGAACCAGGGGTGGTCCGCCAACTCCACCACCTCCACCAAGTTGCCGTCCGGCGACAGGCCGCTGATGCGCAGTCCCTTCTCCGCCATCGTCTCCCGGTAACCGTTGTTGAACTCGTAGCGGTGCCGGTGGCGCTCGGAGATCTTCTTCTTCCGGTACATCCTGGCCGAGAGCGAGTCGGAGGCGAGCACGCACGGGTACGCCCCGAGGCGCATGGTGCCGCCCATCCGATCCACCTCCTTCTGCTCGTCCATCAGGTGGATCACCGGGTGTTTCGTCTTGGGGTCCATCTCCACCGAGTTGGCGCCCTTGAGGGAACAGACGTGGCGCGCGAACTCGGCCACGGCGATCTGCATCCCCAGGCAGATGCCGAAGAACGGCACCTTGTTCTCGCGCGCGTAGCGCACCGCGCGCACCTTGCCCTCGGTCCCCCGGTCGCCGAACCCACCGGGAATCAGGACGCCGTTGACGCCGTCCAGGAGCTTGTGGACGTCGCGCTTTTCCATCTTCTCCGCCTCGATGCACTCCAGCTCGACGTGCACCCCGTTGGCGATGCCGCCGTGCACCAGCGCCTCCATGAGGCTCTTGTACGACTCCTTGAGCTGCATGTACTTGCCCACCACGGCGATGCGCACCGATTCCCCCGAGTTCTTGAGGATGTGCACCGTGTTCTGCCACTTGCGCAGGTTGGGGGTGCCGGTCCACATCCGGAGCCGTTCCACGATGCGGTCGTCCAGCCCCTCCTGGTGCAGCACCAACGGGACTTCGTAGATCCACTCCACGTCCTTGGCGGTGATCACCGAGTCCTCGTCCACGTTGCAGAAGCTGGCGATCTTGGCCTTGAGGGGGCGGCTCAGGAGACGGTCGGTGCGGCACAGGAGGAAGTCCGGCTGGATGCCCAGACCGGTCAGCTCCTTCACGCTGTGCTGCGTGGGCTTGGTCTTGAGTTCGCCGCCGGCGGCGATGTAGGGGACGTAGGTGAGGTGGACGTAGATAACGTTGTGCCGCCCGCGGTCGCGGCCGAACTGGCGGATGGCCTCCAGGAACGGGAGCCCCTCGATGTCGCCCACGGTGCCGCCTACCTCGCAGATGGCGATGTCGTAGTTCTCGGCCGCCGCCTCGATGCGCCGCTTGATCTCGTCGGTGATGTGGGGAATCACCTGGACCGTGCCGCCGAGATAGTCTCCGCGCCGCTCCTTGCCGATTACGGTGTCGTATACCTGGCCGGTCGTGAAGTTGTTCGCCCGCCCGGTGGTCGACGAGACGTAGCGCTCGTAGTGTCCGAGGTCGAGGTCCGTCTCGGCGCCGTCGTCGGTCACGAAAACCTCGCCGTGCTGGTACGGGCTCATGGTCCCCGGATCGACGTTGATGTACGGATCCATCTTCAGAAGCGTTACCTTCAGACCGCGACTCTCCAGGAGCGCGCCGATGGAAGCCGCCGCCAGTCCCTTGCCTAGCGACGACATCACCCCGCCGGTCACGAAGATGAACTTCTGAGGCAAGTTAGCCATGGCACCTCTCCACCTGCGCGCTTGTCCAGTAGGCCTCGGCCCGTTCGATGTCGTCCGGCGTGTTCACCTCCACGCCGGGGTCCGCCACGTCCACGACCCGAATGCGGAAACCGCGATACAGGGCGCGCAACTGCTCCAGGCCCTCGGTGAGCTCCAGCTCCGCGGCCGGCATGGCGGCGAAGCGCAGGAGGAAGTCCCGCCGGTATACATAGATTCCCAAGTGCCGGCGCCCCCAGACGGCGGGCTGGGGCGGCGGCTCCCGGTGGAACGGGATGGGCGCGCGTGAGAAGTAACAGGCGAAGCCCTGTTGGTCGATCACCACCTTGACCGCGTTCCGGTCGAGAAACTCGTCCTCCGAGGCGATGGGGGTACACGCCGTCGCCATGGGCACGGCCGGGTCCCGCAGCAGACAGTCCACGATCGCGCGGATGGTCTCCGACTGGACGAACGGGAGGTCGCCCTGAACGTTGACGATCCATTCCGCGTCGATGCCGGCGGCCACCTCGGCCAAGCGGTCGGTTCCGCTCGGGTGCGTCCCGGAGGTCATCACCGCCTCCCCGTTGAAACTCCTGACCGCGTCCAGAATACGTGCATCGTCGGTGGCCACCAGCGTGCGCCGGACGACCTCGGCCGCCACGGTGCTCTCGTAGACGTGCTGGATCATCGGCTTCGTGCCGATCCTGGCGAGCGGTTTCCCCGGAAACCGCGTGGACCCGTAACGCGCCGGTATGATGGCCACAACGGACATGAATGCAATGTCACGGAGCGAGGGGATGCCTCTTCGAGAGGGCGTCGGCACCCGCGAGAGGCACTTGTCCATCATATCCCCGGCCGGGGGAAGCTGTCAAATCGCGAAGGGGGATTCACACCCGCGCGCGCAGTACCTCCGTAGACCGGAAAGGGTCGCCCCGGCCCCGCCGGAAAGTTGATTTCGCGGCGAAATTTCTATATTGTTTTGGAATCTGTCAACTTGCCGAGTCGTAGCGGGCAGGGCAGGCAAGAACGGTTTTCTGCCGAGCCCGCGAGACGGTTTCGCCGCAAAGGAGGAGTGGAGATGGAACTGCCGAAGTGTCAGAAATGCGACAATGGCATGTTGATTCCGCTGTCGGACTACGGTCAGGATGGAGCATCGGTCATGTTCAAGGCATGGGTGTGCACCAATCCGGACTGCGGGTTCTCCCTCAGGATCGACAAGGGCGAGGTCAGCTTCGGACGGAAGATCGACGTCAGGCGTTAGCACCTATCCCCGACTCGCAAAGAAATTCGCCAACCGAGTGATGCCGTACTGTGCCGCCGCACCGGCGGACCATTCGGCCGTGTCCCTGAAAAACGCCTTGGTGGCCTGAAGCCCGTCAAGGTCCCGGCCCGTGAGCGTCTCGATCCAGCGCGCCTTCTCCTCGTCCAACTGATCGGGCGGCACCACCCGGTTCACCAGACCCTGCCGCTCGGCCTCCTCGGCACTGAGCTCGCCGCCGGTCATCACCAGCTCCAGGGCCTTCTTCCGGTGGATCCAGCGGCCCAACCAGGACATGACGATGGTGGGCGGGAATCCCGCCTTGATCTCGGGGAACGCAAAGCGCGCGTCGGCCGCGGCCAGGGTCACGTCGCTCTGAACCGCGACGCCGCAACCGAACCCGAATGCCCTCCCCCGCACCACCGCGAGGCTGATCCCCGGAAATGACTGAAGGAGCCCGTTGACGCGCACGATGCGGCCCAGGGCCTCGGCGAACTGCGCCGCGTTCTCCGGGCGGGGGACGTCGGGCTCGCGCCCGGCGCAGAAGTCGTCTCCCCTGCCCTCGATGACCATGAGGCGAAGCGTCTTGTCGGCCGCCGCTTCCACGAGCTTTTCCGTCAGCGCCAACATCAGCTCCAGGTCGACGGCGTTTCCTTTTTCCGGGCGGTTCAGGGTCAGGGCGGCGATGTCGCCCGTCTTTTCAAGCAAAACCTTATCGGACATTTGGCATCTCCCGGCCTCCCCTGGCCTCCTGGATGAGCGACCACAGGTAGTTGGGCGTCAGCGGCAGGCGCCGGACGGCGATGCCCAGGGGCTTGAGCGCGTCCTCCACCGCGTTGGCCAGCACCGCCGGAGGCCCCACGGTGCCGGTCTCGCCGGCGCCCTTGAAGCCGCCCGGAGTGAACGGATTGGGGGTCTCGATGTGCTCCAGCACCATGTCGGGCATCTCCATGGCCGTGGGCAGGAAATAGTCCTTGAAGGTGGCCGCCATGGGCTGCCCTTCCTCGCTGTACGGCAACTCTTCGTAAAGGGCGCCGCCGAAGCCGTGGGCCAGGGCTCCGACATGTTGTCCCCTCACGATGAGCGGGTTGAGCATGTTGCCGCAGTCGTGCACCGAGACGAACTTCAGGATCTTCAAGAGCCCGGTGTCCGCCTCCACCTCCACCACCGCCGCCTCGGCGTCGTAGGGGAAGCTGCTGAACATGGCCACGCGGCCGCGCTCGTCCGCCTCGAACTCGATGTTGGGATCGCGGAAGTGGTACAGCGTCTCCAGCCCCGGGTCCATGCCCTCGGGCAACTGGAACGGGTAGAAGTACGCGACCCGGGCGATCTCCGAGAGGGACACCGCCTCCGCCGGGCGCCCTTCCACGAAAACCCTGCCGTCGGCGAACACGAGCCCGCCCGGCGGGTGCCGCAGCATGACGGAGGCGATCTGGGTGACCTTTTCCCGCAGCGCCCGCGCCGCCAGGGTCACCGCCGTGGTGCCTACCACCGAGAAGCGGCTCGAGTAGGAGCCGGAGCCGTAGGGACAGGCCAGACTGTCCCCCTCCACCACCATGACGTCGTCGAAGGACACCTGCAGCTCGTCGCCCACGAGCTGGGAGATGGAGGTGGCGTGGCCCTGGCCCTCGTCGCTGCCGCCCGGGAACACGTAGACCTTGCCGTTGGGGTCCATGCGCATGCGCACGCTGTAGTAGCCGGCGTTGTAGGAGCCCATGCGCGTGGAGCTGGACGGTTCGATGACCAGGCAGGTGCCGATGCCCAGGTAGCGGCCCTCGGCCGCCGCTTCCTTCTGGGCGGCGCGCCAGTGGTCGACGTCCAGCAGGCCCAGGGCCTTGTCCAGCGCCTCCTCGTAGCGGCCGCTGTCGTAGCGCGGCCCGGTGACGGAGCGGTAGGGGAAAGCGTCCGGCGGGACGAAGTTGCGCCGGCGCACCTCCACCGGGTCGAGGTCGAGGTTCGCGGCGATGCGGTCCACCATGCGCTCGATGACGAAGCAGGCCTCGGACTTCCCGAAGCCCCGGTGCGCGCCGTAGGGCGTCTTGTTGGTGACCACCCCCTGGACCTGTCCCTCGTAGTTGGCGATCCGGTAGGCGCCGGGCACGAACATCCCGGTGGTGACGATGGAGGCCAGGCCGCCGGTGGGATAGGCCGCGCCGATGTTCGCCACGATGCGGTCCTTGACCCCCAGGATGGTGCCGTCCCGGCGCACCGCCGCCTCGATGTGATGGGTCTGCTCGCGCGCGTGGATGGTGCCGGTCATGTGCTCGCGCCGGGTCTCCACCCACTTCATCGGGCGGTTCGTGAGGATCGACAGCAGCGGCACCAGGATCTCTTCCGGGTAGAAGGCCCACTTCTGTCCGTAGCCGCCGCCGATGCGCCGGAAATTCACGTGGACCTTCAGGCCCGGCAGCGCGATGGTGTTCTCGACCAGCGTGCCGATGGCGTGGCCGATCTGGGTCGTGCTCCACAAGCTCAGCGTCTTGACGCTCGCGTCGTAGTCGGCCACCACCGCGCGGGTCTCGATGGGCGTGCCGGTGAAACGGCCGCTGTGGATCGTCTCCCTGACGATGACCTCCGCTTCGTTGAACGCCGCGTCCACGTCGCCGCCGGACACCCGGAACGTCAGCATGACGTTGTCGTCCCAGTCCTCGTACAGGCGCTCGGAGCCGGGCTCCAGGGCGGCCGCCGAGTCCACCACCGGCGGCAGCGGGTCGAGTTCCACCTCGATCAGGTCCAGGGCATCCTCGGCCACGTAGCGGTCCGTGGCCACCACCGCGGCCACCGGCTCGCCCACGAAGCGCACCTTGTCCCACGCCAGGCAATAGTGGTCGAAGAACTTGATGGTGGGGTTGCCGCGCCGGAACGGGTCCCGGCTCTGGAACGGGAACGGCGACAGCGGGTTGACGTAGCCCAACTGCCGTACCTGCGCGCCGGTCAACCCGGTCACCACGCCGGGCAGCGCCAGCGCCTTGGAGAGGTCCACCTTGCGGATGCGCGCGTGGGCGGCGGGGCTCCGGTACACGGCCACGTGCAGCATGTCCGGCAACTCGACGTCGAAGGTGTAGCGCGCCTGACCCCGGAGGATGTCCGGGTCCTCCTTGCGCGGCACCGGGGTGCCCACCAGGGGCGGGCGCGGAGCGGCGCTCATGGGGTCCCTCCCTTGGGATCCAGCCGGCGGGCGGCCGATTGCACCGCCTCGATCACGGGCACGTAGCCGGTGCAGCGGCACAGGTTGCCGACGATCCCCTCGCGTATCTCCTCCACCGAAGGGGCGGGATTGTGCGCCAGCAGGGCGTGCGCCGACATCACCATGCCCGAGGTGCAGAAGCCGCACTGGAGCGCGTGCGCCTCCTGGAAGGCCGCCTGCAGCGGGTTCAACTCGCTCCCTTCGGCCAGCCCCTCGATGGTGGTCACCTCGCGCCCGTCCGCCTGGACCGCCAGGAACGTGCAGGACTTGGCGCTCCGGCCGTCCATGACGATGGTGCACGAGCCGCAGTTGCTGGTGTCGCAGCCGTAGCGCGTGCCCTTGAGGCCCACCACGTCGCGGATGTAGTCCACCAGCAGCATGCGCGGGGCCGCCGCGCCCTCGTGCGCGACGCCGTTGATGGTCATGCGGATCTTCACCTTATCGGACATGGGGACACCCTGCGCGGCCGGTCCCGGTTCCGCGGCTGACGGTAATACGGCTTCTCATGCTAACGGACATGGCCGCCTTTCACGGTTTCGCCCCGATGGCGCCGCAGCGCTATGTCCACGGCTTTCCGGAACAATGCTCCGCACACGGCCCGCTTGTAGTCGCTCGACCCGCGCACGTCCGCCAGCGGGTTCGCCGCCTCCACCACACGCTCGGCCGCGGCGTCCACGGCCTCCGGTGCCACCGGCTGCCCGCGCAGGACTTCCTCGGCCGCGACCACCTTGATGGGCGTGAGTCCCGCCGCCCCCAGCGCCACGCCGGCCTTCGTGCAGTTCCCCGCGCCGTCCAACTCGAGCTGCACCGCCACGCTGGCCACGGCGAAATCCCCCGCCCGGCGCTCCATCTTGAGATAGGCCCCGGCGCTGCCGTTCGGCGGCACGGGCACCTGAAGCCCCGTGATCATCTCGTCGTCCGCCAGCACCGTGGTATAGGCGTCCACGAAGAACGACGCCGCATCCACCACCCGTATCCCGGACGGCCCCGTGCACTCCACTCGCCCCTCCAGCGCCTGCATCGCCGGACCCCAGTCTCCCGCCGGATCCGCCTCCGCCAGCGCTCCGCCGAGAGTCCCCCAACCGCGCACCTGGGCATCGCCGATGACCCCGGCGGCTTCCGCCATCAGCGGCAGCTTCTCCCGGACGACGGTGGAGGCCCCCACCTGCGCGTGGGTGGCCAGGGCGCCGATTCGGACCACCCCGGCCGTGGCGTCCTCGCGCACGTCCGACAATCCGCCAAGTCGCCCGATGTCGATGACGTGGGTCGGCTGCACCAGCCTGAGCTTCATCAGCGGCACAAGACTCTGCCCGCCCGACAAGAGCTTCGCCCCCTCCTCATGACGTTGGAGAAGGTCGATGGCATGGTCCACGGATTCGGCAACGGAGTAGTCGAAGGCGGCGGGATACATGGCGTAGGTGATGGCGTGGGTGGACTCGGAGTGAGCACGTTGGGCACGGCAATGATTTGCGAACCGGAGCCTCAGCCGCGCGACACCCGCCGTTGATAACGCAAGCTTCCTCCTGAGTCAAACTCGTGAGCCTAAGAGCCTGCGGCAAGAGAATCCCCGACCGGCCCTGATGGTGCGTCGAAAACTGCCGATCATAGTTGAAGGAGGCCGATCAAGGCCCTTCGACAATGACCGAGATCCGATCAAACGAAAACCAGATGTGCTTGAAACTCGCTACGCGGAGCCATATGATTTCCGAAAACCGGCTCTCTTCGTCGCGTCGGAGCAGATATTGGACATAGACGCGGCGACGAGACACCAGTTGGTTGTTCTCGCCAAGAGGAAAAACGCCCGTCGCGCTGAGTTCAGTCCTGAGATGCCGACCGATTGGCGACCGACACAGGTCCGCAACCGGTCAAGTCCGAGAAGTGCTGGATAATTCGGTAGGGGGCGCATTGGTTGAGG
>CAZFIU010000065.1:0-18976 GCA_964519455.1 uncultured Syntrophobacterales bacterium
GCAGGATTCCGTAACTACCAGAAATCATTGAACAAGATTCCATCTTCATACCGATGACGATTCGAAGGGTCCCTGTCTGACGAGTCTGGACACAGCCTGGAATGCGGGAATGGCGGGAAGAGCGCCTTCCCGAAGAACGCCGTCGATCAGGGTTGTTCCCTACGCCTTCAGGCTTTCCTGAAGCTTGGCGTCCCGAGCCTCCACTCCGGCGGCCAGCTCCTCCTTGAAGCGGGTCAGCTTTTCCGCCAGTCCGGGGTCCTTCCGCGCGATGATCTGGGCCGCGAAGATGCCCGCGTTGGCGGCGCCGCCCTTGCCGATGGCCATGGTAGCCACCGGTACGCCGGCGGGCATCTGCACGGTTGCCAGCAGCGCGTCCATGCCGTCCAGGGCCGACGCGCTCAGGGGCACGCCGATGACCGGCAGGGTGGTGACCGCGGCCACCACCCCCGCCAGATGCGCCGCCGCGCCCGCGCCGACGATGAACGCCTCGATGCCCCGGTCCGCCGCGCCCTTGGCATAGGCGTGGGTCCGCTCCGGGGAGCGGTGCGCCGAGGAGATGTGCATCTCGTAGGGGATGCCGAAGGATTCCAGCCGCGTCGCGGCCTCCTTCATGACCTCTACGTCGGAATCGCTGCCCATCAGTATCGCGACCTTCGGATTCTGATCCGTCACTGTCTGTCTCCTTTATGGTGTCCTTGGACCATTCCCCCTCCGTCATTCCCGCCGAAGCGGCTGTGTCGAAACACCCGAGTCAACAACGTACCGGTTCCGTCATTCCCGCGGAAGCGGGAAGCCTGTTTCAGCCCCGCCCGCCCATGGATTCCCGCTTCCGCGGGAATGACGATTCGAGGGGGCTCACCCATGTCGGCTTGCAGCCGATACAAAGGGGCATGAAAGTTGCCGTCCACGGGATACGCTTTGTAATCGCCTGAATTCATTGGACAAGACTTCATTCTCCTGTCGATACATCATCCGCGTTACCGGCGGCGCTCGATGGCGCGCCGGGCGATGTCCCGGCGGTAGTGCATGCCCTCCCAGGCGATCCTGCCCACGCCTTCATATGCTTCCGTCGCGGCCGAGGCAATGGTGTCTCCCAACGCGGTCACGCCCAGCACGCGGCCGCCGGCGGTGTGCCAGCGCTCTTCCCGGCGCGCGGTGCCGGCGTGGAAAGCGTAGCCGCGTTCCCAGGTGTCGAGTGCATCCAGCCCCGCTATCTCCATACCCGTTCGATACTCACCCGGATACCCCCCGGACGCCAGCACGATGCACACCGCCGCCTCGTCGGACCACTCGGCCGCCGTCTCCCGCAACCGGCCCTCGGCGGTGGCCATGAGCAGCGGCGCGAGGTCGGACTTCAGGCGCATCATGATGGGCTGGCACTCGGGGTCGCCGAAGCGGCAGTTGAACTCCAGCACCTTGGGGCCGTCTTCGGTGATCATGAGTCCGGCGTAGAGCACCCCGCGGTACACCAGGCCGCGGCGCTTGAGCCCGGCAGCCAGCGGCTTGAGCACCCGCTCCACCACGGCGTCGTGCACGGCCGCGTCCACCGCCGGCGCCGGCGAGTACGCCCCCATGCCGCCGGTGTTGGGTCCCTCGTCGCCGTCGTAGACGCGCTTGTGGTCCTGGGACGACGCCAGCGGCAGGAAGTCGTCGCCGTCCATCAGGGCCATGAACGAGGCTTCCTCGCCGATCAGCAACTCCTCGATGACCACCCGCTCGCCGGCCGCCCCGAAGACCTTGTCCCCCATGATGGCGTCCAGGGCGGCTTCCGCCTCGGCCTTGCCGGAACAGAGGATCACGCCCTTGCCCGCGGCCAGGCCGTCGGCCTTGACCACGCAGGGCCGGTCGTGCGCCACGTGCTTCCTGGCTTGTCCGATATCGGAAAACACCTCGCACGCCGCCGTGGGAATGCCGTTCTCCAGCATCAGCTCCTTGGCGAAGGCCTTGCTGCCCTCGAGCCGCGCCGCCTCGCGGCCGGGTCCGAACACCTTGAGGCCCCGGCTCGCGAACAGGTCGGCGATGCCCGCCACCAACGGCTGCTCCGGTCCCACCACCGTGAGGTCGACGGCCGCCCGCAGGGCGAAGTTCGCGAGTTTCTCGATCTCGCCCGCGCCGATGTCCACCCGCTCCGCCTGCCCGCCCATGCCGTCGTTGCCGGGCGCGCAGTAGAGCTTGTCCACTCGCGGGCTCTGGCGCAGTCTCCAGACCAGCGCGTGTTCACGCCCGCCGCTGCCGATGACCAGGATGTTCATGTATCGCCCTGCTCATAACGCTACTGCGCACAAGGAACGTCATTCCCGCGGAAGCGGCTGTGTCAAACGTCGCCCGGACAAGAATTGGCGCCAACCCCTCGAAACGTCATTCCCGCGAAAGCGGGAATCCAGGGGTTGGGAGGGGCAAACGACCGTATTCTCCACGCCACCACCCCTGGATTCCCGCTTTCGCGGGAATGACGTTTCGAGGGGTTGGCGCCTCTCCAAGATGGTGTTTGACACAGCCTGTTCCGCGGGAATGACGATTCGGGGTTGCGCCTCTCAGATGGTGTCCCTGACACAGCCTGGCTAAACTCCCCCAACTCAGCCCTTCATGAAATATGCGGTCTAGTGCCGGAAGTGCCGGATGCCCGTGAACACCATGGCCAGGCCGTGCTCGTTGGCGGCGGCGATGACCTCTTCGTCGCGGATCGACCCGCCCGGTTGGATGACCGCGCGGGCGCCCGCCTCGGCGGCGGCGTCCACGCCGTCCCGGAAGGGGTAGAAGGCGTCGGAGGCCACCACGGAGCCGGCCAGGTCCAGGCCGTGGGTCTTGGCGCGGGTGACGGCGAGCTGGGCGGAGTCCACCCGGCTCATCTGGCCGGCGCCGACGCCCAGCAACTGGTCGCTGGAGGTGAACACGATGGCGTTGGACTTGACGTGGTGGCACACGCGCCAGGCGAACCCCAGGGCCTTGTACTCGTCGCCGGTGGGCTGCCGCTCGGTCACCACCTTGCATTCGCGGACGTCGATGGGCTTGTGGTCCCAGTCCTGCACCAGCACGCCGCCGCGGACCCGGCGCAGGTCGTGGGCCGCGTCCACGGCCGGGGTCCCCCGGTCGGGGCCGGGGGCAGGCATGTCGATCTCCAGCAAGCGGATGTTCAGCAGCCGCTTGGCCGAGGACAGGATCTCCCGGGCCTCGGGCGTGAACGACGGGGCGATGACGATCTCCAGGAAGATCTGCTTCAGTTCCTCGGCTGTCTCCGCGTCCACCGGGCGGTTCAGCGCGATGACGCCGCCGAAGATGGACACGGGGTCGCCGGCCTTGGCCTTGCGGAAGGCGTCCGCCAGCGAGACGTCGGAGGTGGCCAGGCCGCACGGGTTGGTGTGCTTGATGGCCACGGCCGTAATCTCGGTGAAGTCGAGCACGGTGCTCAGGGCGGCGTCCGCGTCCAGGATGTTGTTGAACGAGAGTTCCTTGCCCTGGACCTGCGTCGCCCGCGCCACCGACGGGACGTCGCCGTCGCCGTGGGCGTAGAAGGCCGCGCTCTGGTGCGGGTTCTCCCCGTAGCGCAGCTCTTGCAGCCGGGTGAGCTGGAGGTTGAGCTTCTCGCCCCACGGGCCCGCCTGCCGGTCTCCGTCGAGCCGGCCCAGGTAGTTGGAGATGGCGCCGTCGTAGCGCGCGGTGTGGTGGAAGGCCCGGCACGCCAGCCGGAAGCGCGTGTCCGCCGACAGCTCGCCGCCGCCCGCCGCCAACTCCTCGACCACGGCCGCGTAGTCCGACGGCTCCACCACCACCGCCACGTGCGGGTGGTTCTTGGCCGCGGACCGGATCATGGCGGGGCCGCCGATGTCGATCTGCTCGATGATCTCGTCGAACGGCGCCTGCCGCGCCACCGTGGCCTCGAACGGGTACAGGTTCACCACCACCATGTCGATGGCGCCGATGCCGAGCTCTTCCATCTGCGCGCGGTGCTCGGGCTTGTCCCGCAGCGCGAGGATGCCGCCGTGGATCTTGGGGTGGAGGGTCTTCACCCGGCCGTCCATGATCTCCGGGAACCCGGTGACGTCCGCCACCTCGGTTACGTCCACGCCCTGCTGCCGCAGCAGCGAGGCGGTCCCTCCAGTGGACAGGACCTCGATGCCCAATCCCGCCAGCCTGCCGGCGAAATCCACGATGCCGTCCTTGTCGGATACGCTGATGAGTGCTCTTTGGATCTTCCCCACGGGTGCCCTGTCCCTCCTGTTTCGGGTGTTTTCGGATGATGCGAAGCCGTCACGGCGTCAACGCGTTGAGCCGTTCAAGGACCTCTTCCCGCCGTACCACGTCAAATCGGGGGCGGGAATCCACGCGCCTGTGGGCGGGGACACCGGCCAGTTGGCCCCTCCCCACCCATGGATTCCCGCTTTCCAGGCTGTGTCAAAACGTCCCCCGGACGGAATAAACGCCAAACCCCCGAATCGTCATTCCCGCGAAAGCGGGAATCCAGGGGTGGTGTGGCTGGGAAGACGGCCGTTCGACCCCTCCCAACCCCTGGATTCCCGCTTTCGCGGGAATGACGATTCGGGGAGGTTGGTGCCATTTCGTGTCTGAGGAGGGTTTTGACACAGCCGCTTTCGCGGGAATGGCGATTCGTAGGGCGTGCCTCGGATCGCTCTTCACAGACCTCTTCTGCAACATGGAGGTTAGATGTACCTGATATTGCCCGATTTATCGACGACGAGCGTCGCCGGCCGCGCGATGCTCCCGGAGACGCCGTCACCGGCCATGCCCGGCCGGTGACGGGCTCCTTGACCGGGTTTCGAAGTCCGCGCCGGTCCATGTTTCATAGCGTAACCGCCCCGGTTTGAGCAACGTGTATACGACCGGTTCCGACCATGGGTCGATCCGGTGCCGCGGCCGTTGACGGATCGAGTTGAAGACCGGGGGTGCGCCCGACCATCTGTCGTCAGCGGCGATAGCGACGCGGAATGTGCCGGCCGATGGACGTGAGGATCTCGTACGAGATGGTGTCCGCCCAGGACGCCATCTCTTCGGCGGAGACGGCCTCGTTGCCCTGTCTTCCCAGGAGGATCACCTCGTCTCCCGGCGCCACGCCGTCGATGCCGGTGACGTCCACCATCGTCAGGTCCATGGTGACGCGGCCCACCACCGGAACCCGGCGGCCGCGGATCAGTACCGAGGCCTTGTTGGACAAGGCGCGCTTGTAGCCGTCCGCGTAGCCCACGGGCAGCGTCGCGATGACGCTCCGGCGCCGGGTGACGAAGGTGCCGCCGTAGCTCACCGGCGAGTGCTTCGGGAGGGTCTTGAGCTGCAGCACCCGGGTCTTCCAGGTGAGCGCCGGCGCCAGCCGCACGCGCTCGGCCAGGGGTGGGTGCGAGTAGATGCCGTAGAGCATGCCTCCGGGGCGCACCATGTCGAAGCGGGCCTCGGGCAGCCCCATGAGGGCGGCGCTGTTGGCCATGTGCGCGAGCCCGGACCGGTGGCCCGCCGCGCGCATGCGCTCCAATGCCCGCCGGAAGGCATGGAGTTGCCCGCGGCACGACGGCGACGCCGGTTGCTCGGCGGTGGCGAAGTGGGACATGACGCCCTCGATCTTGACCGCGCGGAGCGTGTCCAGCTCGGGCAGCCACTCGTCGATGGCCGCGGGCAGGAGTCCCAGCCGCCCCATGCCGGTGTCCAGCTTGAGGTGGCAGGGAAACTCGACGCCGTGTTCGGCGCCGTAGGCGTCCAGATGCCTCGGGAGTTCGAGGTTCGGCACCACCGGGACCAGGGAATGGCGCGCCAGCGCGGCGGCGTCCTCGGCGTAGACGCTTCCCAGGACGACGATGGCGGCGTCGATGCCCGCCTCCCGCAGGCGCGCGCCTTCCGCCGCGTCCGCGACCCCGAGGTGGCGCACGCCTTCCTCGCACAGGACCCGCGCGGTCTCGACGTCGCCGTGTCCGTAGGCGTCCGCCTTCACGACGGCAAGTATCGCGACGCCGGGGCCTGCCAGGCGGCGCGCCGTGCCGAGGTTCGCGCGCAAGGCCGCCATGTCCACCACACAGCAGGTACCCGCCGCTTTGTCGATGGAAGACACTCGTGCGTGTCAGGAAACCTTGGCGCCGGGCGTGATGCGCTGCTCCGGCGTCAGGATGACGAGTTGATCGTCCGTGGAGGCGGCCAGGATCATGCCCTGGCTCTCGATGCCTCTCAGCTTGGCGGGTTTGAGGTTCGCCACCACCACGAGCTGGCGGCCGGTGATCTCCTCCGCGCTGTAGTGGCCGCGGATGCCTGCCACGAGCTGGCGCTCCTCCGAGCCCAGGTCCACCTTGAGCACCATGAGCCGGTCGGCATTGGGATGGGGCTCGGCGCTGGTGACCGTGCCGACGCGCAGGTCCAGGCCGCGGAAATCGTCAATCGTGATGGTGTTGTCGATGGTGTTGTCCATAGGGGTGTGATGGGGGGTGTGACGGGCGTGTCCGTCGGTCGAAGGATAACAAAACAAGGCCTCCCCGGCCAGGGGCTGGGGAGGCTCGGAATGGCGGAAGGTCGCCGTGCCCGGGAGGCAGGCCGCGGGGAGTGTGGCCGGAACCGGCGGATTGCATGAAGCGGCGGGGTTACGCGTTCTCCGCCGGCGCGGCGTTCCGCGCCTGAAGTTTGGCTTCCCGCGACAGCTTGCGGGTCTTCCGCTTGAGGCGCCGGATCTTCTGGCGCAGGGCCTCCCTCTTCCCCGATTCCTCGACTGCGGCCTTCTCCTCTCTGAGCGTCCGGATCTGTTGCTTGACGGTGCCTGTGCTTGTTTCCGCTGTCACGGTTGCCTCCTGGAATCGGTTGAACGGTAAGGGGTCAACGGTCGTCGTCCCAGCCGCCCCACCAGCGCTGCCTCGCGGCGTAGGGGTTGGGGTGCGGCAGGATGAAGAGTTCGGTGCTCTTGGGGAGCATCTTGCGCGTGAGCACGAGCCGGGAATCGGCTTGCGGGCGCACCGGGTAGCGGCCGTCGAGGTGCGACGCGAAGTACTCGGCCTGGTGCGGGTTGTCGTAGTGCATCGGCAGCACGATGGGCGGCTTGACCTGCTCGATCACCTTCACGAGGTCGCCGAAGCCCAGGTTGTTGCGCGCGTCGATGGGGACCATCATCACGTCCACCCGGCGCAGCAGCTTCACCTGCTTCTCGGTGAGCAGGTGGCCGATGTTGCCCAGGTGGGCGAGGCACAGGCTGCCCATCTCGAAGACGAAGATGGAGTTGGCGATGCGGCTGAAGTCGTAGCTGCGGGCGCTCGGCAGGTTCACCACCACGATGTCCTTGACCTTCCGGCGCACCGGCTGCCAGCGCTGGTCCAGCGTGATGCCGCGCAGCACCAGCGGCTCCCCGCGCACGGCCTCGACGTTGTTGTGGGTGTAATGGTCGTTGCTCACGGTCACCGCGTCGGCGGTGATGCCGGGGGTCACGTCGAAGTTGGGATCGGCCACCACCCGGGTGCCGGTGCCCGAGCGGATGGCAAAGCTCGAGTGGCCGAACCAGCGGATACTGTACTGGCCGAGGCCGATGTTCGCGTCGCCCGGGACGGTCGCGCCGGCAAGCATGCCGACGGCACGGGCCAGGTCGGGTCCCGCATCGAGGGTCTTGACCACGTTGGGATTACAGATGGCAGCCGCGCCTTGCGCGCTCAACAGCACCGCCAGACCGAGCAGGATTCCGGTAAGTCCGCGTCTTGACATGGCTTCCTCCCGAGTGGCGCCGGCCGGGGCGGCCGGGCGCATCAAGAGCACATCTCGCACGTACCGTAGAGGGAAAGCTGGTGGGACGTCACCGTGAAGCCCGTGTCCGGCGACAGCACCGGTGCCGCTTCGTCGCTACGGTCCAGCGTGACATCATAGACCTTTCCGCAGCTTTCGCAAATGAAATGCGGGTGCTTTCCGAGGAGGGGATCGAAGTGCTGGGTGCGGTCGATGTGGAGGATCTGCAGCTTGCCGTCGGCGGCCAGCTTCTGGAGGTTGCGGTACACCGTGCCGAGGCTGATGTGGGGCATGTCCTTGCGCACCCGCTCGTAGATCTGGTCCGCGGTGGGGTGGGACATCCCTCCCTTCACGGCCTCCCAGATCACTTCAAGCTGTCGGGTGCGTCTCGTGGACATGAACCATCCCGCGGTCCGCGGGCTCACGCCGCGCGCTACCGCCGGAGCTACTCCAGGTCCCTGAGCAGCTCCGCCTTGGTGGCCTCGCTCAGCACCGCCTCGGCGTGGTAGTTCTCGTGGTCCACCACGATCCGGGCATCCGCCGCGCGCAGCGCTTCCACGTCGTCGGGGTCGAGTTCGAAGGTGACGTACTGCACCGCGCTGATCTTGTCTTCCTTGCTGTGCCCCTCCTCGAAGCTGGCGCGGACCGAACGGTCGGCGCCCATGCAGAGGGAGACGCGCTCGTCGATGCCGAGGAACTTGAGCAGCTCCTGGCGCAGGTTGGTCTGGTTCTCGATCTCGAGGAAAAGCGTCGCGCGCAGCTCTCCGGCGCCCGGAACGAGTTCGTTGTAGACGTCGATCTCCTCGCGGATCTTGTCCAGGTCTCGGATGCTCTCCGCCCGGAGCATCTCCTGTATCTGGAAGATCACCGTGGCGCGGTTCTCGAACACCAGCGAAACCTTGTCGCCCACGGACACGCGCCGGTGCTTCTTGAGGTCGATGATCTCGCGCCGGAACGCGTCCCGCTTCTGCTCGTAGGCGCCGGCGCCGACGATGTCGTTCAGGGTGACCTTTTCCATGGTGCGTCAGGGAACTCGTGCCCGGTCACGGACTCGTGCGGGTCAACGGATCTCCCCGCCCCGTGCCGGCGAGCCGAAGCTCGGGGGCACGGGGCGGCAAGACTCCGGGTCAACGGATCGAACGGGGATCAACCGGCGTCCGCGGGGTCCTTGCCCGCGACGGCCTGCAGGCCCTTGTTGAACCGGCCGGCGTGGGACTTCTCGGCCTTGGCCAGGGTCTCGAACCACTCGGCCAACTCCTCCAGGCCCTCGTCCCGCGCGGTCTTGGCGAAGCCGGGGTACATCTCGGTGTACTCGTAGGTCTCGCCCTCCACCGCGGACTTCAGGTTGTTCTCGGTGTTGCCGATGGGAACGCCGGTGCAGGGATCGCCGACTTCCTTCAGGAAGTCCAGGTGACCGAACGCATGGCCCGTCTCCGCCTCCGAGGTGTCGCGGAACAGCCCGCCCATGTCGGGATAGCCCTCGATGTCGGCCTGGCGCGCGAAGTAGAGATAGCGCCGGTTCGCCTGCGACTCGCCCGCGAAGGCGTTCTTCAGGTTCTCGTGGCTCTTGGTGCCGTTGATGCTTGCCATAGGTGTCCTCCTTATCGATAATAGTTCCGATTAGTAGCCGATGCTGGCCTACGAGTCAAGCGCGCGCGCCAGGTAGTCGATGACTTGGTCCGCGACCTCGTCCACGCTCTTCTCCGCGGTCTTCAGCACGATCTCGGGATTCTCCGGCGGCTCGTAGGCGCTGTCGACGCCGGTGAAGTTCCCGATCTCGCCCGCCCGGGCCTTGCGGTAGAGCCCCTTGGGGTCGCGCCGCTCGCACACCTCGATGGGGCAGTCGACGAAGATCTCGATGAACTCGCCCTCCGCCATCATCTCCCGCGCCATTCGGCGCTCGTCGCGGAAGGGCGAGATCGCCGCGACCAGGACCATCAGCCCCGCGTCGACGAAGAGCCTGGCGACCTCGGCGATGCGGCGCACGTTCTCCACCCGGTCCGCGGCGGTGAAGCCAAGGTCCTTGGTCAAGCCGTGGCGCAGGTTGTCGCCGTCCAGGGTGTAGCTGTGCCGTCCCATGGCGTGCAGGCGCCGCTCCACCGCGTTGGCCGTGGCCGACTTCCCCGCGCCCGACAAACCGGTGAGCCACAGCACGCACGCTTTCTGGTTCTTCTGGGCCGCCCGCGCAGGCTTGTCGATGGCAAGCTCGTGCCGCGTCAGGTTGGAGCCGCGCCACAGGCCGAAGTCGATCATGCCGGCGCCCACGGTGTCGTGGCTGTAGCGGTCGATGAGGATGAAGCCGCCGGTCTCCCGGCACTCCTTGTAGGGATCGAAGGCGATGTGCCGGTCGAGGCCGAGGTTGCAGTAGCCGATGTCGTTGAGGTCCAGGGTCCTGGCCGCCGCATGCTCGAGGTTGCGGACGTCGAGCTTGTGCCTGATGGCGGTGACCTGGGCGCCCACCACGCGCGTACCGATCTTCAGCAGGTAGGGACGCTCGGGCAGCAGCGGATTTTCGTGCATCCACACGATGTGGCAGGCGAACTGGTCGCTGAGGCCCGGCGCCGCCTCGGCGGCGGCGAGGATGTCGCCCCGGCTCACGTCGATCTCGTCGGCGAGAGTGAGGGTCACGGCCTGGCCGGCTCCGGCCCGGTCGAGGTCGCCGCCGGGGCCCACGATGCGTTGGACCGCGGAGGACTTGTTCGAGGGACACGCCAGCACGGCGTCGCCCGTACGCACGGACCCCGAGGCGATGGTGCCGGCGAACCCGCGGAAGTCGGTGTTGGGCCGGTTCACCCACTGAACCGGCATGCGGAAGGGGGCGCCCTCGCAATCCGCGGACACATCGGCCTCCTCCAGTGCCCGGAGCAGCGTCGGGCCGCGGTACCAGTCCATGGCGGCGGACGGCCGGGTGACGTTGTCGCCGGCCAGGGCCGACACGGGAATGCAGGCGACGTCGGTCACGTCGAGCCGCCGGGCGAAGTCGTCGTAGGCCTCCACGATGCCGTCGTAGACCTCCCGGGACCAGTCCACCAGGTCCATCTTGTTGACGGCCACGATCGCGTGACGGATTCCCAGGAGCGCGAGGATGGTGGTGTGCCGGCAGGTCTGCGGCAGCACCCCCTTGCGGGCGTCGACGAGCACCACCGCCAGGTCGGCGTTGGAGGCGCCGGTGGCCATGTTGCGCGTGTACTGCTCGTGCCCGGGGGTGTCGGCCACGATGAAAGCGCGCCGGTCCGTCGAGAACATGCGGTAGGCGACGTCGATGGTGATGCCCTGCTCGCGCTCCGCCTGGAGGCCGTCCACCAGCAGCGCGAGGTCGAGGTCGTCCCCCTGGGTGCCGTGCCGCTTGCTGTCGGCCTCCAGCCGCGCGAGCTGGTCCTGGAACACCAGCCGGGACTCGTAGAGCAGGCGCCCGATGAGCGTCGACTTGCCGTCGTCCACGCTGCCGCAGGTGAGGAAGCGCAGGGTGTCCCGTTCTTCGCGGGCGCGGACCTCCCGGCCGGCCGTGGGCGGACCGGCGGGCATCAGAAGTACCCCTCCTGCTTCTTGCGCTCCATGGAGCCCTCGCCGTCGTGGTCGATGACGCGCCCTTCGCGTTCGGAATGCGTGGCGGAGAGCATCTCCCGGATGATGGCCGGCACGCTGTCGGCGTCGGACTCGACGGCGCCGGACAGCGGGTAGCACCCCAGCGTGCGGAAACGCACCCGCTTCATCTCCGGCGCTTCGCCGGGCGCGAGCTTCATGCGCTCGTCCGCCACCATGATCAGCGTCCCAGAGCGCCGCACCACCGGGCGCTGGGCCGCGAAATAGAGGGGCACCACCGGGATGTCCTCGCGTTCGATGTAGCGCCACACGTCCAGCTCGGTCCAGTTGGAGAGCGGGAACACGCGCATGGACTCGCCCTCGCGGAGCTGGGTGTTGTACAGGCGCCACAGCTCGGGACGCTGGTTCCTGGGATCCCACCGGTGGGACCGGGAGCGCGGCGAGAAGACCCTTTCCTTGGCCCGGGACATCTCCTCGTCCCGGCGCGCTCCGGCCAGCGCCGCGTCGAAGCCGTGCCGGTCGAGCGCCTGCTTGAGGGCCTGGGTCTTCATCACGTCGGTGTGGAGCGCCGACCCGCTGGAGAAGGGATCGATCCCGCGGGCGAGCCCTTCCCGGTTGACGTGGACGATGATCTCCATGCCGGTTTCCCGTGCCGTGCGTTCGCGGAACGCGTACATCTCGGGGAACTTCCAGGTGGTATCGACGTGCAGCAGGGGGAAAGGAGGCGGCGCCGGATGGAAGGCCTTCCGCGCCAGCCGCACCAGGACGGAGCTGTCCTTGCCGATGGAGTAGAGCAGGACCGGCCGGGAGAATCCGGCGGCCGCCTCGCGCATGATGTGAATGGATTCGGCCTCGAGCCGGTCGAGATGGCCAAGGCCTGGCGGCTTGCTCATGCGCCTTGTCTTTACACTGGAGAGACTGTCAAAGTCGAATCAGGCTGTGTCGAAATTCCGCACGAACAGGGAATGGGACGGCCGCCCCGAGTCGTCATTGATATGAAATAGAATATTGTTCAATGATTTCTGGTAGTTACGGAGTCCCGCCACACTCCAACGAGTCATTCCCGCGGAAGCGGGAATCCAGGGGTGGAGGGTGTGGCGGCCTCATTGCCCGACCCCACCCCGCCTGGATTCCCGCTTCCGCGGGAATGACTCATCGGGGTGTAGCGGGATTCCATAACTACCAGAAATCATTGAACAAGGTTTTATTTTCATATCAATGACGATTCGAGGGATCTGTGCCGCATGAGTTTTGACACAGCCTGGAGAGCGGGAATGACGACGCGGGTGTTGATGCCGTTTGGCGGCCGAGCGGAGTTTTGCCACAATCTGGAATTGCATTCGAGATCGAACGATTCGAAAGGGTAGTTGCGCGGGGTGCTCGCCGCGGCGCTGTTCCTGGGCGACGAGCCGGAACCGATACGACGTGACCGATACGACATGAACGCTGACGCTGAAGCCGGCGGTGTTGCAATGAGGACGCGGGCACCATCCGCGGCGGCCGTGGCCTTCGACGGCCGCCGCGGGGAGTTGGCCATGCTGCTCGTCCAGAACCTGCTGCTGAATCTGGCGACCCTCGGAATTTACCGGTTCTGGGCGAAGACGCGCGTGCGCGGGTTCATGTGGCGGCACGTCAAGCTCCTCGGCGAGCCCCTGGAATACCTGGGCACCGGCACCGAGCTGCTCGTCGGGTTTCTCATCGCCCTGGTGGTCCTCGCCCCGCTCACGAGCGCCTGGTCGTTCCTTCCCCTCATCCTCCCGGAGGGGATGCCCCACCAGGGGCCGGCCTTGCAGGTGCTGTACTACACCCTGCTCGGCTTTCTCATCCAGGTGGCGGTCTATCGCGTGCGCCGCTACCGGCTGACGCGCACGGCGTGGCGCGGGGTACGCTTGGGGCTGGACGGTTCTTCGTTGCGCTACGCCTCGATCTGGTTCCTGTACGGTGTGGTGACGCTCGCGACCCTGGGCCTGGCTTACCCGTGGCTGCGTGTGGCCACGACGCGCTACTTCGCACGTCACGCGCGGTTCGGTTCCACCGCGGTCGCCTTCGACGCTCGGGCGCGGCGTCTGTTCCCGTTGTGGCTGGTGGTGATGACGCCGGCGCTGGCGGCCGCCTTCCTTTTCGTGGTGATGAATTGGGAGGCCTTCGCCGTGGTGGGCGCGGCCTGGAAGGACTACGCCGCCAAGCTCGACCGGGCGCTGCTCGCGGAGCTGCAGCGTGCACTGGCCGAGATCGATTACCGGCCGGGTTGGCTTCTGGTGCTCAGCCTGGTCCTGCTGACCTGGTACCGGGTGAACCAGTTCCGCTACCTGTTGAGCGCGGTGCGCGTGGGCGAGGTCCGGCTGGATTCCAGGTTGAAGACGGGGGCCGTGTACGTCCTCCATGCCGTGTTCTACGTCGGTATCGTCGGCGCCCTCGTGTTCTTGTGGGTTGCGGGCCTGGGCATGGCGACGATGATCGCCCGGCTGGCGGGTTCGACGGATCCGACAAGGCTACTGATAGTCTTCGGCGGCCTGACCGGCCTCGTCTACTTTCTCTACGGGTTTGCCAGGAAGCTGTTCCTGGAGGTCCCCTTGCTCAAGCTCGCATGCACGACGCTGTTGCTGGACCAGTCCGAAGCGCTGGAGCGGACGGCGCAATCCAGCGCCGCCCTGCCGGGTCACGGGGAAGGGCTTGCCGATGCCCTGGACGTCGGCGGTTTTTGAGATCCCATGCGCTACCTGGCCACCTACCACGATGGCCTGACGGCCCAGGCCCGGCCTGTCGCCATCGCCGTGACGGATACGGGAGTCGTCATCTCCGCGGTGCAGGGAGCCGTGCTGGCGCATTGGCCCGCCGAAGGCGTCCTCCTGGTGGAGCGGCCGCGTGGCGGCGAGCCGGCAAGGCTCGGCCTGGAAGGCACCACGGAGCGGCTGATCGTCGATGACCCGGGCGTGTTGGTGGCGCTTCGGCCGGTCTCGCCCCGACTCTATCAACGGGTGCGGATGTCCTGGCGCGGCCTTGCCAGGATCGTGGCGTGGGCCTGCGCGGCCGCGGGCTCCATGGCCGTCATCCTTCTCTTCGTCGTGCCCGCCCTGTCGGAGCGACTGGCCGCGGCGACCCCGGACACGGTCAGGGAACGCATCGGCGGCACGACGTTGGGGCAGCTTGCGCTTCTTGTGGGAATTGACCGAAGCGGTCCCGCGGGGACGAAACGGCCCTATTGCAGCGACCGGCCGGGGCGGGCCGCCCTCGAGGCCCTGACGGCCCGCCTCACGGCGGACATGACCGAGCCGCCGGTGCTGAGGCTCGTGGTGTTGAACACAAAGCTGGTCAACGCCTTCGCGCTGCCGGGCAACTTCGTCGTGTTGACCAAGGGGTTGATCGAAAACGCCGCGGACGCGGAGGAGGTGGCGGGCGTGGTCGCGCACGAGATGGGCCACGTCGTGCACGACCACGGCATCCAGCGGATGTACCGCTCCGCCGCGGTCGCGGTGCTGACCAGCCTGATGATCGGGGACACGGCCGGGGGCTTTCTGGTGGCGGGGCTGGGCAAGCTGATGCTCAACAGCGGCTACTCGCGGGAGGCCGAGCGCGAAGCCGACCGTTATGCGTTGGAACGCCTGAGTGCCGCGGGGCTCGATTCCAGGGGGTTCGAAGCGTTCTTCGCCCGGTTGCAGGCGCAAGAGGAAGAGCGGCGGGGGAAGGGCGGACGCGCGCTCACGGGGCTTCTCTCGACGCACCCGCCGCACGCCGAGAGGATCCAGGCCGTGCGCCGCGCGGCGCGGTCCGGGGGCAAGGTCTTCAGCGAACCGAGCCAGTGGCCGAGGCTCCGTCTGATCTGTCGAACGACGGGCGAGGCCTGGGAGGTCTTGCACCGCCCGTAGGAACGGCCGCAAGGCTTCATCCCTACGGGTTGAAGAATGCCTTGGTGCCGCGCGCCTCCACCGCGTGGCCGATGCGTTCGAGGGCGTGGACGTAGGCGGCGGTGCGCAGGCTCACGGCCTTGTCCCGGGCCACTTCCCATATGCGCCGGGTCTCGGGGTCCATGATGCCCCTGAGCTTCGTGTGCACTTCCTCCACCGGCCAGTAGTAGCCGGCCTTGTTCTGCACCCACTCGAAGTAGGAGACCGTCACCCCGCCCGAGTTGGCCAGGATGTCCGGGACCACGATGACGCCCCGCTCGTCGAGGATGGCGTCGCCCGCCGGGGTCACCGGGCCGTTGGCCAGCTCGAGGATCACCGGCGCCTGGATGGCGGCGGCGTTGTCCTCGGTGATCTGGTTCTCCACCGCCGCCGGGATGAGCACGTCGCACTCCGCTTCCAGGAGCGCCGCGTTGTCGAGCTCGCGCGCGTGGCCGCGGGTGGGCGCGCCGGCCACGCTGCCGGTGCGGTCCTTGTGCTCCATCACCGCGTAGGGGTCCATGCCGTCGGGGTCGTAGATGGCGGCGCTCGAGTCCGACAGCCCGACGATCCGGTAGCCGTCGTCGTGGAGCAGGCGCGCGCAGTGGAACGAGGCATTGCCGAAGCCCTGGAGGACGATGCGGGTCTTGTCCGGGCTGACGCCGAGTTCGTCCTTCAGTTGCTGCAGCACGTAGAAGCCGCCGCGCCCGGTGGCGTCGTCGCGTCCCAGCGAGCCGCCCAGCGCCACCGGCTTGCCGGTGATGATGGCCGGGCTGGGATGGCCGGTCATGTTGCCGTACTCGTCCGCCATCCACGCCATGACGATGCCGTTGGTGTACATGTCCGGCGCGGGGATGTCGCGCTCGGGGCCGATGAAGCGCGCGAAGGCCTGCACGTAGGCGCGGCTCAGCCGCTCCAGCTCGGCCCGGGACAGGGTCTTGACGTCCACCGACACGCCGCCCTTGGCGCCGCCGAAAGGCAGGTTCACCACCGCGCACTTGAAGGTCATCCAGAACGCCAGCGTCATCACCTCGTCCACGTTCACCGCGGGATGGAAGCGGATGCCGCCCTTGGTCGGACCGCGGGTGTCGTCGTAGCGGCAGCGCCACGCCTTGAAGCCCTTGCGCGAGCCGTCGTCCATGCGCACCAGCAGGGTGGCGGCCAGCGTTTCCTTGGGATAGCGGAGTTGCTCGATGATCTCGCGCTCGATGTCGACGTAGCGGGCGGCGTCTTCGAGGCGTGCCCGCGCGGTAGTGAAGAGGTCGGTGGCCATGTGCGCTTGCTCCTTTCGAACCCGGCCCTTGAATGGATCGCCCTAAGATCAGTAAAGCAGAAAATTCGGCCAGGGGAGAATTTGTGGCGTTCGCGGTCCTTGCAAACGGGGTCGCGCCGCTCCTATAGTGCACTTTTTTCTGCAAGATCTTTCCCTTTAGGGTATCCTTTGCGGTATATTGGTAGCGAGAGCCAAGTGCCGAAGACGATAAGCGAAAACGTCGGGAGGTGAGTCATGAGTAAAGTAGTGTCGGAACCCGGCAACAAGCCTCAGCGTGCTCCGGGAACGATGTCTCTCCAAGGGGAAGAAGAGGGCCTGGACAATACGGCACCGATCTTTCCGTCCGAGCGCTACAAGGCCCTGTCGGCCAAGCATCTGCCGGAGATCCCGCAGCTTCAGAAGCTGCCCGCCGACGACCGGTTCGCCATGCAGGTGGTCGCCAGCGTGCTGCCGTTCCGCTCCAACCGGTACGTGATCGACAACCTGATCGACTGGGACCGGGTGCCCGATGACCCCGTCTACCAGATGACGTTCCCGCAGCAGGGGATGCTCGAGTCGGTGGATTTCTCGCACATGGCCGACCTCATGCGGCGCGACGCTTCCGCCAACGAGATCAAGGAAGGCGCCCACGAGATCCGCGAGAAGCTCAACCCGCATCCCGCCGGTCAGCGCGAGCTGAACATTCCGCAGGTCGGGCATGAGACGATCAACGGTCTCCAGCACAAGTACCGCGAGACCGTGCTGTTCTTCCCCAGCCAGGGGCAGACGTGCCACGCCTACTGCACCTTCTGCTTCCGTTGGGCGCAGTTCGTGGGCGACAACACCCTCAAGATCGTCGCCAAGGAGGCGGACGGCCTGCACGACTACCTGGCCGCGCATCCGGACGTGACCGATCTCCTGGTGACCGGCGGCGATCCCATGATCATGAAGACCGCCGTGTTCGCCCACTACCTGGAGCCCTTGGTGAAGGACCCCCGGCTGGCCCATGTCCAGGACATCCGCATCGGCACCAAGTCGCTGACCTTCTGGCCCTACCGCTTCGTCGGAGACGACGACGCCGACGACATGCTGCGCCTGCTGGAGAAGATCGTGAAGGCCGGCAAGCACGTCGCCATCATGGCCCACTTCAACCACTGGCAGGAGCTGGAGACCAACGTGGTGCGGGAGGCGATCCGGCGCCTGCGCGACGCCGGCGCGGTGATCCGTTGCCAGGCGCCGCTGCTGCGCCACATCAACGACTCCTCGGACGTGTGGATCCGCATGTGGGAGGAAGAAGTGCGGCTGGGGATGATCCCCTACTACATGTTCGTGGAGCGCGACACCGGCGCGCGCAACTACTTCGAGGTGCCGCTGGAGGAGGCCTGCCGCATCTTCCAGAACTCCTACAAGTATGTTTCCGGCCTCGCCCGCACCGTCCGCGGCCCGAGCATGAGCGCCACCCCGGGCAAGGTGGAGGTCCAGGACGTGCAGGAGATCGGCGGCGAGAAGGTGTTCATCCTCCGCTTCCTCCAGGGACGCAACCCCGACTGGGTCGGACGCCCCTTCTTCGCCGCCTACGACCCCGAAGTCACGTGGTTCGACGGGTTGCGCCCCGCACACGGCCAGGAGAAGTTCTTCTACACCGACGAGTTCAACGCCATGGTGCAGGGGAGGTGGCCGACGACGAAGCACTAGCGCGCGGTATGCGTTTTGCCGGAAGGGGCGACCTGCGGGTCGCCCCTTTTTTGTCCTGCCGTTGCCGACAAGGACGAAGCCGCTCAAACAACAAAGGGATTGTCGGCCCGCATGAGAGCGTGGCGACTTGAAGGTTACGGCGTGGAAGTCGGGGGAGGATGACGCGCGGGTAGTGGAGGGATAGGCGTCAAACGAAACCAGATGTGACAGAAATTTCAGGAGCGGGGATTGAAGATGCCGATGGGTGGGTCACGCAACACATCGCGCAACTAGATGAGGCTAGGCGGGACAATAAGGCAGTCCCACATCGTTATCTACTTTGCCGGCCAAGCCTCGCTGTCGAAGCAATAGGCGGAGAGCGTGGCGGAAAGGCGAGCACCTACACGGCATCTTGATTGCATTGCAATCCTCCCGTAAATAGAGACTATGGGGGATGACCATGGCGAGTATCACGATTCGCAATCTCGACGACGAGGTGAAGACGCGCCTGCGTGTGCGCGCGGCCGAGCACGACCGTTCCATGGAGGAAGAAGTGCGCGTCATCCTGCGCGACGCGGTGAACGGCGAGCGGACCGGTCCACGGGATCTGGCGAAGTTCACCCGCGAGTGCTTCGCGCCCCTTGGCGGCGTCGAACTCGAACTTCCACCGCGCGGTCCGATGCGCGTGCCTCCGGACTTCTCCTGAGACGCTCCGGGATGTTCGTCATAGACACAAATGGCATCCCAATTCACTGCTTGGGTATAACCCATTGATTTTACTGAGTCTTTCTTTGGCAGTTTCCGGCCAACCACCTTTACCGTAAGCAAATCGCAAGCGGATTGAATACTATACCCGCGTATCTCCAGCGCACACTCGTCGTAAGCGTTCGGCGAAGCCGTGGAATCGCGTGTCTGCAGGGTCATTATCCACGCC
>CAZFIU010000066.1:0-8245 GCA_964519455.1 uncultured Syntrophobacterales bacterium
CGCCCCCATGCACAAGGAAGGAACGAGATGGCCAAGACAACTTTGTTGAACGTGACCGTGGCGGATGCCTATCTGGCGCTGCTGGCGGACCGGGGCGTGGATTATTTCTTTGCCAACGCGGGCACGGACTTCGCGCCCATCGTGGAGGCCATGGCCAAGGCGCAGTCGCTGGAGACACGGATTCCCGAGCCGGTCACGTGTCCGCACGAGAACACGGCGCTGCACATGGCCATCGGCTATTACCTGGTGACCGGGAAGCCTCAGGCGGTGATGGTTCACGTGAACGTCGGCACCGCCAACGGCATGAACGGGATGCTGAACGCCGCCCGCGGGAACATCCCCGTGCTGTTCACGGCGGGCCGGACGCCTACCAATGAGGAGGGCCTGGACGGCCACCGAAGCCTGGACATCCACTGGACCCAGGAGATGTTCGACCAGGCCTCCATGGTGCGCGAGGCGGCCAAGTGGGACTACGAGCTGCGCAACGGCAAGCAGACCGAGACCATCGTCGACCGCGCGCTGGCGGTGGCCAAGAGCGAGCCCACGGGTCCGGTGTACCTGAGCCTGCCGCGGGAGGTGCTGGCGGAGCAACTGAACGAGTTCACCTACGAGTCGCCCGGACGCCAGCACGCGGCCGCGCCGCCCTATCCCAACGCGGCGGCCACGGACGAGACGGCGGCGCTCCTGGCCGACGCCGAGAACCCGCTGATCATCACCAACTGGGCGGGCCGCAACCCGAATGTGTGGGAGCCCCTGGGCGCCCTGGCCGAGCGCTACGCCATCCCGGTGGTGCAGTACCGCAACCGCTACATGTCGCTGCCCACCGACCACCCCATGAACCTGGGCTACGACCTGAACCCGCTGCTGGGACAGGCGGACGTGATCCTGGTGGTGGACGTGGCGGTGCCGTGGCTGCCGGCCACGGACACGGTGCGCGACGACGCCAAGGTGGTCCACATGGGCGCGGACCCGCTGCACAGCTACGTGCCGCTGCGCGGCCATCCCTGCGACATCGCCCTGGCGTGCGCCACCGACGCCGGCCTCGCCATGCTGAACGAGGCCATGTCGGCGCACGAGGGCCGGGTCAAGGCCCGCATCGACAAGCGCCGGAGCGCCCTGGCGGAGATGTGGCAAAAGCAACGCGACGGCTGGGCCAAGCGCCTCGACCAGGTGAAGGACAACAAGCCCATCCATCCCATCTGGATCACCGACTGCATCAACCGGATCAAGGGCAACGACACCATCGTAGTGAAGGAATCCGCGCTGGCGTCGACCCACATCGACATCGACCGGCCGGGCACCCTCCTCAACGCCGGCGCCGCCTCGGGCCTGGGGCACGGGCTCGGGGTCGCCCTGGGCGCCAAGCTCGCGGCCCCGGACCGGCTGGTCATCGGCACCCACGGCGACGGCTCCTACATGTTCGGCAACCCCATCGCCAGCCACTACGTCGCCGCGGAGCAGAAGCTGCCGCACCTCACGGTCATCTTCAACAACCAGCGGTGGCAGGCCGTGCGCCGCGCCACCGTGGGCCTCAACCCCGAGGGCTACGCGGCCAAGAGCGACCACCAGCCCATCACCATGCTCAACGCCGTCGACAAGTACGAGAAGGCGGTGGAGGTGGCCGACGGCTACGGCGAGCGGGTGGAGGAGGCCGCCGACCTCATGCCGGCGCTGGAGCGCGGCCTCAAGGCGGTGGAGGTGGAGAAACGGCAGGCGGTGATCAACGTGATCTGTTCGGCGTAGCAGGCGGCGCCGCCTCAAAGGTACCCTTTCTCCTTGTAGTACCGCTCCGCGCCGGGATGGAGCGGCAGGTCCAGCGGGCCGTCCGGCGTGTCGTTGCAGAAATGGGTCATGGGCGGCACGCCGGGCGTGTCGTAGCCGATGTCCTCGCGCATGTTCTCGATGGCGCCGACCACCTGGCAGGCGAGCTCGTCCGGCATGTCGGCGTGGGTGACGATGGGCCAGCCGCTGAAGTCCACGGCGGTAACGGGCTCGGGCAGCTTGCCGTCAAACAGCGGGCCGGTCAGGGGCGCGTGGGTGAAACCGTAGCGTTCCAGCCGCTCCATGCCCTTGTGCGAGAGGTGCAGGAAGGCCATCTCGTGCTCCACCGCGGTGCTTGCCCATGACGTCAGGCCCTCGTCGATGACCGCGTCGACCTCGCCGGAAGCGATTCCCTCCAGGCGCCGGGGGTTGCTCGGCCGCACCACCGGTTCCACCACACCGCCCCACTCCTCGAAGGTCTTGAGGCTCATGCCGTGGGCGCGCAGCAACGCACCGATGGCGAAGTCGACGCAGTCGTTGGTGGCCACCGACACCGTGAGGGCGGGACGCTTCCGCTTGAGGTCCTCCATGGAGCGGATGCCGTGCTTGCGCCCCACCGCCACCACCAGTCGGTCGTAGGAGGGGAATACCGCCAGCGCGCGCAGGGGCAGCGGCTTCCGGAAGGGGCCGCGCCCGTGATACGCCATGGCCGGGATCGCCGAGGGGTTGAGCCAGGCGATGTCGATCTTGCGCCGCCCCACCAGGCGCGCTCCCTGGATGCCGCTGCACCACGCCGGGCTGATGGCGATGTTGAAGGCGAAGGGAGGACCCGCGGCGGCGGCGGAGCCGGGCAGGTCCACGTACAGCCGGATGGCGCTGGTCATCATGGTCGGCACGGAGTCGTAGAGGCCGGCCAGGAGCTTGGTGCCGATCTGGGCGCGCAAGAGGCTGGAGCTCATGGGTTTGACGCTGCGGTCGTCGTAAGTCATGTCGTCGTTCTCCTTCGTCGTGGTCGGCCCCGGCGGGGGCATCATGAAAGTCGAGCCCGCCGCCAAGCTCGCGCGGTCGAGCGCGCCTTGGTTCCCGGAGCGCATCCATCGCCGCCCCGAACAGGTTAGCCTATCCACGGCGGCTATTGTATAGCCTTGCACATGGCAACACTGACCGCCCTGGCAGCCGCGTTCTTCTTCGGCTCCGCCCATATCCTGGTGCGCTACGGCATGCGCACGGGCTCCACCACCACTGCGATAACGTTCAACATCATCACCATGGGAACGGTGCTGCTGGCGGTCATGGGGCCCTGGGCGGAGTGGACGCAGGCGTCGGTGCCCGCGGTGGGCTGGTTCATGCTGGCCGGGGCGGTGGCGCCGCTGACGACCCAGTTCCTGTTCTACGCCGCCATCTCCCGGGTCGGCGTGGCCCGGGCCTCGCCACTCAGGAATACCTCGCCGCTGTTCGCGGGCGTCGTGGCGGTGGCGTGGCTGGGCGAGCAGTGGACCCCGACACTGCTCGGCGGCACCCTGCTCATCATCCTGGGCGCCACGATCCTGGGGATGCGCGACGCCAGGGCCCTCACGGCCTTCCGCAAGCGCGATCTGCTGTTCGCCATCGCCGCCTCGATCCTGGGAGGCATCGCCAGCCCCATCCGCAAGTTCGGCTACTCGATGATCACGTCGGTGCCGCTGGCCGTCAGCCTGACGATCATGGGCAGTGTCAGCGGCCTCTTGGTCTACCTGGTAGCGGCGCGGGGCTACCGCGATCTCAACATCAACCGCGGGGCGGTGATGTGGTTCGGCCTTTCGGGCATGGTGACGAGCTGCGGCATCACCTCCTACATGCTGGCCCTGAGCCGCGGCGACGTGGTGTTGGTGGACCCCCTGATCGCCACCACGCCCCTGTTCTCGGTGGCCTTCACCCACCTGCTGCTCAGGGACCACGAACGGGTCACGTCAAAGGCGGTCATCGGCGCCCTGCTGATCTGCGCCGGCGGTGTGGTGCTGACGGCGTTTTGAGAGCACCAACCCCAGGTTCGGATTGTCCGCGGAACAGTTTGTCTCGCCTGGATTCCCGCCCCCGATCGGGGTCGGGGGTGAACCTTCGCGGGAATGACGATTCGAGGGATCTCTTCCTCATGACATTCTGTTTCCATATCAGTGACGGTTCGAGTGGACTCTGCCTCATGAGTTGACAAGGCCTAGCGCCGGCCGCTACCGTCCCGTCGTGTGGACCCGGGCGATGAAATCATAGCGATCGTGGACGAGGACAACCGTGTCGTGGGGTCGGCGCCGCGGCGGGAGATGCGCGCGCGGCGCCTGCCGCACCGGAGCACCTACATCCTCGTCTTCAACTCTCGCGGCGAAGTCTACGTGCAGAAGCGCACGCGGACCAAGGACGTGTTCCCCGGATACTACGATCCCGCGGCCGGCGGCGTGGTGCTGGCGGGCGAGAACTATCTCGATGGCGCGAAGCGCGAACTCGAGGAAGAAATGGGCATCCGCGACGTCCCGCTGGAGAGCCTGTTCGAGTTCTACCATGCCGACGACCACAGCCGCGTCTGGGGCGCGGCCTACCGCTGCGTCTACGACGGCCCGGTGACCCTCCAGGAGGAAGAGGTGGAGAGCGGCGAGTTCATGCCGGTGGACGCGGTTTTCGAGGCCGCGGCGACCCAGCCCTTCACGCCGGACGGCCTGTACGTGCTACGGCGCTACGCGGAAACGGCCCGCGGCTGACCCGCGTCCGTCTCCCGGCGCCGTGGTTGGGAAGCCGTCCCGTTCTCGTGTAATATTCCTCCCATACGGGGGTGCTCCCCCGACCATGGAATGCTGCGTTTTTTGACCATCGAGGGCGGTGACGGATCGGGGAAAAGCCATCAAATCCGGCTGCTCGACGAGTATCTGGACGCGCGGCAGGTGCCGCGGCTGCTGACACGGGAGCCGGGCGACACGCCGCTGGGCAAGGAGTTGCGCAGGCTCCTGTTGGAGCGGGGTTCGCAGTCCCTCTGCCAAGAGGCCGAGCTGTTCATGATCCTGGCGGACCGGGCGCAGCACGTCCGGGAAGTGGTCCGGCCCGCCCTCGAACAGGGTAAGCTGGTGGTGTCCGACCGTTTCGCCGATTCCACCCTGGCCTACCAGGGTTACGGGCGCGGCATGGATCTGGACCTGCTGCGGCGCTTGAACCATGAAGCCACGGGCGGGACGATGCCCGATCTGACGATTGTCCTGGACTGCCCCGTGGAGATGGCGCTGGCGCGGGCGGCCGAGCGGCCGGACCCGCGGTCGGCGCGTGAAGACCGGTTCGAAGCCGAAGGCGTGGCCTTCCAACGCCGGGTGCGCGACGGATTCCTCAAGCTGGCCGAGGCCGACCCGGAGCGCTATCGGGTGGTCGATTCGGAAGGCCCGGTGGAGGCAACTCACGAACAGGTGCGGCGCATCGTCGGGGAACGGTTTGGCGGGTACGCGACCGCCAGCGGGTGACCTCGGCGGACAGTGATCGGATCGTGGCGCGAGACGTGGGTGCGCGGATCGTCCTCATCCGATGACGGCGCTCCGGTAGCGATGCTCGTATAATGCTGCTCGGCTTCCAGGAAATCGTCGGCCACGAAGGGCAGATCGCGTTGCTGCGGCGCGCCGTCGAACGCGACCGGCTGCACCATGCCTACCTGTTCGTCGGCCCGGAGGGGACGGGGAAGCGGACCGTCGCCACGGCCCTGACGGCGGCGGTTCAGTGTTCCGCCGGCGCGGGCGAGGCCTGCGGCGCGTGCGCGGGTTGCCGGGCCGTCGAGCACGACAACCACCCGGACGTGCACTGGCTGGAGCCGCCCAAGGGCAAGCGCGACATCACCATCGAGCAGGTGCGGCACCTGCAGCAACGGTTGGCGCTGCACCGCTTCAACGGGAAGAAGAAGGTCGCCGTCGTCGATCCGTTGACGCTCATGAACCTGCACGCCCAGAACGCGCTGCTCAAGACGCTGGAGGAGCCGCCGGACCATTCGCTGCTGATCCTCATCGCCGAGAGCACCGGCGGGGTGCTGCCCACGGTACTGTCGCGCTGCCTGCGGCTGTCCTTCTTCCCCCTGACGGTGGAGCAGGTGGCGGCCATCGTGGCGCGCGGGGAAGGGATTTCCGAGGACCGGGCGATGTTGCTGGCCAGTCTCAGCTACGGGAGCCTCGGCAAGGCCCTGGCGGGCGAGGACGATGCGCTCCTGGAACAGCGCCGGGAATGCTTCCGCCGGCTGGCGGCGCTGTCGCCGGACGACGCGCGCGGCATCTCGGAGCTGGCCGAGGAGATGGGCAAGGACCGGGAGCAGGCCCTGCGGTTCCTGGAATGGGTGCGCGGGTGGCTGCGGGACATCATGGTGCTGCAGGTCACGGGCTCGGCGGCGACGGTGTGCAACCGGGACCTGCTGGAACCGCTCCGGCAGGTGGCCGCCGCCCGGCGCGTGCAGGAATCCACCGCGGCCCTGGCCGAGATCGACAACGTGACCCGGTCGATCAACCGGAATTTCAACCGGCGCATGGTGCTGGAGGGCTTCATTCCCGGTATCGTGGGCCAACGATAGTTACGAATACACGCGGGCATCAGGTTGCCGATCCCCGTTTGCCCTGAGCGTAGCGCCGCCTCAGCGGCGCGAAGTCGAAGGGCGCCATCCCAAGCTGGAAGGGACTGCAAGACCGCCATGGACCGGATATACTTCACCACGCCGATCTACTATGTGAACGCCCAGCCGCACCTCGGGCACACCTACACGACCATCATCGCGGACACGCTGAAGCGCTACCACCGCATGCGCGGCCGGGACGTCTTCTTCCTCACCGGCACGGACGAACACGGCGACAAGATCGCCCAGGCGGCGGCCGCGGACAACATCGATCCCAAGGCCTACGCGGACCGGATCAGCGGGCTGTTCCGCTCCACCTGGGACACCTGCGGGATCGCCTACGACTACTTCATCCGCACCACCGACGACTACCACAAGGCCACGGTGAGCCGTATCCTCCAGCACATCTACGACGCTGGCGACATCTACTTCGGGGAATACGGCGGGTTCTACTGCTACGGCTGCGAGCGGTTCTACACCGAGAAGGAGCTGCAGGACGGCAAGTGTCCGGACCACCAGACCGAGGCCGCCTACATCGAGGAGAAGAACTATTTCTTCCGCATGGGCAAGTACCAGGACCGGCTCCTCGATCACTTGAACGAGAAACCCGGGTTCGTCACGCCACAGCGGTATCGCACCGAGGTGCTGTCGCTCCTGCGCGAGCCCCTGGAAGACCTGTGCATCTCCCGGCCCAAGAGCCGGCTGCAATGGGGCATCCCGCTGCCCTTCGACGGCGACTACGTGACCTACGTGTGGTTCGACGCCCTGATCAACTACGTAAGCGCGCTGGAACACAACGGTGGGGATTCCTTAGACGCCTACTGGCCGTGCTGCAACCACATCATCGCCAAGGACATCCTCAAACCCCACGCCATCTTCTGGCCCACCATGCTCATGGCCGCGGGGTTGCCGCTCTACGACCGGCTCAACGTCCACGGCTACTGGATCATGGACAAGGGCAAGATGTCCAAGAGCCTGGGGAACGTCATCCGCCCCCTCGACATGAAGGAACGCTACGGCATGGATGCGTTCCGCTACTACCTGCTGCGGGAGATGGTGTTCGGCCAGGACGCGACCTTCTCCATGGAAGCGTTCGTGAACCGGGTCAACGCCGACCTGGCCAACAACTTCGGCAACCTGGTGAGCCGCGTCCTCGCCATGCAGAAACGGTACTTCGGCGGCGTGGTACAGCCCATGGGCAACGGCGACCGGGCCGAGGACCGGGAACTCAGGGAGACCTTTCAGGCGGCGGCGGCCGGCGTCGACCGGCACATGGAGGACATGGCCTTCCATCGAGCCCTGGAGTCGATCTTCGAGGCGGTGGACAAGACCAACCAGTACATCGTCCAGACCGCGCCGTTCACCCTCGTCAAGGAGCCGGATCAGAAACCCCGGGTGGGAGAGATCCTGCACCACGTGCTGGAGAGCGTGCGCCTCACCGGCGACCTGCTGGCGCCCTTCCTGCCCGAGACCGGGGCGACGGTGCGGGACCTGCTGGGACTGCCCGCCACCGACGGCCTCCGCGCCGAGTGGGGCGGGTCGTTCCCCGAAGGGCACGAGGTGCAGCCGCCGCGGATCCTGTTTCCGAGGATCGAGGAGGAGACGGAGGACGATGGCTGCTGACACCCCGTATCCCTCCCGGGCAACAGGCTCTCAGGCTGTGCCAAGACTCATGAGGCAGAGACCCCTCGAGTCGTCATTACCGCGGAAGCGGGAATCCAGGGGGGGGGGGGGGGTGTAACGGCCCCCGGTTGCCCCCCCACCCCCAAATAATCCAAAAACACACCCACCGCCAGAAAGACAACATAAAAACCCCCCCCCCCCAAACCCCCCCCCAAGCCCCCCCCCCCCCCCCCCCCCAAAACCAAGTTAACCAAGTACAAGCCG
>CAZFIU010000066.1:8255-18488 GCA_964519455.1 uncultured Syntrophobacterales bacterium
TAATCTTGAGGAATTGACCCCTCTTGTCTTAATTCCGGCGGATGCGGGAATCCTGGGGTGGGGAGGTGGTGAAACGGACCCGTTTTCCCGCCTCACCCCGCCTGGATTCCCGCTTCCGCGGGAATGACGTTGGCGCGGATGACGGAGGCGCTGCATGAGCACAGGCCTGCCTCACCTCATCGACACCCACTGCCACATCCAGACCGAGGAGTTCGACGAGGACCGCCACGAGGTGCTGGAACGGGCCGCGGAGGCGGGTGTCGACACCCTGATCGTGGTGGGGGGCGCCGGGGACCTCTCCACCAACGACAATGCGGTGCGCCTGGCCGAAGAGCACGCGGGCCTCTACGCCACCGTGGGCATGCACCCGCACGACGCCAAGGACGTGTCCTCCGAAGACATGGAGCGGCTGCGGGACCTGGCGCGGCACCCGAAAGTGGTCGCCATCGGCGAGACCGGCCTCGACTTCCACTACGACCACTCGCCCCGGCAGGTCCAGCGCGACATGTTCGCACGCTTCGTGGCCCTCGCCGTGGAGACCGGGCTGCCCATCGTGGTGCACAACCGGGAGTCGGACCGCGAGGTGGCCGACACCATTCGGAACCAGGGCGGCGGGAAGCTGCGCGGGGTGATCCACTGCTTCACCAGCGACGCGGCGGCCGCGCGCACGTTCCTCGACCTGGGCTTCTACCTGTCGTTCTCGGGGATCGTCACCTTCAAGAACGCCGAGGGGCTTCGGGATGTCGCCCGCCGGGTGCCCACGGACCGGCTGCTCATCGAGACCGATGCGCCTTTTCTGGCACCGGTGCCCAGGCGCGGGCGCAGGAACGAGCCCGCCTATGTCCGTTTCGTGGCCGAAACCCTGGCCCAGGTCCGGGGGGTCGGCGTGGACGAGATCGCCGATGCCGCCAGCCGAAACGCCCGGACGCTGTTCGGTCTGCCGTCCGGCGAGACCGCGGAAGAACCTTGATCGACGGGACCACCAAGCTTCTGGGAGTGCTGGGATGGCCGGTGGAGCATTCCATGTCGCCGGTGATGCACAACGCCGCCATCGAAGCGGCGGGCCTGAACGCCTGCTACGTGCCGCTGCCGTGTCCGCCCGACGCCCTGGGCGACGTCATCGCTGGCCTGCGCGGCATGGGGTTCCTCGGCGCCAACGTCACCATCCCGCACAAGCAGGCCGTCATCGGGCATCTCGACGGGCTGAGCGAGGAATCCCGCTTCACCGGCAGCGTCAACACCCTCTACTGGGAGGGCGACCGGCTCATGGGCACCTCCACCGACGCCGCGGGTGCCGTGCTGAACCTCCGCCGGGCGGGCATCGAGCTGGACGGCAAGAGGGTCGCGGTCCTGGGCACCGGCGGCGCCGCCCGGGCGCTGGCCTTCGCGCTGGCCCGGGGCCGTTGCGCGGGGGCGGGGGGCGGACAGGAGACCTTCCACCTTCCCGAGCTCAACATACTGGGCCGGGACCCCGAAAAGGCCGGCAGGCTGGCAGGGGACATCGCCGCAAACAGCACGGCGGGCACCCACGTCCGCTCCGGCACGCTGGCGGAGTTCGCCACCCTGGGCAGCGAAGCCGACCTCGTCATCAACTGCACCTCCGCCGGCATGGTTCCGGACGTTCAGGGGTGTCCCATCGACCCCGCGCTACTCGAGCCGCGCCACGCCGTCTACGACATCGTCTACCAGCCACGGGAGACCTTGCTGCTCGGGGAGGCAAGGCGGCGAGGGTGCCGAGCGTTGGGGGGCATCGGCATGCTGGTGCACCAGGGCGCGGCGTCTTTCCGCACCTGGTTCGGCCGCGACCCGGACACCGAGGTGATGTTCAACGCCCTCGGTCCCCTCGGCTACGGCTGATCACGCGACCGGGCGCATAGCGCCGGATGCGTCGGTAGTGTTTTCCTGCGGCGTGCGAAGGCGTGGAAACCGGGAAAGGAAGAGCGGAGGAAACATGTAAAGAAAATGGTATAGTCTTTACATGTCACGTAGAAAGCGCCAAAAAACCGGCGTTCCCTTTACCTGAAGGCACCCATGTCGGCATCGCCCTCCCTGCTTCCCCTTCTGCCCCCCTCCACCGATCTGGAAACGGTGCCCGTACTCAAGGCCCTGGCTCTGGCCAACCGGGCACTGGCCGAGCTCAAGGGACGCGCCGCCAGCATCCCCAACCTCGCAATTCTGATCGACACCCTCTCCCTGCAGGAAGCCATGGCCAGTTCCGAGATCGAGAACATCGTCACTACGCAGGACGAGTTGTTCCGGGCGGCCCTGTTTCCGGAAGCTCCCGGGTCACCCGCGGCCAAGGAGGTCGCGCGCTACAGCGCCACGCTGAAACTCGGTCATGAACGACTGCGCCAGATGAAAGGCATCATCAGCAACAACACGCTGATCGAGATGTTCCGCCTGCTCAAGGGCGTCGACGAGGGCTTCCGCGTCACGCCGGGCACGGTGCTAAGGAACGAAACGACCGGCGAGACCGTGTACGTCCCGCCCCAGGATGCGCGCGAAATCGCCGAGCACATGTCCGCCCTTGAACGATTCGTCAACGACGACGAGGCATGCGGGCTCGACCCCTTGATCAAGATGGCGTTGATCCACCATCAGTTCGAGAGCATCCACCCTTTCTCCGACGGCAACGGGCGGATCGGCCGCATCCTGAACGTGCTGTACCTCACTCGCGCGGGACTGCTGGACGCCCCCATCCTCTATCTCAGCCGCCACATAATCCGCAACAAAGCCGACTACTACCGGTTGCTGCAAGCGGGACGCGATGACGGCGCCTGGGAGCACTGGGTCGTGTACATGCTGCAAGCCGTAGCGGAGTCGTCGAAAACCACCCTGGAACTGGTCGAGGGCATCGGGCAACGAATGGCCGACGTCAAGCTCCGGCTGCGCAAGGAACTGCCACGGCTCTACTCCCAGGACCTGTTGAACAACCTGTTCCGCCATCCCTACACGCGGATCGAGTTCGTGAAGAACGATCTTGGCGTGTCTCGCCTGACGGCCGCGAAGTACCTTGGTGAACTGGCAAGGCACCACTTCGTGCAGAAACTCCGGGCAGGGCGGAGCAACTACTACGTCAATACACCCTTGGTGCAGATGTTCCTGGACGTGTCCGGGCGGCGGTAATGCGTTGCGATCCCCAGGAACAAGAACCAGGAACCTGGACGCAACCAACCACGATAGGCCCGAATGGGCGAAGTCGAACCCGGAGAAGCGAAGAAGGGGAGAAGGGGAGGACCTGCGTCCCCCCCTTCGGGTTGTCGACTCGGCGTGAAGCCCCGCCGATCCTAGTAGTCTTCCGGCATCGCCGGGGCAGCGGACTGCTTCTTCTCCGGCTTGTCGGTGATCATGGCCTCGGTGGTGATGAGCAGGCCGGCCACGGACGCGGCGTTCTGCAGCGCGGAGCGGACCACCTTGGTGGGGTCCAGGATACCGGCCTTGATGAGGTCCTCGAACTCGCCGGTGGCGGCGTTGTAGCCGTGGGGACCCTTGCCCTTCTTGATGGCGTCGACCACGACGGAAGCGTCGGCTCCGGCGTTCTGGGCGATCCAGCGGGCGGGCTCTTCGGCCGCGCGCTGAATGATGCGGACGCCGAAGGCCTCGTTCTCGTCCACATCGAGGTCCTTGAGCGCGGCCGCGGCGCGGATCAGCGCGACGCCGCCGCCCGGCACGATGCCTTCCTCGACCGCGGCGCGGGTGGAGTGCAGCGCGTCCTCGACGCGGGCCTTCTTCTCCTTCATCTCGATCTCGGTGGCGGCTCCCACCTGGACCACGGCGACGCCGCCGGCCAGCTTGGCCAGGCGCTCCTGCAGCTTCTCGCGATCGTAGTCCGAGGTGGTCTCCTCGATCTGCGCCCGGATCTGCTTGATGCGGCCCTCGATGTCCGCCTTGCCGCCGGCGCCTTCCACGACCGTGGTGTTTTCCTTGTCGACGATGATCTTCTTGCAGGAGCCGAGGTCGTTCAGGGTGACGTTCTCGAGCTTGATGCCCAGCTCCTCGGCGATCATGCGGCCGTTGGTGAGGATCGCGATGTCCTCGAGCATGGCCTTGCGCCGGTCGCCGAAGCCCGGGGCCTTGACGGCGATGCACTTGAAGGTGCCGCGGATCTTGTTGACCACCAGGGTCGCCAGGGCCTCGCCCTCGACGTCCTCGGCGATGATCAGCAGCGGCTTGCCGCTCTTGGCGATGTTCTCCAGCACCGGCAAGAGGTCCTTCATGCTGGAGATCTTCTTCTCGTGAATCAGGATGTAGGGTTCGTCGAGGATCCCTTCCATGCGCTCGGGGTCGGTGACGAAGTAGGGGGAGAGGTAGCCGCGGTCGAAGCGCATGCCTTCCACCAGCTCCAGGGTGGTCTCCAGGCCCTTGGCCTCCTCGACCGTGATGACCCCTTCCTTGCCGACCTTGTCCATGGCGTCGGCGAGGATGTCGCCGATGGTCTTGTCGTTGTTGGCGGAGATGGAGCCAACCTGGGCGATCTCCGAGCGGTCGCGCGTGGACTTGGACAGCCCCTGCAGCTCGGACACGACCTTTTCCACCGCCTTGTCGATGCCGCGCTTCACCGCCATGGGGTCATGGCCGGCCGCGACGATCTTGAGGCCCTCGCTGAAGATGGCGCGGGAGAGAACGGTGGCCGTGGTGGTGCCGTCGCCGGCCACGTCCGAGGTCTTGCTGGCGACCTCCTTGACCATCTGCGCGCCCATGTTCTCGAACTTGTCCTCGAGCTCGATCTCCTTGGCGACGGTAACGCCGTCCTTGGTCACGTTGGGGGCGCCCCAGGACTTTTCCAGCACCACGTTGCGGCCCTTGGGGCCCAGGGTGCAGGTGACGGTGTCCGCGAGGATCTTGACCCCTTTCAGGACCTTGGCCCTCGCTTCCTCACTGAATTTTACGTCCTTTGCAGCCATTTTCGCCGTACCTCCTTACTCGACGATCCCGAGGATGTCGTCTTCCCTCATGATGAGGTGCTCGTCGCCGTCCAACTGGATCTCGGTGCCGGAATACTTCCCGAACAGGACCTTGTCGCCTTCCTTGACGTCCAGGGCCACCACCTTGCCGTCCTCGCGCCTGCCGGAGCCCACCGCCACCACCATGCCCTCCTGGGGCTTTTCCTTGGCCGTGTCCGGAATGATGATGCCGCCGGCCGTCGTCTCCTCCTCGTCCAGCCTCTTGACGATGATCCTGTCGTGCAAAGGCTTTACTTTCGCCGCCATAGTTCGAACCTCCCTTGAGAGTGAGATGATGAGATTTGAGCGCGAATTTAAGCACGATTTCTCCGCAGTCAAGGGGGTGTGTGGACGCTTTCACGGGTTTCGTAGTAGATTTTTGCGATGCTCCGTCGGGTATGCCCTCGGGCAACGGTCCGGGCGGGGCGAATTTTTCGTGGAGGAGGCTCAAGTGCTCAAAATCCTTGGAAGAAAGACATCGTCCAACGTGCAGAAGGTCCTGTGGTGCTGTGGCGAGCTGGACATTCCCTTCGAGCGCGAGGACATCGGCGGGCCGTTCGGCAAGAACCGCGAGCGTCCCTACCTGGACCTCAACCCCAACGGCGTGGTCCCCACGATACAGGACGGCGACTTCGTCCTGTGGGAATCCAACAGCATCGTCCGGTACCTGGTCCAGAAGTACAACGGGGGCAGGCTCCTGCCCGGCACGCCCGAAGGGCGCGGCAACGCCAACCGCTGGATGGACTGGCAGTTGTCCACCGTGAACGGTTTCATGGTGCCTATCTTCTTCGGGCTGATCCGGACGCCCGAGGCCGAACGCGACTCCGCCGCCATAGAGAAGGCGGTGGAAGCCGCGGGCTCCATGTGGGGGATCGTCGAACGCTACCTCGCGGGCCAGGACTATCTCGCGGGCGATTCCTTCAGCATCGGCGACATCCCCATGGGCATCTGGGCCTACCGCTGGTTCGCCATGGACATCCAGCGCCCCTCCATGCCCAACGTCGAGGCGTGGTACGCGCGCCTGTGCGAGCGCCCCGCCTACAAGGAACACGTCATGATCCCGCTCTCGTGAGCGGGACCATGACCGCGCCGCGGCAATGAAAAAACTGGAAATGACGTGGAAATGAAGTACTCCAAACGTCTCCGTTTCGGCAGTTAAAACGGTAGGTTACGTGTCGCGGAATCGGAAATGAGTGCGAAACGCGCGGTGTCTGTCAGGCCTTGCCACGCCCACCTGCCGCGATGTTGAGATCGGCCGCGCATTCCGGCGCGGGCACGGAACCTCGGTCAAGGAATGCCCTGCGATGGTCGAGCGCCGGCAGCCGGCGCCGGACATCCTCCAGGTAGTCGAGGTCGATTTCGGCGAGGATCAGGCCCGGCTCGGTGCCGGCGTGGGCGATGACCTTGCCCCAGGGGTCGACGATCATGGAGTGGCCGTAGGCGTCCATGCTGGCGGGGTGGCGGCCGGTCTGGTCGGGGGCGATGATGTAGACCTGGTTCTCGATGGCGCGGGCGCGCAGCAGCGGCTCCCAGTGCGCCCGGCCGGTGGGGACCGTGAACACCGACGGCACGAAGACGACCTTGGCGCCGGCGGCGGTGAGGCGGCGATAGAGCTCGGGGAAACGCAGGTCGTAGCAGACCGAGAGGCCCATGGAACACAGGGGGGTATCCGCCACCACGACATCCTCGCCCGGGCGGCGGAACTCGGACTCGCGGATGGGCGCTTCGCCTTCGATGTCGACATCGAAGAGGTGGATTTTCCGGTACTTGGCGATGATCCCGGTGTCCGGACCCATGAGCACGCTGGTGTTGTAGGCGCGCCCGTCCGGCCCGGCGGCTTCGAGCATCGATCCGGCCAACAGGTGAACCCCGCACTCGGCCGCCAGCGCGCTCATCCGTTCCGTCGTCGGCCCGGGCACCGGCTCGGCGTGGGCCGCGGTGTCCCCGCCACGCCCGCGCCAGTTGAACACCTCCGGCAGGACCACGAGCCGGGCGCCCTCGGCGTGGGCCCGGCGGATCCAGCCTTCGGCCTCCCTCAGATTGGCCTCCTTGTCGGAGGTGGCCAACATCTGGACCGCTGCCGCGAGAAACTTCATGGATGGGCTCCAAAGATGCGCACGAGAAACAGGGAAACAAGTTACGTCCAGGTTCCATTTGAGACGCTTGACCAGACGATAGCAGCACATCGGAGTTTTTCAACCATTCGAGCCGCATCGCCGGCACACGCAGCGTGACAAAACCCTTGAATGGATGGTAGTATTGCCGATATGGCAAGAAAGGCCTCAGCGAAAGACAACTTTCAGGAGCGGCTGTTCCAGGAACTTCGCGGTTTCGCGGAGCAGTGCGGCATCGAGGTGCGGTGCGAGAAGCTGTCGCGCGACCTGGGCTACCGGGTGCGCAGCGGCGGCTGTACGGTCAAGGGAAGGAAGTGGGTGATCGTGGAACGGACCCTGCCGGCACGCGACCGGCTGGAGCTGCTGGCGGACCAGATCAGGGAGTCGGTCCGCGGCGATATGGAGATACCCGCCGACCTGCAACCCTTCCTCTAGGGGTGGCTCGTCACACGGGGTTTCATCGGGCGCGAGTACTACGGGAATCCGTCCAGGGGCATTCTCGCCCCGGGCATAACGGTGTCGGTTGAAAACGGAGGAATGGTTCCGATGAAGACCCTCTTGGCGGCGGTTGCTGTCTTCATTATTCTCGCGGCCGATGCCGTCCATGCGGGCCCCCTCGCGCCCGCGCCGCGCGTCGTCGGCACATTGGGGCGGGATGCCATTGAGCGTTCGGGGGCCCAGACGCTCGAGGAATACCTGGATACAGGCATCGCCCGCTACTTCTTCACCGGTGGGCAGGCTTTGCTCGTGCTGGTCAACGGCAGGCCTTACTCCTCCACCTCCGGCGATCTGGATACCTTGCCGCTCTCGGCCATCGAGCGCATCGAGCTTCTGAGCGGCGACAGCCTGGGCACCATGGGCGGCAGCGCCGTGCGGGGCGCGCTCAACGTCGTGTTGCGGGAGGACCTGGACGGCTTCGAGACGCGAGCGCTCGCGCGTCTGCCCGGCGCGGACGGCGGCGACGGCTGGCAGGGCAGCGTCTTCTGGGGCGGCGAGGTCGGGGAAGGGCGCATGACCCTCGGCGTGGACGTCCTCCGGCGCGAGGAGATCCGCGCGCAGAGCCGGGACTACAGCCGCTCCGTCTGGCGGCCGGGTGGCTCGTTCAGCGAGACAGCGAACGTCAGCCCCGGCGGCAACACGGTCTGGGTCGTCCAGCGGGATGACGACGGAAGACCGACCGGCGCAAGGTCGGTGGCGCTGGGCAAATGCGACCCGATGAGAGGCTATACCGGCCCGCTCATCGATCCGCCCGGCATCCGCTCGGGCGAAGACAAAGACAAGGGCTGCGGTTTCGCCTACGGCGAAATCGCGTGGAATACCGACAAGTTCGACCAGAAGAGCGCGGTGGTGAACCTGGACTACCCCCTCGGCGAGAAGGCCGATCTGCATTTTGACGCGAACTTCGCGCGGCAGGATACGGCGTTCCGCTACGCGCCGTCGGTGGGCTGGTTTGGCTTTGAGCCGAATACGGACTTGCTGCAAGCCATCAACGAGAAGGCCGGCTCGGCCTTCTCGGCTGACGGAAACGACCGATTCGTGGTGGCGCACCGCTTCGTCCGCCACGGCAACCGGGACTGGCTGACGGACTCCGAGGAATACGACATCTCCATGGGCATCGAGGGCCGTATCACGGACAGGCTCGGCTACGATGTGCGTCTCGAAGCCTACCGGCTGGACGCTTTCCTGGGCGGCGACACCTTCGTACATGAAAAGACGATAGCGGACGCCATCCGGGATGGACGCTACGACCTTGCGGACCCGTTCTCCGACGAAAGCGAGCATTTGGATGCCATCCAGAAGAGCAGCTTGGTGCTGGAGAACGACTTCGGCGGCGAGCGTCTGGGAACCCGCCTGGCACTGGAGGGCTCCGGATTCGCCATCGGCGCCCGCAACGTAGCATGGACCGCGGGGTTCGAGCTGGACAGAGTCGATGCGCGGGACATCACGGTCTATCGCGACACGGACGGTGAGAAACGTCGGATATACGAAGTGCTCGGCACCGGCGGAGCCAACTATCGCGGCAAGCGCAAGGCTTGGGCGACGTTCGCGGAAATGTCTCTGCCTCTGGCCGAGAGGCTGGACCTCAGGGTGGGCGGGCGCATGGACGACTACGACGACGTGGGGGGAGTCGCATCCTGGCGCCTCGGGGCCGAGTACCGCCCGAGCGCCATCATCACGCTACGCGGCTCGTGGAGCGCGGGAGAGCGAGCGCCATCCCTGTTCCATCTCCACGCGTTCGATTTGCAGGACCATCCCTACATCGAGTGCGACCCGGGGGGCGGGGACCCGCCCCGCCCCCCCTGTACAGTGACCAACCCCCGACAGGTGGAGCGCCACACCACGGGCAACCCCAAGCTCGATCCTTCAAACACCGACAGGTTCGTCCTCGGGGCCGGGGCCCGCAAGGGGCCGCTCTTCCTGAACGTCGAATGGTATCGCCTCTCGCGCTCCGATCGGGCGGGGCAGCACGGCGCGGATTGGGCCATGCGAAACCTGGATGAATGCGTTGACGACGGCCAGACGGACTGCATCCACCGCGACGGCGGCGACATCACGATTCGCGACAGCTATGCCAACGTCAGGGACGACGGGACCTCGGGCGTCAACGTCCGGGCCGGCACGGGCTTCAGAACCGGCTGGGGCGTCGTAGCGCTGCGCGGGGCCTGGCGGCACGTGGCCGAAGCCGACCTGCGAATCGCCGGCGAAAAGGACCGGCTGGCCATCCCCAAGAACGCCGCCCGCCTGGTCCTTCTGGCCAGGCGCCGCAACGTGACCGCCACCTGGACCACGTATTACCGTTCGAGCTACAAGAACCGGACGGGCAGCGGGACCTTCGACTCGTGGGTGGGCCACGACCTGGCGCTGGACTGGAGCGATCCGCTGGGGCTGAAGGGCGCGAAGATCACGGGCGGCGTCTTCAACGTCACCGACGCCGGCCTTTCGATAAACACCGCCAACCCCCAAAGCGTGGACGGGCCCACGGAAGCCGGCTGGGGACGGACCTTCTTCCTCGCCCTCCGAATGCAGTTCTGAGAGGTGTCTCCCCGCCTCACCCCACCTGGACTCCCGCCCCCGACCGGAGTCGAGGGTGAACTTTCGCGGGAATCCAGGGGTGGGGGTCTGGTGGCCTCATTGCCCGGCCCCACCCCGCCTGGATTCCCGCTTCCGCGGGAATG
>CAZFIU010000067.1:0-16901 GCA_964519455.1 uncultured Syntrophobacterales bacterium
ATAGCCCCGCCCAATTACCTCGAAATCCCCAATTGTGTGTTAAAGATGGGCTAGGGTCCTGTCCCGTATGAAACGTCATGAATCTGCTTGTCCTTTTCGCCGTCGGCTGCGTTACGTCACCCCGGGCTTGACCCGGGGTCCTCCTCGCGTGGTATCGTCGCTCCTTGCCGACGACAAAAAGTCCTGCGCATCTTCACGACGTTTTATACGGGACAGGACCCTAGCGCACGACCAGGACCGGACAGGCGATGGATTCGAAGACTTCCCGGCGGCGGGGTGCGTCGAAAGCGGAGCAGTCCGCGGCCATGACCAGCACGCCGGCGCCGGCTTCGCCGGCGAGGCGGCACACCTCGGGTGCGCGCGGGCGGACGCCGTAGAGGAACCTGGGACTGACGCCGCGCGCGGCCAGGTGGGCCTCCACCCGCGCGCGAAGGGTTTCGGCCTCGGCCCGGTCGTCGGCAAGGACCAGCACCGCCAGGCGGCCCTCGTGCACGCCGAAGAAGTACAGCCCGGCATCCAGCGCACGCCACGAGCCGATGCCGCCGTCGTGGCACACCAGCGGGACGCCGGCCAACAAGGCCCCGCGCTTCGATATCAGCACGGAACGGGGCGCGCGTTCCGCCACCTCCCCGGCCGTGCGGGTCGACCGGGCCGCGTCCCACGGGGATCGGGACCCGGAGTTGACGATGAGCAGGTCGCCGGCGCCCGCCGCCGTGACGAACTCGACTTCCATCTTCCCTTGGGCCGTGCGGAAGGAAAATTGCACCTGCACCCGTTCCGCGGCCGCCGCCAAGGCGCGCTCGGCGGTGAACTCACGTGTCCGAGTGTCGGCCTCCAGCGCTTCGACGGTGAAGTCGCGTCCCTGCCCGGTAAGGAACTGGATCTCCCGGCCCACGGGCAACCCGGCCAGCCGCACCAGGTTGATGTCCCGTACGAAGACCCCCTCCAGCTCCGCGTGGAGGCGCGCCGCAAGGCGGGCCGCCGCCTCCAGCACCTCCGTGGCGTCGGGCGAGCCGTCGATGGCCACCACGATGCGACGCACGTCGAACGCCGGGGCCGGACGGCTCACGCGCGTGGCTCCTGATCCCGCCCGCCGGCGGCGAAGTCCCGGGCGTTGCGGGCGAACGCCAGCAAGGTCGCCTGCGCCCGCCCGTTGACGGTGCCGGCGGGGAAGTTCCCCTGGTCGTCGGCGACACCCGCGGCCACGCCCGTGAGCAGCTCGATGCCCTGGTCGATGGTCTCCACCGGATAGACGTGGAAGTCGCCCCGGGCGGCGGCCTCCACCACGTCCCGGCGCAGCATCAGGTGCTTGGCGTTGGCCGAGGGAATCAGCACCCCCTGGCGGCCCGTGAGGCCGCGCGCGGCGCAGATGTCGAAGAAGCCCTCGATCTTTTCGTTGACCCCGCCGATGGCCTGGACCTGGCCGTGCTGGTTCACCGAGCCGGTGACGGCCAGGGACTGGCGGATGGGCACCCCGGACAGGGCCGACAGGAGCGCGTAGAGCTCGGTGGAGGACGCGCTGTCGCCGTCCACGCCGCCGTAGGACTGCTCGAACACCAGGCTCGCCGACAGCGCCAACGGTTGGCGCCGGGCGAAGCGGGCGCCGAGGAAGCCCGACAGGATCAACACGCCCTTGGAGTGGAGCGGCCCGCCCATCTCCACCTCGCGCTCGATGTCCAGCACCTCGCCCCGCCCCAGGCGCACCCGCGCCGTGATGCGGCTGGGCTTGCCGAAGGCGAACTCGCCGAGCTGCAGCACGGACAGCCCGTTCACCTGTCCCACCGTCTCCCCGTCGGTGTCGATGAGCAGGGTCCCGCGCAGGACCTGCTCCTGGCTGCGCTCGCGCACCCGGTCGGCGCGCCGATTCCGGGCATCGACGGCCCGCTCCACGTCCGCGGCGGCGATCTCTTCCCTGCCCTCCCGGCCGGCCCAGTAGTCGGCCTCGTAGAGCAGGTCGTCGATGGCGCGCAGGCGCAGGGTCAGACGCTCGGAGTCGGCCGCCAGCCGCGCCGCCTGCTCGATCACCCGCGCGGTGGCCTCCCGCGAGAGCGGCCGCAGGCCCTCACGGCTCGCGGTGTCGGCGATCATGCGAGCGTAGCGCGCGGTGTTGCCGTGGTTGCGCGGTACCTGGTCGTCGAAGTCCGCGGCCACCTTGAAAAGCTCCGGGAAGTCCGGGTCCGACCGGCTCAACAGGTAGTAGACCATGGGGTCGCCCAGCAGCACCACCTTGACGTCGAGGGGGATGGGCTCGGGCTGCAGCGTGACCGTGTTGGCGAAACCCAGTGCCTCGGTGAGTCCCTGGATGCGGATCTCGTTGGACTGGAGCGCGCGCTTGATCTCCTCCCAGATGATGGGCTGCATGAACAGCTTGCGCGCTTCCACCAGCAGGAAGCCGCCGTTGGCGGCGTGCAGCGCGCCCGGCTTGATGAGGGTGGAATCGGTGGTGAGGGCGCCGAACTGCGCCATCTGCTCGATGCGGCCGATGACGTTGCCATGGGTGGGCAGGTCCTCGTACACCACCGGTGCGCCATGCCGTCTGCCGTTGTCCACGATGACGTTTACCTGGTAGCGGCGGAAGGACGACTCCCGCGGCGTCCCGCGCACGGGCGGCCCGCCGGGTTGCGGCGCGGTTTCCGGCGCGTGGAACTCCTCGGCGTTCTCCAGCAGGTCCGCGCGTACCTGCTCGATGTAGTCCATCGCCCCGGGCAGATCGTCGTAGTCCTTGGCCAGCTCCTCGATGAACAGCGCCACCGCGTGGCTCACCACCTCCTGGTTGAGGCCGCGCATCCGCTCGCGCCGCTCGCGCTCCCACTGCGGCGCCTTCTTGAGGATCTCCTGAAGCTCCTTCTCCAGTTCGGCGATGTCCGCGCGCACCTTCTCCTGGGTCTCGTCGGGCCATTGCAGAAAGGCCTCGGGACTCACCACTTCGCCCTTGGAGGTAGGCGCCAGGGCGAGACCCGCGGGAGTGCGGATCAGGCCCACGTTGCGCGCCTGGGCGTGCTCCCGCAACTCGTTGAATGCCGCTTCCTGGCGCCGGCCGAACTCGGCCTGAAGGGCCTGGGCGCGGGCCTGGTACTCCTCGGCCTCGAAGGCCGCGGGAATCGCCGCGCGCAGTTCTCGGATGAGCTTCTCCATGTCGGCGCGGAGCCGGCAGCCCCAACCGGCGGGCAGCTTGAGCGCACGGGGCTTGTGGGTCTCCTGGAAGTTGTGGACGTAGCACCAGTCGGGCGGCGCCGGCATGCCCGCCGCCGCTTGTTCGATGTAGCGCCGGACGAGGGGGTATTTCCCGGTGCCGGGAGCGCCGTGGGCGAAGATGTTGTAGCCGTGGCGCCGGATGCCGACGCCGAACCGGATCGCATCCAGCGCGCGCTCCTGCCCGAGGCCGTCGGACGCCGCCCCGCCCTCGCGGAATGACGGCAGGTCCGCGGGATCGCACTTGGCGTAGAGCCGGTCCGGTGCCAGCGGTTTCGGCAGCGCGCTCACGGGTTCACGGCCAGTCGCGGGAGCCGCCACGTCGGTTCAGGCCGCGCCGTTGGCGAGGATTCCGTGAAGGTACAGGTGCAGCTCGGGAATTTCCGTGGGCACGTCGGGCGCTACGCGCTTGCCGAACTCGAACAGGCTGCCTGACTCCACCGCCTTGAGGCCGGTGTGCTCCTCGAGAACGGAGAAGTCGTCGAAGCCCGTGACCCACTTCACCTTCAGGGTGTTCTCGAACGCGTCGGTGGTGGCGGTGATCTTGTCGTCCCCGGTGGTGCGGTCGATGACGCTCTTGTCGAAGAAGTCGAAGGCGATCCTGAAGGACGGGATCCCCTCGCGCAGGCGGTTGAGGAAACCGTAGATGAGATCCTCCGGGAGGTACATGGTGTTGCCCTCCCAGATGATCAGCATGGGCGCGTCGAGATCCAGCCCCGCCTCCGTCAGCTTCGCGGGCAGGTCCACCTCGAGATAGTTGCACGGGATGCCCGCGCACGGGGTCACGCCGTGGGCCTCCAGCACCTTGCTCTTGAACGCCAGCACCGCGGCCTGGTCCACGTCCCAGAAGCGCACGTCCTCGTTCCGGAACACGTGCGGCCGCATGTCGAAGCCGGAGCCGAGAATGACGATCTGACGCATGCCGCCGGCGATCTCGCGGCGGACGGTGTCGTCGAAAAGGGCCGAACGGTAGCGCACCAGCTCCATCCCTTCCGGCAGGACCGCGAACACCTGCCGGACCTTGGTGCGGATGTCGTCGTTGACGAACCACTCGGCGTAGGGGTCCCTGAACAACGGATGCTTCCGGTCCTTCTCCTGCTCGCGGATGCCCGCGATGAAGAACGCGGTCGCGCCCACTTCGTTGATGTCCGACATCATGTCCTCCCGTTGGCTTGCGTCTGCGAAAAGCGAACGATCCAATGGCTACGGAAAAATTCTAAACCGTTCCGCGCCGCCGTACAAACGCGGCAGGCTCATTCATATCCCGGCGGCGGGACAAAGCCCCGGTAGTGTCGTTCCAGCAGCCGCGCGAAATGGATGCAGGTCAGGTCCCCGTACTGCGGGCCGATGATCTGGATGCCCACCGGGAGCCCTTCGCCGTCAAGTCCGATGGGGGCCACGGATGACGGCAGGTAAGCAAGATTGGCATAGCCCGGGAGAGAGACCTGGTTCATGAACGGCTGCATGACGCCGTCCACCGGCACGGAGCGTTGATAGGGCGGCGTATGGTCGTGGCGCATGGCCGCCGACACGGCGATGGGCGCCAGCAGGAGATCGTAGCGTCCGAAGAACTCGTGCCACGTCCACCTGATGCGGTGCCGCGCCTCGTCGAGCCGGAGCCAGTCCCGGTGCGGCAGCGTCACGCCGCGAAGCATGCGCGCGCGCTTGCCATCGTCTCCCGCGGCGAGCCTGTTCCGCGCCTGCACGTTGGCGGCGAGTTCCTCGTCCGTCTGGCGGCCCGACGTGGCGGCGCGAAGCAGCACGTCGAACACGCGGTGCGAGTCGCCCGCATCGAAGCGAGGCCGCACGCCGATGCCCACCTTGACGCCGCTACGGCGGAGGAAACCGGCCAAGGATTGATGCAGGCTACGGATCTCACGCGCCGTGGGCACCGTCTCGTCCTCCAACAGCAGCGCCACGCGGTATTCTTCGAGGCCCTTCCCGCGGGGCCCGGGCAGCCTGAGCCGAAGCCCGGCGGCGTCGATCTCGTCGGGGCCGGCGATCACCGACAGCAGGAGTGACAGATCGGCGGCGCTCCGCGCCAGCGGGCCGATGACCAGCATGTCCAGGGGCGCCCGGTTGCCGCCGAGAGCGTGCCCGTCGGTGGGACAGATGCCCTGGGTCGGTTTGTGCGCGAACAGGCCGCACCAGGCCGCCGGGTTGCGCACCGAGCCGGCGATGTCGCTGCCCATCTCGAGGCCGGTCAGCCCGGCCGCGAGGGCGGCGGCCGAACCGCCGGAAGAGCCGCCGGGCGACCGCTCCGGGTCCCAGGGGTTGCGGGTGGTGCCGTGGATGTCGTTGAAGCTCTGGGCGTCGGCAAGCCAGATGGGTACGTTGGTCTTGCCGAATATGACCGCGCCGGCGCCGCGCAGACGCTTCACCGGCAAGGCGTCGGCACGGGCGATGTTGTCCCGTTGGGACGGCACGCCCCACGTGGTGGGCAATCCGGCCACGTGGAAGGAATCCTTCACGGTCATCGGCACGCCGTGCAGCGGCCCCCACCGCTCGCCCCGGTCCAGCGCCCGGTCCGCCTGCCGGGCACGCCGGCGCGCGCGCGGAATGTCCGTGGCGATGATCGCGTTCAACGCCGGGTTGAAGCGCTCCACGCGCGTCAGAAAATGGTTGAGCAACTCGAGGCAACCGATCTTCCGGCGGCGGACGAGACTTGCCAGACGTGTTGCCGAAAGCAGCGCCGGGTCGGTCATCGCCGGCCTCCGGCCGTTGGGGACCTTCCAATAACCATAGCCAGCCTCCTCACGTCCTGGCCGCCGGCGGGTTGCCGCATCCCGAATCCGATACTACGTCCGCGCGCGCACTTGAAACCCCGATACGGGGCGTCACGCGCTTCGGGGGCGTCACGCGCTTCGCCCTCGGATGGGCATTCGCACCAACACCCCGAACCGTCATTCCCGCGGAAGCGGGAACATTCCCGCGGAAGCGGGAATCCAGGGGTTGGGGCTGTTCGCCGAAAGGGCCAAGGTCCACGGGCAACCACCGGCGGCCACGAGACCGCCGGTGGTTGCCCGTCTACGACAAGTGTTTCTTGAAGAACGCGACCGTCCGCTCCCATGCGAGCTTCGCGGCGGCTTCATCGTAGCGCGGCGTCGAGTTGTTGTGGAAGCCGTGGCGCGTGCCCGAATAGACGTGCGCCTCGTAGGGTACGCCGTTGGCCTTCAGGGCGGCCTCGTACGCCGGCCCCTGCTTGTTGATGCGCGGGTCGTTCTCGGCGTAGTGGATCAGCAGCGGCGCCTTGATCCTGGCGACGTCGTCGGCCGACTTCGGAGCGGAACCATAGAACGGCACGCCGGCATTCAGGTCGCTCCCCATCTGCACCGCGAGGAAATTCACGACACCGCCGCCGAAGCAGAAGCCGGTGGCGCCCAGTTTCCCGTTGGACAGCTCGTGGGCCTTGAGGTACCGGGCGCTGTTGAGCAGGTCGGTGCGCAACTTGCCCCGGTCCAGGCTCCGCTGCATCTTCTTGCCGTCGTCGTCGTTGCCGGGGTAGCCGCCGATGGGCGAGAGACCGTCCGGCGCCAGGGCGAGGAACCCCGCCACCGCGGCACGGCGCGCGACGTCCTCGATGTGCGGATTCAGCCCCCGGTTCTCGTGAACGACGAGCACGGCGGGGAACGGACCCGTACCGGCCGGCTGGACCAGGTAGCCGCGCATCTTGCCGGAGTTGCCGCCGGGCGAATCGTAGGTGACGTAGCGCGCCCTGATGCGCTTGTCGGTAAAGGAGATGGTCTGCGCCCTGGCATAGCGCGGCAGCATCGCCTTCGCCATCGCCAGCGCCGAGCCGCTCACAACCACGAGGGCAGCCGCGCGCTTCAGGAACTCACGGCGTTCCATGTTGCTGTGGCAGTACTCGTCATACAGGTCGTAGACCTGTGGATCGATCAGATGCTTGTCCATGAGGGGGCCTCCCTGCCCTTGGGCTATTGAGCACGACCTTCGAAAGGCTGCCTGCGCTCGCGCGGTCAGGCAATCCGTTCTGGTTCCCGCCCATATTCTATGGCGAAGAATCCAGAACGCAATATGTATTGCGAAAAAACCCGGAACGCGGCCCGAAGTTCGCGACCCCGTTACCTCGCTTACCTCACATCGGCGGCCGGCTGTTCTCGCCGTACCCCGTCAACTCGACATACCCCTGCCCCATGCCCGCACCGCTCTCGGATTCGATCCGGACCGAGCCTTCCCAGTAGAACAGGTTCGGGATGAGCGCGCTGCGGTTTTCCTGATCGGCCAGCCTGGGGGTGATGACGGCCCGGATGGACGCGTCGGGGATGTCGAGAGTCCAGCCGGCGGGATAGGGCGCGCCGGTGGCGGGGCTGGTCCATTGGCCGGTGGCGTCGAGCTTCCACTCGCCGCGCGTCAGGTAACGGACCGCACCCGCGGAGTCCACCAGCGTGGCGCCGGCATGGCGGGTCCCGCCGTCGCGGCCTCTGAGAAGATAGAGCATGACCTCGCGGCCGTCGTCGAACTGCAGGCTGAACCAGTCCCAGCCTTCGGTGTCTTCACCGAGCTGGTTGGAGCCGAACTCCTTGTCCATCCAGCCCGTACCGTCGACCTCCCACTCCTTTCCTTCGAGGCGAACCACGCCGCTCGTGGCCATGCGGGTGAAGCTGTAGTAGTGGCTGGCCTCGGTGGCGCCCTCCCCTTTCCGGCTCAGGCCGCCGGGGCCCTGGAACACCACGGGCTTGAGCGGGCGGGTGGACAGGCTGAACTCGAAGGACTTCGCGACGTCGGCCATGGTGAAGTCGAAGCCGTTGCCGTTCCACTGGAGCCCCCACGGCTCCGGGGTCCCCGGAGGACCGACGCTCCAGGCCAGCCGCGGGTCCGGATGGCGGCCGAAACCGCCCAGGAGCGGGGCCGCCCGCACCACCAGCTCGCTGAAGCGGTGGGTGCCGTTGTCCAGGTCCGTGAGCGCCGCATGTCCCATGATGACGTTGCCCGCCGCCCAGGCGGAGCCGCCGTCGGGGGCCTCCCGCGAAACGCCGATCCTGAAGAAGGTGAACTGAAAGCCGAAGCGACGGACCGGCTCCCCGGCGGAGCGCAGGTGGCCGGTAAAGTACCACCACTCGGTCTTGTAGCCTTCACGAGCCCAGTGGTCGCGTGGGAACGACCAGACGTAACCGGGTTGAGCCGGGGTCCATGCGTGGACCGCGGCGTCGGCCCAGATCATGATGCCGACAACGAGAAGATACGCCGCCGCACCGGCGAGGCGCGGGCTATGCCTGGAGGTCAACATCTCGAGGTGCCCTACTTGCCCCAATCCTCGTGGGTGAGAGGGCTGGTGTTGAGCAGTCCCCGATACTGCCGCCACTGCGGCATGAATTGATCCATCAGCAACGTAAAACGGTCGTTGTGTGTCTTTTCGAGTAGGTGCGTCAGCTCGTGCACCAGGATGTACTCAAGGTAATGGCGCGGCTTCTTGGCCAAGTCGGTGTTGAAACGAATGCTACGTCGATCGGGGTTGCAAGTCCCCCACCTCGTTTTCATTTTCTGCACGAAAACGCGCTCAGCTCTTACGCCCAAGATGGGCTCCCACTTTGCGAGCAGGTCTGGAACAGCCGCCTTCAGTTGCTCGCGGTACCACCGGGAGACAATCGCCCCTCTGGCGTCGGCGCTTGCGCCTGGGCGGACCTTTAGAAACATATTCGCAGCCTTCAGTTCCACCGCCGGCGCGCCGTCCGCCTCGACAATCCTGAGCAGGTAGCGCTTTCCCCAAACATAGTGACTTTCCCGGTCGAGATACTCTCGACAAGTCTCGCGTTCCTGCTCTTGCCAGTTGATGAGGTGGACGGTTTCCGTCACCTTGCCCGCCTCGGTCTTTACGGGCACGCCGTAGCGCAGCAGGTTGTAGACGGCGTGGTTGTTGCCGTAGAGCCCGCGGTTGTGGTTATCCGCTTCGGTTCGGAGTCTGTGGAGAGCCGCGCTGATCTGCGCCGGCGTGTAACCGCACTTCCTCAGCCATGCCGAGAGCCGGCCGTCTTCGATGTTGCTGTTGCCGTCGCGGTCAGTCCAGTCGCCGACATAACTGTAGTCCAGTTGGTCACGGAACAGGGCGATCACCCGATCTTGGGTGACGCGTTCGGGTTGGCCCACGTTGTCACTTCAGCACTTCCCAGTGGCCACCTCGGGCTGGTCCGATACGCTCGAGGAGTCGCAATTCCTTCAGTCTGGCGATGTTCTGCTCCGTCTTTCGGCTGGAAATTCCAATCTGCTGTGCCAGTTCGAAGGCCGACATGCGCGGATGTTGCCGTAGTAATTCCAGGATCTGCTGCTGGTTGGAGGTCAGATTTTCTCCGACCTTTTCTCCGACCTTTTCTCCGACCCCCCCTTTTGAGATGCGCTTTGCCTCGGCCTCACCGAGCGCTGCAACCAAGTGCCGAGGATTGGCGCGAAAGGTCACCATCAAACCGGACATGCTGCTGTCATAAAGAGGTGGATCAATACCATGCTCGCGGCACTCGCGACTGATCTTCTCGATGCCGCGACCCCAGGCTTCGATGTAACCGGCGCGAAAGAAGGCGCCGGCAATGAGTGGGTTGTAGGGCGCTGAGGGATGCTTGCCCAGAAGCCGTTCAAGTGTCCAATCCTGCGGTAGCTGCCCGGAATTCCACAGCACTATCCTGTCATCGTACACGCTGATCTGGATCGGTATCCCGCTGCTGTAGTCTTTATGGACCACGGCGTTGAGCAACGCTTCACGCACGGCCGGATAAGGGAACAGGAACTTCTCCAGCCGTTGGAGACCTTCATAGCTGATGTACGCCTTCAGGTACTTGGAGAACATGAGATCGAGCGTTTTCTCAGCCTGCATGAAAAGGTTCCCGTGGACCTCGTCCTGATACCGCAAATCGTCATCGGTTACGAAGAAGCCGATCTTGATGTAGGCGCCGCTGACATGGCGTTCCGGGTTCTCGGAAAAGAGCAGGGTCGCCGCCCGCTTGAAGTACTGCCCGTCTCTGAGTTGCAGGCTTTCCAGCAAGGACTCATTCGCGTCCCGCAGCGCCTCTTCACTAACGCGCCTGCTTTCCGTGGCCCTGGTCCTGAACAACCGAAATGCGTCCTGGCTGCAATCCGCGGCGTCGAACCCAGGAACCGGCGCGTCATCCCAATGCCGCCCCTGCCTGCGCATCAGGAAACGCTGGAGCGCCGCTCCCTTCAATACCTGCTTGGTGCTGCCGCTGCGATAGTGGTATTCGCCCTTGTAACTGATCGGACTCGGATAGGGCTCGACGCGGATTTCAACCAACTCCTTGCCCGCTTCCGTCACCAGGTTCACAGCGACCATGATGCCGAGGAGATCCCGTACCTTGTTGGGCAGTTCCTCCAGCAGTCTCCTGGCATCATTCACGCCGACGGCCGCTCCCTTGTCATTGCGCCCAATGACCAGCACACCTCCCTCTGCATTGGCGAAGCCGCAGATCCAGCGCAGATACTCGTCGCGCCAACTCTGTTTCCACTCGGTGTGCTGGGCTTCCTTCATACAAGCCGAGTCCTTCCGGTGAGCAGTTCCTGCATCATGCCCTGCTTGATCCGGCGGGCCTTGGAGAGCCTGGCTTCCAGTGCGGCAATTTCTGCGTCCATGTCGGAGAGGACGGTGGCGATGGCGGTTTGCTCGGGTATGCATGGAAGCACACACTGAATATCTGCCAATGCTGCTGCGCTTATGTGCACAACCGTATCACCCTGTCCTTTGCTTGCTTTCTGTCTATTGATCGGTCCCGTATTCAAGTAGTAACCGAGGAACAGGGGGTCCGCTTTCTTGCTTCGCAGGATGACGATATCACCGCCCGCATAGGCCTTGATACTGTCCACAAATGCGGCGCACTTGCCGATCTCATCCTTGGTCTCGCCGGACCCCGCGAACAGGATATCCCCTTGCTCCAGGCGTGTTGCAGTCGCAGCGACTTCTGGCGAAATCCATGAGTAAAAGCTTTTGATACAATCGTTGTGTCTCGTGTAGAGTTCGCCATATCGCACACAAGCCAGGCTACCACTGGCCGACTCGTCCCTAGTGACTTCGCGCCCTTTCACGAAGGCACCCAACTCTCCCAACCGCTTCCCCTTCCACTTCTCGCTGAAGCCCGGCAGGCGTGTCTTACCGGTCAGCAATTCCTGTATGGCGGCGTTCTTGATCTGGCGCTTCTTGGTCAAGAGTTTCTGCAGGGATTCGATGAGGGCATCCGCGTCACTCAACGCCTCCGCGATGGCTTCTTGTTCGGCTTCGGTGGGCGGGAGGGGGAATTGGAAGCTTTCCATCTCCCACTTCTGTGTATGCACAAGTGCTGAAGCACCATGCGCCTTGCCTTCTATGAAGGTGGTTAGCCGCCGGAGGGCATGAAGGAAGAACTCCATTTTGATTTCGGTTTCATGGACCTGAACCTTCCACGTGTGGTAGTTGAGCAGGCCCAATGGCCCGTGCCAGATATGCGGACCGAATGATGTTCCACGGCTTCCTGACCACGCGAACAATAACTGTCCCGATTCGACTTCAAGTTTTGTGTCGTACGTACCCGCGTAGAAATTGAAATCATCCGAACCATTCAGGTTCTGAATCCTGATGATTGGAAGGCCTATATCTTGCCATTCAAACGGTTTGGCGGGCGGCGTTCCGAAGGACCCAAAGCGTTCGAACGGATCGTTCAGCGGGTCCAGCCCTGTGCTCCATCGCTTGTCCGAGAAAGGCGGATTGGCGACGACGAAATCGAAGGTCTTGAGCGTGTCGCCATCCTTGAACTTGGGGTCCGTCAACGTGTTGCCCTGCACGATCAGTGCCGTCGGATTGTCGTGCAGGATCATGTTCATCCGCGCGAGACCGCTGGTGGCGGCGTCCTTCTCCTGCCCGTAGAGCGTGACGGCAGTCGTGGCCTCGTCGCCGACCTTGAGCAGTAGGGAGCCGGAACCGCAGGTGGGATCATAGACCGTGGTGGAGGCACTGGTCTTGGCGTCATGGATGCCGATGATCTGCGCAATGATGCGGCTGACCTCGGCCGGAGTGTAAAACTGGCCCTTACTCTTGCCGCTCTCCGTGGCGAAGTGACGCATCAGGTACTCGTAAGCGTCGCCGAGGATGTCGTCGCCGTCGGCACGGTTCTTCGAGAAATCGAGTGCCTTGTTCTCGAAGATGGCGATGAGATTCGTCAGCCGGTCCACCATCTCCCTGCCGGTACCCAGCTTGGTGGCGTCGTTGAAGTCTGGCATGTCGGACAGTTGGTTGGCGTTGGCTAGCGGGGCGATGACCTTCTTGTTGATCTGGTCGCCGATGTCGCTCGTTCCCTTCAGTGCGACCATATCCGAAAAGCTTGCGCCGTCCGGAATGGTGATCGGCGCGTAAGGCACCCCCGCGTACTTGTCGCTGACGTACTTGATGAACAGCAGAACGAGGACGTAGTCCTTGTACTGACTGGCGTCCATGCCGCCCCGCAGTTCATCGCAACTCGACCACAGCGACGAATAGAGCTCGGATTTCTTCAGGGCCATGTTACTTCACCACTCTCGTTGACCGTGGGATTCGAGCCGCTGGAGCCCGACACGGGCGAATCATTCAGACACCAAAAGCGGACCCGTCCGCAACACCGGTTCGCTCATACGGTACCGGCCAGTGTCCAGATCGGTCAGGGCGGCGTGGCCCATCACCAGATCCTTGGCGGCCACGCCAGCCGCCCGGCAGTTCCGTCCCCTCAAGGCAGGCGGCGGCGACATTCTCGCCCTCGATGCTGACCGGTTTGGAATGGCGATCTTCACGACGTCTTCTCCGTAGAAACGCGTTTGAGCCTGTCGCTGAGCCGACGCATAAATTCGGGCAAGGCTGAAAGCGCAGGGTCCGGAAGCTCCATGCCCAGGTAATGGGCGGCGATCCACGCCGTTTCCTGTGCCTGTGCGTGGTCGCGGGCACGCTTGACGGGTTCGCGGTCGGACCGCTCCGAAACCCAAACCTTGTGTAGCGCAAAGGCACGTGGGTCGACGGACCAGCATCGAAGCGGGATGCCGTCTTCGCCGATGACGACACCGTCCACCTTTGGCGCGTCAACGAGCCACTCGAGACCCTCGATGCCGACCAGATCCTCCGGGTTAGTGCCCGTTTCCGTGACCCTATACGGGTCCTGGACTGGGCGGATCAAATCAACCATGAAGCCTTCTCGGTTGACGGCACGAAACAGGTGACCACGGCTGCGCTGAAACGAGCGGTCTGCGCGTCTGAGATAGCCGATTACCCCTGAGCGGTGGAAATCCTTAACTGCCAAGCTCAAACTTTGGCGGGCATCCCACAGGAGGTCGATGTCGACGGTCGCGAGCAGATCGCTTGTCAGGTGGACGCCCGCCAGGGCCTCGTAAAGGAAAAGACTGTTCGTGCCGACGACGAAGATGTTCTGTCCGAGAACCTGGGCCTCCGCGAGGTGGCGGAGGATTCGGGCGGTGAGGCGCGGAACGCGGTTCAGGCGAAGGGCGCGGTTTACAGGTGCCATCTCTCTGAGACTCGCGTATAGCGCGTCGCATCGTTTCCGTTCTGCGTCACGGCCGTTGCGGAAGGCCCGGTAAATACCCTCGGTCTCGTCAGTCCTTCGGCCAAGCGAGACTTCGCTGCTGGCTTTTTTTCGTAACAGGTAAACATGTCCCTTTCGTTCGACCCACCGCATGGAGCCAAAGAAACGTTGGGCGAGTTCGGCTTTTGATTCTTCCCACGCCTCGAAGGTCTGAACCACATCAACGAACTGTCGTCTTTGGGCGTTGTTGAGTTCTGCGAGCATCGCGTACTCTACCGGCTTGTATTACCGTTGGTTTCCACTGTGGGTATCGATTCTTCGTAGAATAGAGGAAACTCTGGAGATTGCAAGTTACAATAGAGGTAACTCACCGAGATAATTTTGATTTCCACTTTTGAAACTGAACTCGCCTGAAGAAGGGGAAACCCTCTCACGCATCCGCATGACACAACTCGTTCGCCGGCGTGCGGCTGGCCTTGAACGCCGGGTACAGGCTCGCCAGCACGGCGGCGCAGACGATGGCGAGGGCTTCGCCGGCGAGGGACAGCCAGGGCCAGGTCCACTCGATGCTCCAGCCGAAGTAGCTCTTCTGGATGACGAAGATCAGGATCGCGCCGAGGCCGATGCCCGCGGCGAAGCCCAGGGCCAGGCCGAGGAACGCCATGGCCGCACCCTTGCTCACGAAGAGCAGGAACACCTGCCGGCGGAAGGCCCCCAGGGTGCGGTAGAGGGCGATCTCGCTGGCCTTTTCCTGGGCCACGACGAGCAGCGTGAGGGTGATGGCGCAGGCGGCGATGACGAGGCTCATGACCTGGAGGATGCGCGTCACCGCGAAGGTCTGGTCGAAGACGTGGAGCACGTCGTCCTTGAGATGCCGGTTGCTGCGCACGCGCAGGAAGCCGCTGGGGTGGCGGCTTTCGATGGCCGCGGCCACGGCTTCCGGATCGGCGCCGGGCCTCAGGTGCAGCGCCACGCTGGTGAGACGGCCGGCGCCGAGGGTTTCGGTCATGAGGCCCATGTCCATGGTGACGGAGCCGCCCTCGGTGTAGTCGCGGTAGATGCCGGACACGGGGAGGCGCACCGGTCCCAGCGGGCCTTCGATCTCCACCGTGTCGCCCACCGCCAAGGAGGCGCCGTGAGACAGCGGCTCGCCGACGAGGACGCCGCGTTCCCGGAGCGCACGGGTCGCCGCGTCCCCGCCGGAAAGCAGTCCCAGCCGGCGCTGTTCGGCCGGACGGTTCAGGTCCACGGCCACCACGGCCACGCGCCGGCCGCCCACGGGCAGGAAAAGACGGCGCAGCGGATCGACGCCGCGCACCTCCGGCACGCGCCCCAACCGCTCCACGAAGTCGGCGCTCAAGGTGGCTTGCGGCCCGGCCCTCGCCCCGGCGGTGGCGGTGATGTACACGTCGGCGCGCAGCGAGCGGTCCACCCAGCGCACCAGGGTCTCGCGGAAGCTCCCCACCAGGAGCGTGATGCCCACCAGCAGGCACACGGCCATGGACAGGGACGACACCGAGAACGAGGTGTTGGCCAGGGTGGCGCCGAGGCTGCGGACGCCGTAGCGGAAGCCAAAGTCCGGCACCCGCACGCGCGCGGCGAGGCGCTGCACCAGCCAAGGGGCGAGCAGCGGCAGGCACACCATCACGACGGTGGAAAGGACAAATCCCGAGGGGCGCCAGCGCCAGCCCGCGAGCCAGTACCACGCCAACGCCCCGGCCACCAGCGCGACGCCGACGCGGAAGAGCGCGCGGGCGCGGGCGATGCCGGCGGACTGCGCCGGGTAAGTGTCCAGCAGCGTGCGCGTGTCCCGGCGCCACACGTCCAGGGCGGGCAGCAGAGTGCCGCTCAGGGCACCCCCCAGCCCCGCGAACACCGCCAGCGCGAGGGTGCCCCCCGACACCTCCAGCGACTCGATCTCCCGGAGCATGTAGACGTTGGTAAGCGTGGAGCTCACGGCGTCCAGATTCCAGATGGCGGTCCAATAGCCCGCCACGACGCCGATGGCTACGCCCAGGACCCCGAGCAGCGCGGCCTCGCCCAGGATGAGCGCCAGCACCTGGGCCGGGGTGGAGCCCAGGGAACGCAGCACGCCGAACTCCCGGCGCTGCCACACGAGGCACGCGCGCATGCTGCTGAACACCAGGAACGTGCCCACCAGCAGGCTCACCATGCTCAGGGCGGTGAGGTTCAGGCGGAAGGCGCCGAGGAGTTGCCGCGCCTGCCCGGTGCGCTCCGACGGCGTGGCCGCGTCCACCCGGCCGCCGAGCCGGTCCTCGATGCGCGCCGCCACGGCCGCCGGGTCGGCAGCGTCCACGGCCTCGACGCCGATGCGGTGCAGAGTACCCGCGCCGCCGAACAGGGACTGGGCCTCGGCGATGTCCATCACCAGGGCGCGGCGGCTTCCGCCCGCGCCCCAACGCTGGAAGTCGACGAGCGCGCCGACGTGGAGCCCCCGGACTTGCTCGCCGTCACGCACCTCGACGCGGTCGCCGACGGACCATCCCATGGCGGCGGCCAACTCCGGGGTAGCCGCGGCCCAACCGCGCCGACGCGCCACGACACCGGCCGCCGCTTCCGGCGGCAGCCCCGAGAGGGCGTCCCGGAAGTCCGTGGACGGCGCCAGCAGGTCGATGCCCAGGAGCCGCACGAACACGCCGGGCCGTCCCTCCACCGCCACCGTGCTCTCGAACACGGGCCAGGCCGCGGCGACTCCAGGCGTGCCCCGGACAATTGGGTAGAACGCGTCCGGCAACGTTCCGGCCTTGCCGGTGACGACCACGTCGGCGGCTCCGCCGATGGTGCGCACCCCGGCGGCGAACGAGGCCACGGCGCTCTGGTTGAGGATGCGGATGCTGATGACCGAGGCCACCCCCAGGGCCACGCCCAGAACGGTCAGTCCGTAGAGCACCGGGTTGGTGCGCCAGTGGGCGGAGACGGTCTTGCGGAAGTAGCGCAGCATGCCGTGCGAATTCAGGAGACTCCGATCAATCGCCGCGGAGCAGGTCGGCGCCGTTCGCCCGGAGCCCTTCGACGGGGCAGGCTTCGCGAAGCGAAGTCGAAGGGCGCCGGCACACGGACCATCGTCCTTTCAACCGGACCGGACACTATGTCGCGTCCCGCAAATAAGTGGCATAATTTGCTGGTCTTTTTGCCGGCGGCGGCGGTACGTCACCCCCCGCGTGACCCCGGGTCGTCCTCGCCAGGTGCACGCCA
>CAZFIU010000068.1:0-16379 GCA_964519455.1 uncultured Syntrophobacterales bacterium
CACCATGGGCCAAGCCAGCTCCGCGGCGTGGGCGTGGTAGCCCACCGCGCCCGGGTCGACGAAGCCGTGCCCGCCGAACGGGAAGAAATGCCATTCCAGCGGCTGGCCGTTCTCCCGGAACGCGTACATCATCCTGTCCTGAACGGGAATGTTCGTGACCACGTCGTCGGCGCCGTAGAGGTTGATGGAGGGACAGCGGATCATCCTGGCCTTCTCCCAGGGCGGGATCGGCCGCATGTCGGTCGGGGGCTCGTCCCGCACCGTCGGATAGTAGCCCACGAACGCCCGCACCTCGGGGGTCGCCGCCACGAAGTTGATGGCGATGCGCCCGCCCATGCAGTAGCCGCTGACCGCCACCCGCTTGTTGTCCACGTGGGGCTGGGAGAGCAGGAAGCGCCAGCTCTCGGTGAGGGCTGCGTCGAACTCGTCGTCGGATGTCTTGGCCTGGATCTCGGCGCCGCTCACGATGTGCGTCGGCTCCGGATATCCCAGTTGCTCGAACACGTTCGGCGCGAAGGTACTGTACCCCAACGCGGCGAACTTCCGCGCCTCGATCTTGATGTAGTCCGTCAACCCGCCCTTCGGGTGGATGAGCAGCAAGGCCGGCCCCGGCTCCGTCCGTTGCGGGTGGGCCAGGAACCCCGCGACCCCGTGGTCCTTCTTGTTGAACAAGCGCTCGATGAGCTGCATGGGTCCTCCCGGCTGGCGATGATGGCCGGGAGCGTAACACGATACCGCGACAGCGGAAAGAGCGCTTGTGGTTTGGGGAGTCGATCCCGACGGGTCTGGGTTGCTTTGGCAGCCGGGCGACCGGGCGAATTTCAGCCACTGGCGTGTTGTCGCGGCAGAGGAGAATCGTTTCCCCTTGTTCGACGCGGGCAAGGCAGCAGGAGAGATCGGCCGCGGCATCGGCGATGTCGACCTTGACCATATCGGAAGTATATGCCCGTCAATTGCACTGGTTCAAGATCGACGTCGAAACCGGGTCTCTGTAGCACTCCGCTTGCAACTTGACTTGAAGCCCCAAATCGGCAAAGGGTACGGCCATGCGTATCATCGATGCAGACGGCCACGTCAACGAGTGCCCCGCGACTTTCGATGACAAGTACCTGGACCCGGCGTTCCGCTCCCGGCGGCCTGCCATCGTCGGCTCGGGGGGCATGTTCTACTGGATGATCGGGGAACAGGTGGTGCCGCGGCGTACGGGCCTCGGGTGCAACAACTTCAGCACTCCGGCCCGGGTCGACGGCAAGCCCACGCGGCACGGCGCGCTGATCGAAGGGAAGAACCTGGACAGCCTCGACAGCCAGGAACTGACGGACTTGAACGCGCGTCTCGAGGCGATGGACGCCGAGGACATCGATGTCCAGGTCATCTACCCGACGCTCTTCCTGGCCTATCCGTTGACCACCGAACCGCCGCTCATGACCGCCCTGTGCTCATCCTACAACCGCTGGTTGGGCGACACGCTCTCGGGGAGCGACCGCCTCCAGTGGGCCGGCGTGGTCAACCTGGAGGACATCACGGGGGCCGTGCAGACCGTGTACGAGGCCAAGAGCCTGGGCGCCTCGTCCATCATGGTGCTGGGGACCGCGGGCGACCGCATGCTCGACAACCCCATGTTCCTGCCGTTCTACGAGGCCATGGCGGAGACGGACCTGACCCTGGGGGTGCACGTGGGCTGGTCGTGTCCGTCGCTCAACAACCTCTACAGCGAGCTCTATCCCTCGTGGATCACCGCGTTCACCATGCCGCTGTTGATGGGGTTCGTGGCCTTCATGACCGGCGGCCTCCTGGACCGGTTCCCGAACCTGAGAGTCGTCTTCCTCGAGGCCGGCTGCCTGTGGATCCCGTTCATCCTCGACCGCCTCAACCATCGATTCCCGCATGCCCACCGGCTGGCCAACCTCTACCCGCACATCAAGGTCAACGCCGCGGCCGAGCCCGGCGAGTACCTCAAGCGCGGCAACCTCTACTGGAGCGCGGAAGTGGAGGACGACCTGCTGCCGCGGGTCATGGACCTGGTGGGGGAGGGACAGATCGTCTACGGCTCCGACATGCCGCACTCGGACCGGGAGCGCTTCGCGGCCAAGACGCTGCTGGAACGGGACGACGTCACCGAATCGGGGAAAAGCGCGATCCTGGAAAGCAACCCGGCGCGGCTCTATGCGCTCTGACTGACGCAAGGGGCGCCGACCCACACCAAGCGGCGTTTTCAACAACCTGTCAGATCGGTAAGGGTCCTTGCCTATGCGAGTCATCGATGCGGACGGTCACGTGAACGAGCACCCGGCGACCTTCGACGACAGGTACCTGGACCCGGCGTTCCGCTCCCGGCGGCCGGAGATAGTGACCTCGGAGGAGCGCTCCTGCTGGAAGATCGACGATCAGGTCTTCCCGCGGCGCGCGGGCACGGGCTGCAACAACCTGAGCACGCCGGCCCGGGTGAACGGCAAGCCCACGCGGCTCGGCGCGTTCATCGAGGGGGGAACTCCTCGACAGCCTGGACAGCCAGGAGCTGACCGACGTGAACGCCCGCATCGAGGCGCTGGACGCCGAGAACATCGACGTCCAGGTGATCTATCCGACCCTCTTCCTCGCCTATCCGCTGGCCTCCGACCCGGCCCTCGCCACTGCGCTGTGCTCGTCCTACAACCGCTGGATGGGCGACACGCTCTCCGGCAACGAGCGGCTCAAGTGGGCCGGGGTGGTCAACCTGGACGACGTCCCCGGGGCCGTGCGCGTGGTGCGGGAGGCCGCGAGCCTCGGCGCCTCGGCGATCATGGTGCTGGGCACCGCCGGCGACCGGATGCTCGACGACCCCGCGCTGATGCCGTTCTACGAGGCCATGGCCGAGGCGGACCTGACCCTGGGGGTGCACGTGGGCTGGTCCTGGCCGTCCTTCAACAACCTCTACAGCGACCTCTACCCGTCGTGGATCACGGCGTTCCTCATGCCGCTGATGATGGGCTTCGTCGCCTTCATGACCGGCGGCGTGTTGGACCGTTTCCCGAGCCTCCGGGTGGTCTTCCTGGAGGGCGGCTGCCTGTGGATCCCCTTCGTCATGGACCGCCTGAACCACCGCTTTCCCTACGCCCGGACCATGGCGAGCCTCTACCCCGAGATCAAGGTCAACGCCGCCGCCGAGCCCGACGCCTACGTCCGCGGCGGCAACCTCTTCTGGAGCGCGGAGGTGGAGGACAGCCTGCTGCCCCAGGTCATGGACCTGGTGGGGGAGGGCCAGATCGTCTTCGGCTCCGACATGCCCCATTCGGACCGGGAACGCTTCGCGGCAAAGACGCTGCTGGAGCGGGAGGACGTGAGCGAATCGGGGAAGAGTGCGATCCTGGACAGCAATCCGGCGCGGCTTTACGGGTTCTAGTGTTGTGTCTCACAAACAGGTTTACAAATCTGCTGGTCCTTGTTGTCGTCGGCTGCGTTACGTCACCCCGGGCTTGACCCGGGGTCTTCCTCGCGTGGTGCCCGCCAACGGGGGCGACCGCGGGTCGCCCCTACAGTCATCGCGCCTTGCCGACGACAAGAATTCCTGCGCATCGTTGTAAACCTGTTTGTGAGACACAACACCAGGACCCTGCGTTGCCGTGCACCCTGTAGGGGCGACCGGCGGTCACCCTGGCGCATTCAAAGACGGAGGAGACAATGGCAGACGAGACGCTGAAGGGCAGTTGCCTGTGCAAGGCCGTGCAGTTCGAGATAAGCCCCCCGTTCATCCGCTTCGCCCACTGCTACTGCATGCGCTGCCGCAAGGCCACGGGCGGAGTGAAGTCCAGCAACATCTCGGTGCCGCCGGAGCAGTTCAGGTGGCTCTCCGGCGAGGACGCGATTTCCCGGTGGGACATGCCCGAGGCCCGCGCCTTTGCCATCGCCATCTGCTCCAAGTGCAACTGCCCGGTGGCGCGTCCCACCCGGGACGGTTCCCGCATGACGGTCCCGGCCGGGAGCCTCGACGACGAACCCGGCGAGGGGCCGTCGGCGCACCGTTACTGGGACAGCCGCGCCGGCTGGGCGTCCACTGACGAGTCCCACTTGCCTTACGAGGACTGACCGGACATGGCCGCAAAGGACCGTGAATTCGTGGTGGGCTCGGTCTGGCCCACCAACCGCACCGGAACCCTGGGCGACAACGAGATGGACCGCCGGCTGCCCCCGGCCATCAAGCTCGTCCACGTCACCATGGACTTTCAGGAGGGGACCCAGGAGGAGTTCACCCGCTCCATTCCGGGCTACGAGGCCAAGGCCGCGGGGCTCATGGACCAGAAGCCCGACCTGATCCGCGTGCTCGGCGCGCCGCCCTTCATGATCCTGGGCTTCGACGGCGAGAGCCGGGTGATCCGCGGTTGGGAGGACAAGTACGGCGTGCCCATGTTCACGTCCGGGCAGAACCACGTGCGCGCCATGAGGGCCTTGGGGGTCAAGCGGCTGCTGGGCGGCACCTACCTGCCCGACAACCTCAACGACATCTTCGCCAAGTACCTGCGGGAAGCCGGCTTCGACGTAATCGCCATGGAGGGCATGGACGCCCCGTTCCACGAGGTGCCCGACATCCCCGCCACCGACATCGCCGAGCACCTGAAGCAGTCGTTCCGCCGCCATCCCGGCGCCGAAGCTCTCTACCTGCTGGGCTCCGCCTGGAAGATCCTCGACGTCCTCGAAGACATCGAGGACAGCGTGGGTGTACCCGTGATCTATCCCCTCACCGCCCGGAGTTGGGAAACCCAGCTACGGCTTGGCTTCCGCGAGCCGATAACGGGCTACGGCCGGCTCCTGTCCGAGATGCCGGACCTGGGTCCGGTGGTCGGCAGCTAGTGTCCTGTCCCGTATAAAACGTCATGAATCTGCTTGTCCTTTTCGCCGTCGGCTGCGTTACGTCACCCCGGGCTTGACCCGGGGTCCTCCTCGCGTGGTAGGGGCCACTGGGGCGACCGCGGGTCGCCCCTACAGTCGTCGCTCCTTGCCGACGACAAAAGGTCCTGCGCATCTTCACGACGTTTTATACGGGACAGGACACTAGTTGGATACCGCCTCGGCGACGTTGCAGAGGGCGACCAACAGGTCCTTGTCGTCGCTTTCGGGGTCGTCAAGCACCAAGTGGAGATATTCAAGTATCGCCTGAGTAGTAGTGAGGTAATCACTTGTCCTGTATGGCACGGTAGGCATGGTTGTCGCTCGATGGTAACCGATTTATCTGCCGAGATTTCGCTCCTGGATCTCATTCCGGGCCGCGGTGGAAAGAAACGCGGACCGGGTCATGCCGCGCCGCTTGGCCTCGTCATCGATGGCCTGCAAGAGTCCGTAATCCAGCGAGATATTCACCCGCCGGGGTGACCCTTTATCGATGACCGCGGGGACAAAACAGACAGCCGCTCCCTCCCGCCATTCCGCGAGGCTTGGGTCTCCTTCGATCTCCTGAAGAGACCGTGGCACCGGAATGGTCTCGCCGTCTCCGATCATCCCCTCGATATGGAAGGCGAGAGCGCCGGCACCCCGCTGGATGGTCTCGTCGACCGTATCGCCTTCGGAGACACGCGCGTAATCAGCGAAAAGTGCCCTTACGACGCGAACCGCGACATGGTCACGGGCGTGTACTCGTCCGGCGCCTGGGTGACCACCAACTCCGGCTCGATGCCGTAGAGGCGGCGGGCGTTGCCGCCCAGCATCTTCTCCTGGGCGCGCTTCGGGACGTTGTGCTTGTTCATGTTGTCGATGGCTTCCCACACGTCGGCGGCGTCGAGATGGGGCATGTCGGAGGACCACAGGCCGATGTCCTCGTACAGGTCCCAGAGGCGGAAGGTGATCTCCTCGTCGCCCTCGAAGGCGATGAAGCAGCTCTTGTAGAAGACCTCCTTGGGGTCGCCGATGTTCTCGTTGGTGTGACGGTAGAGTTCCAGGTAGCCCTCGGCCTTCTCCAGCACCAGCGGCAGCCAGCTCGAGTTGGACTCCAGGATCGCCACCTTGAGGCGCGGGAACTTCTCGAGCCACCCGGTCATCAGCACCACGCCGGTCCAGGTCATGGCCTCGGCGATGAAGCCGTAGGCGGCGTCGCCGGCCTGCTTCGAGCCCATGGCCTGCATGATGTTGGCGACGAACTGGCCGGGCGAGTAGACGAGGATGTCCTCGTCGCCGAAGAGGCGCTTGCGGTCCGCGCCCATGCGCTCCGCCAGGCCCGGCGACATGGCCTCGCCGCGGGACGGGAAGGTGTGCATGCCCAGCACCATGCCGAGTTCCTCGAACTCCTTCCACAAGGGATCGTACTCCGGGAAGGTGGGGTAGCGGTTGAGCGCGATGATGGGCCGCACCAGCGCGGACTTGAAGCCCCGCTTGGCCACCCGCCGCAGCTCGTCGATGGCCCGGTCCACGTCCTGCAGCGGCAACACCGCCGCGGGATACATCCGCTTCCGGTCGGCGCCGCAGTAGTCGTAGACCCAGTCGTTGTAGGCCCGCGCGCACAGGTGGGCGGCCTCCGCGTTCTCCACCAGCGGCAGGTAGACGAAGGTGGAGGGGAAGATCATCACCTGGTCGATGCCGGACGCGTCCATGTCCTTGAGGCGCACGTGGGGGTCCCGGGCGCTGGCGTTGCGGCCGACCGTCTTGTCCCATTCCGGGGTGCCGGGCTCGACGCTGCCGATCTCCTCCTTGGTCAGGCCGGGATGCCAGGTCTCCGCCGGATACTTCCAGTCATTGGGACTCCGGAAGCTGATGCGCGAGTTCCGCACCAGCACGAGGCGGTCGGCGTCCCGGTAGAAGTGTGTCTTGGCCAGCGAGCGGTGCCGCTCGGGAATGTACTTGTCCCAGACCTCCGGGGGCTCGTAGATGTGGCTGTCGCAGTCGAAGACGGGGAAGTCCTTGGTACGACCCTTGGCGCTGTATGCCATGATGACCTCCTGTGGATGGGCTCGTGTCGCCGATTACGGGTGCAGTGTTTCATGCAACGTCATTCGCGCGCAAGCGGCTGGGTCAAGACTCCGGGCGGACACGGGAAAGCGCAAACTCCTGTATCGTCATTCCCGGCCCCCCAATACGTCATTCCCGCGGAACAGGCTGTGTGAACACTGGTGAGGCAGAGCCCCCTCGAGTCGTTATTCCCGCGCAAGCGGCTGTGTCAAAACGCTGCTTCCTGGTGACTGAACGCCAATCCGTCATTCCCGCGAAAGCGGGAATCCAGGGGCGGTGGCGGGGCGCTGCGGCGGCGTTTCCCCCTTCACCCCTCCTGGATTCCCGCTTTCGCGGGAATGACGATTCGGGGGGTTGTTGCCTCTCTTGAATGGTGTTTGGCACAGCCGCTTCCGCGGGAATGACGTATTGGAGGGCGGGGCGTGACGCAAGGCGGCGCCGAACGGCTACTGCCGCGGGATCAGATGCACGTCCTCCGGGCGCCATCCCACTCGCAGTCGGTCTTGCCGGGCTACGTTGTCCGCCTGGGTGCCCGGGACCCGGACCCGTAGAGATTGCGAGCCGATCCGCCCGATGACCAGCACGCTGTCGCCATAGTGCACGGAGCCCTCCACGGACATGTCGAACACGTTGGCGATCTTGCCGGCCTCGTCGTCCTCCACGAGCCGCACGTTTTCCGGGCGCACCAGGGCGTGGACACGGCCGGCGCCGATGCCGCCATCGGGGAGCGTGGCAAGAAACTCTCCCAGGGAATCCACCGCCAGCCTGCCCGCGCCGGCGTCGATCACGGCGGCCTCGAAGAAGTTGCTGTCGCCGATGAAGTTGCCGACGAAATAAGTGGCGGGCCGGTGGTACATCTCCAGGGGCGGGGCGAGCTGCTCGATCTTGCCGTCGTTGAACACGGCCACGCGGTCCGACATGGTCATGGCCTCGGTCTGGTCGTGGGTGACGTAGATGGTGGTGATGCCCACCTCGCCGTGAATCCGCTTGATCTCCACCTGCATCTGCTCGCGCAGGTTCTTGTCGAGGGCGCCCAAGGGTTCGTCGAGGAGCAGGACGTCGGGCTCGAAGACAAGCGCGCGGGCCAGCGCGACGCGCTGCTGCTGGCCGCCGGACAGCTCCCGCGGGTACTTGGTGGCGAACTCCGACAGGCCCACCAGCGCCAGGGCGTTCTCCACCCTCGGGCGCATCTGTTCGCGCGGAAACTTGCGCATCCTGAGCGGGAAGGCGACGTTGGTTTCCGTCGTCATGTGCGGGAACAGCGCGTAGTTCTGGAACACCATGCCGATGTTGCGCCGGTAGGGGCGGACGTTGGCCAGCGAGCGGCCTTCGAGTTCCAGCGTCCCGCCGGTGAGGTCCTCGAACCCCGCGATCATCAAGAGCGTGGTGGTCTTGCCCGAGCCGCTGGGCCCCAGCAGCGTCAGGAACTCGCCCTTGCGGACGTCGATCGAGATCCCGTCCACGGCATTGACGCGGCCGTCGTAGGACTTGACCACGTCTCGCAGGCATAGATAGGCGTCGCTCATGGTCATTCCTTGAACTGGTCCCGCCGCCACTTGAAGGCTCCCGCCAGTCCCAGTTCGGCCACCTTGGCCTGGAAGTCCCGATGCACCTGCGATTCGGTGGCGTAGGTCGGCGCGATGAGGTCGACGGAGCTGTTGAACGCCATGCGGATGCCCTGGGCTTCCAGGATCCGGTTGATGCTCGTCCGCGCGCAGAACAGCGCCTCCGGCCCGATCAGGGCCAAGCGCCGGGCGTACTTGAGCGTCGCCTCTTCAAGCTGGTCCGCGGGCACCACCCGGTTGACCATGCCGATTTCCCGGGCTTCCCTGGCGTCGATCATGTCGCCCATGTAGATCAGCTCCCGGGCGCGCTTCAGGCCGATGACCCAGGGCATCATCATGGCGGTGGCCGGCCCGGCGAAGCGTATCTCCGGCTCGCCGAACAGGGCGTCCTCGGCGGCGATGGTGAGGTCGCACAGCATGGTCATGACGCAGCCCTCGCCCAGGGCGTGCCCCTGAACGGAGGCGATGATGGGCGTGTGCAGGTCCCAGATGGCGGTGGCCAGCCGGAGACCGCGGCTCAGCCGGTGGTGCGTGCGGATGGCGTGGTGCCGGTCCTTCTCGCGCTCGGGATCGCTGCGCTCGACGTCGTGGCCGGCGCAGAAGCTCTTGCCCTCGCCGCGCAGCACGATGACGGTGACGCCGGGGTCCTGATCGGCGGCATCGAGGGCTTCCAGCAACGCCTGCGACAGCGCGCGGTTCAGCGCGTTGCGCTTTTCCGGCCGGTTGAGCGAGACGATGCCGACGTCGCCGTCCTTGCGGTAGGTGAGCACCGGGTCCGAATCCGTCATGTGTTTCTCTCCCGCGGGACGATCAAAGCGTCCACCACGATGCATCCCCGGCCCCGGGCAAGGGACATCACCGGATTCAGGTCGATTGCGGCGATGGAGTCCCGCTCGGCCCAGGCGAACTCCGCGAGGGCGGTCAGGCACTCGCGTACGGCCTGCACGTCGCGCGGGGCCTGGCCGCGCACGCCTCCCAGGAGCCGCCGCCCCCGGGTCTCGCCGATCATGGCGTTGGCGTCGCCGTCGCGGAGCGGCAGCGGCCGCAGCGCTACGTCGTCGAAGATCTCCACCAGGACGCCGCCGAACCCGAACGCCAACACCGGTCCGAAGTCCGGGTCGCGGGTCACTCCCATGAACAGCTCCACCGCGTCCCGCACCATGGCCTGCACGACGAACACGGCGCCGGCGGTTGGGAGCGAAAGCTCTTCCAGCCTGGCCGCCATGTCCTCCAGGGCGCCCGCCAGCGCTGCCTCATCGGCCAGGCCCGCGGCCACCAATCCCAGTTCGGTCTTGTGCGGGATGTCGTCCGACGCCACCTTGAGCACCACCGGGTAGCCCATGTCACGCGCGGCCCGCAACGCCTCCTCTCGTGACGCCACGATCGTTTCCCGGACCACCGGCAAGCCCGCGTCGCCGAGCAGCCTCTTGGCATCCACCTCGTTGATGGCGGAGCGCCGCCGGTTGCCGTTTCGCAGACAGGCGGCGATACGGCCGGTGGCCGCGGGCTCGGGCAGCGTCTCGAACGGCGGCATGGACCAGCGCGCCAGCCGGTCCACCGCGCCCAGCCCCTGGCGCGCGCCGCCGATGGTGGGCACTCCCGCCGCCCGCAGGGCGTCGGCGAACTCCTGCCGGAAGAGACCCGGACGGGTGTTCATGAAATAGCACGGCTTGGTTGTCCGCCGGGCGGTCTCGGCCAGGTACTGCGTGTATTGGGTCGGCACCATCGGCGAGTCGTCGCGGCTGTCGCTCACCATGACGATGGAGTCCACGTCGGGCTCGTGCGCCAGCACTTCCAGCGCGTGGGGGATGTTCACGTCGAACTTGCCGTCACCCCAGGCATCCAGAGGGTTGCCGTCGCCGGTGATGGGGCCGATGACGCGCTCCGCTTCGCGGCGGCCGGCTTCGGACAACGGCGGCAGTGCCAGGCCGGCGGCCCCGGCGACGTCCAGGATCAGCTCGGCCTGGCCCCCGGACGCGGTCATCACGCCGAGCTTTCGTCCGCTGGGCCGGCGCTCCCCCTGGCAGCAAGCCAGCACCTCGGTCAGCTCGTCCATGTCTCCCACCTCGATGGCACGGTGGCGCTTGAGCACCTCGGAAAAGACCCGCGCCTCGCCGGCGAGGCCGCCGGTGTGGCTGGTGATGGCCCGGCGCGTGCGCTCGCTGCGCCCGACCTTGAGCACCACCACGGGCTTGCCCCGGTCCGCCGCCTTGTCCAGGGCGCCGACGTAGCGTTCGGGATCGCGGATGGTCTCGGTGAAGGTGGCGATGACCCGCGTGTTGGGGTCGTCCGCCAGGTACTCGATGAACTCGGCGGTGGTGGTCACCGCCTCGTTGCCGGTGGAGACCACGTGGCTGAAGCCGAAGCGGCGGCAGTCGGTCAGGAGCCCGATGGCGATGGAGCCGCTCTGGGTCACGATGGCGACGTTGCCGGGGAGCTTCTCGGGGTGCAGCAGGTTGGAGGTGTAGAGGCTCGTGCGCTGGTGCGGGCTGAGGACCCCCATGCAGTTGGGGCCGCACACCGCCATGCCGGCCGTGCGCGCCGCCGCCCGCATCGCTTGCTGCCGCCGCCGGCCTTCTTCGCCCCGTTCGGCGAAGCCGCCGTCCAGCACCACCGCGGCACCGTAGCCGCGCGCCGCCGCCAGCTCGAAGGGCTCGGTCACGAGCCGGTGGTTGACGCAGAAGACGATGGCGTCGATGCCCTCCGGCACCTCCTCCAGCCCGCGGTAGCAACGCTTGCCCAGCACGCTCTCGTATCTCGGATTGACCGGATAGACGGCCCCGTCATAGCCGAGCTTGTCGAGCATCTCCAGGATGCGCCGGCCCGGTCCCCGGTTCTCGCTGGCGCCGTAGACCGCGATGGACCTCGGCTTGAGGAGCCGCTCAAGTGGCATGGACGGGCCTCTTGCGCGTGGCCGCCGCGATGGCGGTGCCGATCAGCACCAGGGTGAAAAGCAGGGTCGAGACCACCGCCAGCACCGGGTCCGCCTCCAGCCGCACGCTCTCGTACATCTTGCGGGGCAGGGTGGAGGCGTCGCGGCCGGCGATGAAGATGGCGATGACGGTCTCGTCGAACGAGTGGATGAACGCGAACAGGGCGGCCACCAGGAAGCCCGGCCGCAGCACCGGCAAGGTCACGTGGAAGAAGGTGCGGAGCGGCCCGGCACCGGAGCTCATGGCGGCGCGTTCGAGATTGCGGTCGAAGCCCTTGAGCGTGGCGGAGACGATGAGGAAGGCCACGGGCACGGACACGCAGGTATGGGCGATGATGACCCCGATGTGGTTGTTGGTCAGGCCCACCGGACTGAAGACGGCGTAGTAGCCCAGCGCCAGCACGATGTGCGGGACCATGAGCGGCATCATCAGCAGGAAGTTCACCATGCCGCGGCCCGGGAACCGGAAGCGCACCAGCGCGAAGGAGGCCGGCACCACCAGCGCCATGGTCACGAACATGGTGGCGGTGGCGATGATGGCGCTGTTGATGGTGGGCGTCGTCCACAGCTCGTTGCTGAAGTAGGCCCGGTAGTACCCGAGCCAGTAGCCCGTGGGCGGGAACGCGAAGGAGGGCGAATCGCTGAGCGACATGGGGATGACGATGAACATCGGCGCGGCGATGAACGCGCCGATGGCGATGGCGATGGCTCTCAGGAGGTTCACGGCGCACTCATCCCCAGAGCTTGTCCAGCCCTACCAGCCGGTTGTAGATGGCCAGCAACGCCATGGTGGTGGCCAGCAGCACCACCGCCATGGCCGAGGCGAAGCCCCATTCGAGAAGCTCCTCGATCTGCTCGCCGATGAGTCCGGCGATCATCTGGTCCCGGGGTCCGCCGAGCAGCACCGGCGTCACGTAGAAACCCAGGCAGATGATGAAGACCAGCGTGCAGCCGTTCACCACGCCCGGCAGACTCAAGGGAAAAAAGACGGTGCGAAAGCCCTGGAAGGGCGTGGCCCCCAGGCTCGCCGCCGCCCGCAGGTGGTTCGGGTCGATCTTCTGCATGGCCGCGTAGATCGACATGATCATGTAGGGGATCAGGATGTGCACCATGCCCAGGGTGGTGGCGAAGCTGTTGAACAGGATCTGCGGCACCGGGTCGAAGCCGACCCAGTCGAGCAGCTTGGTCACCGGTCCCTTGCTGCCCAGGATCACCAGCCACGAGTAGGTGCGGACGAGAAAGCTCGTCCAGAAGCTCATGGCCACCACCAGCAGCAGCGCGAACCCCAGTGTACCGCCGTAACGGACCACGACGTAGGCCATGGGATAGCCCAGGAGCAGGCAGATCACGGTCACCATGAAGGCGAACCAGAACGTGTTTCCCAGCACCCTGGAATAGAGCGGCGAGGAAAAGAACTCCCGGTAGTTGACCAGCGAGAGCGTCGGATCGGTGAAGCTGATGACGACGACGTCCAGCAGCGGATAGACGAACAGGACGGCGATGAACAGCACCGCCGGCGCGGAGAGCGTCCAGGCGGAAAGGTTGGCGCGGGAACGCCAGGGCCTGGACGCCCTCCTGCCGCCGGAGGCGCCCGCGGGGGTTGCCGAGGTCGCACTCATCCGGGCAAATCGGTCTTGGGGGGCTGCGTCATGGGAAACGAAGGGGCAGGGCGGGTTCGAAACCCTCCCTGCCCGCGCGGCGCTCTCGATCGATGCGATTCCGCTCCCCGGCCTCCGAGCTCAGGTCGCCAGCCACTGGTTGAAACGCTTGGTCAGCGCGCTCAGGTTGGTGCCCACCCAGAGCGGGTTCGGCTGGTAGGTGAGCGGCAGGTTGTCCTTCCACGTGGGCATCATGCGCGCCTTCTTCTCGTCGATGTGCTCGTAGGCCGCGGCGATCCACGGGCCGGTGTTCATCATGCGGCAGAAGACCCCGAGGTTTTCGGGCTTGAGACAGAACTGCACGAACCGCCAGGCCTCCGCCGCGTTGGGTGTGCCGCGCGCCACGATCCAGTTGGAACGGCGCATGTGGGACTGGTTCCAGACCACCTCGAGGGGCACTCCCTGTTCCACCGCGACCCCGGCGCGGGTGTTCCACATGGGCATCATGTCCACTTCGCCGTCGCGTACGAGCTGCACCGACTGGGAGCCGCGCCGCCACCACACCTTCACGTGGGGCTTGAGCTCGTCGAGTTTCTTGAAGGCGCGGTCGACGTCGAGGGGATAGAGCTTGTCCTTGTCCACGCCGTCCGCCAGCAGCGCGAACGGCACCATCCGGGCGACGTCCTTGTATGCGCCCCGGTTGCCGGGGAACTTCTCCACGTTCCAGTAATCGGCCCAGGACTGCGGGCCGCCGTTGGGAAACTTCGTCTTGTTGTAGACCAGGTTCGTGGAGATGGAATGGCGCGAGATGCCGTTGTAGCCGATGGTGTCCGGCGGATAATCGGTGAGCCGGATGATGTCGTAGTGGATGTGCTCCAGCAGGTTGTCGTTGAGCCCGCGGATCGAGTCGGACCGTCCCATGCCGGCCACGTCGAACTCGTAGTGGCCGCTCTGAACCTGCGCTTTCATCTTGGCGAATGACACCGGCGTGATGGGTTTCACGGAGACGCCGGAGGCCTTCTCGTAGGGCTTGTAATACGCCTCGGCCTCCGCTTTGCCCCAGCTTCCGCCCCAGGTGTTGATGTAGATGGTCTTGGTCTTGGCCCGTGCCTTGGACGCGATGTAGGGCGCCCCCAGGATCATCGCGCCGGCGGCCACGCCGCCGCCGATGAAGGCGCGCCGGTTGATCCCGCCGGATTTCGCTTCCGTGGCTTTGGTCGATTCCTTCATGGCTGGTCCCTCCTGTCCTGAATGTCGCCTTGGCAAACCCTGAATTCGTCGGCAACCCGAACTCGAACAAAGGCGCGAGCCCTTTGCGTGAGCCGACCCTTATCAAAAGAGGCACGGGACGGCAAACCCAAAGTGCCCCAAGTCGTCATTCCCACTTTCCAGGCTGTGTCAACTCCGCTCGGAAAAGAAACGCTACCCATCCCCTGAACCGTCATTCCCGCGAAAGCGGGAATCCAGGGGCGGGGGGTGTGGCGGCCTCATTGCCCGGCCCCACCCCACCTGGATTCCCGCTTCCGCGGGAATGACGACTCGGGGAATCTGTGCCGCACGAGTCTTGGCACAGTCTGTTCCGCGGGAATGATGGAGTCGAGTCTCGAACAGGGTTACGCGAAAAAAGTGAGAGGACGGCTACTTCCGATCGGGCCACACCGCCTGCGAAGCCAGGTCCTGCCACGCGGCCGGGCGGCAGGAGGCCTTGGCGGCCTCGTCGGGTTCCAGCGCCGTGTCCCAGTCGTTGCCCACGAAACGGCAGCCGGTGATGGTCTGGGAGGCATCGGACACGAGCCAGCGGATGGGGGCGGCCATGACCTCGGGCTGGACCAGCTTGGTGCGGTCGAAGGGGGCGCTCTCGGGGATGAAGCTCGTGTTGGTGGGGCCTCCGGGCACCAGCACGTTGACGGTGACGCCGGTGTCTTCCAGGTCCTTGGCCCAGCTCGCGGAGGCGGCTTCCAGCGCGGCCTTGGACATGCCGTAGGGGGTGTAGGCGCCGCGGAACATGGTGTCGAGGCTCGTGGTGACGTTGACGATGCGGCCGGAGCCCTGCTCCACGAGGTGGGGCGTGACGGCGCGGGCCATGAGGAAGGCGCCTTTCCAGTTGACGTCCATCACCGTCTGCCAGCGGTCGGGCTCCACTTCCCAGAAGCGCACGGGCTCGCTCATGTAGTTGGCGCGCACGGTCTGCATGCCGATGCCGGCGGCGTTGACCAGCCCGTCCACGCGGCCGAAGCGGCCGACGACCGCGGCCGCCACCCGGTCGCATTCCTCCGCTTGGGTGATGTCCGCGGTGATTGTCATGAGCGCGCCTTCCTCGGCCACGCCGGCGATGCTCCGGGCCAGGGCCTGGCAGCGCTCCTCCCGGTTGTCCACCGCCGCCACCCGGGCGCCGTCTTCCAGCAGGGCCAGGGTCATGACGGTGCCCATCCCTCCGGCGCCGCCGGTGATGATGACGACCTTGTCCTGTAATGATTTGTCGGGCACTTATGGCATCCTTTCTCGAATTGCCTTGAACCGGCCGGCACGCGGAAGTGGTCGCGGAAAGCCCTGGGATGAACTTGCCGACACGCCCCTCGGCGTACTCACCCACCCTGCTTGTTGGCTTTGTACTGCTGGTGGTTGCGGTCGAGGGCGGCGAGGCACTCGGGGTCGAAGTCCTGCCGGGCCAGCGGTTCGGCCTCCCAGTGGCCGTGGGTGTCGGCGCCGCGCAGCAACGCGGCGCTGGCATGGTCGAACAGGGTCTGGTGCACGTGCGGCGCGATGAAGTGGATGGAATAGCCCAGCCGCCGGCCGTTGGATCCGTTCGGGTTGGAGCCGTGAATGACGGTCTCGCTGTGGAAGGAGATTTCGCCGGCCTCCAGTTCGATGTCCACCGCCTTGGACTCGTCCACCCCCTCGATGGTCTGGCCCCTGGAGAGGAGGTTGTCCTCGGCGAAGGTCTCCACGTGCCGGAGTGCGCCCCCCGCGTGGGAGCGGGGGATCACCCGCATGCAGCCGCTTTCGATCTTGCTGTCGGTGAACGCGAACCACGCCGTCAGGGTCTCCCTCGGTTGCAGACCGTAATAGGTGGTGTCCTGGTGCCAGGAGACGAACCGGGGGTCGCGGGCGTTCTTGGTGAAGAAGCTGGAACCCCAGCACAGGATGTTCGGTCCGATGATGTCCTCCACCGCGTCGAGCATGACCGGGTTGCGGATCAGCTCGTTGAGCCACGGGAAGGGGAGGTGGGCCTTGATGCGGTAGCGCTCCTGGAGCTCGCCGCCGATGGCTTGCTCCACGTCCTCCAGCTTGCGCCTCAACACACGCGCGGACTCTCCGTCCATGATGCGCACCGGGAACAGGAATCCGTCGCGATGGTAGGCGTCCACCTGT
>CAZFIU010000069.1:0-16317 GCA_964519455.1 uncultured Syntrophobacterales bacterium
GGCGCCGGCAGCCCCCGCCCCGGCGGCCCCCGCGCCCGCGCCGGCGGCGGAAAGCGCCCCCGCGGCCCAGGCGGTCACCGTCAAGGAGGGCACCGTTCCCATTCCCGCGCCCATGGTGGGCACGTTCTACGCCACGCCCGAGCCCGGCGCGCCGCCGTTCGTCAAGCTCGGCGACCGCGTGGACGCCGAGACCACCGTGGGCCTCGTGGAGGTCATGAAGGTCTTCAACGCCGTCAGCGCGGGCGCCGCCGGCACCATCGACGAGGTCTGCGTCGAGAGCGGCCAGTTCGTCGAGCACGGCCAGACCCTCTTCCTGGTGCGGCCGGATGCCTAGCGAGGGGTGTGCCCGTGGCCGTTAGCCGTCTCCTGGTCGCCAACCGGGGCGAGATAGCGGTTCGCATCATCCGAGCCTGCCAATCCCTGGGCATCGAGTCGGTGGCCGTGGTCTCCGAAGCGGACCGTGACTGCATGCCCGCCCGCCTCGCGAACCGCACCGTCTGCATCGGCCCGGCCCGTTCCACCGAGAGCTACCTCAAGGTGGAGGCGCTGGTGGCCACCGCCCTGGGCACCGGCTGCGACGCCCTCCACCCGGGCTACGGCTTCCTCGCCGAGAAGTCCGAGCTGGCCGAGGCCTGCGCCAAGCATGGCGTCACCTTCGTGGGGCCGCGCGCCGACAGCATCCGCCAGATGGGCAACAAGCTGCTGGCCCGGGCCACGGTGGGCGCCTTCGGGGTGCCGCTGGTGCCCGGCTCGGACAACGTGCGCGGCTTCGAGGAGGCGTCGGCGGTGGCCGCGGAGGTGGGCTATCCCGTGCTGCTCAAGGCCGCGGCCGGCGGCGGCGGCAAGGGCATCAAGATCGTCCGGGAGGACGGCGAGCTCCAGACCGCCTTCGAGACCGCTTCGGCGGAGGCCCGGGCGGCCTTCGGCGATCCCACGCTGTACATGGAGCGCTACATCCCCAACGCCCGCCACATCGAGGTGCAGGTCATCGGCGACCGCTTCGGCAACGTGGTGCACGTGGGCGAGCGCGACTGCTCGCTGCAGCGGCGTTACCAGAAGGTGGTGGAGGAGGCGCCGGCCGCGTGCATCCCGGTGGAGTTGCGGGAGCGCATCCGTGAAGCCGGGCACAAGGTCGCCAGGGAGATCAAGTACGAGAACGCCGGCACCGTGGAGTTCATCTACGACGAGGACCGGCAGGACTTCTTCTTCCTGGAGATGAACACGCGCATCCAGGTGGAGCATCCGGTCACCGAGATGATCACCGGGATCGACCTCGTGCGCGAGCAGATCCGCGTCGCCGGCGGCGAGCGCCTGTCCTTTTCCCAGGAAGACGTGAAGTTCAACGGCCACGCCATCGAGTGCCGCATCACGGCCGAGGCGCCGTGGCAGGGGTTCCGGCCGTGCCCCGGCGTGCTCACCGAGTGGAGTCCGCCCCAGGGGCAGGGCGTCCGCGTGGACACCCAGTGCTACCCGGGCTACCGTGTCCCGCCGTTCTACGATTCGCTGCTGGCCAAGCTCATCGTCCACGCCGACGACCGCGAGCAGGCGGTGGCGCGCATGAAGCAGTGCCTTACCCAGTTCGGCGCCGCCGGCATCGACACCACCATCCCGTTCCTGGCGGCGGTCATGGATGAACCGGACTACGTCAGCGGCAACGTCAGCACCCGCTGGCTGGAAGGGCACCTGGACGACCTGACGGCCCGCCACGCTTCCTGATTCCTCAGTCCTTGATGAACTCCCGGATCGCCTTGTGCGCGACCTCCGGGTTCGTGAAGAAGTAGCTGTGCCGCTCTCCCGGCAGCACCACCAGCCTGGCGTTGGGAATGCCGCTTGCCAGGATGTCCGCTCCCTTGCGGTGCGACATGTCGCTCACCACCGCGTGGTCGTCGTCGCCCACCAGCACCAGCGTTGGGACGCCGATGTCCTTCAGGCGCTCGCTGGTGTCGTGTTCCTGGCGCGCGATGACGTGCCGGAAATAGCACTCCACCGACGACATGTTGGCCATGCGTACCTCGAGGCAGTGCTCGATCTCGTCCGGGTGGTCCGCCTGGTACTGCTCGGTCCAGCCCACCTCGATGGTGTGCTCGCGCACGTATTTCTCGTAGCCCATCTCCACCATCTCCGTGGCGATGCGCAGGGGGATCCCCCTGGCGTCGGGATGGGACGCGCCCGACGAGGCGAGGATGAGCTTCTTGACCCGCTCGGGGTGCTCCAGGGCGAGCAACTGCGCCACCCGGCCGCCCATGGAATGGCCGCACACGATGGCGCCGGTGGCGTCGAGATGGTCCATGATCGCCGCGACGTCGTCGGCGAACATGCGCGTGGTGTAGCGCATCGGCGTCCGGGTGGAGCGCCCGGTGCCGCGGAAGTCCGTGATGATGGTGCGGTGGTCGCGCGAGAACTCCGGCACCTGGAAGATGTTCCACACGTCGCCGTCGCACGCGGTCTCCGAGATGAACACGAAAGGAGGTCCGTCTCCTTGGACCTCGTAGTAGATGTCGGCGTCGCCGACGTTGAGCGTTGGCATGGCGAACCTCCCTTGGGTTACACGGACTAGCACATGCCGACGGCCGGAAACAGACCGCGCGTCGTACCGGTCCGACGGTTGGCATTGTTCGCCCGATATGCGACAATGCGGGATTTATTTTGGGGCAAATCCAACTTAAGGGGGTTTTATGATCAGGAAGACAGGATTGGCAGTCGCATTCGTGGCGGCGCTCGGCTTGGTCGCGGGCGGCACGGCCGTGGCCGCCGACGACTTCTTCAAGGGCAAGACCATCCGGGTCGTCGTGGGCTACTCGCCCGGTGGCGGTTACGACACCTACACACGGCAGATCGTGCGCCACATGGGCAAGCACATTCCGGGAAACCCGAACTTCATCGTGCAGAACATGACCGGCGCCGGCAGCCTCGTGTCCGCCAACTACATCCAGAAGAGGGCGAAGCGGGACGGGACTGTCCTGGGTGTGTGGAACAGCGGCTTCGTGCTGACCCGGGCGCTGGGCGATCCCAAGACGCAGATCAAGCCGAGAGAGCTGGGCTGGATCGGCGCGCCCGTCAAGGGCAATCCCACGTGCGCGTTCATGGGCTGGTCCGGCGTCAAGTCGATCGCGGACATCACCGATCCCAAGAAGAAGATCAAGATGGGCGGCACTCGGACCGGTTCCACCGGAGTCGACATGCCGAAGCTCCTCAACCAGACCGCGGGCACGAACTTCGAGGTCGTTTCGGGTTATCCGGGAACAGCCGCGACACGTATCGCCATGCAGGGCAAGGAGGTCGCGGGATCCTGCTGGGGGTGGGAATCCATGCGGGTGACGGCCCGCGGCCTGCTCGATGCAAAGGGCGACGACAGGTTCATTCCGCTGCTGGTGACCCACAAGGACGATCCCGAGCTCAAGGATTCGCACTTGGTCCTCGAACTGGTGGAGAAGCGCGGCGGGAAACAGGGACTCGCCACCTACAAGGCATGGGGTGGCCAGTATGAGTTCCAGCGCCCCTTCGTGGCCCCGCCGGGCGTGCCGGCCGACCGGCTCGCTACCTTGAGGGAAGGCTTCCGCAAGACGTTGCAGGACCCCGCTTTCCTCGAGGAGGCGAAGAAGGTGAAGCTCATCATCAACTACGTTACCGACAAGGAAATCTCGGAGCACGTCGAGATCATTCTCGGCATGCCCCAGGAGTCCAAGGACGCGCTGGGCTTCCTGGTGCGGAAGGCCAAGAAGTAGACCTCGGTCACGTACACAACGTCGGCCAGGGAGAGGGCCTTCGCCTTCTCCCTGGCCACCCTTGACATTCGTTCTTCACGCATTCGTCCTTCACGCTGAACACTTCAACCGAGCCAGACGGGCGCCCTCCGGATGCGTCCGCCGCGCGTGCCGCGGTGGCGCGCACCGAAAGGCTCGCGGTCCTGGCGTTGTTCGTGGGCGCCGTCGCCACCGCTTTCGCTCCCATTCTCGTACGCCTGAGTGAAGTCGGCCCGAGCCCGACGGCGTTCTACCGTTTCCTGCTGGCGATACCCGTATACTGGACCCTCGCGCTGGCCGTGTCCGTGGGAGGCCGCCGCCCCGCCCGCGAGAGGCCCGCCGGTTCGAGGACCTGTCTGCTGATGGCTCTGGCGGGTGCCTGTTTCGCCGGGGACATGGCGGCGTGGCACTACTCGATCCACATGACCAGCGTGGCCAACGCCACCCTGCTCTTGAACGTGACCCCGGCCTTCGTGGTCCTGGGCGGATGGGTCCTGTTCCGCACGCGCGTGACCGGGACGTTCATGGTCGGCCTTGTGACGGCCATGACGGGCATCGGCGCGCTCTCGGGTGCAAGTCTCGCGCTCAGCCGCACACGCTTCGTGGGCGACCTGCTGGGACTGCTCACCGCCCTGTTCTATGCCGGCTACCAGTTGACGGTCGAACGCCTGCGGCAGCGCTTTTCCACGCTCACGATCATGGTGTACGCCATGCCCGTGTGCGTAACGGTCACGCTGGCGGTGGCGCTGCTGAGCGGTGAGGCCATGGCCGTCACAACGCCCGCGGGGTGGGCCGTGCTGTTGGCGCTGGCCGTCGGCCCGCAAGTGCTCGGCCAGAGCCTGATCGCCTGGGCCCTGGCGCATTTGCCGGCGTCGTTCGTCTCCGTGAGTCTCCTGGTGCAGCCGATCGTCGCCGCCACCGCCGCCTGGCTCCTCTTCGACGAACGCATCGGCGCGCAGCAGGCGCTGGGCGCCGTCGCCGTTCTCGGGGGCATCGCCATCGCCCGCCGCGGGAGCGTGCGGCGGTAACCCGCATGGACGAGAGAGTTCTCCTCCGCGGCCTGTTCGACGCCGCGGTCGCCGCCGCCGATCCGGCCCGTGTCGTGCCGCCGCACCTGCCCGCGCCGCCGCCGGGCCGCGCGCTGGTGCTGGCGGCGGGCAAGGCGGCGGCCGCCATGGCCCGAGCCGTCGAGCAGAACTGGCCGGGCGACATCGAGGGCATGGCGGTCACCCGATACGGCCACGGCGTCGAGTGCCAGCGCATCGAGGTGGTCGAGGCCGGTCACCCGTTGCCCGACACGGCAGGGCAGGGCGCGGCCGCGCGCTTCCTCTCGGCCGCCGCTTGCCTTGAGCCCGACGACCTGTTGCTGTTCCTCGTTTCCGGCGGCGCGTCCGCGTTGTTGGTGGAACCGCATCCCGGCCTGAGCCTGGCCGACAAACAAGCCGTCACCCGCGCGCTGCTGGATGCCGGCGCTCCCATCGCCGAGATGAACTGCCTGCGCAAGCATCTCTCCGCCATCAAGGGCGGACGTCTCGCCGCCGCGGCGGCACCGGCCCGGGTCGTGACCCTCGCCATCTCGGACGTAACCGGAGACGACCCGGCCGTCATAGGCTCCGGCCCGACCGCGCCCGACCCCACCACCTGCGCCGATGCGCTTGCCGTCGCCGGCCGCTACCACGTCGTCCTGCCGGAGGTCGCGCGAAAGGCCCTGGAGCAAGGCGAGTGGGAAACCGCGAAGCCCGGCGCCCCGTGCCTCGCCCGTACCGGATACGTTATCGTCGCGCGTCCCGCCGACGCCGTGGACGCGGCCACCGGCAGAGCACGTGCGATGAATTTCGCTGTGGTGGATCTCGGCGACGATCTTCAGGGCGAAGCGCGCGACCTCGGAACCGCGCACGCGGCATTGGCGCGCCAACACCCGCCTGGAGTGTTGATCTCGGGCGGTGAAGCGACGGTCACGATTGACGGCACGGGCCGAAGGGGCGGCCCCAACCTCGAATACCTGCTGGCGCTGGCCGTAGCCCTCGACGGCGCCCCCAACGTCCACGCCATCGCCTGCGACACCGACGGCATTGACGGTTCCACCGACGCCGCCGGCGCCTGCATCGGCCCCGACACCCTGGCGCGCGCCCGCGCCGCCGGCATGGACGCCCGGAACATGCTCGCCCGGCACGACAGCTACGAGTTCTTCAGGCGACTCGGCGACTTGATCGTGACCGGTCCGACGCGGACCAACGTCAACGATTTCCGGGCGTTGTTGATTGGCTGAGCGGGGACCCCCGCTCGAACGCACCAAAGAGAAAACTGGTGTCTGGATGGATCATTGGGAACGCAGCCGCGGCGCGGTAGCCCTACGCTCGGCCGTCACTTCTCTCGCCCACTTGGCGGTATCGAGTTTGCGCTCGCGCAAAGAGGACTGCAGCCGGTCGAGAGCGTTCAATGCAACACTTTGAGTCGTGGCATCCTCGCTTGCCACGATCCGAATAGCTCGCCGCAACACTTCGGATTTGGACACACTCCAGCGTTTCGCCAACGCCTCCAGCGTACGCACGGATTCGATGTCCAGCGAATAGGTAGACTTGATTAAGGTTACGCCCATATTCCATGTTTGTGGCCCTAATTTGCTGGAGTCAACAACAATCGTTCAAACTGGCCAGGGCTCGCGAACCCGTTGTCCAAACGGATCGTGCCGACTGGAATGGACTACCCGGGCTTTGCCCCAACTCCTCGGCCGCTCTTCAAGGGTGGTGACTTGCTGACAATAATGGGGCAGAGGACCGCATGGTGAAGGAGCGCCTGTGTGAGCGGCAGTGTCACGCTTGGGAAGACTTGAAAACGCACCTATGAGTGCGATAATTGATCAGTGACCGGGCGAGACTTCGTAAGGCGTGTGATGAACTACGCCCGCAAGACGGGCAAGGGATTCCGTTTGACCCAGCCCGCGGAAAGGACGGCTAGGCAGGCTCTACCTCGGTTCCCGGTTTACCACAGTGCAACGGGGTGCAAGGGAGTTGTGAACCATGATCTATGCATATCGGTCAGTCGCGGGTTTTTGGGACTACGTCAGCGACCACTGGAAACAGTATTTGCCGAACTCGGAAACGCGCTGACACGATGGGGATCTTTACGTGGCGGGACGAGGGAGATTGTCGGCACCGCGAACACTGTATAGGGAGACAGGACATGGACGCAGAACTGATTCAATCGGATCCCGCGATCATGATGGGGAAGCCGGTCGTTGCCGGAACGCGCATCACAGTCGAATTGATCCTGGAAAAACTCTCGGCAGGTGAAACGGTAGACCGAATTCTCGAAGCCCATCCCCGCCTGACCCGGGAGGGTGTTCTGGCGGCTCTGAGTTTTGCCGCCCAAGCCCTCCGGGCTGACGTCGTCTATCCTACGAGCAAATGACGTAGATGAATTTAGTGGCCGACGAGAGCGTTGATAGAGCGATCGTTGACCGTCTACGCCAGGATGGTCACACGGTATTTTACGTTGCGGAATCGGCCCCAAGTATCGAAGATGACGCGGTGCTGCGCAAAGCCAACGAAAATAACACTCTGTTGCTTACGGCTGACAAGGACTTCGGCGAAATTAATTTTCGCGTGGGGCGGATACCCGCGGGAGTCGTGCTCCTACGACTCGCAGGATTGTCCGTGGAGTCGAAGGTAACGGCCGTGGCGACTGTATTCAGGGACCGTGGCTACGAGCTGGTTTCTGCCTTCAGTGTCATATCACCGGGAAGAGTGCGGATCCGTCGGTAAATGACAGAGCCCCACCAAAACGATCAATAGAACCGGAATACGCTCCCGTTACGACCTCTCACACCAACCGCACCCCATACTCCTCCCGTCCGGTCACGTGCCCGACGATGGTCGCCGCCGGCACATCGTGTTCCACCAGCGCCCTGACCAGCGCCTCGCCGTCCTTCTCCGCGACAGCGATCAACAAGCCGCCGGAGGTCTGCGGGTCCAGCGCGACCTCGGCGAGGGCGTTGGAGACGCCGCCGTCGATGACGGTCTTGTCGTCGAGCCATTCGCGGTTGCGCTTGCAGCCGCCGGTGAGGTTGCCGGCGGACTCGGCGAGTTGGGCGACGTCCGGCAGAACGGGCAGCCGGGCGGCCTCGAAGGTGATGCTGACACTGCCGTCGAGGGTCATCTCCAGGCCGTGGCCGAGGAGGCCGTAGCCGGTGATGTCGGAACAGGCGTGGACGTCGTGGTCCGCCATGACCTCGGCGGCGTACTTGTTGAGGGTGGCCATGGATGCGATGGCCTGGTCGATGCTCGTCTGGGAGACGTTGCCGCGCTTGACGGCGGTGGTGGCGATGCCGGTGCCCAGGGCCTTGGTGAGGACCAGCACGTCCCCTTCATGGGCGCCGATGTTGCGCAGGATGCGGTCGGGGTGCACGGTGCCGGTGACGGCCAGTCCGTACTTGATCTCCTCGTCGATGATGGAGTGGCCGCCGACGATGACGGCGCCGGACTCCTTCACCTTGTCGGCGCCGCCGCGCAGCACCTCGCCCAGCACCTCGATGTCCATCTTCCCCTTGGGGAAGCAGACGATGTTGAGGGCCGTGGCGGGCACGCCGCCCATGGCGTAGACGTCGCTCAGGGAGTTGGTGGCGGCGATCTGGCCGAACATGTAGGGGTCGTCGACGATGGGCGTGAAGAAGTCCACCGTGTTGACGATGGCCAGGTCGGGACGCAACTGGAACACGCCGGCGTCGTCGGCCGTTTCCGTTCCTACAAGCAATTCCGGGGATGCGAACTTGGGCAGTTGGTGCAGGACCTGCACCAGGTCGGCGGGGCCGAGCTTGGCAGCTCAGCCGGCGGCCTTGACTTCCTGCGTCAGCCGGATGGGTTCCATCGACATTGTGTGCTCCTTCGGGCCGTGTGCCCGGGATTGGGGGCCTGCGTCTCGTCAGCTTCTTCCCGCCTTGAGCTTCCTCACGTCGCCCACCCGCATGGTCACGCCGGTGCGGTCGAAGTGCTCCAGCACGGGAATGGTGTATTTGCGGCTCGACTGCAGGATGTCGCGAAAGGTCGCCGCGCTCATCTCCTCGTGAGTCTCGAAGTAGCTATATAAATCGGCCTTGATCCTGTCAATCGAATCCTTGAGGTAATAGAGCTCGGTGGTCACCCGGACGAGCTCTCCCTGCCGCTCCATCACCCGGATGACCTCGTTCAGCTTCGGGCGCTGCACCCCCAGCGCTTTCTCCATCTCCTTCAAGTAGGGAGGCGCCAGCGGGTTCCTGCCCAGCGCGGCGGTGATCTCCGCGGACAGCGACTTCTCCCGCGCTCCCATCTCCACCCGGTGGCCGGGCAGGCGCAGGTGGTTGCCTTCCCGGACGCACACCCCCTCGCCCGCCAGGAGGTCCGCCAGGTCGCGGAAGAGCCGCGCCGACGCGCCTCCGGCGAGCCGCGCCCGCACCTCCTCCAGGTCCATGCCCGGGGCCAGCGGATGGCCCTGGTGGAATGCCTCCAGGGCCGCGCGCAGCCGCTCCCGGAAACGGTCCCACTTCTCCTCGGTGGTGTAGACCCGCTCGCGCTCGGAGTCGAAGGCGCGCAGTCCCTCGGTGCGCTCCAGCCAGGCACGGGTCTCGTCCCGCTTCAGGTTGAGGAACTGGCCGATGGCGTCGAGGCCGGTGACGAGGCTCGCGTCACCCTCCAGAAAGCTCCGGATCATGTCCGGCGTGTCGCCCTGGTGCAGCGTGTGGAGGCGCTTCTCCACGTCCTTTTCGCGGCGCCGGTGGCGTCGCGCCCGCGGGTCCACCACCTCGCCCCCGCCCAGGGTCTTTTGCGCGGTCTCGTCGCGCACGATGAAGTGGTCGCCGCGCATCACCAGCAGCGGTTCGGTGAGCAGCACCTGGCCGTAGACCGTCTCCTTGGGCTCGACCTTTTCGATGTCCCCCAGGAACACGAGCTTGCCCATGCGCTCGGCGGTCCCCAGGTGGATGCGCACGCGCTGGTGGTTCTTGATGCCCTTGGCGGCCGCGGGGCGCACCTCCAGGTGGGCGTCGAACCGCGCGGACGCAAGAGTCAGCTCCTCGTGGCAGATCATGTGGCCGCGTTCCAGGGCGCCGCGCTCCTGGCCCGTCAGGTTGAGGGCCACGCGCTGGCCCCAGCCCGCCGCTTCCACCGATTGCCCGTGCACCTGGATGCTGCGCACGCGGAACTTCTGGCCGCCGGGGACCGCGTGCACGTGGTCGCCCGTGCGCACCTCCCCGGCCAGCGCGGTGCCGGTGACGATGACCCCGTGACCCTGAAGCACGAACACGCGGTCCACCGGCAGCCGGAAGAACCCGCTGGGGGCGGGCCGGTCGATGCGTTCCAGCAACCCGTGGATGCCGCCGCGCACCTCCTCCAGCCCCTGCCCGGATACCGCCGAGAAAGGCACCACCGGCGAGCCCTCCAGCGCGGTCTCGAAGGTGAGGATCTCGATCTCCTCCTCCACCTCGCGCACCCGCGCCTCGGACACCAGGTCCACCTTGGTGATGACGAACAGGGCGGTGCGCACGCCCAGCAGGTGGACGATGTCCAGGTGCTCCTCGGTCTGCGGCATCACCCCGTCGTCCGCGGCCACCGTGAACAGCACGAGGTCGATGCCGTGGGCGCCGGCGAGCATGTTGCGGATGAAGCGCTCGTGGCCGGGCACGTCCACGATGCCGGCCTCGCCGCCGTCGGGCAGCGGCAGGTGCGCGAACCCCAGGTCGATGGAGATGCCGCGCTCCTTCTCCTCCTTGAGGCGGTCCGTGTCCGCGCCGGTGAGGGCCTTGATGAGGCTCGTCTTGCCGTGGTCGATGTGTCCGGCGGTGCCGATGATGTATGGCATGGTTCGTGGACTCGGGACGGGCAAGCGCCGGCGCGGTGCCTCTCGCGCGATTCGCTCAATCGGTGCTTCGCGGACGCGGGCGCCCGGTGAAGCCGAAAGGCCGGCGCGGTCGTCCGGCGGGTTCATGCGGCTGTTGGAGGTTGGGCACCAGCGACTCCGGATCGCCGGCGCTCCTCAGGTCGAGGATGAAGCGGTCGTCGTGAATGCGGCCGATGACGGGCGGGTCGGCCTGCCGGAAGACGCGGGCCACGTCGTCGGGGCTTATGCCGCCGCCGCGGACGGCGATGCCCTTGCTGGGGATCTCCTCGGTGGGGAGGGCGCCGCTGCCGATCTGGCAGGTGGCGTCCACCAGCTCGACCTCGTAATCCGGTCCCAGGCGCTCGCGCAACAGCGGCAGCACTCCGCGGCCGCCTTCCTCGATCTCGTCCAGCGGGCGGCTGAAGGCGCGCAGGGTCGGGATCTCCCGGAGCAGGTCGGGCGACTGCACGTAGCTCCTGAGCGTCGCCTCCAGCGCCGCCAGGGTGAGCTTGTCGCAGCGCAGCGCGCGCTTGAGAGGGTTCCGGTTCATGCCCTCGATCCAGCGCTTCGTGCCGGCCACGAGCCCGGCCTGCGGTCCGCCGAGGATCTTGTCGCCGCTGAAGGTGACCACGTCCGCGCCCATGGCCACTCGCTCCGCCACCAGCGGCTCCCGCGGCAGCCCCAGCTTGCCGAGGTCCACGAGCGCGCCGCTCCCCAGGTCCTCCATCACCGGCACCCCGCGCTCCCGGCCGATGGCCACGAGGTCCTTCAACTCCACCTCCGCGGCGAACCCCACCACCCGGTAGTTGCTGGTGTGCACCTTGAGCAGCAGTCCGGTGTTCTCGTCGATGGCCTCGGCGTAGTCCCGCGGGTGGGTGCGGTTGGTGGTGCCCACCTCGCGCAGGATGGCGCCGCTCTTGGCCATGACCTCCGGGATGCGGAAGGAGCCGCCGATCTCGATCAACTCGCCCCGCGACACGATGACGTGCTTGCCCTCCGCCATGGAGTTGAGCCCCAGCAGCACCGCCGCCGCGTTGTTGTTCACCGCCGCCGCTGCCTCCGCCCCGGTCAGCTCCCGGAGCAGCGCTTCGATGCCGGCCTCCCGCTGCCCGCGCTTGCCCCGGTGGAGGTCGAACTCCAGGTTGACGGGTCGGCGCGCCACCAGCGCCACCGCTTCCGCCGCGCCCTCCGAGAGCAGGGCCCGTCCCAGGTTCGTGTGCAGGATGGTTCCGGAAGCGTTCACCACCCGCACCATGCCGGGACGGGCGGCGCGGGCGAGCTTCCTTTCCAGGTCCGTTATGATAGATTCCTCGTGCAACCGGTCGGGCGGAACGTCGCCGCCGGATCGTATGACCTGCCTCAACTCATCCATGAGCCCGCGCAGAGTGGCCGTCACGAACGGCCGGCTGAACCGCTCCAGCAACGGTGCCGCGGCAGGGTGGTTCATGACGCGGTCCACGGAGGGCAGCTCACGCAGCAGGTCGGTTTCGGGTTTCATGAGTAACGATCAAACTAGCCCTTCACTCCGGTAGACGCAAATCTCGCCACACGTGACACCCTTCTCCCCACCCCCACCCCGGCGCTGGTTCTACCTGTTCATCACGACGCTGGCGCAGACCGCGCTGGCGACCATCCACATGGGCATCCCGACGCTGGTGCCGCTCATCCAGAAGGAACTCTCGCTGAACCTCACCGAGGTCGGCATCCTCGTTTCGATGATCAACGTGGGGGTCGTGGCCGCGGTGCTCGCCGCCGGCAAGGCCGCGGACCGCTACGGCGAGCGGCGCATCATCGGCTACGGCACCGCGGCCTGCGGCGTGCTGGTGCTGGCGGTTCTCTTCACACGGACCTTCCCCGGGCTGCTCGTCCTCTTTCTTCTCCTGGGGCTCCCCATCGCCACCGGCACCCCGGCCGGCAGCAAGGCCATCGCCGGCTGGTTTCCGGACCGCGAGCGCGGCACCGCCATGGGCATCCGCCAGACCGGCATCCCCCTGGGCGGCACCATCGCGGCGCTCACGCTGCCTTCCCTGGGCCTCGTTCACGGCTGGCGCCCGGCGCTGTCCGTGGTGGGCCTCATCACGGTGGCCACCGGCGTGCTGGTGCTGCTGTTCTACCGGGAACCGGAGCGGGTCCGGGTCGCGGACGGCGCGGCGCCCGCGGTGGGGGTCAGGGAACTCATCCGGCGCGGGGACATCTGGGCGGGGGCGTTCTACGCCGCGGTGCTCGCGGGATGCCAGTGGTGCTACATCAGCTACATCGAGCTGTATCTCACCGAGGACGTGCTCTACTCGCTGGTCTTCGCCGCCGCCTTGCTGGCGGTGGGACAGGCCTTTGGCGGCGCCGGCCGCATCGGCTTCGGCATCGTCAGCGACCGGATCTTCTACGGGCGGCGCGTGCCGGTGCTCATGATGCTGGCCCTGCTCGGTACCGCCGCCGGCATCGCCACGGCCTTCCTGTCGCCCGGGATGCCGTGGTGGCTCGTGGCCGTGATAACGTCGCTCCTGGGCCTCGGCACCATGAGCTGGCAGGGACTGTACCTCGCCCTCGTCGCCAAGGTCGTCGGCACCCGCGTCGCCGGCGTCGCCATCGGACTGACCAACACCGTCGCCTTCGCCGGCGTGGTGCTGTTGCCCCCCGCCTTCGGCTTCATCGCCGACTACACGTCCTACGAGATGGCCTGGATCGCCATGGCCCTGGCCATCGCCGTGCCGCTGCCGTTCCTGTGGCGGGTCCGGGAGGGCTCCCTGTAGGTTTGCCTTCCGTCATTCCCGCCCCCTTTCGTCATTCCCGCTTCCCAGAGTGTGTAAAAACTTGCGAGGCGCCCACGTCACGGAACGTCATTCCCGCGAAAGCGGGAATCCAGGGGTGGTTGCGTGGGGAATACGGGCGTTTGCCCCCTCCCAACCCCTGGATTCCCGCCCCCGATCGGGGGCGGGGGCGAGCTTTCGCGGGACTCGGAACCCGCTCAGCTCCCGAGGCAATACTCCGCGATCTCGCGGTAGGTGGGTTGCCAGATCTCGTCGCGGTGCCGGTTGACGTACTCGATGATGCGCTCGAAGCCGGCGGCGAGATAGGGCCGGCCGCCCAGCTCGGCGTGGACACAGGCGTCGATCATGCCCGGGCGCCCGCGCCCGGCCTCGTCGTAGACGAAGTCGAAACCGTCCTTGAACCCGGTGAAGAAGGTGCCGGCGTTGCCCAGGCCGTTGCCCCAGGCGCGCCAGTCGTTGGCGTACCAGGTCTTGGGAATGACGCAGATGCGCCGGCCGTCCACCGACTCCACGTGGGGGATGTCGTCATCCGACGGGTCCCCGGACCACAGGTAGCCCGCTTCGGCCAGGAGCCCCAACGTGACGTCGGTGTGATGCCCGCCCGGACCGAACCAGCCCACCGGCCGCGCCCCGGTGATCTCCTCCAGGATGCGAGTGCAGGAGGCGATCTCCTCCTTCTGCTCTTCCGGGGTCAGCTCGATCATGCTGACTTCGTTGGTGGTGCCGTGGCCGGCGATCTCGTGGCCCGCCTGGTGCAGCGCGCGCACGGCGTCCGGCCATTTCTCCGCCGCCAGCGAGTTCACCAGGATCATCGCGCGCACCTGTTGCCGCTCGAGGATCTCCAGGATGCGCCAGATCCCAACGTTGCCGCCGTACTCCGCATGCGACAGCGAGCTGTAGTTCACGTCGATGCGCGAGTCCATCTTGAAGCGTCCGGTCTTGCGGAATGCCTCCAGGGCGACGCTGTAGGTACAGCACACGAGCTTGCCCTCGGGCCACTGGATGGTGCGTCGGAAAGCGGAGTCGTCGGCCATGGTGGGTTCCTTTCGTGACTCGCGGCCTCATCGGCCGCCCTCTTCCCTCAATCCCGCGGAACAGCCCCACCCTGGATTCCCGCCCCCGATGGGGGTCGGGGGTGAACTTTCGCGGGAATCACCCATGTCGGCTTTCGACCGACACACAGGGGGATGAAAAGAGACTTCGGCCCCCAATACGTCATTCCCGCGGAAGCGGGAATCCAGGCGGGTTGGGGCCTGGGCAATGGAGTCGCCACACCACGACCCCTGATTCCCGCTTCCGCGGGAATGACGTATCGGGGGGCCGGGAATGATGAAGACCGATGTCCGTAACTGCCTGAATTCACTGTACAAGATCCTGTTTTCATATCAATGACGAACCGGGGGCCGGGTGCCATTTCCGCTGTCGTTACGCTGCCCGCGACGACAGCCGCGCGTAGCGCTTGCGGTGTGAATCGGCGTTGCCGTACTGGGCCGACAGCGACATGGCCCGGCGCAGGTACAGGCTTGCGTCGTACTCGTCGGTGAAGCCGATGGCGCCGTGCATCTGCACCATGGACTTGGTCACCGAGAGCACGGCGTCCGAGGCGCGGGCCTTGACCGCCGCCACCATGGCGCGGTTGCCGCGGCCCTCGTCCATGGCGGCGCACACCTGGTAGAGCAGGGAGCGGGTCAGTTCGATGTCGATGTGGTCGTTGACCGCCCGATGCTGCATTGCCTGGAACGAGCCGATGAGCCGTCCGAACTGCTCGCGCGTTCCCAGGTAGTCCACCGCCAGGGCCAGCCCCTGCTCCATGATGCCCAGCATCTCCGCCGACGTTCCCAGAAGCACCAGGTCGAGGGTCGCCGCCGCCAGCTCCGTGCCCTGGGCGCCGGACGCGAGCACCCGGTCCGCCGGGACGGAAACCTCCGTCAGCACCAGCGCCGCGTGCCCGGTGCCGTCCACGCGGCCGCGCCGCACGACTTCCAGGCCGGCTGCGTCGCGCGGCACCAGGCACACGACGGTGCCGTCGCCGCTCCGGCCGCCGACGATGAATCCGTCGGCGGCGGCGACGGCGGGAACGGCATCCGTACGCCCCGCAAGCGTGAAGCCGCCGCCACCGGCGCTGGCCTGGATACGCGCGCCTTCGGGGTCCTCTGCCGCCGGGTCGTGCAGGGCCGGCACGATGACGGCGCGCCCGCCCATCAACTCTTCCAGGGTCCCGTTCATGGCCGCGGGTCCCGAAGCCACCGCCCACGCCGCCGCCATCACGGCCGCGACGGGCTCGGTCATGAGGCCGCGGCCCGCCGCCTCCAGCACCAGCGCCGCCTCGGTGGTGCCCAGGCCCAGGCCGTCCCGCTCTTCCGGCACCAGCAGCGACAGCCAGCCCGCCTCCGCCACCTCCACGAGCCGCGCCCGGTCGAAACCGTGCTCGGTGGTGCGCAGCTCCCGGAACCGTGCCGGTCCCGCGTGCCGCTCGATGAGCTTGTCCGCGCTCTCCCGAAGAATCGTCTGTGCCTCATCGAGGACGAGTTCCATTGAGTCACCTCATTTGCACTTGCGCCAACCGCTCTCCAGGATGACAACCCGCTGAATCGTCATTCCCGCGGAACAGGCTGTGTCAAACGGCCATGGCCTGCGGCAAGCCACCCCGTAGGATGAACCAAGTAGGACTTTCTTTCGTCGTTGTGGCGTGGGTTTCTTTGTCTTTGCGTTACCGGCCCTACGGGGCGGCTTCGGGTCACATCGGGGAAGCCTATGCGCTTGTTCCCGTCGTGTCGGCAGCGCGTTTGCCGGCTGACTTTGAAGTCTCGAAGTCACTGTGTATTCGTTTATCTGGCCTACGGATCTGTTTCACGGCAAAACTCATAAGGCAGGAACTTTTTCGAATCGTCATTGATATGATAATAAAATTTTGTTCAATGATTTATGGTAGTTACGGAATCCCGCTACACCCCAAT
>CAZFIU010000070.1:0-15929 GCA_964519455.1 uncultured Syntrophobacterales bacterium
GACAAAAAGTCCTGCGCATCTTCACGACGTTTTATACGGGACAGGACACTAGAGCCCCAGCTTGTCCAGGTCGATGCGCTCCAGCACATCCCGTGGAATGCGGTTGCGCGGCGTGTACTCGGCCAGGGAGGGCTTGGCGGTGGCGTCGACGCCCCACTTGGCGGTGTAGCCGTCGGAGTCCGTGGAGGGGTCGAGGTCGGAGCCGCGGGTATTGGAGATCACCGTGATGTCGCGGTCCGCCTGGCAGCGGGTGCCCAGCGCCCAGGCCACCTCCCGGTCGTCGAAGATGTTGACGTCGTGGTCCACCACCACCACGCGCTTGATGTACATGTCGGCGCCCAGCACCGCCAGGATGGCGTTCTTGGCCTGCCCGGAGACCCGCTGCTCGATGGCGACGTAGCAGCTAAAGGGCGCGGGTACGCGCACCGCCGTCACCGACGGGACGATGGCGCGCACGGCCCGGTAAAGGTTCGCCTCCATGGGGATGGTGGACAGCAGCAGGTGGTCCACCTGGGCCACGGAGATGTCGTGGAACAGCGCTCCTTCCCGCATGGTCACGGCGTTGTAGCGCACCACCTCGCGCTGGCGCTCTCCCAGGCTGTAGCCCGTGAACTCGCTGAACGGCCCCTCGGGAGTACGCTCGCCGGCCAGGATCTCGCCCTCCAGGACGATCTCGGCGTGGGCCGGCACGAGCAGGTCCGAGGTCTCGCAGCGCACCAGCTCCAGCGGCTCTCCGAGGAGGCCGCCCATGATGGCGCGCTCATCCTCGTCGATGGAGCCGATGGCCAGCGCTCCCAGGCCGATGGCGGGATGGACCCCCACGGCAAAGGCAACGGGCAGCGCCTCCCCTCGGGCCTCCGCCTTCCGGTAGAACTCCCACAGGTGCTTGGAGGCGGTGATGTGGATGGACGTGCGGTCCCTGCCCATGATCATGAGGCGGTTGTAGGCGCAGTTCCAGGTGTCGTCCTCCGGGTCCCGCGCGAACGAGATGGCGGCGGTGACGTAGGGTCCGGCGTCCGCCGCGTGATGGACGATCTGCGGCAACGCGAGCAGGTCCACGTCGGCACCCGTATGCACCACCTCCTTGACCGGCCCTCCGTCCACCACCACCGGCGCCACCGGGCGCTCCATGGCTTTCAGGAATACGCGCTGGACCTCGCGCGGCTCGGCGTTCATGGCCAACGCCATGCGCCGCCGGCTCGCGTGGAGGTTCGTCACCACCGGCAGCGCGCTGCCCTTGACGCTCTCCAGCAGGAGCACCGGCCGGCGCCGCCGTTCGCGGGCCAGCTTCGCTACCAGCGCGCTCACCTCGTAGCGCGGGTCCACGGGATCGGCGATCCTGACCAGATCGTCCTTCGATTCCACCAATTCCAGATAGCTTCCAAGGTCCTGCGGCATGGGTCACCTGTTACTCGGGAATTTCGCGACAGGCAAGGGGTCGCTGCCGCCGGTTTGACACGCGGCGTCTTCCCGGTAAAGAAACAGGGACGGGCATCGCCGAATCGGAGGAAACATGGCCATCGACGAAGAACGGGAACTCGACGATCCCGGCTGCTGCTCCATAGACTACGGCCACCACAAGGCCGTCTTCGAGCGCCGCCGGAAAGCCTACCGGGAGGATCCGTCCAAGGCGGTCACGGTGCACGAGGCGCGAATCCGCCTGGTCAACGACCACCTGAAGGAAGCCAGGACGTCGGAAGGGTACACCATCCTGTGCGACGAGCCGGAGTCGCGCGGCGGCACCGGCAAGGGGGCGGCCCCGCTCCAGTACTTCATCGCCTCCATCGGCTTCTGAATGCTCAGCCAAGTGACGCAGTTGGCGTCATTCATGGACATCCGCATCGAGCGCGCCGAGATGTCGGTGCGCGGAGAGTTCGACCAGAAGGGCAAGTTCGGACTGTCGGACGTGCCGTCGGCGTGCACCCGGCTCGTCTACCGGCTGGAGTTGCAGAGCCCGGACAGCCGGGACCGCATCGTCGAGTTCACCGAGGCACTGGAACGCTCCTGCTACACCACCAACACCCTGCGGCGCCCCGTGGAGGTGGTGCCGGAGCTGACCCTGAACGGCGTGGACGTACCGCTGGGATAGCCCCGAACCGCGTGGATTCCCGCTTGCCAGGCTGTGTCTACACCCGCGAGGCAGGAACATAACGAATACGTCATTCCCGCAGAAGCGGGAATCCAGGGGTTGGGATGGGCAAACGGCCGGACTCCCCACGCCACCGCCCCTGGATTCCCGCTTCCGCGGGAATGACGTTCTGTGGCGTGGGCGCCCGGCGAGTATCGACACAGCCTGTTCGCGGAAATGACGTCCCGAAAACATCGGCCAATTGATTTCCTACCCCTGCTCCAACACCCAGCGCGCCACCTCGTCGTGGCGCGCGAACCACACGCGGGAGAAACCCTTCATGTAACGCAGGATCTCGGCCAGCACGGCCGCGATCATGGGCCGGCCGCCGAAGTGCGCGTGGACGGTGAGATTGATCATCTCCGGGGCGTCGGACCGGTACAGGAAGTCGAAGGTGTCCTTGTAGACGTTGAGAAAGTCGCGCGGACTGCCCCGCAGCACGCGGTTGTCCGCGAAGTCGCTGTGAGGGATGGCCACGATGTCCCCGGAGCCGGTGGCCATGCGGTAGGGCACGTCGGTGTCGTTGTAGTCCCCGTGCCAGACGCAACCGGCCTCCGCCAGGAACGCCGCGGTGTGCTCCGTGGGCGTCGCCCGCGGACTCAGCCAGCCCACCGGCCGCACACCCGCCACACCTTCGATCAGGTCGAAGCAGCGCCCGATGACTTCCCTTTCCTCCTCCGCGGAAAGATCGGTGAGAAAGGTGTCCTGGGTGTACGAATGGCCCGCCAACTCGTGCCCGTTGTCGTGCAGCGCCTTGACCGCCTCGGGGAACATCTCCGCCGAGCGGCCGCTCACGCACACCGTCGCCGGCACCTCGAACTCCCGGAATATCTTCATGAAGCGCCAGACCCCGGTGCGCCCGCCGTACTCGGACCAGGAGACTCCGAGCCGGTCCACCACGCCGGGCTTGAGCGGCGAGGACATGGGCGAATAGGACGGCGCCTTGCCCACGGACCAGGTCTCGAACATCGGCGTCACCAGGACCGCCACCTTCGCGTCGTCAGGCCATTTCTCGATGGTTGTCAATGTTCCATACCCCTTCCCATCATTGTTGGCGCCGTGACCCCACGGCGCGGGGCGCGCGCCACGCCTCCCGGCGCTTCCCGCCGTCGCCGGCTTCTCGTCTCTGAATTCCCGTGGGCCGCGGTCGCGGCTACGCCGCCTCCATCAGCTCGATGAACCGCCGCGCCAGGCGCGGGCCCGTGGCCTCGTCCTCGTGCTTGAAAAACACGTACGCCCGCGCCCAATCCTGCCCGCGTACCCGCTCCGCCCACGCGCCGATGGCCTCGTCCGTGTATTCCACGGCCCGCAGGCGAAGATAACCCCAACTCGCCGTGGACACGAACGGGACCTCTTCCTTCAGCTCGCCGTCGGCCAGGCACAGCGCCACGTCGCGCTCCCGGAGGGCCTCGAAGACCGTCTCATCGAACCAGGAGATGTGGCGGAACTCCATGGCGACCTGGCGCCGCTGGGGCAGCACCGCGAGGAACGCCTGAAGGCGCGGCAGGTCCAGCCGCATGTTCGGCGGCAACTGGAACAGCACCGGGCCGAGCCTGGCGCCCAGGGTCTCCAGCCGCTGGAACAGGAACGCCACGGCGTCTCCGGCCTCCTTGAGGCGCGCATGGTGCGTGATGGCCCGCGACGCCTTCACGGAAAAGGAGAACCCCTTCGGCACCTGCTCGCACCAACGCGCCAGCACCGGGCCCGCGGGCATGCGGTAGAACGTGTGGTTGATCTCCACCGTGTCGAAACGCTCGGCGTAGAACGGCAGCATTTCCTTGTCCGGCAATCGCGCCGGATAGAACTTGCCCTTCCACGGCTTGTAGGCATAGCCGCTGGTACCCACGAGGGTCTTCAAGAAGGTTCGCTCCAAAGGTGCGGGTACTTGAGGCCGGAGCCGGTGATCATCAGCACCACCCGCTCGTCGCGGCCCACCGTACCCTGTTCCAACAAACGGCGCAGGGCCGCCAGGCAGGCGGCGCTCTCCGGCGCCACGAAAATGCCCTCGGTGGCACCGATCTCGCGCACGTCCGCCAGGATTTCGGCGTCGGACACGCTCACGGCGCAACCACCGCTCTCCCGCACGATGCGCAGGATCATGAAGTCCCCGATGGCCACGGGCACCCGCAGACCCGCGGCCACGGTGGCCGGCCGGCTCACCGCCTCCGCGGCCTCCGCGCCGGCCTCGAACGCCTCGACGATGGGCGCGCAGCCCTCGGCCTGGACCGAGACCATGCGCGGGCGGCGCGAATCGATCCACCCCAGCTCTTCCATCTCGTCGAAGGCCTTCCACATGCCGATGAGACCGGTGCCGCCGCCGGTGGGGTACAGCAGCACGTCCGGCAGCGTCCAGTCCATTTGCTCGGCCAGCTCGTAGGCCATGGTCTTCTTGCCCTCGACCCGGTAGGGCTCCTTCAGGGTCGACACCTCGAACCAGCCCTCGCGTTCCTTCTTCTCCCCGATGATGCGCCCGCAGTCGTTGATGAAGCCGTCGACGAGGACCACGTCGGCACCGTACTGCCGGCATTCCACGATGCTGACGGGCGGCGCGTCCCGCGGCATGTAGATGTGCGCCTCCAGGCCCGCCTTGGCCGCGTACGCCGCGAGCGCCCCGGAGGCGTTCCCCGCCGACGGCACGGCCAGGCGCTCCGCCCCCAGCTCCCGGGCCATGGACACCGCCGCGGTCATGCCGCGGGCCTTGAACGATCCGGTGGGGTTCATGGACTCGTCCTTGAGATAGAGCCGGCTCATGCCCAACCGCCCGCCGAGCCGGCAGGCATGGAACAACGGCGTCCAACCCTCCCCCAGGGTCGTAACCGCGGCGTCGTCCGTGACCGGCAGCACCTCGCGGTAGCGCCACAGGCTGGCCACCCGCCCGCACAGGCTCTCGCGCGTCAGGGTATCGCCGGCCCGTTCCAGGTCGTAACGCACCAGCAGCGGACTGCCGCATTCCCGGCAGAGATTGTGCAGCTTCCCGCGTTCATGACGCGCGCCGCAACGCGAGCATTCCAGAAAGGTCACGTACATGCGGCACCCCGAGAGTGGTATCGGCGGATTTGCAACGTGTTCGCCCTGTCCCGTGGCTCACCCGATTCCCCCGTTCGCCCTGAGCGTGGCGAAGCGAAGTCGAAGCGTTCCGTTCACATACGCGGGCTCCACACCCGCCCCGGCACGTAGATCTGCCCCTGGAAGAGCTTGCGGGTGGTGCGCACCACCCCCGCCTTGGCCAGCGCGAAGTTGTCGCCGACGCCGCCCAGCTCGAACGCCACGGCGATGGACCCGCTGGGGTGCTCGATCTCCACCAGCTCGGAGAAGCCGCCCCTGGTTTCGGCGATGCCGTCGGCCACGGTGCCGGGCACCAGGGCGCAGCTCCCGACGCAGATGGCGCCGGACACCGCGTGGGCCGCGTGGCAGTCCGTGGGCACGAAGTAGCGCGAGGTGAGCGCGCCGCCGCGGCGCGGCCGGGAGAGGATGCCGAACTTGGGAATGACCTTGCCGCGCACGTCGCCCAGCCCCATCTTCTCGCCGGCCGCGACCCGGACGGCCTCCAGCTTTTCCAGCAACGCCCGGTCGGCGTCCAGCTCGGCCTTGCTCTCGTCGCCGCGGATGCCCATGCTATCGGCCGTCGCCAGCACCATGGGCATGGCCACGTCCACGCAACTCACCTCCACTCCTTCGATGACCTCCTTGCGCCGTCCGGTGGGAAAGAGCGCTCCGGTCTTGGAGCCGATGACATCCATGAAGTTCAGCAGGATGGGCGCCGCCGTGCCGGGGACCCCGTCGATGGCGGTGCCGCCGTCGTACTCGACGTGCCCTTCGGGGGTCTCCACCACCGCCTCGATGAGCGAGTCGGTGTTGACGTTGCGTATGTTCACCACGGTCCGGGGGTCGTCCGAGGGCACGAGCCCGTGCTCGATGGCGAACGGGCCGATACCCGCCAGCATGTTGCCGCAGGTGGGACTGTAGTCGACGAACGCCTTGTCCACCGACACCTGGGCGAAGAGGTAGTCCACGTCCGCCCAGGCGTGGTCCGACCGCGACACGATGGCCACCTTGCTGGTGAGCGTGGTGGCCCCGCCCACGCCGTCGATCTGGCGCTGGTCGGGGGAGCCCATCGCCGCCAGCAGCACCTCGTCGCGCGTGGCCTCGTCCGCCGGCAGGTCGCCGGCCAGGAAGTACGGCCCGCGCGAGGTGCCGCCGCGCATCATCGTACAGGGAATCGCGGTCTGTCTTGCCATGGTCACGCTATCCTTTCCCAGATGAGCGACGCCCGGCTGCCCGGTCCACCCATGACCGGGGGCGCCGCGGTCAGCACCAGGCGCTCGCCTTCGAAGGACACTTCCCGCCGCGTGGTGGTGCCGTCGAGCCGGGGATCGTGGGCGAACTCGACGTGGTGCAACACCACGTCGTCCCGCAGCTCGAACTCACCGAAGTAGCTGAAATACGTACCATCGGGACGGCGCGTGGCGGTGGCCATGTGGCCGTCCGCGGTGTACTCCATCCGCCCCACCACCGGGGCGTCTTCGCCCGATCCCGAGTTGCCTTCGGCGTCGGTGAAGCGAAACTCGTGCAGACGCCACGTTCCGATCATGCGTTCTCGATACCCCATGATCCCAGGATAGCGTTTCGCGCCGGTACTTCAACACCGGGAAGACTCGACCCATCGTACCGGCGGCAATCGAACCGGAGGCTCCACGGAAACAGGTTGCTGTCCTGACGGTCCGACGGACGGGACAGGAGCCTACGTTGCCTCCGTCACGGCCTCCGGCTCCGCCTCGGTCTCCACCGCCACCGTGCCGCCGTAGTCGTCCACGATGCAGTAAAGCGCGGGCACGAGAAACAACACCTGGAACGTGGAAGCCCCAAGGCCGAAGGCGAGGCTGGTCACCAGCGGGATCAGCACCTGCGCCTGGAGGCTCGTCTCCGTCAACAAGGGCAGCACCCCCGCCACCGTGGTCAGCGAAGTCAACAGCACGGCGCGGAAACGCTGCCGGGCCGCGCCGCGCGCGGCAGCCTCCGCGGACTCGCCGCGGGCGCGGCGGATCTTGATGAAGGTCACGAGCACGATGGCGTTGTTGACCACGACACCGGCCAGGGAAACGAAGCCCACGAGGCTGGGCATGGACAGTTCAAGGCCCATGGCGAGGTGGCCGACGACCACGCCCACGAGACCCACGGGAATGGACGCCATGATCACCAAAGGCTCGACGTAGCCGCGGAACTGGAAGCTCAAAAGAAGGAAAATGGCGGCCAGCCCCACCAGGAAGTTCCGCCCGAGCGACGCTCCGGTCTCCGCCGATTCCCTCGCCTGCCCCTCAAGTTCCGTGCGGATGCCGGGATAACGCGCCAGCAGATCGGGCAGGAAACGGGCCTGGGTGTCGGCGATGATCTCCGCGGCATTGGCCATTTCCGGATCGATGTCGCCCTGGATGGTGACCGCGCGCCGGCCGTCCACGCGGTGAATGCGGCTGTAGCCGCGCTCGGAGATCAGCGTGGCCACCGTATGCAACGGCACCTGCTCGCCGGCGGGCAGCGTGACGGTGAAGCCGGCGAGGTCGGCGAGGCTGTCCCGGTCCCGCTCGAGCAGCCGGACGTCGATCTCGTAGTCCTCCGTCCCCACCTGGAACTCGCCGGCGCGCCGCCCCTGGAACGCCGCGCGAAGCTGGCGCGCGACTTCGGCCGCAGTCACCCCCAGTGCCAGCGCGCCTTCGCGCAGGCGCACGCGCAACTCCGGCTTGCCCAGACGGAGATCGTCGGTCAGGTCGAAGACGCCGCGGTACCCGTGAAGCCATTCCCGCAGCTCGGTGGCGGCCGCCTTCAAGGACGCCACGTCCTCCCCCACCAGGCGGATGTCGATGGGGTTTCCCCCGGGGCCTCTTTGCGGTTCGCCGAAGGTCAGCGCGATGACGTCCGGCGGCATGCCCACCTCGGCGCGCCACCGGCTCATGATCTCGTCCAGCGACGCGTAGCGGAAGTCGGGTCCCACCAGGTCCACGGTGACGGTGGCCAAGTGCTCACCCGATTCGCCGGCCTCCCGGTTGCGGCTGAACTGCACCCCGACGTTCCGCACCATGTTCGCGCCGTCCGGCCGCCCGGCCGCGTAGTGTTCGTCCACGACGCGGATGGCCTCCACCACTTGCTCCACCACGGCCTCGGTCCGGGCCAGCGGGGTCCCCTGGGACAGCAGCAAGCGCGCCTCGACGACGTTTCCCTCGATGTCGGGAAAGAGCCTGAACTTCAGCGCGCCGCCGGCAATGACGGACACGGACACGAGGAACAGACCGGCGACCACGCCCACCGTGAGATAGCGCCAGGACACCGCCACGTCCACCAACCGCCCGACGAAGCCTTCCGTGAAGCGCGCCAGACCGGCGTCGAACAGCACCCGTATCCTGGGAGGCGATGCGTCGCGGGTGGCGCGCAACGCTCCCCTCAGGTGATGCGGCAGGATCAGGAACGCCTCCACCAGGCTGAAGGACAACGTAAGGATCAGCACCACCGGCAATACCCCCAGGATGGCCCCGATGGTGCCGCGCAGGAACGCCAGGGCGCCGAACACCCCGATGGTGGTGAGGAACGACGCCAGGACGCCCGGAGCCACCTCGCGGGTGCCTTCCACCGCGGCCTCCATCACGGAGTCTCCGGCCGCGCGGTGGCGCGCGATGTTCTCCGCGATCACGATGGCGTCGTCCATGATCAGGCCGACCGCGATGAGCAGGGCCACCATGGTGACCATGTCGAAGGAGTAGCCGATGGCCGCCATGCCGGCGATGGTGCCCATGAAGGCCACCGGGAGACCCGCGGCCACCCAGAAGGAGTAGCGCAGCCCGAAGAACAGCCACATGACCAGGAACACCAGCACGAGGCCCTGGGCGCCGTTCCGCAACAACATCGTGAGGCGGTCGCGCACGATGGACGCCACGTCGCGGGTGATCTCGAACACCATGCCCGGCGGCGCCACGGCCCGCTGCTCATCGAGATAGGCCCTCACGGCATCGATGATCTCCAGGGTGTCGGCGGTGCGCCCCTTTTCCACCATGAGATAGGCCGCGCGCCGGCCGTTGAAGCGGTTCTTGTCCTCGGCGCGCTCGAATCGGTCGGTGATGGCGGCGATGTCTCCCAGCCGGATCACGGCGCCGCTGTCGGAAGCCACCACCACCAGGTCTTCGAAGGTGCGCGGCGCGCGGCGTTCGTCATCGAAGCGGATCAGCACCGTCGAGTCCCGGGCCTGTACCGAACCCGCCGGGAGCGTCACGCTCTGGCGTTCCACGGCATCGGCCAGGTCGCGCACGCTGAGACCGAACTGGCGCATGGTGGACGCCGGGACCTCGATGCGGATCTGGCGCTGGGAAAAGCCCTGGAGCTGCACCTGCGCCACGCCCGGGATGGCCAACAGGTCGTCCTTCATGCGCTCGGCGTAGGCCTTGAGTCCCTCCGGTTGCAGCGGGCCGGCCACGGCGATGGACGCCACCAGGTCCACGCGGCCGAGTTGCCGCACCACCGGCGCCTCGGCGTCGGCGGGAAAGTCGTGAACGCCGTCCACCTCGCTCTTGACGTCTTCCAGGAAGCGTTCGAGATCGGCGCCCTCGCGCATCGCCAGCGTGGCCACCGCCACCCCTTCCCGCGCCTGGCACCGGGTCTCCTCGCGCTCGTCCACGCTGTCCGCGGCCGTTTCCAGCTTGAGACAGATGCCTTGCTCCACGTCCGCGGCCGAGGCCCCGGGCCACGGTACCCGCACCTCCACGGAATCGGACGGGATGTCGGGAAACGTCTCGCGCTTCACGGTTCCCGCGAAGACGAGACCCAACAGGATGAACCCGATCATGAGGAGGTTTGCCGCCGTGGGGTGGCCGGCGAAGAAACGGATCATGAGAGTGTCACCGGACGGGAGCGACGCCCGTGGCCTCGGCCACCAGGACGGCCGCCGCCTCCGGGTCCGGTTGCGGCCTGAGCAGCATGCCCTCCGCGGCGAACGGCAGGTCGGAGACTACGACGTCCTCGCCCGGTTCGAGTCCCGATCGCAGCACCACGAAATTGGCCTGGGTGAAGCTCACCTCCACCGCCCGGAACTCCAGCCGGCTCTCCGGCCCTGCCACGTAGACGTGCCCGCCACGCAGGGCCGTGCGCGGAATCACCACCGCCCCGGGTCGAGGCTGCCCGCGAAGCTCCACCTCGACGTACATGTTCTTGACCAGCGGCGGCCTGCGGCCCTCCCGGGCTTGCCGGTAGGGCTGGTCCACGGCGACGATGACCCCCACCGTCCGGGTACGCGGGTCCACGGTGTCGCTCATCCGCGAGAAGCGCGCCGGCCACTCGATGGCGACGTCGCCCGAGTGCAGGCGCACGATGGCCCGCAGCTCCTCGCGCAGCCGCGGCATGACCGCGCCCAGTTCCAATGTCGGCCCGGCGCGCGACTGCAACAGCGCCATTACCCGGCTCATGGGCACCTGGGCGATGACCTCGGCGAGGTCGACGCTGTCGGCCTCCACCAGCACCTGACCCTTGGCGGCGAACTGGGCCAGCTCGACGTTTACCGCGGCGATGCGGCAGGTGAACGGCGCCACCACGGTGGTGCGGCCCAGGTTGCGCTTGGCCGTCTCCAACTGGGACTTGAGCCGGTCGCGTTGCGCCCGCTGCGCCGCGCGTTCCGCGGGGAGCAGCCTGACCGAGTTGCGGAGGTTCTGCACCGCCTGCTCGCCGGCCAACACCGAACGCTCCTCGCGGTCCGCGTCGGACCGCGACACGGCCCCGCGGCGCAGCAGCTCCCGTGTGCGCTCGAACTGCTTGCGGGTCAACGCCAGGTTCCGTTCCTCGATGGCCAGGGACCGTTTCGTATTCACCTCGCGTACGTCCAGCAAGGCAAGCTGGGAGTCGGCGGCGCGGATGTTGGCTTCGATCTCGGCTACCGCGTGGCGGTAATCGGTGGGGTCGATGCGCAGAAGCTCGGTGCCGGCGACGAGAATCGCCCCCCGCTGGAGCTCCGGATGCCGGTGGACCACGGTGCCGCTGACCTCCGCCACGGCTTCCCACACCTTGCCCGGCTTGACGCTGCCGTGCCCCACCGCGCGCGGCACCACCCGCAACGACTTCGCCTCCACGACGCGAACGGCGGTGGTCCGTTCCTCCAGCTCCATGCGCGTAGGCGCCTCACGCAAACGGACCGCGTACACCACCGCCAGCACACCGAGTCCGACCGGTATCCAGAAGAGCAGCTTTTTGAGGAATCGAACCATTTGAGATCAGGAACCACTCCGCCCGCCTCGTCCACTCTATCTAAATCGGGCCCAGCGGCCAAGGAAGATCGGGAACGGCGCGCTGCAGCAGCCCCTCCGGAAGATCCAGGGTCATGAGCCACGACAGGAACATCAGCACCAGGTCCGCCATGACCGTCAACACGACCGTCCGGCTCCAGCTCTCCTTCGCTTCCCGCCGCAGGAACGCCAGGAAGAACAGGTTCAGGGAGATGAAGAAACCGGCCAGGGCGGTCATCCCCAACAGCGCCAGCAGCCAGTTCAGGTAGTACCAGATTCCCCTTTCGGGGGTTTCGTGTCCCTCGATGCCCGGGCGCTCCGCGTCCTCGTTGTACGAGGTGGGCTCGCCGGCGCTGCGCCAGATGCCCCAGAACACGAACAACCCGGCCAGCAGCATGACCGACGCGGCGCTGGCCGGGAACACCGCCGCCAGCAGGGTGTGTCGCAGGGAGTCCACCAGTGCGATGACGAACACGACCACGGCGAATCCGGCGAACAGCAGTTGCGGCGCCAAGTCTCTTGCGTGCCGGCGCGGCGCGTCGGCGGCCGGCTCGCCCGTGGGCCGGTTGCGGGCGCCGAGCCGGATGGAGACGACGATGATGGCGGCGATGATCAGCACTCCCGGACGGGTGGCCATGCCCCACTCGTGGAACTGGATGGCCTGGTAGAGGTAGGTCTCGATCTGGTCGGCGAGCACGAAGCCGATGAGCATGGCCGGGCGCGACCAGCCGAAGCGCTTCATGCCCACGCCCAGGTGGCCGATGGCCACCAGCGCGACGAAGTCCATGATGTCGCGGCTCGCCTGGAAGGCGGCGAAGGAGATCACCATCAGCATGAAGGGCGCGAGCAGGTGATAGCGGATGGTGGTAAGACGGGCGATGGCCGGAGACAGGAACAGGCACAGGCCCGCGCCCACGACGTTGGCCAGGGCGAGGCTCCAGACGATGGTGTAGGTGACGTGCAACTCGGCGGTGAGCATCCGCGGGCTCGGCTCCAGCCCGATGAGCACGAGCCCGCCGATGAACACCGCCATGCTGCCGCTGCCGGGGATGCCGAACAACAGCGTGGGGATGAGCCCGCCGCCTTCCTTGGCGTTGTTGGCGGACTCCGGCGCCAGCACGCCGCGGATGTCGCCGCTGCCGAATTGCGATTTGTCCTGCGCGGTCTGGACCACGTGGCCGTAGGCGATCCAGTCCACCACCGAGCCGCCTAGTCCGGGAATGGCGCCGATGAGCGTGCCGATGCCGGCACAGCGCAGGCACAGCCAGCGGTTGCGGAGCATGTCCCGCAAACCGTCGAGCCAGCCCTTGCCCAGCGCGTGGGCCCGGGAAATGGCGCCGGAGCCGCGCAGCAGGTCCACCACCTCGGGCAGCGCGAAGATGCCGAGGCCCACCACCACCAGCGGGATGCCGTCGGCCAGGTAGTCCACCCCGAACACCATCCGCTCCTCCCCGGTGGCCGGGGCACCGCCGATGGCGCCGATCACCAGCCCGAGACCGCAGGAGGCCACGCCCTTCCAGATGGAATTGCCCGACAGCACCCCCACCATGGAGATGCCCAGCACCGCGAGCATGAAAAGCTCGGCGGTGGTGAAGAACAGGATCACCGGCCGGGCGATGAGCACGAAGAAGGTCAGGATGACGGCGCCGAAGAGGCCGCCGAAGAGCGACGCCGAGAACGCGGCGCCGAGGGCGCGCGCCGCCTCCCCTTTCCGCGCCAGCGGGAACCCGTCCAGCACCGTGGCCTGCGACGCGCTGGAGCCCGGAATGCCCATGAGCACGGAGGTGAAGGTGTCCGAGGTGGGGATGACCGCCACCAGCCCCACCAGCATGGCCAGGGCCGACACCGGATCCATGCCGTGGAGGAACGGGATCAGCAGCGACAAGCCGACGATGCCGCCGAGCCCCGGGAAGATCCCCACCACCAGGCCCGGCAGCACGCCCACCACCAGGAAGGCCATGTGCTGAGCGTGCAGCAGCGTTGAAAAGGCTTCAATGAGCGCGTCGAGCATCCTACCGGTCCCCCTATCCTCGGCTCACTGCCCGGAACCCGTCAGGACCAGGAACATCGTGCCTCAAGGCCCGAAACGAAAAAAGGGCGGCCGTGCAAGACCGGCCGCCCTCGCTTTCACGGTGTGAAACCCGTCCGAGCGCGGTCGCGCCCGACGGGACGCGGACACGCGGGACGAGTCATCAGAACACCACGTTGTACTTCTTCGTCAGCCAGTCGCGCACCCACTTCCTGGCTTCCGCCGGGACCTGCGTGGCCGCCTTGAACTTGAGCTCCGCGGCCGCGCCCGTCACCTGGTCGTAGGTGCCGATCTTCTTGTCCTTGTTGGCCAGGTACTCGGGGTCCGCCAGCATCTTGTTGAAGGCGTCCTCGTAGGCCTTGGCCACGTCGTCCGGCGTGCCCTCGGGAACCACCACGAACTTCTGGGCCGGGAAGCCGGCGGTGAAGAAAGCCTTCCACGCGTCGAACCAGGTGCCGGACGGCTTCTTGCCGTGGACCTGCTCGTAGACCTCCGCGAAGTGCGGCAGATCCGGGAAGTTGGGGTCGCGAATCAGGTTGCCCTTGTCGTCGAGGGCGCCCCAGGACATGATCGGCAGCGCGCTGCCTTCCTTGACCAGTGGGGTCACCTTGGACAGGTAGGCGGCGGAGGTCTGGTAATCGATGGTGGTCTCGCCCGTCATGAACGCCTTGCGGCCGGCGGAGCGTCCCTTCATGCCGAACACCGCCTTGACGTCGAGCCCGAGCATCTCGAACGCCAGCAGCGGCACGAGGTCCAGCGAGGTGGCGCCCTGGGAGCCATACTTGAGCGACGGCTTCCTGGCCGCCAGCTCGGCGGCGGTCTTGGCCCCGAGCTTCGGGCTGATGTAGGCAACGCCGCCCGTGGCGTAGGCCAGCAGCGGACGCCACGCGCCGTAGTCGTACTTCACCCGCTTGTCGCCGAGGAGGAACGGGAACTGGGTGGATCCCGACGTTCCCAAAAGATCCAGGCCGTTGGCCTTGGCGCGCTTGGCGTACAGGTTGGCGCCCTTGGTGGACCCGCCGCCGGGAACGAACTTCAAGCGGACGTCGGCGCCGCTGTGCTTGCGCAGGAAGGGCTCGACGAAACGAGCCCAGCGGCCGGAACCGCCCCCCTCGCTGAACGGGATCGTCCAGGTGACGGTCTTGCCCTTCAGGTCCGCGGCGGCGGCGTTGAACGCCGGAAACGCCAGCACCATGGCGACGGTCACGGCCACTCCGTGGAAGAGATGGCGGATACTCCTGTACATTCTGTCTGTCCTCCTGTTCCGTAACGAATACGGTCGAAATGAATCGCGGAAGGTTAACGGAAACCACCGGCCCGCGCAACTGTCTCGATGGACGGTGGACACCCGTCGCGGAAAGCTGCTAGCACAAGAGCAACGACCCTCTTCCAGCCATCGGAGAAACACCCATGCCCCTGATGATCGACAACCGCATCGCCGAGCAGGCGCTTGACATGAACGACGCCGTCGAGGCCATGGAAGGCGCCCTCAGGCAGCTTGCCGAGGGCAATGCCGCCTACCAGCCGCGCACCGACCTGTGGTCCCCCACCGCCACCGTCGGCGACTACTTCCGCTGGGGCTCGCTGCTGGGCGCCATCAAGGACCCGCCCATCCTGGCCTTCCGCTTCAAGCTCGACATCATGACCTGGCAGGAATACAACGGCGCCGTCACCGAGCACTGGTTCAACGTCGAGCCGGGCAAGTACTGCGGCATCATCCTGCTGGTGGACACGCGCACGGGCGAGTTGCTGTGCATCATGAACGACGGCTATCTCCAGAGCTACCGGGTGGGCGCCACCGCCGGGGTCGGGGTCAAGCACCTGTCCCGCGCCGACTCCAGGGTCATGGGAGTGCTGGGCTCCGGCGCCATGGCGCGCACCTACGCCATGGCCGCGTGCGCCGTGCGCCCCATCGAACACATCAAGGTCTTCAGCCCCACGCAAGCCAACAGGGAAGCCTACGCCAAGAAGATGGCGGAGGCCTTGGGAATCAAGGTCACCGCGGTCAACTCCGCCCGGGAGGCCATGAGCGGCGTCGACGTCGGCGCCACCTGCACGGACTCGCGCGTGCCCCTGTTCCAGGCGGACTGGCTCCAGACCGGCATGCACGTGGTGGACGTGCGTCCGGAGGAACTCGAGGGCGAGACCTACGAGAAGGCCGACGTGGTCATCGGCACCTCCAACCAGGCGGTGTTCAACTACGCCCTGGGCACCCAGGAGGAACGCGACCGGCGGCCCATCGACAAGAACTACATGCGCCGCTACACCGACCGGAACCACACGACCCTGTCCGAGGTGCTGATGGGGGAGAAGCCGGGGCGGGAGAACGACGGACAGACCACCCTGCACCACAACTTCTCCGCCGGCATCCAGTTCGCCGCGGTGGGCTACCTGGTCTACCGCTACGCCAAGGAGAACGGCCTCGGCCACGAGCTGCCGCTGGAGTGGTTCCAGCAGGACATCCGCAACTAGTGTCCTGTCCCGTATAAAACGTCATGAATCTGCTTGTCCTTTTCGCCGT
>CAZFIU010000071.1:0-14366 GCA_964519455.1 uncultured Syntrophobacterales bacterium
CGCACCGGCCGCCGTTGCCGCGCCTCCAGCGGCGCCCGCCGCCGCACCGGCGCCCGCGCCGGTCCCGGTGATCGCGGCGCCGGCTCCGGTGGAAGAGCCCGAAGAGGAACCGGAACCGCCGCGTGCCCCGAAGGTTTTTCCGGGCCAGTTGCCGATGGGCTTCGAAGAGCTGGTGCAGCGCATCCAGACCAGCGAGTCGAGCGTGCTGCGCGTCGCGGTGATGCTGTTGCAGCCCCTTCTCGGGGCCTTGCCGCCGGAGTCCCGCGACGATGTGGCGGAGCTGGCGGGGTGGCCCTACTTCATCGGCTCGGCCGCCACTGCCCTCAACATGATCCTGAACCTGCTCCTCTACCCGGTTGTGTTCATCGTCATCGGCGTCTCGGTGGAAGGGCTCGGGCTGGCGTTCGGCAAGGGCGTCAACATGTACATCCTGGTGGGCTTCCTGGTGGCGCTGGCGGAAGTGCTCTATCGCTTGCGTCACAGCGTCTTCCGCGCCGTCCCGGTGGAACAGGTGACGGTAGGCGGGGCGCTCTACGGCATGCCGCTGGCCGTCGCGTTGCGGCCGTTCCTCTCACGCAAGGGAAAGCTCCTGCGCCGGATACCGGTCCCCGTCGAGGGCTTCTACGATTCCCGCTTCGTGGAGAAGCTGGAACGCGAGCGCCGCTACGGCCACGCCTACACCGTGCAGGACCTGGGCAAGGCCTATCACCTGCGGCTCGAGTTCCCCACCCAGATGCCGCGCCTCGGCATCGCCATTCCGTCCAAGCTGCCCCGGCGCATGCCCGACTATGACTACGACCTGCTGCTGAAGGAAGGCCAGTTGATCGTCAGGGGCCGGCTGCTCGACGACCGCGTGCGCAAGGTCTCGTCCAGCATCGGCGCCTTTCCTCCGGAGTTCACCACGGTGATCCCGCTCCAGGACCGTGTCTACGGCTTCGCCCACCAGCTCGGAAGCAAGGTCCTGGACGTCCTTCTCCTCAAGGAGAGCGCGGCGAGACTGGGCTGGGTCAACTAGAACCCTCCTTCGGGAAATGCCCGCGAGCGCCAGCGGAAAGCTTGAATTCGGGTCGGTGACGGTGGCGGACATCGACGCCGTCATGGTCATCGAGCGCGCCTCGTTCGCAAGTCCGTGGAGCCGTCAGTTCTTCCTCCAGGAGTTGCAGGCGGTCAATTCGCGATCCGTCTTGTGCCACTCCGACGGCCGGCCCATCGGTTACGTCATCTACTGGGAGCTTGTCGATGAGCTGGACATCCACAACGTCGCCGTGCATCCCGAACACCGCCGCCGCGGAGTCGGCCGCGCCATGCTCGAAGGCCTCATCGACAGCGCCTCGGAGCGCGGGTTCCGGCGCATGACCCTGGAGGTACGGAGGTCGAACGACGCCGCCCAGGCGCTCTACCGCTCGCTCGGGTTCGAGTTCTGCGGCCTGCGGCGCGGTTACTACTCGGACAACGGCGAGGATGCCTGGCTGATGGAGCGAAGGCTCCATGCGCTGGGCTCGGGTCGTGGCAAAATCTAAACGATACTATTAATTAGTATCCGTTAACCACTTGATATCAAAGGAGATTAATTTGTTCGTGCATCCCTTGACGTTCTCTCGCTCGCCGATGTATAAAGGAGGAGCCATTGATTCTGAAAGTGAACGTCGTTGAAACGTGTATTTCAAATCCTGGCCCACCCCTCTGGAAGCACCTTCCTCCGGATTAACCGGACTTCTTGCCCCTGTTCCGCATACGGGTTCTGACACTCAAGGAGGAATGAATGTTCAAGGTCGGAGAGAAGGTTGTCTATCCTGCCCATGGAGTCGGTGAGATCGAAGCGGTTCGCAGTCAGGTGATATCCGGTACCGAGAAGAAGTTCTACATGCTGCGCATTCTCGATACGGACATGAAGATCATGGTGCCGGTGGACAACGCCGTTGCCGTGGGCCTGAGGAAGATCATCGACAAGACAACCGTATCACGCGTTTACCGCATCTTGCGGGAAAAGAAGAAGGCGCCTGTCGACCAGCAGACATGGAACCGCCGCTATCGCGAGTACACGGAGAAGATCAAGACGGGCTCGGTCATAGAAATCGCCGCCGTGCTCCGGGACCTTTTCCTGTTGAAGGGCGACAAGGAGCTTTCCTTTGGTGAAAGGAAAGTGCTCGACACCGCCAGGAACCTCCTGGTCAAGGAGCTTTCCATCGCCCGGTCGCACACCGAGGAAAAGATCATGGAGGAGTTGAGCCACATCTTCACTCAATAACTTTCGTTTCCAGTTGGGGTGAAAAAGAGCTGGGGGGTTCCCTCCAGCTCTTTTTCGTGGTTCCGTCTTCGTCGCCTGTTGCCCTGTTCCCGGGCCTGTCGGTGAACGTGAGCCCGCCAGGGCGCTGTCGGGAGAGATCAGTGGAGGTCAACGCCATCATCCTGGCCGCGGGCCGTGGGACCCGCGTGGGCGGCCGCGAGCCGAAGGTTCTGCTGTCGGTGGCCGGGCGCCCGCTCATACTCCATACCCTCGAGCGTTTCCGCCGCTCCCGTGAAGTGGGGAAGGCCGTCCTCGTGGTGCCGCCGGAAGCGGTCGGCGACTACGAGGCGATGCTGGCGCCGGCGCCGGGCGCTTCGCCGCGGATCACGGTGCGGCCCGGAGGGGCGCGCAGGCAGGACTCGGTGCGCGCCGGGCTCGCGGCACTGGATCCCGACTGCGCCGTCGTGGTGGTCCACGACGGCGCGCGCCCCTTCGCCGCGCCCGAGCTCATCGACGGCTGCGTGCGGGAGGCGCGCGCGGGCCGCGCGGTCACGGTCGCGGTGCCGGCGCGCAATACCATCAAGCGCGTGCTGCGCGGACAGGTCCAGGAGACGCTCCCGCGGCAGAGCCTGTGGGAGATCCAGACGCCGCAGGCGTTTCCCGTGGGCCTGCTCCGGGACGCCTATGCGAAGGCCGAGCAAGAGGGGGTGGAAGCGACCGACGACGCCATGCTGGTGGAACGCCTGGGCGTTGCGGTCGGCATCGTCGAGGGCAGCACCACGAACCTCAAGGTCACCTACCCGGAGGATCTTCTCTTCGCCGAAGCGCTGGTGTCCAACGGTGCGGTATGAGGACGGCGGAGGAGTGACAGGGTTGGCGTCCCCGACGGGATTTGAACCCGTGTTGCCGGCGTGAAAGGCCGGTGTCCTGGGCCAGGCTAGACGACGGGGACGTGCTCGAACCGGAACGTGGCAGGAACGTCTATTGTTAACAGAAAACGCCGTTGCTGTGTAGGGGCCGGTGTCGCGGGACGCCGGGTCCTCAGGCCCGCGTGCTCAGGTAGCGCTCGCCGCTGTCGCACAGCATGGTGACGACCCGGCGGCCCTTGCCCAGGGTCCGGGCGACCTCCATGGCGGCGAAGCAGTTGGCGCCGGACGAGATGCCCACGAAGAGGCCTTCTTCCACGGCCAGCCGGTGCATGGTGGCCGCCGCGTCCTCGTCGCTGACGGTGATGATGCCGTCGTAGATGCCGGTGTTGAGGATGGGCGGGACGAAGCCGGCGCCGATGCCCTGGATCTTGTGGAAACCGGGCTCTCCGCCGGACAGCACCGGCGAGGCGGCCGGCTCGACGGCGTAGATGCGAACGGAGGGAAACTCCTCGCGCAGGACCTCGCCCACGCCGGTGATGGTGCCGCCGGTGCCCACCCCGCAGACGAAGGCGTCCACCGGCCCGAGCTGGCTCACGAGTTCCACCGCCGTCGTCTGTCTGTGGGCCTCCGGGTTGGCGGGATTGGTGAACTGTTGCGGCATGAAGAAGTCGGGATGCTCGTTGGCCAGCTCTTCGGCCCGGCGAATGGCTCCGCCCATCCCCCTGGTGTCGGGCGTGAGGATCAGGCGCGCGCCGTAGGCGGCCAGCAGGCTGCGGCGCTCCTCGCTCATGGTATCGGGCATCGTGAGCACCAGGCGGTATCCCTTCACCGCCGCCGCCAGCGCCAGGCCGATGCCGGTGTTGCCGCTGGTGGACTCGACGATGGTCCCGCCGGGCTCCAGCAGGCCCTTGCGCTCGGCGTCCTCGATCATGGCGCGGCAGATGCGGTCCTTCACCGAACCACCGGGATTGAGGGACTCCAGCTTGCCCCAGACTTCAGCGCTCTCCTCCCCGGGGAGCCTGGCGAGGCGCACCACGGGGGTGGAGCCGATGAGGTCGAGGATGGATCTTGCGCACGGCGGAGGGGTCGTCATGGGATAACCGGGGTGGCGAGTCGGTACGACGGGAACAAAGGGTATGATAGGGGCGCGCGGCGGCCAAGTCAACGCGGCTCGGGTGGGGTTGGCGCTCCACCTTGACACCCCGGTTGGGCGCATCAATAATTGTAGGGAGGGCCGGACGGGTCCAGGCCGACGAAACACCGCGGAGGAGCGTCATGGCGGAGGAATCCGATACGCAGAGAGGGTTCAAGGTTCACGACAAGCGCCGGTTCACCGACGAGGGCGAGGCGCGCGAAGAACAGGAGGTCCGGGACGAGGCCGCGGCCGCCGACCGGGCGGAGGCGACGGCGGAAATCCCCGGGGAGCCTTCGCGGGAAGCGTCCGCCCCCCAGGAGTTCCCGCCCATCGACTTTTCCACGTTCATCATGAGCCTGAGCACCCAGGCACTGATGCAACTCGGCGAGATCGGCGACCCGGCGACGGGTCAGGTGGAGAAGGACGTGGCCGTGGCCAAGCAGACCATCGACATCATCGCCATGCTGAGCGACAAGAGCAAGGGGAATCTCGACGAGACCGAGGAGCGGCTTGTGCAGGAAATTCTCTACAACCTCAGGATGCGCTACGTGGAGGCGGTGCGCAACGCATGACACCCGTTACGCGGACACTCCGGCGTAGGTGGCCTCTGGCCTGTCTGGCGGTTGCCCTGCTGCTGACCGGCCCCCGGCAGGCGGGCGCCAACCTGCCGGATTTCGTCACCCTGTCCAAAGAGGCGCGGCCGATGGTGGTCCACATCTCCGCGTCGTCGTCAGCGTCGTCGAGCGCCGGTCCCTTTCGGGAAGGCGATCCCTTCGCCGACTTCTGGCGGCGCTTTTTCGGCGAGCGCATGCCGCAGAATCCGACCCCCAGCCCGTCCCGCAGCGTGGGTTCCGGTTTCATCGTCGATCCCAAGGGCTACATCCTCACCAACGACCACGTCGTCGAGGAGGGCGAGGACCTCACGGTGAAGCTCTCGGACGGGTCGGAGCATCGGGCGCGCGTCGCCGGACGAGATCCCAAGACCGACATCGCGCTGGTCAAGATCGACACCGATCGCAACCTGCCGGTGGCTCGACTGGGGGACTCGGCGGCCCTGGAGGTGGGCGAGTGGGTCCTGGCCATCGGCAACCCCTTCGGCCTGGAGCATACCGTGACCTCGGGGATCGTAAGCGCCAAGGGCCGGCGCATCGGCGCGGGTCCGTACGACAACTTCATCCAGACCGACGCTTCCATCAACCCGGGCAATTCGGGCGGGCCGCTCATCAACCTGCGGGGCGAAGTGGTGGGAGTCAACACCGCGATCTTCAGCCGGGGCGGGGGCAACATCGGCATCGGCTTCGCCATACCCATCAACCTCGTGAAGCAACTGCTCTCCCAGCTCAGGGATGAAGGCAGGGTAACCCGCGGCTGGCTGGGTGTGGTCATCCAGGACGTCAACGCCGAGATGGCCGAGGCGCTGGGCATGGAAGAGGCCCGCGGAGCCCTGGTGACCAACGTGTCGCAAGGGAGTCCGGCCGAGGCCGCGGGCATGGAGGTGGGCGACGTCATCGTGACCTTCGACGGCTCCGCCGTGACCGCTTCCGGCGAGCTCCCGCTGATCGTCGCCCGCACACCGGTGGGGAAGGCCGTGGACGTCGTGGTGCAGCGCGACGGCCGTCCGGCGACGTTGCGCGTGACGGTGGCGAAGCTGGGCGACGACGAGGTCGTCGTGGCGCTGGAGGACGACAACGACCTGGGCCTCACGGTGCGGGATGCGCGGGCGCGGTCGGGGCCCGGCTCACGGAGCCGGCAAGGGGTGGTGGTGAGCGGGGTGGAGTCGGGCAGTCCGGCGGAAACCGCGGGCATCCGCGCGGGCGACGTGATCCTGGAGATCGATCGCAAGCGCGTCGACAGCGTCCAGGACTTCAGGCGGGTGGTCGGCGGTCTGGACAAGGAGACCGGCATTCTGTTTCTGGTGCGGCGCGAGGATACAACGCTTTTCCTGGCGTTGCGACTTCCCCGCTGAAGAACGCCATTCATGAAACGCGGCCTCAAGCGATTCCTCGTACGCTTCCTCAAGATCGCGGCGGCGCTGTTCGTCGTGCTGGGCTTGGCGGGGGCCGGGCTGGGCGCCTGGTACGTCTCGCATTTGAGCGGCGTGGTCAAGGCCAAGTTCGAGGGGCGCAAGTGGGAGTTCCCCTCCAAGATCTACGCCGACAGCAAGATCATCTATCCGGGCATGTACCTCTCGGCGAGGGAGATGGGCGACAAGCTGCGCCGGCTGGGCTATCGCACCTCCAGAGCCCGGCCCCGGACCAAGGGCGAGTACCGGATTCTCGGCAAGAACGCCGTCATCGAGGTGTACCTGCACGATTTCCGCTACCCGCTGCGCGACTTCCGCGGCTTCCCCGTGCGCATCTCCCTCAAGTCCGGCGCCATCCATCGCATCCAGCGGCTGGATGACAACGAGGTGCTGCCCTCCCTCGAGCTGGAGCCCGAGGTGGTGACCGGCTTCTACGATCGGGTGCGGGAACAGCGGCGGGTGGTGCGCCTGGACGAAGTGCCGGCGCGGGTGCGGAAGACGGTGCTGGCGGTGGAGGACGAGCGTTTCTACTACCACCGGGGCGTGGATCCGGTGGCGGTGATGCGCGCCTTCCTGGCCAACGTCCGCCGCGGCGGCGTGGTGCAGGGGGGCAGCACGCTGACGCAGCAGTTGATGAAGAACTTCTTCCTGGACAGCGAGCGCACCCTCGAGCGCAAGGCGAAGGAAGCGCTGATGGCGCTGATCACCGAGTGGATGTACACCAAGGACCAGATTCTGGAGAACTACCTGAACGAGATCTATCTCGGCCAGAACGGCGCCCAGGGGATCTTCGGGGTATGGGAGGCCGCGCGGTTCTACTTCGCGAAGGAGCCGGAGCAGCTCACCGTCGGCGAGGCCGCACTGCTGGCCGGGCTGATCCGCGCCCCCAACCGCTACTCTCCCTACCGCAGCGTCGGGGAGGCGACGCGGCGGCGCAACGTGATTCTGGCCAAGCTGGTGGGCGACGGCATCATCACGCGCCGGGCCTACGAGCACGCGCTGCAGGAAGTCTTCGAGAAGCGCGAGCCCGTCCGGCTCACCAACAGCGCGCCTTACTTCACCGACTACGTCAAGAAGGAGCTCGCCGAGCACTACAGCGAGGACACGTTGACCGCCGAGGGCCTGCGCATCTTCACGAGTCTCGACCTGGGGCTGCAGCGGGCGGCGGAGAAGGCCCTGTCCGAGGGGCTCGCCCGGCTGGAGAAGGACTACCGCCATCTCAGGAAGACGGCCGCGCAGGACGATCTCGAAGGCGCCCTGGTGGTCATCAAGCCGCAGACCGGCGAGATCAAGGCCATGGTGGGCGGGCGCGATTACGGCAAGTCCCAGTTCAACCGGGTGGCCCAGGCCAAGCGGCAACCGGGTTCGGTGTTCAAGCCGTTCGTCTACCTGGCGGCGCTTACCCACGGGTCGGCGCAGGGCCCGGGATCCTACGACAGCACCACGTACGTCGAGGATACGCCGTTCACGTGGAGCTATGGCAACGAGGAGTGGGCGCCGCAGAACTACAACCGGACGTACCAGGGCTGGGTGACCCTGCGCGAGGCCATGGAAAAGTCCCTCAACGCCGCCACCGCGCGCATCGCCCAGGACGTGGGCATCAAGAAAGTGCGCGAGATGGCTTATCGGATGGGCATTCAGAGCCGTCTGCCGTTGCTGCCGTCGTTGTCGCTGGGTGCCGTGGAAGTGACGCCCCTGGAGTTGGCGGGCGCTTACTCCGCCCTGGCGAACAACGGAGTACGGACCCATCTCCTCTCCATCAAGAACGTGCTCGACCGTGACGCGGAAGTGCTGGAAAAGCGCAACATACGGGTAAAGCGCGTCCTTTCGCCGCAAGTGGCTTTCGACATGCACAGGATGCTCCGGGGCGTCGTGGAGCGGGGCACGGCCCAGCGCGTGCGCGAGCTGGGCTTCACCCGTCCGGCGGCGGGCAAGACCGGCACCACCAACGACTCGCGCGACGCGTGGTTCGCCGGATACACGCCGGACCTGCTGGCGCTGGTTTGGGTGGGCTTCGACCGCCAGTCGGAGCTGGGCCTGTCCGGCTCCCGCGCGGCTCTGCCCATCTGGACGAGCTTCATGAAGGACGCCACCAGCCGGTTGCCGGCCACGGACTTCGTCATCCCTCCCGGAACGTCGGCGCGGGGCACTCATCCACGCACCGGGGCAGTTCCCGGCCCACCCCGGAACGTGCTCGTGCGGGCGGTCGCACCGTGAGGACATGTCGAGGGTGCCGGCCTTGTCCCTGACCACGCATTGGCTGCGCGCGGCCGCCCGGCTGTCGCTCGCCGCCCTGCTGGCGGGTTGCGGGGTCCCGGCGGCAAGCGTTCCGTCGAGCCGGGTGGAGCCGCCGCCCGCGGCCGTGGCGCCGCGTCCCGGCACCGGTCTTCCCGCGGTGCCCGGGCCCGCGGACCCCGGGTCGGGGAGCGGCCTTTCCACGGCGCCGTCCCCGAGCCCCCTGGCACCGCCCGCCGTACGCATCCCGCGGCCGGACTTGCCCATGCAACGGGGCTCGTCGCCCCGGCGGTTGGCTTCCGTGAGCCGCACGGAACGTGCACGGGAGTTGCTTCGGTCCGGTCAGTACACCCTGGCCCTGATGGAGCTGGAGAGGAGTCTGTCGCTGGACGGCTCCAACCCGTACGCGCACTACTACATCGCGGTGAGTCATTACCGGTTGCGCAACTTCAAGGCCTCGCTCGATTTCCTCGAGGTGGCCGAGGCGGTCCTGGGGTACAACCGTCCCTGGCTCGTGCAGACCCTGGTCCTGCGGGGTGACAACCTGCGCGCCCTCGGGCGTTTCAAGCCGGCTCGCGCCGCCTACCGCAGGGCGTTGTCCCTGGACCCCACCAACCCGTCGGCGAATCGCGGGCTCCTGTGGGCACGGCAGCGCTCCAGGGCGTTGTCGTGGTAGACTGTCGCATTGCGCCGCGCCGGAGACCGGCGGTCCGTGCCGGGGCGTGGCGAGCAGACCGGGTGTTCGGGACATTCATGGAGGTTCATCGTGATCGTGCTGGGCGTCGAGACATCGTGTGACGACACGGCGGCGGCCGTGCTCGAAGACGGCAGGGTGGTGCGGGCCAATCTGGTCTCGTCCCAGGACGCGGTGCACGCACCCTATGGCGGCATCGTCCCGGAGATGGCCTCGCGGCAGCACATCCACGCCATCCAGCCCATGGTGGACAAGGCGCTGACCGAAGCCGGCGTCGCGGCCGGAGACCTCGACGGCCTCGCCGTCACCTGCGGCCCCGGGTTGACCGGTTCGCTGCTGGTGGGGCTGTCGTTCGTGAAGGCGTGGTCCTTCCGCTCCGGCATTCCCTACGTGGGGGTCAACCACCTGGAAGCGCACGTGATGTCCATCTTCCTGGAGCGGGAGGTGAGCTTCCCGTACCTGGCGCTGGTGGCCTCCGGCGGACACACGCTGCTCTACCTCGTGCGCGCCTTCGGCGACTACGAGCACCTGGGCGGGACCCTGGACGACGCCGCTGGCGAAGCCTATGACAAGGTGGCCAAGATGATGGGCCTGGGGTTCCCCGGAGGCCGCGTCATCGACGACCTCGCCAAGCAGGGCGACCCGCGCGCGGTGGCCTTTCCGCGGGCGCGCCTGCGCACCCCCTACGACTTCAGCTTCAGCGGTCTCAAGACCTCCGTGTGGCACTATCTGACGCGCAAGCGGAAGAACGACTGGCGCGACGACATGGCGGACATCGCGGCGAGCTTCCAGGAAGCCGTGGTCGACATGCTGATCGCGCCCACCCTGAGGGCGGTGGACGACACCGGCATCCGCCGCATCGTGCTCGGCGGCGGCGTGTCCGCCAACAGCCGCCTGCGCGGCAAGATGACGGAGAAGGCCCGGGAGGCCGGCGCGGAACTGCACTACCCGTCGCTGCGCTTCTGCACCGACAACGGCGCCATGGTGGCCCTGGTGGGCAACCATCGGCTGGCCGGCGGCGACCGCGACGGCCCCCGGCTCAACGCCGACCCGGCACTGACCCTCTGAGGAGATTCCTTCGCCCCGGGCGGACACGGACCGCACGGAGAGAGTCATCACGGTTCTTCCCGACCGTAGCGACGGCTGGGCCTGTCCAGGGGCGAGCGGAGTCGAAGGACCCCATGGGGACACTGTATCGGGAAACAAGGGCCGCCTGGCGCGAGCTGGGCTTCACGCCCAGCAAGGCAAGGGGCCAGAACTTCGTCGTTCACGAGCGTGTCATCGAAGCCATTGTGCGGCTTGTGGGGCTCGGCGAGCGCGACCGCATCCTCGAGGTGGGGCCGGGACTGGGCTTCCTCACCCGACGCCTGGTGGGGGCGGAGCGCGAGGTGTGGGGCATCGAGGTGGACCCTCTCCTGGCGCGATGGCTGGGCGATGGCCCGTTGGGGGGGTGCACCGGCTTCCACTTGCTGCACGGCGACGTCCTGGAGGCCGATCTCGACCGCTTCCTGCCCGCCGGCAAGGTCAAGGTGGTGGCGAACCTCCCTTACAGCGTGGCCGCCCCGGTGCTGCTGCGCCTGTTCGAGGAAGGGCGGCGTTTCTCTACCCTCGTGGTCATGTTGCAGAAGGAGGTGGCGCGCCGTTTGACGGCCGCGCCGGGCACCCCCGCGTACGGCGCGCTGTCGGTGTGGTCGCGGCTCTACGGCCGGGTGACCGAAAGGGTGCCTGTGGCGCCCGAGGCGTTCACTCCCAAGCCCAAGGTGGATTCCACGCTGCTGCGCATCGAACTCCTCGATCCGCCGGCGTTTCCCGCCGAAGAGATGCCGGAATTGCGTGCGGTGGTACGGGGCGGGTTCGGCCAGAGACGGAAAATGCTCGGCAACGCCCTGGCCGGTCTCTTCGGCGGCGCGGGCGAAGGCATTTTCGAGAAGGCGGATGTCGATCCCCGGAGGCGCGCCGAAACCCTGGACCTCGATGAGTTCGCCCGTTTGGCGCGGGCCTTCAGGGAGGGGCGGGAGGCGGGTCGTTGAGACGGATCGCGGCCGGAGTGCGGGTGGCCGCCGGCGTCGCGGTTCGGGGAACCGTCCGGACCGTTGGGGTAATCGGCGGACGCGCGGCGACGAGCGGGGGAAATGCCTGAACTGCCCGAAGTGGAGACCGTCTGCCGCACCCTGAACGAGCGGCTCCGGGGCGTGCGCATCGTGGAGGTGAGCGTCCTCGATGGCCGTCTGCGGCGGCCGGTGGCCGCGGATTTCGGTTCCCGCCTGGAAGGCCGGACGGTGCGGGCCGTGAACCGGCGGGGCAAGTACGTCCTGGCGGTGCTGGACGGCGGCTGGACGTGGGTTGCACACCTGGGGATGTCGGGCAAGCTGGTGTTCCGGCCGCGCGGCGCGTCCCTGGAGAAGCACGATCACATCGTGTTCGGACTGAGCGACGGGGGCGAGCTGCGGTACAACGACCCGCGCCGCTTCGGCATGTGCGTGGTCCTGCCGGAAGGGGAGGCGGCGGCGTGGCCGCCTCTGGCGAGCCTCGGAATCGATCCCCTGGACCGGCGTTTCACCGCCGGCTACCTTTACCCGATGCTGCACCGCTCGCGGCGGAGCATCCGCGACCTGTTGCTCGACCAGCGCATCGTCTGCGGCCTCGGCAACATCTACATCAACGAAGTGCTTCACCGCACGCGGGTGCGCCCCACCCGCCGGGGGCACCGCGTCTCGCGCGCGCTCACCGAAGAACTCGTGCGCGCCATCCCCGCGCTCCTGCGCGAGGCCATCCGCTGGCGCGGCAGCTCGGTGTCGGACTACCGCGACGGCAACGACCGGCGCGGCGGCTTCCAGTGGCGCCTGCGGGTCTACGACCGCAAGGGCGAGCCCTGCCGGACCTGCGCGACGCCCATCAAGCGCATCGGGGTGGGCAACCGTGGGGTGTTCTACTGCCCGCGGTGCCAGCGGTAGGGGACGCCGTCATCCGACGACCTTGTAGTCGCCGCCCAGATAGCTCCGGCACAGCTCCGTGTAGGTGGACGAGCCCATCTTGATCCAGTTCAGGGCCTCGCCGCCGATCTCCTTCTTGACCTTGGCCGGACTGCCGGCCGCCAGGCAGCGCGCGGGAATGCGGGTGTGCGGCACCACCACGCTGCCGGCGGCGATGAGGGACTCCTCGCCGATCTCGGTGTCCTCCAGCAGGGTCGCGTTCATGCCGATGATGGCGGAACGGCGGATGGTGGCGCCTTCCATGATGGCGGCGTGCCCCACGGTCACGTCCTCGTCGATGATCACCGCGCCCTCGCCGGAATGGATCACGCAGTTGTCCTGGATGCTGGTCCTGGCGCCGATGACGATGGGGTTCTGGTTCTCGTCGGAGCGGAGCACGGCGCCGAACCAGATGCTGGCTCCGGCCTCCACGGTGACGTCGCCGATAAGCACCGCGGTGGGAGCGATGAACGCCTCCGGCGAAACCCTGGGGCGCTGCCCCTTGTACTGGATGAGCATGAATGTCTCCTTGTACGGGCTAAACTGGAATACGGCCGTTTGCCCCCTCCCGACCCCTGGAATCCCGCTTTCCAGGCTGTGTCAAAACTCGTGCGGCACAGATCCCTCGGATCGCCATTCCCGCGGAAGCTTGCCCTCGACCCCGATCGGGGGCGGGAATCCAGGCGGGGCTGGGAGGAAGGACGCCGTCTTCACGGGGTCTCACGATGCCAGATGCCGCGACGCGGTTTCGCAGATGGCGTCGGCGATGCCCAGGGAAGAGGTGGCGCCGGGGGAAGGAGCGTTGAGCACGTGCACGGCGCCCTCGGACTCGGCGATGACGAAGTCGTCCACCAGCTTGCCGCTGGCCGACACCGCCTGGGCACGCACGCCCGCGCCGCTGTAAACCAGGTCGTTCGACTGGATGGCGGGGATCAGGCGCTGCAATTCGCGGGTGAACGCGCGCTTGTCGAAGGACCGGCGCAGCTCCGGCAGCGAGGTCTTCCAGTGCTTCCGCGCCATGGCCCAGAACCCGCCGTAGGTGAAGACCTGGTACAGGTCCCGCAGGTTGACGTCGCTCTGCCGGTAGCCCTGGCGCGCGAACGCCAGCACCGCGTTGGGGCCCACCTCCACCCGGCCGTGGACCGTGGGGGTGAAGTGAACCCCGAGGAAGGGGAACTGGGGGTCGGGCACCGGGTACACGAGCCCCTTGACGTATCCCTGTTTCTCCGGCTTGAGGCGGTGGTACTCGCCGCGGAACGGCACGATGCGCACGGGCTCGTCTATGCCGCCGCTCACGCTTTCCGCGAACCCGGGCGTCATTGCCGCCACCCGGTCGACGAAAAGGCCCGCGCAGTTGATGAGCGTGCGCGTCTCCAGCGCGTCACGCGAGGTCTCGATGACCAGCCCGCCGCCCGACCGGGTCATGCCGGTCACCTCGCAGGAGGTGCGGATGGCGCCCCCGGCCGCCTCGAAGAGCCGTGCGTAGGCCCGCGCCACGTCGCCGAAGTCGATGATGCCGGTGAACGGGGCATGGAGTGCCTTGAGGCCGGTGCAGTGGGGCTCGATCTCCCGCAGCTCCTCGGGGCCGATCATGCGCACGCCGTCGACGCCGTTGGCCTCGGCGCGCCGGTTCAACTCGTCCAGGCGCGGCAATTCCTCCGGACGGGTGGCCACGATGACCTTGCCGCACAGGTCGTAGTGGATGCGGTGCTCGTCGCAGAACTCCAGCAGCGCCTTCTTGCCGCCCACGCAGGTGCGCGCCTTCACCGAGCCCGGCCGGTAGTAGATGCCCGAGTGGAGCACGCCGCTGTTGTGGCCGGTCTGGTGCATCCCCAGCTCCGGCTCCTTCTCCAGGAGCGCGCAACGCAGACCGGGATGCTCCCGCGCCATGCGCATGGCCGTGGCCAGCCCCACGATGCCGCCGCCGATGATGGTGAGGTCGAATTTCTCCATGGGATGAAAGCGGCCGCCACGGGAGGTCGTCCGCGGGGCCGTCCGCGACAGCAGACCTTAACAGCTTCCCGGAGGGTGTGTCCAGATCGGCACACACGTCCCGAGTCGTCGTTCCCGCAGTACAGGATGCGTCAAAACGCTGCGCGGACACGAAACGGCACCACCCCCTGAATCGTCATTGATATGAAAACAAATAGCATGTTCCACTATTGTCCGGTCAAATTATCGAACAAATTCAATTGGTTATGCAACATGTCG
>CAZFIU010000072.1:0-13511 GCA_964519455.1 uncultured Syntrophobacterales bacterium
AATGACTCGTTGGGGTGTAGCGGGATTCCGTAACTAACAGAAATCATTGAACAAGCGCTACGCCGCCCCGTGCCGCTCCAGTATGTGGGGCATGTCGACCTTGGCGCCGGAGGCGCCGCAGGAGTCGACGAAGAGCTGGATGACGTCGTCGTCTTCGTCCTCGTGCTCGATTTGCCAGCCGCCCTGGTTGAGCGGGACGTCGGACTGTATGGGGCCGGGGACGAGCTTGAACATGCGGCTGAGCATCTTGAGGGCGAGGTAGCGGGCCGGCTGGGGGGCGGAGTTGAAGTGCTGGTGGAACCAGCCCTCGGGGGGCACCACGAGGGAGCCGGGCTTCCAGATGAACTGCTGCTTCTCCTCGCCTTCGGGCCACATGAGCGAATAGCCTTCCCCTGACAGGATCATCACGTGGGCGCCGGGTCCGTGGCGGTGCGCCTTCTTGTAGCGCCCCACCGGGAACTCGGAGACGTGGGCGCCCATGTGGCTGTTGACCAGCTCGAAGAATACCGTCCGGCTGCCCTTGCCGCGCGCCTCCCAGGCGATGGGCTCGATGTTGCCCACGTCGGGGATGAAGTTGCTCTCCAACACCCGGTCGTTGTACAGGCGCGCGTGGCCCTGGAAGTCCTGGTCGTCACCGAAGCGGTCCCGGAAGACGTAGGGGTTGTCCATCACGAAGTCCACGTTGTGGAAGATGTTGTGGACCAGCGGCGCGTTGGTGACGCCCAGCAGCTTGGCCTCCCGGTCGCCGGAGCCGTTGAAGTGCTGGTAGGTGGCGTTCACCGGGATGGCGAACAGGCTTCCTTCCTGCCACTCGAAGCTCTGGCCCTTGCCGTCACCCTGCCACAGGGTGGTGGCGCCGCTGCCGGAGAGCACGTAGACGAGTTCGTCGTAGATGTGCTTTTCTGGATTGAGGCTCTTGCCCGGGGGGATGGACACCACGAAGGCGTCGTCCAGGTAGCCGGCGCCCTCCAGGTTGATGTAGACGCCGTGGCCGCCCTTGCGGTCCCACCACTTCATCGGCACTTCCTTGAGGTCCTGGACGAAGTAGCCCCGGATCACGTCCACTCCCTGGGATACGACCCAGCGGTCGTAGGGCGTGTCCATCACCTCGGCGTTCCGGTCCACGCGCTCGAAGTTGCCAAGACTCTCGATCTTCATGCTCTTCCTCCGGGTGCTGCGTCTTCGCTCGGCTTCGGCAGGCGCCGGACGAACGGGTGGGGGGTGCCACGAGTCGGTCCGGGGCGGTGATGCCTTCCGCGTGTTCAGGACTACGGTGTGGCTTCGCCCACGTTGGCGCCGGCATCCGTCGTCGGCGGCAACGGCTCACTCGCGTTGGCGGGCGGCGGTTCGTCCACCGGGGTGCTGGATACCTGGGGAGGTTCCACCGGTGGGGCGGCCGCCGGCAACTCGCCGATCTGCGCGCTCACCAGGTGCCGGAAGAGCTGCGACCCCTCGGACAGGATGGCCGTGCTCTTTTCCGGCAGGAACTTCTCGTATGCTTCCAGGCTCCGGGTGAAGCTGTAGAACTCGGGGTCCTGTCCGTAGGAATCGGCGTAGATGGCCGTGGCGGTGCCGTCGCCCTCGCCGCGAAGCGTCTGGCTCTCCCGGTAGGCTTCCGCCAGCAGGATGGTCTTTTCCTTGTCGGTCTGGGCGCGGATCTTCTTGGACTCCTCCTCGCCCTCGGAGCGATAGCGCTTGGCGATGCGCTCGCGCTCCGCGCGCATGCGCTCGAACACGCTCTGTTGGACCTCCGAGGGGAGGTCCGCGCGTTTCACCCGGACGTCCACCACGGTGACGCCGTATTCACTCTTGGCCTTCTCGGCGGAGCGCTCGGCCACCGCTTCCATGGCGGCTTCCCGCTGGCCCGCGATGATGTCGGCGAAGTTGCGCGACGCCAGCTCCTGCCGCAACTCGGAGAACACGATGTCGTCCAGCAGCAACCGTCCCCGTTGCTCGGTCAGGGCGGTCTTGAAGAACTGGAAGGGATCGCTGATCTGCCACCGCGTCACGTGGTCCACCACCACGCGTTTCTTGTCCAGGGTCAGGTAGTCCCTGGGCTGCGCGTCGCTGGCGAGGATGCGCCGTTCGTACATGGTGACGTCTTCCACCAGCGGGGTCTTCCAGTGAAGCCCCGGCTCCCGCACCGCCCGCTTGAACTTTCCGAACTGGGTGACGATGGACTGCTGCCACTCGCCCACCACGAAGAACGGGCGCACGGGCGGAAACAGCAGTACGACCACGACCGCGCCGACGAGGATGCCGGTGATGTAGGACCGGTTCATTGATTGCCTCCCGTTCCGGGAAAGCCCGGCATGCCCCTGAGGGGCAACAGCGGCACGACGTTCTTGGCCCCCTGGGCGTCCAGGATGATCTTGTCGACTTTGGGGAGCACGCGCTCGATGGCCTCCAGGTGCATGCGTTCACGGGTCACCTGGGGGGCCTTGCGGTACTCGGTCAGCACCGAGGTGAAGCGCGCTCCGTCGCCCGTGGCCTTCAGCGTCCGCTCCTGCTTGTAGGCCTCGGCCGCCTGGAGGATTTCCTGGACTTCGCCTCGGGCCTTGGGGATGAGGTCCTCGCGGTAGCCACGGGCCTGGTTGATGAGCTTCTCGCGGTCCTCGCGCGCCCGCACCACTTCGTCGAAGGCGTCCTTGACCTCGCGCGGGGCCTCGACGGTCTGGAGCTTGACCTCGGTGATCTGAATGCCGGACTGGTAGGTGTCCATCAGCTCTTGCAGGAATACCTGCGTCTCGTTCTGCACCCGGTCACGGCCCACTGTCAGGACCTCTTCGATGGTGGTGTTGCCCACCCGGCTGCGCAGCGCCACCTCGGTGGCCGCCTGCAGCGTGTTCACCGGATCCCGCAGGTTGAACAGGAACTTCTCGGGTTCCTTGATGCGGTACTGAACGGTGAGCTGCGCGCTGACGATGTTCTCGTCGCCCGTCAGCATCAAGGATTCGGCCGGGATGAGACGCACCAGGTTTGGGCGTACCGCGTTGCTGCGAAAGCCCACCTCGAGGCGGCGGATCTCCGCCACGTTGACCTTGCGCAACTCCTCGATGGGCCACGGGATGTGGTAGTTGAGGCCGGCGGTGGCGATGCGCGTCACCTTGCCGAAGCGCGTCACCACCCCCTCCTCCCCGGGCTGGATGGTGTAGAAGCCGCTGGCCAGCCAGATGACGGCGATGGCCGCGGCGATGAGGAAGGGCACCCCCGACTTCAGGAAACCGGGCAACTCCGGCAACCGTGACAACAGGTCTTCCCAATCAGGTCCGCTCTGCCGCCGCCGGCCCCAGGGGCCATCGGATCCGCCTTGCATGAGTGACTCCTTTTCTGTCTGCCGCCACCGAGTGCTTCCTCGACAAACCCGCGAAAGCCTGTCTCCGATCCTCATCGGAGGCTGTTCCACGGGAACTGTACGAATCTATCATTGCGTCGTGGGGTCGGCAACGTCCTTCGGCGACGATGCACGGTCCCGCCGCGGCAGGTTCACGGTGAGCCAGTACCATTGGTCCGGGTAGCGCCGGACGAGATCCTCCAGAAGCCGCATGATGCGGCCGGTGTTCGCCGCGAGGTCGGCGGCCACATCCCCGGTCCGTTCCATCTCCATCTCCGGTTCGATGACCAGGCGCAGCCTCCCGGAATGGCCGCGTACGAGGTAGACGGGCAACACCGGCGCGCGCGTGCGCAGGGCGAGGCTCACGGCGCCTCGGGCCGTGCGCACGGGTTGGCCGAACAGGGTGGTCTCCAGTTCGCCGCGCTTGAGGTTGTCCGCCAGCATCAGGACGGTGCCGTTGTCACGGAGAATGCCCAGGATGCGTTTGACCGCCTCGCGGCGTGGAAGGGACGGTACAAGCTCGGTGAAGAACGAGCGGCTGTGGTGCAGGACCAGGTTCATCAGCCGTTCGTCGTCGAGGAATCGCATCAGGCTGTGGACCGGCTGCCCGGCCACTCCCATGGCGGCGGCGAGGAGCAGGAAGTTGCCCAGGTGGAAACTCAACGCGATGGCGCCGCGCCCCTTGGCGAGGGCCGTTTCCAGGTGTTCCCGGCCGTGCACGTCGAGGACTCCCGGCAGCCGCTCGGGATAGCCCATCTGCACGAGGCAAGCGAGGATGTTCTCCGCGATCCGATGCTGCACTCCGCGCGCCAGCCCGCGCTTGGCCGCCGGGGTGTACGCGTCTCCGAAGGCCGCGTCCATCACCGCGACGATGCGCCGGCGCGAGACCGCGCACATGGCCAGGCACCTGAGCACCGGAGCGGAAAGGCGCATGAACCAGCGCGGCGGCATCACCCGCATGACCTGGACGAGCAAACGCCACAGCCCCTCCCATACGCGGTACACCAGCCATTGGAGGGGCGACACCTGGCGGGTGGCCTGCTTCGTTGCGGATTGGCCCGCGGGCTGGCGGGCAGTGTGGGCCGATTGTGGCAAACCGTTTTGTAGAGCACCAGGAAACGCACGGAATGTCAAACAAACACGGACTGAACGATCTCGAATGACGACCTGGGTCGCACGCCGGGTTGTTCGTCGCACGCCGGGTTCTTCGGACAGCCGCGCGGACATCGATCCGCCCGGCTCTCCGGACGCGAGTGCATCGGCGCCGGACCGCCTCCGGCGCCCCCGCCGTTGACACGCGATGCCGCGCCATGATAGCTTCGCGGCTTTCAAATTCGCGGAAGCAGGCGATTTTCCAGCACATTCTCGAAACGCTAGGAGGCAACATGATACGTCGATCCTGTTTGGCCGTTTTGGCGGCGGCCTTCCTCGTTGTGACGGTCGCGCAAGGCACTTTCGCGGCCGACGGTGACAAGTACCCGAACAAGACCCTTACCTGGCTGATCAATGCCGCCCCGGGAGGCGGATTCGATCTGCACAGCCGGGCGGTGGCCCGGGTCATGAGGAAGAAGCTGGGCGTCAACATCATCATCCGGAACGTGCCGGGCGCCGGGGGCATCGTCTCGTGGAACCTGCTGTCCGCGGCCAAGCCCGACGGCTACACCATCGGCATCGTCAACCTGCCCGGCGCCATCGTCAGCCAGTTGTTCAAGGAGGTGCAGTACAAGCTGAGGGAGTTCAGTTGGATCGGCCGCATCTCCGCGGCACCGTATGTCTGGGCGTCCGGCAAACAGTACAACCTCCGCACGCTCGAGGACTACCAGCAGGCGAAGGAAGTGCTCATCACCGAATCGGGGTACGGCACCACCGGCTGGACCAATGCCGCGCTCACGGCCGCGACCATGAAGTTCAAGCCGAAGTTCATCATGGGCTATGCCGGGGCGCCGGCGTCGAACATGGCCATCGTGCGGGGCGAAGGCCATGCCCGCGCTTTGGGATTGGATTCCCCGGGTCAGATGGCCTACATCAAGGACGGGAAGATGGTCCCGAACTGGGTCTATCTCAAGAAGCGGGACCCCAGATACCCGGACGTGCCCACCGTGGGCGAGCTAGGGTTCCCGCAGTTGAGCGTACTCGCGGCCAACCGCGTGGTGGCCGCGCCCCCGAAAATGCCCAAGGACCGCATGGCGGTCCTCATCAAGGCATTCCGCGAGGCCATGGAGGACCCCGAGACCCAGGCGTCCTTCAAGAGCATGAGGGCCAAGACCGCGCCCATCTACGGCGACGACTGGTTGCCGGAGCTCCAGACCATGTTCGAGCTGATCCAGACCAACGCGGCGGTGTTCGAGAAGGCCCTCCCGAAGTAGCTTGTAGACCTTCGGCGTGGCTGGACTTGAGCGAGCGGCCTCGCGGCCGTGTCTCGCCGGGATGGCCGCATGAAACGGAAGGGGGTGAGTCCGGTGCGACTCGCCCCCTTTTTGCGTTCACGCATATGCTGCTAAGATAGCCGGTGCAAGATTCTCTAGGAGGAGTGCATGAAGATCGAAGGCAGCTATGAGTTCAAGGCCCCGCGAGAGCGCATCTGGGAGATCCTGCAGGACCCCAAGGTCATGGCCCAGTGCATGCCCGGGTGCGAAGGCATGGAGGAGGTCGCCCCGGACGAGTTCGAGGCCACGGTCAAGGTCGGCATCGCCGCGGTCAAGGGTACTTACAAGGCCAAGGTGGCGATCAAGGACCGGCAGGCTCCGAGCCACTACGTGTTGAGTGGATCGGGCTCCGGCGGCCCCGGCTTCATGCAAGGGGACCTGGTCATCGACCTGGAGGACAACGGCGACGCGGGCACCACGTTGCGTTACAGCACGGATGCCAAGATCGGCGGCCTCATCGCCGGCGTGGGCCAGCGCATGCTCGGGGGCGTGGGCAAAATGATGGTGAACCAGTTCTTCAAGAAGATGGAGGGCTTCGTGTAGACACCGCGGAGGTCGCGCCGCCGCCGTCCGGAACTCGCCGGCTCCACGCCGCGTTTTCCCGACCCGCCGCGTCTTGTCGCCACGGGGTGTTGTGTGGTGTAATCGCGTCCCGTCCCCAACCACTGCCTTACGGGAGGTCGATGATGTTGAACCCGCGTCTGAGTCTCTCTTGTTCGGCCGTGATGCTCACGGCCTGCCTGCTGGTAACCGCGTCCGTCGCCGCGCAACCCGTCACCATGAAGATCGGGCACGCGACCACCAAGGGCGCGTACGACGACTGGGCCGACACCTTCAAGGCCGGCCTCGCCGAGAGGGTCGGCGACCGCATCAAGGTGGAGGTCTATCCACTGAGCCAGCTCGGGGCGATACCGGCCATGGTGCAGGGCGTCCAGCTCGGCACCATCGAGATGGTGATGACGCCGCCGGCGTTCCTGTCCGGCGTGGACCCGCGCTTCGGGGTGCTGTCGGCTCCCGGCATCTTCGAGGATCTCATGCACGGTTTCCGCACCGTGCACGATGCCGCGTTCAAGAAAGCGTACTGGTCCATCGGCGACGCCAAGGGGCTCAAGCTCGTCAGCATGACCTGCGACGCGCCCACGGATTACGCCACCTCGACCCCGATCCGCAGTCTTTCCGATTTCAAGGGCCGCAAGCTCCGGGTCTTCGGCAGCAAGCTGGAGATCGAGACCCTGCGCCGGCTGGGCGGCGCGGGCGTGCCCATGCCGCTGTCCGAAGTAGTCCCGGCGATCCAGCAGAAGACCATCGACGGCAACAAGGCGGGCATCACCATCTTCGTGCCCTTCAAGTACCAGCGTATCGCCAAGTACGTGCTGAGGCCCGGGGAGGGACTGATCTGCAGCGGCCGTTTCGTCAGCAAGGTGTGGTTCGACAAGCTGGCGGCCGACCTCCAAAAGGCGATCCTGGACCAGGCGCTGGCCACCGACCCGCTCAACCAGGCTTGGACCCTCAAGTTCGTCGAGCGCATGTACAGCATCTGGGTCAAGGCCGGCGGCGAGTTGGCGGAGCTGTCGCCCGAGGACCAGGCGGAGTTGCGCAAGCGCCTTTCCACGGTGGGCGACGACGTGCTCAAGGACAGTCCGGCGGTGCTCGAGACCTACCGCGTCATGAAAGAGGCGGCGAACCGGACCCGTGGCGGCTGAGCCATCGTCAGACAGCGCGCTTCTCGCCGGCTCCCGCACTTTCCTGACGAGGCATGGCGCCGCGCCCGGGCGCGGAGGGGTTCATGTCGAGGAATGACGTCCCGGCGCCTCTCCGTTTCCTCATCGTGACGGTGCCGCGGATCGTGGTCGGCGTGCTGATCCTCGCCGGCATCGCCGTCAACTTCGCCAACGTCATCGGGCGGTACGTCTTCCTCCAGCCGGTCATCTGGGCCGACGAGGCCATGGTCTATATCATGGTCTGGACGGTCTTCATGGGCGCCGTCCTCGTTTCCTTCGACGGGCGGCACCTCAAGATGGACTTCTTCTCCATCCTGCTGCCCTCGCCCTGGAAGCAGATCGTCAACGCCGTCGCCGCGCTTTCGTTCTTGGCCGTGTGCGTCTTCGTGGTTCCCCAGACCTGGACCGTGGTGAAGCTCGTGTGGAACTTCGGCCAGCGCAGCGTCGTCGCCGAAATTCCCATGGTGATTCCGCACTTCGCGCTGCTGCTGGGCTTCGTGCTCATGTTCCTGGCGGTGGCGGTGCGTTTCCGTTCTTACGTGACGGGGGAGTTCGCCCGCGAGATCGTGGAGCCATATGGCGGCGAGGACTCCGGGGAGCGGTAGGGGCGGGCTTCGCGCCGGCGCGCGGCTCGCCGGGTAAACACGAACCGACGACGAAGGGACCAGCCAGCGTCATGGCGATCAACCGGACGCGACGCTAACCAGAGGATGATCTCGTGGAATGGATGATGGCCGTCGTGCCGGTGGTCCTGCTGCTCCTGGGATTTCCGATCTTCGTCATCCTGCTGGCCACTTCCGCCATCGTACTGCTGCTGTTCGCGCCGATCCCGGCGACGGCGGTGCACATCAAGATGTTCGACAGCGTGGACAAGTTCGCCCTCATGGCGGTGCCGTTCTTCATCTTCGCCGGCGACCTGATGGGGCGCGGCGGCATCTCACGGCGCATCGTCGCCTGGGTCCTCGCCGTCATCGGCGGCGTCCGCGGCAGCCTGGCGCTGACCGCGGTGGGGACCTGCACCGTCTTCGGCGCCATTTCCGGTTCCAGCCCCGCCACGGTGGCCGCGGTCGGGCGGCTGCTCTACCGGCCGCTACGGGACGCCGGCTACGACGAGAAGTTCGCCACCGGCCTTCTGACCTCGTCCGGCTCCATCGCCATCGTGATACCGCCGTCCATCGGGATGATCCTCTACGGCGTGTCGGCGCAGGAATCGGTGGTGCTGCTGTTCGTGGCCGGCATCGTTCCCGGCATCCTCATGGCGTTGCTGATGGCGGCCTACATCTACGCGTTCGCGGTGAGGCACGGGATACGCGAAGCCTCGGGGTTCTCCTTCCGGGGGTTCCTGGCGGCCAGCCGGGAGGGCGTGTGGGCATTGGGCATGCCCGTCATCATCCTCGGGGGCATCTACGCGGGCGTCTTCTCTCCCACCGAGGCGGCCGGCATCGCCTGCGTCTACGCCATCGTGGTCACGCGTTTCATCTACGGCGACATCGGCTGGAAGGGGATCTGGGAAGTCTCCGTCAACTCCATGTACCTGACGGCCCAGGTGCTGATCATCGTGACCGCGGCCGGGGTCTTCTCGCAGCTCCTGACCATCAGCGGCGCGCCGCAAAGCATGGTCGGGACGATCCGGGAGATGGACCTCCCGCCGTGGATGTTGTTGCTGGCCATCAACGTCTTCCTGCTGTTCGTGGGCTGCCTGCTCGATCCCGCCTCCGCGATCCTGGTGCTGACGCCGCTGCTGGCACCCATCGCGGTCGCCATCGGCGTGGACCTGGTCCACTTCGGCATCATCATGACAGTGAACCTCGCCGTCGGCATGTTCACGCCGCCCTTCGGTCTCAACATCTTCGTCACCCAGGCGCTGTTCAAGGCGCCGCTGAAGAGCCTCTACCCCGGGCTCGCCCCGTTCATCGTCATCAACGTGGCGGCGCTCCTGATCATCACCTACGTCCCCGAGCTGTCGCTGTTCCTGACCCGGTACCTCGGGTGACGTTCCCGGTGCGCAAGGTGAAGGAGCCCGGTTTGCTCGTCAGCGTCGTCATCCCCACCTACAACCGCTGGCCGCTGCTCGGCGAGGCCATCGAGTCGGTCCTTGCCCAGACCGTGGCCGGCTACGAGCTGATCGTCGTCGACGACGGCTCCACGGACGAGACCCCCAAGCGCCTGCGAGACTACGGCTCGCGGGTTACGGTGCTGAACCAAGGCCGGCGCGGCGTGGCGGCCGCCCGGAACAGCGGGGCTCGCCGGGCCTCGGGAGAGTACCTGGCCTTCCTCGACTCCGACGATCTCTGGCACCCGCGCAAGATAGAGCGTCAACTCGACCTTATGGAATCCGACCCCGGCGTTGAGATTTGCCAGACCGACGAAATCTGGATACGCAACGGCGTGCGCGTGAACCCGAGGAACAAACACCGCAAGCCCTCCGGCGACATCTTTCGCGCCAGCCTCGATCTCTGCCTGGTGAGCCCTTCGGCGGCGATGATGCGGCGCGGCCTCTTCGAGCGCGTGGGCGGCTTCGACGAGTCGCTTCCGGTGTGCGAGGACTACGACCTGTGGCTGCGCATCGCCAAGGACACCGAGATCCCGCTGATCCCCGAGGCGCTGGTCACCAAGCGGGGAGGACACGCGGACCAGCTCTCCCGCTCCACGTGGGGACTCGACCGCTTCCGCGTCCGGTCCATCGCCAAGCTCATCGAGGCGGGCCTGGAGGAGGACAAGACCGGATGGGCCTTGGAGGCCATGGCGAAAAAGGTTACGATTCTCGCCCAGGGGTTCCGCAAGCGCGGCCACGAAGCCCTGGCGCGAGAGTACGAGGAGCGGCTGCGGCGGGTATCGGGCCGTGCAGACACGCCGCTTCTTGTTCAATGATCTCTGTTAGTTGCGGAATCCCGCCACACCCCAACGAGTCATTCCCGCGGAAGCGGGAATCCAGGCGGGGTGAGGCCGGGCAATGAGGCGCCACGCCCCTCACCCCTGGATTCCCGCTTCCGCGGGAATGACGAGAAGAAGGGTCGTTGCCTTGGGAGTTCGGGCACGGTTTTGAAGGCGGAATCCTTGGGGAGAGTGGACGAAATGGCAGTGCGCGAAGACATCGCCAACTACGCCCGTGAGCGCGGCATCCACGCCCAGGCCGTCGAGCGTTGGCTGGCCCTGTCCGAGGGAGACCAGCGGGCGCTCCTCGATCTCTCGCGCGGCCTGCGGCTCGGCGGCAACCACTTCAACGACTTCCTGGACTGGTGCGTGGAGATATCGTTGCGGGACGGCTGCTCCATCGCCGCCATAATCGACCGCAAGGAACTCGCTCCGACCCTGTCCGACAACCGCATGGGCCGCAACGACAGGCTCAAGCACGCCAAGGAGGCGCTCCGCCGGCTGCGCTACCCGCGTCTCACCCGCACCGAGGACGAAGTCCGCGTCCGGCTCCGCCGCCTCAAGCTCGACCCGCGCATTCGCATCGCCGTGGCGCCGGGCCTCGAAGGCGGCCTCACGGTGGAGTTGCAGGCCGGCAGCGCGGAGGCGCTGGCCCGTCTGGCCCGTGAACTGGAGTCCCTGGCCGGCGACGATGCGGCAATCGAGCTGTTCTCGCTCATGGAGGGGAAAGAAGTTGCAGACGTATCGGCCTGACAGGGTCATCGTGGAGAGCGGTTCCGAGGGGTCGGTGATCTTCGACAACCTGCGGAGCGCCCTGCCCGGCGTGCCCTTCGTCACCGTGCCCGATCCCCAGCGCTACCGGGCCGAGCGGGACGGCGCCGCCGACCCCATCACCCGTGGCAAGCGCGACCTCCTGCTCATGCGCCACAAGGGCAGGTTCCTCAAGGCCTGCCCAGGCAGCGACGGCCAAGTGTGCTGCAACTACTTCATCATCAACTTCGCCAGCAACTGCCCCATGGACTGCAGCTACTGCTACCTGCAGGACTATCTCGCCGAAAACCCGGCCCTCAAGGTGTTCAGCAACGTCGACGACCTCCTGGCGGAGACCCGCGACCTGCTGGCGAAGCACCCGGGTTTCCTCTTCCGCATCGGCACCGGCGAGATCACCGACAGTCTGGCGCTGGAGCCCCTCATCGGCTTCGCCGCCGCCACCGTCCCGTTCTTCGCCGAGCAGCCCAACGCGCTGCTGGAGCTCAAGACCAAGAGCGACCATGTCCAAAGCCTGCTCGGCCTCGACCCGAAAGAGCGGGTAGTGGTCTCCTGGTCCATGAACCCCCAGGCCGTCATCGACGCGGACGAGGGCCTCACCGCCTCCCTCGAAGAGCGCCTGGCGGCCGCCTGGCGCTGCCAGCAGGCCGGCTACAAGCTCGGCTTCCACTTCGACCCCATGGTGGAATACCCCGGATGGGAAGAAGACTACCGCGACCTGCTGCACCGGATATTCGCCCGCCTTGACCACCGCCGCATGGCCTGGACCAGCATGGGCGTGCTGCGCACGACGCCCTCGCTGAAGCGCGTGATGCGTCAACGCTTCCCCGCCACCGGCATCCTCTCCGGCGAGCAGGTGCCGTGCCCCGACGGCAAGATGCGCTACTTCCAGCCCCTGCGCGTGGCCATGTACCGCAAGATGCGCCACTGGATCCGCGACGCCGCCCCACTGGTGCCCATCTACCTGTGTATGGAAACCCGCGAGGTCTGGGACCAGGTATTCGGCTACTTCCCGAGCTGCGGCAAGGAGCTCGGAAACGAGTTGGTGGGAACCGTGTAATGCTGTACAGCGCCCTCGGCACAATGGAGGAAGAGCGGTGAAAACGGAAGACGAACTACTCAAGCGAATCACCGCGCGGCCGGACATATTCGGCGGAAAGCCGATTATTCGCGACATGCGGGTTTCCGTGGAGTTGATCCTGAGCCTCTTGGCCCAGGGCGTTTCCCACGAAGAGATTCTGGAGGACTACCCCGGCCTGGAGCCGGAGGACATCCGCGCCTGCAATGCCTATGCACACTCTGACATCCTTACCTCGTAAACCCCGGATACGCCTCTGCCTCTCGGTATGCGCCCGGGGTTCAGCTTTTCTGGGTCTCTCTGTTCGGCTTGTATCCTCGTCGCGACACGGCCTTGCGATCGGATCTGACATTCTTCTCCACTTCTCTAAATTCGGGCTCAAGTTCCTTCAGTCGGTTTACCAAACCACTGAGGTCGTAGAGATTGGTGAGCTTTCCACCGTGGCTAGCTCGCCTTTCGGTCCGCTGGACGAGTCCGGCGGCTTAGAGCTCTGCGGTGTACCGCTGTACTTGGCGGGAGCTCAGGCTCAGGCGTTCCGCCAACCCGCAACACATGGACCCATGGAAACCCCATGAAGACAGGTCCCCTGGGGCCTAGTCATTGATGACTCGTCCACCGGCGAGATTTCGGGCATCCATTTCCCGAAAATTGCATCCCGTCCCCGGAATCGCTATCCTGAGGCAATGTTCGCCAGCAACTTCGTCAAGAAGGTCTTCGGCACCAAGAACGACCGGGAGGTCAAGCGGCTCAGGCCGGTGGTGGAGCACATCAACGGGCTGGAGCCGGAGTTCGAGAAGCTGACGGACGCGGAGCTGCGGGAGAAGACCGACGAGTACCGGCGGCGGCTGGGGGACGGCGAGGCCCTGGACGACCTTTTGCCGGAGGCGTTCGCGGCCACCCGTGAGGCGTCGCGGCGCACCATCGGACTGCGCCACTTCGACGCCCAGCTCATCGGCGGCATGGTGTTGCACGAGGGCAAGATCGCCGAGATGAAGACCGGCGAGGGCAAGACGCTGGTGGCGACCCTGCCGTTCTACCTGAACGCGCTCACCGGCAAGGGCGTACACCTCATCACGGTCAACGACTACCTGGCGCGGCGCGACGTCCAGTGGATGGGTCCCATCTACCACGCCCTGGGGCTGTCGGTGGCTTCCATCGTCCACGACGCCAGCTACCGGTTCGACCCCACCTACATCACCAAGGACTACCGCTACCTGAACCTGCGGCCGGTCACGCGCCAGGAGGCCTACCGGGCCGACATCACCTACGGCACCAACAACGAGTTCGGCTTCGACTACCTGCGCGACAAC
>CAZFIU010000073.1:0-13205 GCA_964519455.1 uncultured Syntrophobacterales bacterium
TAGCGCCCCGCCACCACCCCTGGATTCCCGCTTCCGCGGGAATGACGTTTCGTTGGGTCCCTGTCTCACGACTTTGTTCGCAGCCTGTTCCGGGGAAACGATGGTTCGTATCGTACCTTCAGATCGACTGTATGATCACATCCACCAGTGCCGGCTTGCGTTCTTCCTTGACCACGGCCAGCGCGCGCCGGACCGCGGGCTGGATGTCCGCGGGGTCCTCCACCGGGCCCTCGCTGTACACGCCGAAGGACTTGGCCAGGGTGGCGAAGTCCACCGGCGGGGTCTCCATGCGCATGCCGATGCCCTTGTTCTCCACCGGGCGGCTGCGCGCGAGGGCGACCCGCTCCTGGTGCTCCTCGTCGTTGTAGTAGGTGCGGTTGTTGGTCATGATCATGAGCAGCGGCACGCTGTAGCTGGCCGCGGTCCACAGCGCGCTGTTGGTGAACAGCAGGTCGCCGTCGCGCTGCAGGTCGATGCACACGGTGCCGCTGTCCTTGAGGCCCAGGGCCGCGCCCACCGACGCGCCGGGCGCATAGCCCAGGCCGCCGCCGCCGTAGCCGCCCAGGAACGCGTTGGGCTTCTCCCAGTCCCACAGGCGCCGCGGCCAGCCGCGGAAGGAACCCGCCACCAGCGTCCAGTCCTCGTCCTTGATGACCTCCCAGATCTCCTGGGACATGCGCGGCGGCGAGATGGGACGCTCGTCCCAGCGCTTGCGCAGCATGGTCTGGCTCTCCTCGCGGATCTCCCGGTGGCGCCGCTCCAGCGCCCGACAGCGGTCCTCCTTCACGGACTTCTCGGGGCCGCCCCGGCGCCGCACCGCTTCTGTCAGGGCGGGCACGAACACCTTGGTGTCGGCCAGGATCGGCAGGTCCACGGGCGACAGCTCCATGAACTCCGTGGACCAGCTCTTGATGGCGAAGTCCGCCAGCGTCACGTTGATGATCCTGCAGCCGGGCTGGAACGCGGGCGCGGAGGTCTGGGTCCTGGCGTCGTGCCGGTGCAGCGCGCCGTAGAGGTCCATGACGTCGAGCCCGAGGATCACGTCCGCCTCCGCCACCAACTCCTTTTCCCTGCCGCTCAGGTCCAGCGGGTGCGTGTTCGGGAAGTTGTGGCGCGCGCCCCGGTCCACCACCGCGGCCCCGAGCTCTTCGGCCAGCTCCACCAGCGAGAGCATGGACTGGGGATTTCGCCCCATGTAGTCGGCGATGATCAACGGGTGTTGCGCGTCGCACAGCCACGCCGCGGCCTCCTCGATGGCGCCCTGCTCGGCCTGGAGCGGCACCGGCGGGCGAAAGCGGTCGGGCGCCGGCATGCCCGCGGCCATGGCCTCCGGCAGTCGGGATTCCTGCAGGTCGAGGTCGAAGCACAGGTACACCGGCCCCTTGGGCTCGGTCATGGCCACGCGGTAGCCCCGCAGGATGGAGTTGGACAGCGCGCCCAGGCTCATGGGCTGGTCGTCCAGCTTGACGATGTCGCGCACGAAGTTGCCCTGCACCAGCGCCGTGTGGATCCAGTCGATCCAGGGACGCCGCTTGGTGGTGTCCATGGGGCCCGTGCCCCCCAGCACCAGCACCGGCGTCTTGTCGCACCAGGCATTGTAGATGGCCATGGAGGCGTGCTGCAGCCCCACCACGTCGTGCACGATGGCGGCCATGGGCTCGCCCGTGGCCTTGGCGTAGCCGTGGGCCACGGCCACCGCGATCTCCTCGTGGCAGCACACGATCATCTCCGGGTCCTTGTTGTGGGTGTAGTTCACCAGCGAGTCGTGGATGCCGCGAAAGCTCGCCCCGGGGTTCAGCGCCGCGTACTTGATGCCCAGGCTCCTGAGCATGTCCACGATGAGGTCGGAACCGTATTCAGCCATGTCGTCTCCCGCGCTTCCGCTACTGCCCGCGCCACTGCGGCGCGCGCTTCTCCACGAAGGCCCGCGCCCCTTCCTTGACGTCGTCGGTGGTCCGCAGCAGCGCCGAGAGGTCGGTCTCCAGGCGCAGCCCCTCGTCCAGGGTCATCTCGTAGCCCTCGCGCACCGCCTCCTTGGCGAACACCACGGCGATCGGCGCCTTGGTGGCGATGGCGCGGGCGTACTCCTCGGCCGCGGCCATGAGCCCGTCCCGCGGCACCACCTTGTTCACCAGGCCGATGCGGCAGGCTTCCTGGGCGTCGATGACGCTGCCCGTGAGGATCAGCTCCAGCGCCTTGCCGAGCCCCACCACCCGGGACAGCCGCTGCGTGCCGCCGCTGCCGGGGATCATGCCGCGGGACACCTCGGGCAACCCGAGCTTGGCCTCCTCCACCGCCACCCGGATGTCGCACGCCAGCGCCAGCTCGCAGCCGCCGCCCAGCGCGAAGCCGTTGATGGCGGCGATCACCGGCTTGTTGAGCCGGGCGATCATCTCGGTGTCGCTGATCTCCAGCTTGGCCTGCCGCGCCGCCACCACCCCGACCTTCTCCCCGGCCGCCTCCTTGAGGTCTCGTCCGGCCGAGAACGAGCGCTCCCCGGCGCCGGTAATGATGACGACCCGAACCTCCGGGGCCTGCCGGATGGCCGTCACCGCGTGGATGAGCTCCTCCCGCATCTGCCGGTTGCGCGCGTTCAGCACCTCCGGACGGTTCAACGTCACGTACGCGATGCCGTCCTTTCGTTCGAAGAGGATCGCCTTGTAGTCCATGGTTCTTCCCCTCTACTCCAAATTCCGCGTCATTGACAGGGAATGACGCTGGCCCAAGGCGCCCCTGATTCGTGGATTCCCGCATCTCAGGCTTTGTCAAAACACCATTCAAGAGAGGCAACTACCCCAGAAGCGTCATTCCCGCGAAACAGGGCGTGCCAAAACTCGCGAGGCACGCGCCCCCGAATCGTCATTCCCGCGGAAGCGGGAATCCAGGGGCGGTGGCGTGGGGAATATGGCCGTTTGCCCCCTCCCAACCCATGGATTCCCGCTTCCGCGGGAATGACGATTCGGAGGGGGCGGTGCCATTTCGTGTTCGAGCAGAGTTTTGACACAGCCTGTTTCGCGGCAACGACGATTCCTGACGTTAGTAGCTTCCTTTCTCATCCGCGCGGCGTTTGACACGGCCTTCTCCGCGGTAGGACGTCTTCGTGGAGAGCCATCAGAACGCGCCCGCGTCCTCCAGGCCGCGGATCTGCTCGTCGGTCATGCCCAGCAGGCGGCTCAGGACCGCGTGGGTGTCCTGGCCCAGGAGCGGGGCGTGACGGCGTATCTCTCCCGGAGTCTCCGAAAGCTTGGTCACGATGCCCGGCAGCGTGAGCCGGCCCTGGCGCGGATGCTCGTGCGCCACCACGGAACCGCGGGCGCGCAGGTGCGGGTCGTGGACCAGCGTGGTGCCGTCGCACACCATCCCGGCGGTCACGCGGTGCGCCTGGAGGGTCTCCATGGCCTCGCGCGGGGTGCGTTGCCGGGTCCACTCGGAAACGATCTCGTTCACGGCTTCGGCGTGGGCGAGACGCGACGCCGTCGTCGCGAACCGGTCATCCGGCGCCATCGCGCGGTTTCCCGTGGCTTCACAAAAACGTTGCCACTCTTCGTCGTCCGCCACGGTGACGGCACACCACGCGTCGTCGCCCCGGCAGGGGTAGCAGCCGTGGGGCGCTGCCGCGCGGCCCCGGTTGCCCATGGGCTCCGCGGCGCGCCCGTTCACCAGCGCGCCCAGCAGCGCGGGGCCGATGAGCGACGCGGTGACCTCCCCCTGCGCGATGTCGATGAGCTGTCCTTCGCCGGTGTTGGCACGGTGGTGCAACGCCGCCATCAGCACGAAGGCCATGTGCACGGAGACGATGTAATCGGGATAGGAGGTCTGCGACCCCACCGGGGCGCCGCCGTCGGGGTGGTTCCACAGCCACGTCATGCCGGAGAACGGCATCAGGCTGGGTCCCCAGGTCACGTAGTTCCTCCGGGGTCCGGTCGTGCCGAGTCCCTGGAGCCGGATCATGATGATGTCGGGCTTGAGCGCCTTGAGCTCCTCGTAGCCCAGCCCCAGGCGGCCCATCACGCCGACGCTGAAGTTCTCCACCACCACGTCGCTTCGGGCGATGATGCGGCGCGCCACCTCCCTGCCCTCCTCGGTCTTGAGGTTGGCGGTCACCGACCGCTTGTTGCGGTTGTGGTCGGCGAAGGGCAGCGACGCCTCCACGTCCTTGTTGCCCTCGCGTATGCGCCAGGTGTCGGGCCGCGCCCGCGACTCGATCTTGATGACCTCGGCGCCGAAGTACGCGAGCTGCATGGTGCCGTAGGGTCCCGCGACCATGTGGGTGAAGTCGGCGACGCGGATGCCGGTCAATGGCGGAGAACCGACCGGCAAAGCGGCCGGCGCGGCCGGGGCCACGGCCACACTTCCCCGTTCATCCCTTCGCGAATCGTCGGACATCGGTCCGTCTCCGCCGAGCAGTTCCCCGTCGTGCTCCCCCGCCGCCGGAGCGTGGCGGCGGAAGCGCCAGCAGTCCGTCTTGTAGGCCCGGCCGGGAAACTCCATGGGGCCGAGCCGCGGGTGCACGGTGTCGATGACGAAACCGCGGGCGCGGATGTGCGGGTCGTGCACGAAGTCCAGCGGCGTGTTCACCGGGGCGCACGGGATGTGGCGCGCCTGAAGCTCTTCGTAGACCCTTTCCTTGGGAAGAACGCCGAGGACCTCCGACACCACCCGGTCCACTTCGGCCACGTGCGCGCGCCGGTAGACGGGGTCCTCGAACTCCTCGCGTGCCAGTGCCTCCGGGTGGCCGAGCCAGTCCACGAACCGGTCCCACGCCCCGGGCTGCGAGTTGGTGACGAAGATGTGCACGAAGCCGTCGGCGCAGCGGTAGATGGTGCCGGGGGTGGCGAAGCGGTGCTGGGTGCCGTCCCGGCGCGGGTGCGCGCCGGTGGACGCGGAACGCGACACCAGGTTCTCCATGGCCGCCAGGCAGTCCATCATCGAGACGTCGATGTGCTGTCCCGGACCGCCCTGGCGCACATGCCACAACGCCACTAGGACCGCCAGGGCGGCGTGGGCCGAGCCCACCAGGAACGCCTGCGCGCCCGGCGCGTTCACCGGTGGGGCCGACGGCTTGCCGCTCACGTACATGAGCCCGCCCATGGCGAAAGCCGTGAGCCCGGACCAGCGGTAACCGCTGTACGGCCCGGTCTGGCCGAAGGCGGTCACCGAAGCGTAGACCAGCCCCGGGTTGAGCGCGCGCAGGTCCGCGTACCCCAGCCCCATGGCGGGCAGCGCCCCGGGCATGGCGCTCTCCACCACCGCGTCGGCCGTGCGCGCCAGGCGCCGCACCCGCTCCCGCCCCGCCTCGGTGTCGAGGTCGGCGGTGACGCTCTCCTTGTTGGCGTTGAAGAAAAGAAAGGGAAGGCTTCGGTCGGGTCCCGGAACGTCGCCCACGAACGGCGGCTCGCCCCGCGAAGGGCTGCCGCCGGGCGGTTCCACCTTGACGACCTCGGCGCCGAAGTCCGCCAGCAGCTTGCCGCAGTACTCGCCCTCGGCGCCCGCCAGTTCCAGGACCCTCACGCCGTCCAGCGCCTGTGATGTGCTCCGCGGCTGTGCCATCGGTCCGACCGTTTCAAGCTGACCGCGCCCTTCGACTTCGCTCCGCGAAGCTTGTCCCGAGCCTTGTCGAAGGGCTCCGGGCGAACGGCTGAGGAAGCCTCGTCGAAGACCCGTTCCGGCGCTATCCGCGCCGATCCGGGGGCTCGAACTCGAGGCCCGTGGCGCCCACGTAACGGGAGTTGGGCCGGTAGAGGCGGTTGTTGTCCATCTGCTCGATGACGTGCGCCGACCAGCCCACCACCCGGCTCATGGCGAAGATGGGCGTATTGAGGCTGATGGGGATCTTCATCATGTGGTAAATGGGCGCGGCGTAGAAGTCCACGTTGGGGCACAGGTTCTTCTCGCGCCGCATGACCTCCTCCACCGTGATGCAGATGTCGCTCAAGCGGGTGTCGTCGAGTTGCTTGCCCAAGAGCGCCCCCCACTTCTTGGCCACCTCCACGCGCGAGTCCGCGGTCTTGTAGATGCGGTGGCCGAACCCCATGACGCGCTGCTTCCGGCGCAGGCTCTCCTCCACCCAGGCCGAGGCGCGGGACGGCTCGCCGATCTCCAGGATCACGTCCATGGCCTTCTCGTTGGCGCCGCCGTGGAGCGGCCCCTTGAGGGCCGCGATGGCGCCCACCACCGCGCCGTAGAGGTCCGACAGGGTCGAGGCGATCACTCGGGCGGTGAAGGTGGAGGCATTGAACTCGTGCTCCATGTAGAGGATCAGCGTCACCTCCAGCACCCTCGCCTCGAACTCGTCCGGCCGCTCGCCGCGCAGCATGTAGAGGAAGTTGGCGGCGTGGTTGAGCTCGGGGTCCGGCGCCACCGCCTCCAGCCCCTGGGAGAGCCGGTACAGCGCCGCCACCACCGTGGCCATGCGCGCCAGGAGGCGCGTCGCCTTCCTCAGGTTGGCGTCGTGGGAATCATCGCCGGCATCCGGGTCGTAGAGCGCCAGCGCCGAGACCACGGTGCGCAGGGCATCCATCGGAACCGCGTCCGAAGGGAGCCCCTTCAGGGTCCCCACCACGGCCGCCGGCAGCGCCCGGCCCGCGCGCAACTCCGCATCGAAGGCCTCCATCTCGGCGGTGTCGGGGAGCCTGCCGAACAGCACGAGGTAAGCCACCTCTTCGAAGCGTGCCTGTTCGGCCAGGTCGTGCACGTCGTAGCCCCGGTAGATCAACTCGCCTTCCGGACGGACCGAGCAGATAGCCGTCTCCCCGGCCACCACCCCTTCCAGACCCGGTTTCACATCTGACATCCATGCCTCCCGCGGGGCGCCTCACCGCGGCGCCCCGAATGCCCCTTGAAAAAGATATCCGGAGAATTACTTGAATAAGGACCGGCGTTCAACCGAGGCGGACCGTGATCCAACGCGGCACGGCCCGCCGGCTGTTCTGATCGGAGCCCGCCGGTGTCAGATGGCCTTGGCCCTGCGCAACTCACGGATCTCCGCGGGCGTGTACCCCAACTCCTTGAGAACCGAGCCGGTGTGCTGACCCACGCGGCAGATCTTCCCTCCGGGCTTGCGCGCACCCGCGAACCAGAACGGCGGCGCGAACTCCACCGCGCCGCCGTCCCTCCGCCGCGCCAGCGTCTTGCTGAAGCGCACGTGCGGGTCTTCCAGGACCTCCTCGGGCTCATACACCGGTGCCACGGACAGGCCGTAGTCGTTCCTGAGCAGCGCGACCCAGTCGTCCCGCGGACGGGTCTTGAAGACACGGCGCATGGCCGCCTTGATGCGCGGGGTCTTGTCCGGGTCGAAGGCCGCGCCGGCGTGCCGCTCCAGTCCCAGTGCCTTGCACAGGAGCCCCCACTGCTTGGGTCCCAGGGCCGCCAGCGACACGAAACCGCCGTCCCCCGCCTCGTAGGTGTCGTAGCAGGCGGCGGTGCCCGCCAGGGTGGCGTGCTCGCGCTTGACCTCCGGACTCGACCGGCGCGGCGGCGGATCGAGCATCAGGTACCGTGCCACCAGGAGCAGGGTCCAGTCGAACATGGAGATGTCGATGTAGCGGCCCTCCCCTTCCCGCAGCACGGCGATGTAGGCGGCGAGGATGGCGGTCAGGGCCGGATAGCCGCCGCCGGCCACGTCCGCCACCTGGGCCGCCGGAGGCAGCGGGCGCCGGCCGGCCTCCCGCCCGATGGCGAGCATCCCGCTCAACGCCAGGAAATTGATGTCATGGGCCGAGTACGCCACCGACGGGCCGTTCTGGCCGAAGCTGGAAATGGAGCAATAGACGAGCCTGGGGTTCAGTTCCCGGAAGGTCTCGTAGTCCACCCGGAGCCGGCGCGCGACCCCGGGCCTGAAGCCCTCCACCACGATGTCCGACTGCCTTGCCAGGGCATGAACGATCTCGCGTCCGGCGTCGGTCTTGAGGTTGAGCGCGATACTCCGCTTGCTCTGGTTGAGGTAGGGCGCGCCCGAGCGCACGGCGCCGGGCTCCTCCACCTTGAGAATCTCGGCGCCCAGGGCCGCCAGGAGCCACGTGCACAGCGTGCCGGGGTACATGTGGCTCAGGTCCAGGACCTTGACGCCGTCGAGGATCGGTTTGGACATAGGGCCTCCTTGCGGGAATGGAATCATGGGCGCGGGGGTTGCACAAGTCGAGGGCAACCCCGCTACGCCAACCCCTGGATTCCCGCTTTCCAGGCTGTGTCAAAACTCCCAGGGCACCCACGTCACAGAACGTCATTCCCGCGAAAGCGGGAATCCAGGCGGGGTTGGGAGGGGCAAACGACCGTATTCCCCACGCCACCACCCCTAGCCACTGGGGCGACCGCGGGTCGCCCCTACGGGTCATCGCGCCTTGCCGACGACAAAAAAATCCCGCGCATCTTCGTCAACGTTTTCGCGGAACGCAACACTAGATTCCCGCTTTCGCGGGAATGACGGTTCGAGAGGTCCGACGGGAGTCGTTGTTGAAATGCCCCGCCCGCTGGTTTATCGTAGCCCGGTGCGACCAGGATAGGACTCTTCAACCCGACAAGGAGAACCATCATGGATCGACGTGTGGCATGGATCGGGCTCATCGTGGCGGTGCTGCTGGCGTGCGCGAGCACGGCCGCGGCCCAGTCGTTCTACGAAAAAAAGACCGTCAGGATCGTTTCGGTGCACGCACCGGGCGGTGGCTACGACACCTACTCCCGCCTCTTCGGGCGTCACTTCGGCAAGCACATCCCGGGCAAGCCCAAGGTGATCGTCGTCAACATACCGGGCGCGAGCGGCCTCATCGGCACCAACTACGTGTACAACGTGAGCAAGAAGGACGGGCTGACCGTCATCCAACCGAGCTGGGGCGTGGCGCAGGCGCAGTTCCTCGGTTTCCCGGACATCAGGTATGACGTCACCAAGATGATATGGCTGGGCCTTGCCAACAGCGGCCCCGTCACCGCGGTGGTGCGAAAGGAATCCCCGATTCAGACCATGGACCAGTGGCTCGATCCCAAGACCAAGCCGCTGATCTTCGGTTGCACGTCGCTCAACAGCCTCACCTGCAGCATCCCGCTGGCCATGAACAACATCTTCGGCAAGACCTCCGAGATTGTCTCCGGCTACGTGGGGACGGCACGCATCCGCGCCGCGCTGTTGCAGAAGGAAGTGGACGGGTTGACCGGATGGAGCTGGGACTCGGTGAAATCCACCGGCATGTCGATGATCGACGACGGCGACGCCAAGATCATGGCGTACATCGGATTCGACCGCCACGCGGAGTTGGACGAGCGGAAGGTGCCGTTCCTGAACGAGAGGATCACGAAACCCTCGGACATCGCTTTCATGAAGGTGCTGCTCCTGCCGGCGGCCATGCTGCGGCCGTGGGCGGTGCCGCCGGGGACGCCGGCTGACAGGGTGGAGATGCTGCGGAAGGCGTTCGAAGCCACGCTGAAGGATCCCGCGTTCCTGGCGGACGCCAAGCGGACACGCCTGGACATCAACCCCAAGAGCGGCAAGTGGCTGACGGACCTCATCGCCAACATGAAGACGCAGATGACTCCGGAGGTGCTGAGCCGCGCCCGGAAGATCGTCGGCCTGGAAAAGTAAGCGGACAGACGCGGTGGTATGCCGCCGGCCTGGGCGGGTTCGCGGGCGGCATCCATCATTGGACGGAGCAGTCGAAGGAGGGACCATGGGCATGTTTCTGCGAGCGTTATTCATCGGGCTCATCATTGCGATGGCGGTCGCCGGCGGCAACGCCGGCGCGGCGGAGTCGTACTACGAAGGCAAGACGGTCAAGGTGATCACGCCGCACCAGCCGGGCGGCGGTTACGACACCTACGCGCGCCTCTTCGGGCGGCACCTGGGGAAACACATTCCCGGGAAACCCAACGTCATCGTCATCAACATACCGGGCGGCAGCGGCCTCATCGGCACCAACTACCTGTACAACGTCGCCAAGCCGGACGGGCTCTCCTTCGTGCAACTGAGCTGGGACTCGGCGCAGGCCCAGTACCTGAACTACCCGAACATCCGCTACGACGTGTCCAGGTTCATCTGGCTGGGACTGGCCAACTCCGGCCCCATCACGGTGGTGGTGCGCAAGGAGTCGCCCATCCAGAGCATGGACCAGTGGCTCGACACCAAGACCAAGCCGTTGATCTTCGGCTGCACCGGGCGGAACAGCCTCACGTGCAGCATCCCGCTGGCCATGAACGACATCTTCGGCAACGTCTCCAAGATCGTCGCGGGCTACAAGGGCACCGCGCCGGTGCGCGCGGCGCTGCTGCAGAAGGAAGTGGACGCCCTCACGGGGTGGAGCTGGGACTCGGTGAAGGCCACCGGCATGTCCATGCTCGAAGAGGGCTCCATCAAGATCATCGCCTATCTCGGCGAGCGCCACCCTGAACTGGAGGAACGCAAGGTCCCGTTCCTGAACGAACGCGTTACCAAGCCGGCAGACATCGCCTTCATGAAGGTGCTGCTGCTGCCGGCCGCCATGCTGCGGCCCTGGGCGCTTCTGCCCAATACGCCGGACGACAAGGTGGCGATAATGCGGAAGGCCTTCGAGGCCACGCTCAAGGACCCGGACTTCCTGGCCGATGCCAAGCGGGCGCGGCTGGAGATCAACCCCAAGCCGGCCGAGTACATGGTCAATCTCATCGCCGACATCAAGAAGCAGATGACGCCGGAGGTGATCAGCCGGGCACGGCGAATCGTGGGCCTGGAGAAGTAATTCTCGCGGGAATGGAGAACGGTCGAACCCGTGGGGCGGGCCTCGGGACCGGGTGAAGAACCCGTCCCTGCCCGCCACCACAAGGAGACAGACATGTCGAACCTCTCGGGCAAGTATGCCGTCGTCGGCGTGGGCGAGACCCGGGTGGGCAAGCGGCCCGAAGCCACCACCAACTCGCTGCACGTCGAAGCCATCCGCCTGTGCCTGGAGGACGCCGGGATCGACGCGTCCCGGGTGGACGGGCTGCTGACCAACCAGCCGCTCACCGACGCGCACCGGAGCTACGCGGTGCGGCTGGCGCACATGGCGGGCATCGACCCCAGCTACGCCACCGACCTGGCGCTCGGGGGCGCCACGCCCATCGCCATGATCCAGAACGCGGTGATGGCCATCGAGGCGGGCATGGCCAACTACGTGGTGTGCGTGCACGCGCGCAAGCGGGCGACGCCGGACCCCACGCCCGGCTATCCCATCCGCAGCGGCGACGAGCACTGGGAGCAGCCCTGGGGCCATTTCTCGGCGGTGGCCAACCACGCCTTCGCGGCCACGCGCCACATGCACGAGTTCGGCACCACCAGCGAGGACCTGGGACAGATCGCCGTGTCCACGCGCAAGCACGCGTGCATGAACAAGAACGCCACGATGCAGAAGCCCATGTCCATCGAGGACCACCAGAACTCGCGCCTGATCGTGGAGCCGCTGCACCTGTTCGACTGCTCGCTGGAGTCGGACGGCGGCGCCGCCCTGCTGGTGACCAGCATGGAGCGCGCCCGTGACCTGCCCAAGAGACCCGTGCAGGTGCTGGGCATGGGACAGCACCACCCGCACTCCAGCGTCATGGACGCGCCGACGTTGACGACCCTGGGGAGCCGCAAGTCCTCCGAGGCGGCCTACCGCATGGCCGGGCTCGGACCCAAGGACATGGCCTTCGCGCAGTTCTACGACTGCTTCACCATCACCACGCTGATCACCATCGAGGACTACGGCTTCTGCGGCAAGGGCGAGGGCAAGGACTTCATCAAGGACGGCCGCATCGAGGTGGGCGGCGAGATCCCCGTGAACACCCACGGCGGGCTGCTGTCCCAGGCCCATCTCGAAGGCATCATGCACGTCACCGAGGGCGTCAAGCAGTTGCGCGGCAACGAGGTGGAGCCGGAGCGCCAGGTGCAGAACGCGAAGGCGGGCGTCATCAGCGGCCACGGCGGCAGCCTGTGCATGCACGCATCACTCGTATTGGGGGTACAATGAGCAAGTCGGAAGCACATGACAAACGCGGGCGCGCGGCGCCGCGCAACGAACCGTTCCTGGCGGAGGTGGAGGCCCAGCCCTTCTGGGACAACCTCAAGGAACACAAGCTCACGGTGCAGCGCTGCAACGCCTGCGGGACCTACTTCAACTTCCCGCCCCAGGCCATGTGCGCCAAGTGCCTGTCTTCGGACAACGAGTGGGTGCCGGTGAGCGGCAAGGGCACCGTCTACTCCTTCGTCACCTATCACCGGGCATGGCATCCGGCCTACCAGGACCAGATCCCGTACAACGTCTCCCTGGTGGACCTCGACGAAGGGCCGCGCCTCGTGAGCAACGTCGTCGACATCCCGCCGGAGGACGTGCAGGTGGGGATGGCGGTGGAGGTGGTGTTCGAGGACCACGAAGGGTACACGCTGCCGAAGTTCAAGCCGAGCGGGTAGCGACGGACCGACGCACGCAAGACATGCCCGCCTGCCGGTCGTCAGCGAGACGGGGGGTCTTCAAACGTTCACGCCGGGCATGTCCTTTTCTTCCACCCGATCCAGTCCCTCCCAGCCAAGCGAGCCCTAATGTTTTGGCGGGATCTGGCGATTACAATAGAAGGAGTCGGTGGCCATCACTTTGTCGCTTCCTTCGGTGGTCGTCTCAACTTCATAGTTTGCCCAAGGCATTTTGGCCAAATGCAGGAACCGATCCAAGTCCACCCGGGTTAGCGAACGGCATCCACCATGAGCATTGAAATCGTTCGAGGTCTCAGCGACAAGCCCGTGGCCGGACAAGAACTAGTGGACCTTGCGTCGAAGTGGACCGAGGAGTCCGGCAAGTTGTTCATCGGATATCCAATAATCGGAACGCCGGAAGGCCGCCATCAAATTGACGCGCTCCTGGTGACCCTCAGCAAGGGCATCGTCGTATTCGATTTGATTGAAGGTTCGGACACAGGCGACTTTCGATCGCGGCAGGACGACTCGGCAAACAAGCTCGAAGCCAAGCTTAAGGCCCACCGTGAACTGATGCAAGGAAGGACCCTGCCGATCGAAATCCACACTGTCTCTTTTGCACCCGGTATTGCTCACCGGGAGTCCTTCGAGACGACCGGCTATCGACTCGAAACAACGTCATCGCTTTTGCAAGCGTTGAGAAACCTGGACTGGAACCAACCCAGCAAGGAGATCTACGAGAGGACCCTGTCGGCGATCGAGATCCCAGCAAGGAGATCTACGAGAGGACCCTGTCGGCGATCGAGAGTATTTCTAC
>CAZFIU010000074.1:0-9169 GCA_964519455.1 uncultured Syntrophobacterales bacterium
CAACTACCAGGCCAAGATCCACTGCGTCATGACCAACAAGACCGGCCTCGGCACGCTGCGCGCCCCCGGCCGGGTGGAGTCGTGCTTCTACCGCGAGCGCATGCTCGACATGATGGCGCGGGACCTGGACCTGGATCCCGTGGAGCTGCGGCGCAAGAACCTGGTGACGCCCGAGGAGATCCCCTACGAGATCGGCTTCACCCGGCCCAGCGCCCACCCCACCATCCTCGACAGCGGCGACTACGCCAGCGCCCTGCGGCAGGCCCTGGAGCGTTTCGAGTACGACGAGATGAAGGGCATCCGGGGACTCCAGGAAGACGGCCGCTACCACGGCGTGGGCCTGTCGTACTTCGTCAAGAACACCGGCGGGCTCGAGCCCTACGAGGGCGCGCGCATGGTGGTGGGCGAGGGCGGCGGCGTCAGCGTGTTCCTGAGCATCGCCCAGCTCGGCCAGGGACACGAGACCGCCATGGCGCAGATCTGCGCCGACGCCCTGGGCGTCACCATGGACGCCATCTCGGTGTTCCACGGCAACACCGACCTCTCCCCCTTCGGCTGGGGCACCTTCGCCAGCCGCGGCACGGTCATGGCCGGCAACGCCGTGCACCTCACCGCGCTGCAACTCAAGGACAAGATCCTGGAAGCTGCCGCCCGCCACCTGGACGCGGACGCCTCCACGCTGACGCTGGAGGACGGCAACATCGTTCAGCCCGGCACCGAGGCGCCGGCGCTCCCCCTGGGCGAGCTGGTGACCCACATGCGCGAGTCCATCGCTCCCGAGCAGGGCGTCCCCGAGCTGGAAGCCACCGCCTACTACAACTCCAACAACATCACCCACACCTACGGCGTGCACCTGGCCCACGTGGCCGTGGACCCCGAGACCGGCGTCCTGGAAGTGCTCAAGTACCTGGTGGTGGAGGACGTGGGCCGGGTGGTCAACCCGCTCATGGTGCGCGGCCAGACCGTCGGCGCCGCCGTGCAGGGCATCGGCGGCGTGGTGCTGGAAGAGTTGGTCTACGGCGAAGGCGGCCAGCTCCTCACCACCACGTTCCTCGACTACCTGCTGCCCACCAGCACCGACGTCCCGCCCATCGACGACCTCGTGCTGGAGGAAGCCCCCTCCCCCTACAACCCCCTCGGCGTCAAGGGCGCCGGCGAAGGAGGCATCGTCGGCACCGCCGGCGCCCTCGGCAACGCCGTCAGCAACGCCCTCGGCATCGAGGTCAAGGACCTCCCCCTGAGCCCCGACCGCATCCGCGGGTGGATCCGGGCGCGCCAGGACAGCTAGTCAGCGTACTTCCAACACGCTGCGGAAGGACGAATTGGTATGGACGAGTTCTTGCGGGGATGGACCGTGGCCAGGGAAATCCCCCCTGACGTGATCGATGGTGTCAACCGGGGAACACATGAGGTCCACGGCGGTGTGATCCGCATGGCACCCGGCACGGACGAAGCCGGCCGAATCGTCCGTCACCTCATTCCCTCTGGACAAGACCCGCTCTTGCCATCCGGAGCTTTCCCGAGCCTGCCGCTCGCCGACAACACTCAACAGCTACTACAGGTGGCGACGGGAGCCATGCGCCTGTCCGGCCTCAATCTGGCGGTCAGCGCCGTCGGATTCGCGGTCCTGTACAAGAAGTTGACGGACCTGGACGAGGAACTGGCAGCGATCAAAGACGCCGTGGACGGAATCAAACAACTGATGTGTCTGCAGCAGAAAGCCAAACTCGCGGCGTCTCTGAAAACCCTTTCCGTGTTCATGAAAGGGGGCGCCTCGGACCCGCACAAGCAACAGTTGCTCAACGAACAGTTGCTGAACAAGGTCTTGGACGTCTTCGGTCCGCTTAACATGCAATACCGAGCACTACTGACCGCCGCGGAATCAGAGACGGCCATGGCGTGTCAGAAGTACTTCGCCTTGACGTCACTGGCGACCGCCGCGTGCCACGCCGAACTGGGGATGGCGCGCGCGGCGAAGCAGAACCTGGATGAAGATTGCGCGTTCTGGACGCAGCAGGCGCGGCGAATCGCCAAGGGTCTCCTGGGCGAGCACCCTGAACGGTTCGTCGCCGCCGAGTTCGCGTCCGAGGTTTCGCTACGTGAGGTGGCCGGGTGGCTCAACTTTGCCGCCGGCGAGGACAGGAGCGAACCGGAGCGTATTGACGAGTTGCGGAGCCGCATCCACTTGGCCACTGGCGCGGGCTTGATCAAGATCCCCTTTGTCGCCGCACCTCCCGCGGCAGCAGTCGCCAAGACCATCGAGACGGACAAACAAGAGAAGATTCCCGCTCTCCGGGAGCTCGTAGCCCGGCACGGGGTGCTTCGGGGATATGCGGATCAATATGCGCTGCTCGACGAGAACGGAATGACGCCGTCGGAGTTCCAACAGCGGGTGGACGCGCTCGATCGGGACATGCTGGTCGATGGTTACGTGATTCTTGAACCGACACAAGCCGACCGCGTGACTCGTTCAACCAGTTAGCGGTCCGGGCCGTCGGATCGCGGCTGCGAGGCAAGGCGCTGTCAGCGGATACATGCCGCTCACAGGACGGCGAGTCTCTCCACCCGTTCCATCAAGCGGTTTTTTGACGCCTCTCTGCGATGGCCGCATGATGGGCAGGATCGGGAGGAAACATGCGCGTACCGCGAGAGAAATTTTCCAGCCAAGCACCTCGGTAATGGCCCACTTCCAGGCCAGCGCGGAAAGAAATCGTCGCTTGGGCAAGCTGCTGGCCAAGTGAAGCATGACCTCCCTGCCGTCTGGAAGTCGATCCCTCAGCGTGTACCGAGCAGCAATCCTTCAACACTCAGGTCCTCATCCACGTCGGGCCAGTGGATGCCCTCGCCGTCCCCGAGGAGCTCGTAGTTCCGTAGTTGCACTGTCGTCGCCGCAGCCAGACGCGGGAACCACACTAGGGGAACAGTGATCGTTCGTCCATCCACGAGCGACACGACAAGTTCATCATCCGTGAATTCTATGTGCTGTGCCAATGGGCATACTTCAACGGCTGGCATGCTCATTCCAGGCCTCCAGAAATTCGTCTCTAATTCGTCTCTATATTCTTCAATGACCCGTTCTATCGCTCTCAGTTCGTGAGAGTTGAATCTCTTCGAGCGCGCCAGAGCAACGGGATGCAACCAGAATTTTGCAAGAAAATGTTCTCGTTGCACGTGAACGTGAGGAGGCTCGCCTCTTTCATTACTGTAGAAGTAAAATCGGTACGGACCACGCTTCGATATGGTCGGCATAGCTCCTCGACCACGGTTGTCGGCTCCGGAAGAGAACCTCTACCGGCTGCCAAACACCAACCTAACACGACCGCCTCGGTCGTCGCCACTGTCCAATCACTTGCCCCACACGAACTCCTGGGAGCCACGAACTCGCGCTGCGGTGACAAGGTCCGGCCCGTCACTCCTCATCCTTGAGCGCCCGCCATACCCGTTCCGGTGTCAAGGGCAGGTCCCGTATGCGCACGCCGGTGGCGCGGGCCAGGGCGCTGACCACGGAGGGGGCGACGGAGAAGATGCCGCCCTCGCCCATGCCGCGGCTGCCGTAGGGGCCGATGCCGTCGCGGTTCTCCACAAGGTACGTGTGGTACTCGGCCGGCAAGTCCTCGAACTTGGGCACTCGGTAGTCGACGAGATTGGGGTTCAACAACTGGTGGTCGTCGTGCACCATCTGCTCCATGAAGGTGTGGCCGATGCCCATCATGGCCGCGCCCTCCTCCTGCCCCACGCAGTGTTGCGGATGGATGGCCTTGCCGACGTCGGCCACGGAAACGTAGCTCGCCAGCTTCAGCGCGCCCGTGTCGCGGTCGATGTCCAGCTCGGCGACGCCCATGCCCACTTCCCAGAGCACCGGCGTCTTCCATTGGACCATGTCCGGGTCCATGGTGCCGCGCCCCACGAGCTCGCCGGCGACGACACCGAAGCGGCGGGCCAGGGCGTCGGTGAAGGACATCGTCCGGTCGCCCGCCACGAGCTGCCCCGCCGACAGCTTCACCTTGCCCGGCGTGACGCCGAACGCCTTCGCCGCAAGCGCCCGCAACTGCTTCTTGAGGTCCCGGGCCGCGGCCTGGACCGCCCGTCCCATGACCGTGGTGGAGCGGCTCGCCCCGGTGGAGTGGTCGTAGGGCGTGACGGTGGTGTCCACGGGTACCGCCTGCACGCGCTCGCGCGGCAGCGACAACTCCTCGGCGACGATCTGTGTGAAGGTCGTCTTGACCCCCTGTCCCATCTCGGTGCTCCCCGCCAGGATCGAGACGTAACCGTCGGCCCCCAGCCGCACCAGCGCCACCGACACGGGCAGCACGCCGCCGGCGTTGGTGGAGCCGCAGGCCATCCCCAGCGGCGCCTTCCGGTCGCGGGCGCGCCGCCGCCAGCGGGACCCCGAGACAAGCCGCCGGAGGCTCGAATGCAGGTTCACGTCCACCGGCCGCAGCCTGGGCTGCAGCACCTCGCCGCGCTTGAGCAGGTTCCTGTCGCGCAACTCCACCGGGTCCATGCCCAGCGCCGCCGCGATCTCGTCCATCTGCGACTCGCACGCGAAGAGGGCCTGGGGCGCGGCCACGGAACGGAACGAGCCGGCGGAGCCCGCGTTGGTGTGGACGGAGTAGACCTCGCTCCGGAGATGCGGGATGCGGTAGGGCCCCAGCACACGGGTGGCGGCAAGCTGCGCCACCATGCGCGTGTTCTCGGTGAAGGCGCCGGTGTCGAGACGGATCTCCGCCTGTCGCGCCACCAGGGTGCCGTCGTTCATGACGCCGGTCTTGAGCTTCACCGCGGCGCCGTGCCGGCGCACCGTGACCATGGCCTCCGGTACCGACAGGCAGACGCGCACGGGGCGGCCGGCCTTGCGTGACAGCAGCACCACCAGGGGCTCGAACTTGCTGTAGGACTTGCCGCCGAAGCCGCCGCCCAGGAAGGACACCTGGAGATGGACTTGGGAGCGGGTGACGCCGAAGATGCGCGCGATGTCCCCCTGCACCAGGAAAGGGTGCTGCGCCGAGGACCACAGGTCGATGCGGTCCGTCCCGTACCGGGCCACCGCCGCGTGGGGCTCCATGCTGTAGTGGTAGACGCTGGGGAACGTGTAGGAGGCCTCGAAGACCCGGTCCGAAGCCCCGAGACCCTGCTCCACGTCCCCCTGCTCCACCCGCTCATGGGCGCACACGTTGCCGGGCGCGTCGTCGTGGATCAGCGGCGCCCCCGGCGCCAGCGCGGCGTCCATTCCCAGCGCCGACGGCAGCTCCTCGTAGTCCACGTCGATGAGCGCCAGCGCCGCCTCCGCGGTGTGCTCGTCCTCCGCCGCCACCGCCGCCACCGGCTCGCCCACGTAGCGCACCTTCTCCATGGCCACCACCGGGCGTCCGTTGTAGAAGGGGTCCAGGCCCGCAAGGTCGCGCGCGGTCACCACCGCGCGGACGCCGCCCAAGGCCTCCGCCCGCGACGTGTCGATGCCCCGGATGCGCGCGTGCGGCAACGGGCTTCGCAGGATGCGGCCTTCGAGCATTCCCGGCAGCACGATGTCGCCGGTATACCTGGCCCGCCCCGTCACCTTGTCGAACCCGTCTACCCGGGGGACGTTGCGGCCGACGTGCCGGAAACTCGCTTTCGGCATGATTCCTCCTTGTCCTCCATATCGTCAAAACGACGCCACGCCTGTCCCTCTAGCATATAACCAGCGACTAGGAGCCTGTCCGAGTAAATTCCGCATCCCCCTCCGTCATTCCATCCTCCCTTCCGTCATTCCCGCTCTCCTTCCGTCATTCCCGCGAAAGCGGGAATCCAGGAGGGGTGGAGTGGGGAAACGCCACGTAAGGCCCCCTCCACCACCCCTGGATTCCCGCTTTCGCGGGAATGACGGAAGGAGAGCGGGAATGACGCAAAGGAGGGCGGGAATGACGGAGGGAGGGCGGGAATGACGGAGGGAGGGCGGGAATGACGGAAGGAGATTGCCCCTTGTCAGTCCGATCGCTGTAATACTCGGACAGGCTCCTGGTACGGAACCAGCGACCGATACGGATCGGCCCCGAGGGGTTTCGGACCGGCGCCGAAGAGATTGTTTCAAAACGCACGATTAATTTAACGAAACCGATGGCTTCAAACTATCGACTGTGGTATTGCGGATCTGTTGAGCGGTGACGCGCCAACCGATCACATAACCGCCATATATCGATCGAAATAGCACTAGGAAAAGCAGATGGCACAGGCAAATGCATCAGGAGACCGGCCCGAGCGGCCTCGTTGGCTCGGCATTATCCAGTTGGGGGCGATACTCGTGGTCATCGTCATCGCCCTGTACTTCGCGCGGGCTCCGAGCCGCGTGGCACTCGACGCGACCCCCGATCTGACGCTCGAGCAGGGCACGCCCACCGTCGGCGTGATCAAGCCCGAACCGACCCGGCAGGCGCTGACCGTCCAGTTGACGGGTTCCGTCCGGGTGGAAGAGCGGGCGAGGGTGATGTCCCAGGTAGCCGGTCGCGTGGTGTGGGTCTCACCGAAGTTCAGCAACGGCGGATCGATCCCGGCCAACGAGACGTTCGTCAAGATCGACCCCGCCGAATACGAGATCCGGGTGGAAAGGGCGGAGATGGCGGTGAAGGCGGCGGAAGCCCGGGTGTGGATCGAGAAGGCCGGCGGCGAAGAGGACGCGGAGGCTTTCTCGCGCGCGAACCCGGGCGTCGAAGTCTCCGACTCGGTGCGCCGCTTGCCGGCGATAGCGGAAGCGGAAGCCGAGCTGGCGGAGGCACGGGCAATGCTGAAGCTGGCGCGACTGCGGCTGGAACGGACGAACATCTCCCTGCCGTATGACAGCCGCGTGCTGTCCACCGAACTGGAGGTGGGCGAGTTCGTAGGGACCGCCAGGTCGGTGGTGGGGCGCCCGGGGAACCTGGGCACCGTGTACCGGACCGAAGGGATCGGGGTGAGAGTGCCGGTGGACCCGAAGGACCTGGCGTACCTCTCCCCGGTGATCGGCCGTTCCGCCCGCGTCCGCACCCAGTTGGGGGCGTACGACGCGAAGGTGGTGCGTGTGTCGTCGGCCGTGGCCGCGAGCACCCGTCTCGCCGGGTTGTTCCTCAAGATCTCGGATGACGTGCCCAGGGAGGCACTGCCGCTGCCGGGCATGTTCGCGGAGGTCCGCATCCAGGGGCCCTCGTACGACAACGTGTACGTGCTGCCGGAGTCCGTTCTACAGGAAGGCGGCGCCGTCTGGGTGGTCGAGAAAGGCGCGTTGAAGTCGGTGGTGCCCAAGACCCTCGGGCGCACGGACGCCGGCTGGGTCGTGGAAGCGTTCGACGCGGGCGAAGGCGTGGTCGTCGGTGCGCCGCCGGGAGCCAGAAACGGCCTGGCCGTGGCGGTGGCGAAGTAACGGAGTCCGGACATGAGCATCCCCGACGCTGGAGCCGCCACCAGGGGACCCATTGCCTGGTTCGCCCGCAATACGGTCGCCGCCAACCTGCTGCTGTTGTTCCTGATCATCGGCGGCGTGATCGCCGGACGCCATCTCGCCGTACAACTCTACCCTCATCTCGATCTCCGGGGCATCACCGTAACCGTGCCCGCGCCCGGCTCGTCGGCCAAGGAGGTGGAGGAAGACATCAACCGCCGCCTCGAGGAGGCCATCGTCGGGCTCATAGGGGTGGAACGGGTCGTGGGGACGGCCACCCAGGGCCTCGGCCGGCTGAGAGTCGAGCTGGAAACCTTCGCCGATCCCGACACCGTCCTGAACGACGTCCAAAACGCGGTGGACGGCATCGAGAACTTCCCGCCGCTGAACGCGGAGAAACCGGAGGTCGAACTCCGCCGGGTCGCCATCGAGGTGCTGACGCTGGCGGTGTCATCGTCCCGGGCTTCCGAGGACGAGCTGCGCCGCGCCGCCGAGAACGTGCGGGACGAGTTGCTGGCGCTGCCGGCGGTTTCCCAAGTGACGTTGCTGGGCACCCGCGACCGGGAGATCACCATCGAGTTGAGCGAGGAAGAGCTGCGCCGGCACAAGCTCTCCATCGCCCAGGTCTCCGGCATCGTGCGGCGGGCTTCACTCAACCTCACGTTCGGCGAGCTGCGGACCGAGGCCGGCGGCGTGGTCCTGCACACCGTCACCAAGCGCCGCACCGGCGCGGAGTTCAAGAACATCCCGCTCATCACGCAGTTGAGCGGCGCCATCGTCACCCTCGGCGACGTCGCCACCATCCGCGACGGGTTCGTCGACGAGGACATCGTCTCCCAGGTCAACGGCAGGGCCACGGTGTTCGTCCGGGTCAACGCGGTCGAGCGGCAGTCGGTGGTCGAGATCGGCGATGAGGTCCGGAAGTGGCTGGCGGACCACGAGGCCCCCGGAAACGTCACCGTCGGCATCTGGAACGACCGGGCGGCGCCGGCCCTGGAAAGGCTGCGGGAGATCACCCGGAACGGCGTGCTCGGCGCGTTGCTGGTGTTCCTGGTCCTCGTGCTTGTCTTCGACCTGCGTGTCGCCACCTGGATCACCGTGGGCATTCCACTGTCTTTCCTCGGCTCGCTGATCTTCTTCGGCGGCGCCGGTCTGACCCTGAACATCGGCACGGTGTTCGCGTTCTTCCTGCTCATCGGCATTGTCGTGGACGATTCCGTGGTGGTCGGAGAGAGCATCGCGGCGGAACGCGAGAGCGGCAAGAGCGCGCCGGAAGCGGCGGTATCGGGAGCCAGGGCCATGGTAGGGCCGATAACGGTCGGCGCGGCCACCACGATGCTCGCCTTCGTGCCGCTTCTGTTCGTCACTTCGGGCGGATACCAGCTCACCAACGTCTTTCCCTACGTCGCGTTCTTCGTCCTCCTGGTGTCGCTCATCGAGTCCTTCTTCGTCCTGCCCGCGCATCTGTCGCACGAGCGTCCATGGAGCCTGTCGCCGTTGAGCGACATCCAGAGCCGGGTGGACAGCCTGATCGACCGGGCGCGGGACTCCATCGTGGCGCCGTCGGTGGTGCGCGCGGTGCAACACCCCTGGCTGACGCTGGCCATCGGAGCGGTGGTGGTGGTCATCGCCGTCCTGCTCATGCGATCGGACAACGTCCGGGTGATCATCATCGATCAGGATGCGCTCGCCTCCGACAGCATTCAGGCGGACCTGCACCTGCCGGCCGGCGCGCCGTTCGAACAGACTCTGGCGCTGGCCGAGCGCTTCGCGGAAGCC
>CAZFIU010000074.1:9179-12425 GCA_964519455.1 uncultured Syntrophobacterales bacterium
TCAACTCGACGGGACGTCGGTCAAATCCGTGGCCGTCATCGCCGGCAATCTCTCGACGACACGGTCGGAGGACATCGGGCCGAACCGCAGCAACGTGGCAACGGTGAGAATTCACCTCAACCCGCGTCCGGTCCGCACCGCGTCGCCCCGGGACATCGAACGGGCCTGGCGCCGGAGTGTCGGCGACACCTCGGAACTGGAGGACGTCGAATTTCAGAGCGCGCGGGTGAAGGCCAAACCCCCGGTCTCGTATGCGCTGCAGCACCCCGACACGGAGGTGCTGAGAAGTGCCGCCACGGAGTTGAAGGCCTCCCTGGCCACCGTCCCGGGGGTCTTCGGCATCACCGACAGCCTGTCCGCCGGCAAGCGGCACTTCGAGATACAGCTCACGCGGGCCGGGCTGGCGGCGGGATTGACGCCGGCAGGCATCGGCGCCCAGCTTCGGGCCAGCTTCCACGGCGTGGAAGTACAGCGGATCCAGCGCGGCCGGGAGGAAGTGAAGGTCGTGGTCCGATACCCGGCCGACCGGCGGCGCAGCCTGGGCGACCTCGCCGGTGAACGTATCCGCCGGCCCGCCGGCGGCGGCCAACGCTCCGGGCGGCGGGGCCGGGACCGCGGCGCGGCCGGCGGCGGCGAGGTTCCGCTGTCCACGGTGGCCACCCTCACGGAGAAGCGCGAGTTGACCACGTTGACGCGGATCGACGGCAAGAAGGCCGCATTCGTCGACGCGCGTACCGACGCCGTGGTGACCACCCCGCGCCAGGCCAGGCGGGAGATCCAGGAGAGTATCCTCCCCGGCCTCCTCGCCAAGTACCCCGGCCTCAAGATCGAACCGGATGGGGGCGCTCGGGACGAGAAGGAACTGCTGGGGACGCTGGCGCTGCTGGTCCCCCTCGTTCTGCTGGCCATGTACGCCCTGATGGCCGCGTTCCTGCGCAGCTACTGGAAACCCCTGGTGGCCGTGGTGGGCATACCGATCTCGTTCGCCGGTGCGGTGCTGGCCCACTGGATACTCGGGTGGGATTTCGCGGCCATGTCGCTGTTCGGAATCGTCGCGGTGGGCGGAATCATCGTGAACGACGCGCTGGTGCTGCTGGACCGCTACAACCATCTCCGGCGGGACAACGAGATGATGCCGGCCATCGCCGCGGCGTCCGCGGCGACCCGCCATCGCTTCCGCGCGGTGGTGCTGACCAGCCTGACCACGGTGGTGGGCCTGTCCCCGCTGCTGTACGAACGCAGCGACGAGTTGATCTTCCTGGTGCCGTTCGTGGTCAGCATGCTGGGCGGGCTCGTGCTGTCGACGATCTTCATCCTGTTCCTCCTGCCGGCCCTGGTGATGATCGTGGACGGACGCCACGAATAGTCTCCCCCGCCGGGGTCCGGCCGGACCGGATCCCGACGATATGCCTTGACCCTCCGATCGCGATCATGACCTCGTCGACCCCCATCCGGCTCATCCAGTTCCGCGCCGCCTACAACCTGCCCGTGCACGCCGCGTTGGAGAACGGCGTCTTCGCCGGCGCCGGGCTCGCCGTCGAGATCGAATACACACCGGGCTCGGCCTACCTCGTGGAGGCGGTGCGCACCGGGCGCTGCACCATCGGCCACGCGGCCGCGGACGACGTGGTCTGCGACGTGGAGAACCAGCCCGGCTCCGACCTGTTCGCGTTCATGGGACTCCACAGCGGCCTGTTGAGCCTCGTGGGCGCACCTGGGTGCGCCACCATGGAGTCCCTGCGCGGCAAGCCCTTGGCGGTGGACGCGCGCGACAGCGGCTTCGTCTTCATCCTCGAGAAGGCCCTGCGCGACCACGGCTTCGGCGCGGACGACTACGAGCTCGTGGAGGTGGGGGGCTGGGAGAGCCGCTACGAGACGCTCGTCGAGGGCAGACTGTTCGCCACGCTGCTCACCCCGCCCTTCGTCGGAGCCGCCCTGGAACGCGGCTGCCACGTCATCGCCCGCGGCGAGGAGATGGCGCCCGTGTACCAGGCCACCGCAGGCCTGGCCAGCCGCTCCTGGGCCGACGAGAACCGTACGCATCTCATCGACTACATCCGCTGCTACGTGGCCGCCACCGAGTGGTGCTTCGCGCCCGAGAACCGTCCGCGTTGTCTCGACATCCTGGCCCGGCACAACGGCCTCACCGGCGCCACGGCCGAGGAGACCCTCGACTCGCTGCTGCACCCGGAGCACGGCCTCTACCCCAGGGCCGCGCTGAACGTTCCCGGCATCGCCGCCGCCCTGGACCTCCGGGCCGGCATGGGCTTCATCGCCTCGCCCCCGCCTCCACCCGAAAAGTACATCGACGTTTCCTACTACGCGGCGGCCGTGGGCTGATCCGGGGAAGGCGACCCGCGGCCCTCCCCTTGCCTTGAAACGCTATGGGAAGGCACAGGCCGGGGTTTATAGTCACGCAGTAGTCTTGAAGTGTCTCTTTTAATATCGTACGCTTTTCGCAACGCAATCGCTCGGAGGGTAGACCGTCATGGAACTAGCTTTGCGGGAAGCCAAGGCCCGCCTCTCGGAACTCGTGTCGGCCGCACGGAACGGCGAGCGAGTCGTCATCACCAGACACGGCCGGCCGGCCGTCGAGCTTGTGCGCTGTGACAGACGAGGCGGGATCGACTTCGCCAAACTGGAAGCCGCACGGCGCAGCCTCGGGCTGGGAGACGACGGGGAGCGATGGCCGGAAGAATTCAACGATCCGGCGTTCAGCCGGCACGTGCTCGGGCTCGACCCCGACGAATAGACCATTCCCGTGCGCATTCTGCTCGACACATCCTATCTCTACGACCTGATGGAGGCCCCGGGGAAACTCATGGCGTCCGAGCGCACGTTCTTCGAAAACGACGAGTCGGAGATCTTCGTCAGCGCTGTGTCGATATGGGAGATGCGCCTCAAGCATGACGCTCGCCGTCGGTCCGGAGCACGAAAGAGTCCGTTCGACCCGAACGAGGTGATCGCGGTCCTGAATGGCCAGGATGTAACGCTGCTGCCGATGACCGTCGCGCACGCAGCGCGTGCCCTTGAAACGCCGCTGAGTCACAAGGATCCTTTCGACGAGATCCTTCTTGTCCAGGCACAGGAAGAGAACCTGAGACTGCTAACCGCCGATCGCCAGCTTGCAGACCATCCATTGGCGATCGCACTTATCCAATGATTTCTGTTAGTTACGGAATCCTGCTACACCCCAACGAGTCATTCCCGCGGAAGCGGGAATCCAGGGGTGGGGGGTGTGGCGGC
>CAZFIU010000075.1:0-11900 GCA_964519455.1 uncultured Syntrophobacterales bacterium
TCCCGCTTTCGCGGGAATGACGGTATGGGGAGGCACCGGGTATGACGTATGGGGGACACCCCAGGAATGACGTATTGGGGCGCCGGTATGACGACTCGGGGGGCAGGACCGACGTTAGGTGGCGGCGCCATTTCGCCTCACTCGCGGGGTTTGCCTTCCACTTCCGGGGCCGCCTGGCCGATGGCTTCGATGATGGGCTGGTAGCCGGTGCAGCGGCAGATGTTGCCGGAGATGGCCTCGCGGATCTCGGCGTCCGTGGGACTGGGGTTCTCCTTGAGGAAGGCGGTTGCGGTCATGAGGAAACCGGGGGTGCAGAAGCCGCACTGGAGCGCGTGCCGGTCCTGGAACGCCGCCTGCAATGGGTGCAGTCGGTCGCCGTCCGCCAGTCCCTCGACGGTCTCCAGGGTCGCGCCTTCGGCCTGCACCGCCAGCAGCAGGCAGGAGCGCACCGCCTCGCCGTCCATGATCACCGTGCACGCGCCGCATACGCCGTGCTCGCAGCCCAGGTGGGTGCCGGTGAGGTCCAGCTCGTTGCGCAGGAAGTCCGCCAGGGTCATGCGCACTTCCACGAGCTTCTCGTAGGCCTTGCCGTTCACCGTCAGGTTGAGGATGCTCTTGGTGCTCATGCGCCGTTGCCCTCCGTGCCTCTTTCCGCGGCCGCGCGCAGCGCGCGCCGGGTGAGCACGCCGCCCACTTCCCTGCGGTAGAGTGCCGATGCGTGGATGTCGGAGTCGGGCTCCAGCTCCTCGGAGACGATGCGCTCGACTTCCTTGAGGGTGGCGTCGTCCAGGGCCGCGCCCTTCAAGCGCTGCTCGGCCTTCTCCACCCGGACGGGCTCGCCGCCCACGCCGAACAGCGTGATGCAGGCGTCCGCGCAGTTGGCGCCGTCCATGTCCGCCCACAGCGCCACCCCGACCATGGCGAAGTCGCCCTTGCGCCGGGACACTTCGTCGATGGCCCACAGGCGTCCCGCCTTCCATGCCGGCACGCGGATCTCGGTGAGCACCTCGTTGGCCTCGATAGCCGTGGCCATGTAGCCCAGGTAGAAGTCTGCCGCGCTCACCACCCGTTCGCCGCCGGCGCTGGTGAGGACGAAGTCCGCGCCCAGCGCCACGGTGACCGCCGGCAGCTCCGCCGCCGGATCGGCATGGACCAGGCTGCCGCCCACCGTGCCCCGGTTGCGGATCTGGAAGTGGCCGATCAGCGGCACCGCGGCCGCCAGCAGCGGGTTCCGCGCGGGCAGTTCGGCGTCCCGTTCCAGCGCGCGCTGGCGGGTCAGCGCGCCGATGTGAAGGCCGCCGTCGCCGTTGGCGGCGATGCCGTCGAGGCCGGAGACCCGGTTCAGGTCCACGATGACGGAAGGACGCGCCAGCCGCAGGCTCATGAGCGGCATGAGGCTCTGGCCGCCGGCCAGGACCTTGCCGTCGTCGCCGTGCTGGTCCAGCAGGCCGACCGCCTCGTCCAGGGTCGCCGGACAATAATATTCAAAGGGTGCGGGTTTCATAAGGATGGGTGCCGTTTCGGGGAATGGCGGATGACATTCTCGGGGTGCGTACCCAATTGCCCCTGGGTTGTCAAGAAGAGGCGGGTGAATGGGAGCCCTGCAAAGATGGGCGTCTTTCGACTTGGCGTCGCATTCCCGCCCGCAAATCCGTCATTCCCGCGGAAGCGGGAATCCAGGCGGGGTGGGGCCTCCGGTCCATAGTGTTACCGATGCTTCCGGTTGCTCACACACCACCACCCCTGGATTCCCGCTTCCGCGGGAATGACGGTTTGAGGGGTCGCTGTCCTGGAATTTCATGACACAGCCTGTTCCGCGGGAATGGTGAATTCGTACGCGGGGCGGGAATACGTAGCGAAGTCGAAGGACGCCATCCGAGGCGTGCGCCACACGTCTCGCGCTACCGGCCCGTGACTCTGTTGTGGATCGCGTTCACCGCCAGGTGCGCGCCGAGCACGGCGCCTTCCTGCCATCCCGGCAGGCCGGTGACCTGGTCCCCGGCGAAGTGGATGGACCCGTCGGGTTTCTGAAGGGCCTCGGGCGATGCGTGGCGTTCTCCGGGCCAGCCGCCCTTCTGGAACGGCACGTTGAGCCAGGCCCGGCTGACCCCGGATTCCATCTCGGCCGTATATCCGGGGTGGATGCGCTCGCCCTCGGCGGCGGCGGCGCGCAGCCGTTCCCGCGGGGTCATGGCGCTGAAGCGCAGTCCGGGCTCCTCGTCCCAGATGTAGGCGCCGACGAGGATGCCCTTTTCGCGGTGATAGCCGTAGGGCGGGTACCAGATCTGGGTGATGTCCTGGTCGGTCCACGAGGTCCCGCCGTAGATGGCGTGGTCGTCCTCCCAGAAGCGGCGGCTCTGGAAGGCGACCTTCACGGCGGGCACGAACGTGATCGACTCGATCACCGCCCGGGTCTCCGGGGACAAATCGTTGGGGATGTCCTTCAGCACGGGCGCGGGGATCGTGCATATGGCGAAGTCGGCGTCGACGGCTTCCCCGCCGGTCACCACGCGAACCCCGTCCGGCGTCTTGCGTATTTCCTGGACCGGGCTGCCGTACCGGATGAGTGGACGGACGCGCTGCTCGAAGGCCCTGGCGATGGCGTCCATGCCGCCGGCGGGCTGGAACAGCGTCGGGTTCTGGTCGAGGAACTGGCTGAAGTGGAGCTTGTACTGCCAGAAGTCCGCCTTGAGGAGCTCGCTCAGGTCCAGGGGGGAGTCCACCTCGCCGGCCTTGAGGCCCGCGTGGAGCTGCTCGCCGCGATAGCCGCCGCGGTTCGAGCCCTTGTAGAGCCGGTCCGGATCGAGGCCGCCGTATTCCACCAGCATTTCCAGGATGCGCTCCCTGTCCTCCCCCGTCAGCTCGCTGTCCAGGGAGCCGGCGTTCACCGCCTTGGCGAGCAGCTCGGCGACGTAGCCGCGCGTGTCGGTCATGACCCGGCGGGCCGGCACGGGTTTCCCACCGAAGCGCTCCCGGTTGTGGAACAGGGCGGCGCGGTTGTCGTTGGTGAAGACTTCCAGCTCGACGCCGAACTCCTTGCAGTAGCCGAGGAGCGCGCGATGGTGGTAGGGGATGCGCGCCGGGCCCAGGTTCACGTACAGGTGGTCGCCGCGGTCGAAGTCCACTCGTTGCCGGCCGCCGGTCTCTTCGATCACGTCGCCGGCGCGCACCGTGAGGTTGCGCCCGCCGGCGCGCCCGGTGGCCTCGATGATCGTGCAGCGGTAGCCGGCTTTTGACAGCTCGTAGGCCGCGGTCATGCCGGAGACGCCGGCACCGAGGATGACGACGCTCTTCCCCCGGCCCGAGCCGGGAGGCAGATCGAGCGTCACCGCGTGAGCCTCGCCGGCCCCGGACAGGCCCAGGGCCTGCATGGTCCGGTAGACCGCCTCGACCCCGGCCACGGCGCCGAGGGACTGGATGAAATCGCGTCGGGTCATGCTCATGTTCGTTGCGCCCTCCTCTCGGAATTCGGTTGTCCCACAAGGGTATATCCGTCCATTTCCAGGGTAAATCCTCCCGCTTCCGCTCGGGCCCATCGTTCTTGACATTTGGAGGCAACGCAAGTAGCTTCGCTACTTCCATTGTCCGGGCACCCGCGCCCGTACGGCGTGCCGGAAGAGCAGCGAAAGGAGATCACGATGAGTCGATTGCAGAGGTTCCTGGTAGTTTCGTTGGTCGCGCTCTTTGTCGCGACGCTCGCGCCGGCGGCCCTGGCGGAGAGCTACAAGTTCGGCGTCTCGAAGCCCGGCGGCTCCTGGTATCCCATCGGGACCGTGGCGCAGCGCCTGGCCGAAAAGAACGACGGCGACAGCGTGACGCTGGACATCGGTGGCGGTACGTCCAACCTGCTGAACGTCATGGCCGGGAAGACCAGCTTCGGTCTGACCAGCGGGACGACGATTCCGGAGGCACTCAAGGGCGCGAAGGTCTTCAAGGGCAAAGAGGCGCTGGCCAAGAAGGTGCGCGTGGCCGCCGTGTTGTATCCCAACTATCTCTTCTGGGTGGTATGGGCCGACTCCGGCATCACGTCTGCCCAGCAGCTCAAGGGCAAGAGCGTCAACGTCATGCCCAAATCGTTCTCGTATCAGGCGCTGAACCAGCAGATGCTGGGAGCCCTCGGCATCAAGTACGGTGATTTCTCCAAGGTCAACTATCTCAACTTCAACGACGCCGTGGCCCAGATGAAGGACAAGCACGTCGATGCCTACCTCGGCCCCGGTGAGGAGAACTACGCGCCCATCGTGCAGTTGGCGGCCCACGCGCCCATCCGCATCCTGTCGTTCTCCGAGGAGGAGATCGGCAAGATGAACACGGCCAATCCCGCCGCCGTGCCGTTCACCCTGGACAAGAAGCACTACGATCAGAAAGCCGACGTGAACACCGTTCAAACCTTCGTGCTCATCGTCACCAACGAGGACGTTCCGGAGGAACGGGTGTACAAGTTCACCAAGAATCTCTACGGTGGCCTGAGTGAGTTCGCCGGAGCCGTGAAGGCCATGGGGCGGGTCGATCCGAAGAATGCTACCCTCAACGTGGGCGCTCCGCGCCACGCGGGCATGGACCGTTACCTGAAGGAGGCAGGCCTCCTCAAGTAGAGGGACGCTCCGACTCGGGGGCCGGCCTCGGTGCCGGTCCCCGTTTCCACCCTCGATCCACGTAACGCGAGCGAAAGCCCGGGTGTCCACGCCGCACCGGACACGCGGCGGAGAGCGGCCCCATGCATCGCAACCTCACCGGCCTCGCCGGGATCGTCCTGAGCCTGGCGGCGTTCACGGTTTCCTTCTACCACCTCTACACCGGTTTCTTCGGCCAGCCCGAAGCTTACCTGCACCGCGTGATTCACGTCACGCTGATGATCTTCATCACCTTCATGAGCTACTCGGCGTTCAGCCGGGCGGACGACGGCAAGCTGCCCTGGTACGACCTCGTGCTCATCTTCCTGTGGCTCGTGACCATGGGCTACACGTTCTACGAGTACGACTGGATCGTCGAGCACATCGGCTATACCGAGGATTTCGCGCTCTACCAGTTGGTGCTGGCCTTCGGCGCCGTGGCGCTGACGCTGGAGGCCTGCCGCCGGGCCATCGGTTGGCCGCTGGCCGCGCTGGCCCTGATCATCTTCCTGTTCGCGTTCGCCGGGCCTCACCTGCCCGGGTTTCTCTATCACCTGGGCTACACGCCCTCGGCCGTGGCCGACAACCAGTATTTTCTGACGGACGGGCTGTTCGGGCTGCCGACCCACATCTCCGCCAACTTCATCTTCCTGTTCATTGTCTTCGGGGCTTTCCTGGAGAAGTCCGGGTTCGGCCAGTTCACCATCGAGTTCGCCACCGCCCTCGCCGGGCGCTTCCGGGGCGGGCCGGCCAAGATCGCGGTGCTGTCCAGCGGGCTCATGGGCTCCATATCGGGCAGCAGCACGGCCAACGCGGTCATCACCGGATCCTTCACCATCCCGATGATGAAGAAGATCGGTTTCCGGGACTACATGGCCGGGGCCGTGGAAGCGTCCGCCTCTACCGGCGGACTGATCATGCCGCCGGTCATGGCCTCCGCCGGTTTCCTGATGTCGGAGTACACCGGTCTGCCGTACGTCAACGTGATGCAGTACATCCTGATCCCCGCGGTTCTGTATTTCCTCGCCGTGGGCATCATGGTGCACATCTATGCGGTCAAGCAGAACATCCCCACGGTGCCGCGGGAGGATCTGCCGAGTCTCAGGCAGACCATCCTGGACCGGGGCCACTTGGCGCTGCCCCTGCTGATCCTCATCTACCTCCTTGTGGCCGGCTATAGTCCCGGCTACGCGGTAGTGCGCTGCATCATCGCCATCGTGATCGTGAGCTGGTTCCGCAAGCACACGCGCATGGGCCTCAAGGACATCTGGGACGCGCTGGTCCAGGGCGGTATCCAGGCCACCGTGGTGGCCGTGGCCATCATCACCTCGGGCATCATGGTGGGCATCTTCGACCTCACCGGCGTGGCCATCAAATTCTCCGGTGTCATCGTCGATCTGGCGGGCGGACACCTGCTGTTGGCGCTGCTCTACGTCATGATCACCGCCATCATCCTGGGCATGGGCCTGCCGCTGTCGTCCGCCTACATCGTGCAGGTGGGCATCGCCATCCCGGCGCTGGTGGTCATGCTCAAGAACATGGGGCTCGACGCCGACGCCATCGTGCCCCAGGCGCACCTGTTCGTGATCTTCTTCTGCGCCTTCTCCTCCATCACGCCGCCCACCGCGCCCACGAGCTACGCCGCCGCGGCCATCGCCCAGTCCCCGGTGGTGCCCACGTCGGTAGAAGCCGTGAAGCTGGCACTGCCCGCCTTCGTGCTGCCCTACGCCTTCGTGGCCAACTCCGCGTTGCTCACCATCGGCGGCGCCGGAGAGGTCACCGTCACCGTCGCCTTCGCGGTGTGCAGCATGGTCGCCATGGGCATGGCCGTGCAGGGCTACTGCTTCAGAAACCTCGATGGCATCACCCGCCTTCTCTTCCTGGCCGCCAGTCTGGGCATGGTCACCCCGTGGCTCCAGTGGAACATCGTCGGCCTGGTGGTGGGTTTGGCCCTGACCGGGTGGGAGTGGATGCGGGCGCGGGGGCGGGAGGCGGCGGCTGCCGGGTAGCCGGGCACCATTCAGCACGGTATACAGACGAATCGTATCCGACCTCTCGGACGGGCCCCGAAAAACTCGTTCGGCCTTGCAGGAAAGGGGACATTATCGCACCCGCCACTCGAAACACTGCACCATCGCTGGCGGAAGTCGCGACAGCCATCGTGTACTGCGAAGCGAACTTCGGCGCCATTGACGGAAAGACCGCAAACGGCCTTGTCCGTCACTCCGAGCTCTATGAAATCCTTTCGGTCATCGACAGCGAGAAGGCCGGTCTCGATGCCGGCGTCGTGCTCGGTGAGCCGCCAAACGGCATTCCCATCTGCCGCGACCTGGCCGATGCGCTGGCGCGCGCCGGAACGACGCCCGACTGGTTCATTTTCGGCATGGCTCCCGCGACCGGCAGATTGTCGGCCCGTGATCGGGGGGTTCTGTTCGAGGCCATCGACCTGGGAATGAACATCGTGAACGGGCTTCACGAGTTCCTGACCGACGCCCCCGAGTTCGTGGCGGCAAGCGCCGCGCGGAACGTGAAGATACTCGATGTCCGGAAGCCCCCCGCCAGGGAGAGCCTGCGAACCTTCAGCGGCCGCATCGCGGAGGTCACCTGCCCGCGCATCGCCGTCCTCGGCACCGATTGTTCCGTCGGCAAGCGGACTACCGCCACCGTCCTGACCCGGGCACTCAATGACCGCGGCATCAAGGCGGTCATGATCGGCACGGGTCAGACCGGTCTGATCCAGGGAGCCCGCTACGGGGTCGCCCTCGACGCGGTTCCGTCGCAGTTCTGCGCCGGCGAGCTCGAAGCGACCATCCTCGAAGCGTTCGAAGCCGAGAAACCCGACGTGATCCTTGTCGAAGGGCAAGGCGCTCTCAGTCACCCCGCCTACCCGACCTCGGCCCTGATTCTCCGTGGCTGCTGCCCCGACGGCGTCGTGCTCCAGCACGCACCCGCACGAGTCCATCGTGCCGACTTCGAACACATGCCGATGCCGGAGCCGGCCGACGAGATCCACCTCATTCAGACCTTCGCCGATACCAAGGTCATCGGCCTCACCATCAACCACGAGAACATGACCGACGCCGAGGTCGGCGCCGCCATCGAGCGGTACCAGGAGGAACTCGGCATTCCAGTCACCGACGCGCTGACCCGATCGCCGCGGATTCTGGTCGAGATGGTGCTTTCGGCGTTTCCGAGGCTGTGAGAAGGCCGCCTCCAGACGGCTCTTTGTCGTCCAAAGTGATGGAGTTCTGGCCCTCAATCAGGGTTTGTTACGTGAATGCAGACTTTCCTTAAGAACCCTCTGGCTTATCCTTGGGGATCAAAGGCTTGAATTCGATGCCGCATTTCTTCCGAATGGAGACAGTTTCAATCGCGTTTCTTTCGCCCTTGAGTCGGGCATATTCCTGCGCCTCGGGACCGTCACCGCCTTCGAGAAATAGTAGCGTCGGCCAGAAGAGGACTAAGCCGATGCCCATCTGCGCTGCGTCAGCATCGGCCGTCGACTTCAATTGGGCATGAAGCGTGTGAACTCGGCCACTGATGCGGTGCGATTCGGCTACAAGCTGCTCGCAATCATAATCTTTATATAGCAAGGGAGACACATCTTGCGCGGCAATCTTGGTTGGTTGGCTCGCACAGCCTGTGAGCGCCAATAAACCGATGAGCGCTAGCATGCTGGCAGCAATCGTTTGTCTTTTCATTGGAGTTCTCCTGTAAGTTATCGTTGACAAGGCGGAGTTCGGTTATCAAGATCGCCCGTTGTAGAAAAAGTCAGGGTATTGCTACCAAAACGTAAGATAAGGCAAGCGCTTGACAAATGTAGAGCTTGACGAAGATCGTTGTCGACTTGGGCGGGGCCGCGCGTCCTAGCTCCAGCCTTGGGGACGGCAACCCTAAGGGCGTCCTTCGCCATGTCGAAGAATGCCGCGAATACTGGCGTTACTCATGAAGCGACGCTGCTCGCACCCGCGGCATTACTCCCTCCGCGATCAACTGGATGACCGACTCGATCCCCCCGCCCGGCGGAGCCAGCACCCAGGTGCCGAAGCGGCGGATGCCCATTGCGGCGATGCGGGTGATCTTGGCGGCGACTTCCTCTGGGGTGCCGGCCCAGGCGAAGGCGTCCACGAAGTCCTCGGGCACGAGGGGGCCGGCCTCGAACATGAGCTCGTAGTCCCGCTTGGCGATCAAGGCCTCCAGATCGGCGGGCACCTCCATGCCCAACTGGGTGACGAAGTCGCGGTTGGGGTAGCTGCTCCACAACAGGAACGCGATCATTTGCTTGACCCCGGCGCGGGCCTTGTCGCGGTCCCGGTCCACGCAGGTGTCGACGCGGGAGATGATCTCGATCTCATCCGGGTCGCGGCCGGTCTGTTGCGCGCCTTGCCGCACGAAATCCCGGGCGATGCCGACGCCCTCGGGCGTGGCCATGGTGGCGATCATGGCGCCGTCGGCGACGCGTCCGGCTAGGCGGAACATCGCGGGTCCGCGGGTGGCGATGACAATACGGATGTCGGGGCGGGCCTTGAACCCCAGCACGCCGCTCCGAACACTTACGACCTTGCCGTCCACGGTCGCGGGCTTGCCGGCCCACATGCCGCGCATGATGGCGATGGCATCGGCCGTTGCGGCCACTGGATGCTCCCGCTGGATGCCCATGGCGGGGAAGCCGGAGCCGCCGGCGCCGATGCCGACGATGATGCGGCCGGCGGAGATGTCGTCCACCGTGGCCATGGCGGCCGCGGTGAGGGCGGGGTGGACGCTGTAGGGGTCGGTGACGGCGGCGCCGATGCCGATGCGCTCGGTGTGGGCGGCGCTCAGGCTCATGTTTGCCACCATGTCGCGGCCGAACTTCTCGTTGGAATGCCACAGGCGGTCGAAGCCAAGCGCCTCCGCGCTCTTGATGATGGCGATACGCCGGGCGAGAGGGTAGGCGGCGACGGTCCGCGAGCTGAAGCCGAGGTCGAACTGGATATCGGTCATGCTTTCCTTCCAGTGGCGTTTCCTGCGTTCCCTGTCATGCCGCGCGCAGCGCGGGTAGCACCTCCGCGGCGAAGCGTTCCTGCTGGGCGGTCTGGTCGGGGCTGCCGAAGCGCACGACGATGGTCTCGGCGCCCTTTTCCACGAAGGCCTGGAGCCATTCGATGCACCGGGCGGCCGGGCCGTTGCACGGAGGCTGCACGGCCACCATGGTCTCGTAGGACACCTTGTAATAGCCTTCCATGAACGCGCGCATCTCGCGCTCGGCCTGGGCGGTATCGTCGTTCAGGTTGACGGTGACGTACACGGCGCGGGCGAGCCGGGCGGCGTCCTGCCCCATCTCCTGGGCCAGGGACTCGATCCGTTGCCAGTTGCGGGCGAAGCTTTCCGGGGAGTTGGGCAGCGGGAACCAGCCGTCGCCCAGCCGCAGCACCCGGCGGAGCGCGTTGTCCACGCCCCCGGCGAGCCACAGCGGGATGCCGGAGGGTTGTGCCGGGTGGAGCCCCAGGCGCACGCCGTCGAGGTGGAAGTGGCGCCCGCGGAAGGTTACCTCCTCCTCGGTCCACAGGCGGCGCATGAGGGCGACGCCTTCCTCGAAGATGCCGATGCGGTGCCGGGAATCCACGCCGCAGCCGGCGAACTCGCGTTTGACGAGGTCATTGTTGCCGGCGATGCCGAGGCCGAGGATCAGCCGGCCGTTGCACAGGAGGTCGAGGTTGGCGATCTCGTTGGCGAGCACCACGGGATGGCGCAGGGCCGGGAGCAGCACGGCCGTGCCGAGCTGGACACGGCTGGTGCGGGAAGCCGCCGCGGCCAGGGTGGTGAGGGGCTCCAGCCGCGGCCGCGCCAGGATGCTGTCGCCCACCCAGATGGAGTCGAAGCCCAGGGTCTCGGCGCTTTCCGCGAGGTCCATTATCCGGCTGCAATCGGGGGTCGCCTGCGCCATCACGATTTCGCGCGTGGGCAGCAGGTAACCCACGGCGGTTCTGGTCTGCGTCATGATGCTATCTCCCCTCCCTGCGTCTGGATTTCCGCTTCCGCGGGAATGACTCATCGGGGTGTAGCGGGATACCGTAACTAACAGAAATCATTGAACAATATTCTATTTTCATATCAATGACGTTTCCGGGGCAGTGTCGGCTGCCATCCCTTACCCCCCGTTGAACGGCTTCATCACCTCTTCGGCCAGCCACTGGATCTGCTCCATCATCTCCGCGCCTGTATCCGACGGGAACTGTAGCGCGCATATATGGTCGATGCCGGCCTTTTCCAGGAACGCTGCCTGCTCCAGGATGCTGGCGGGGCTGCCGATGAGGTTGTGGGTTTCGGCCAGGGCCGGGTCGCGGCCGGTGTGCGCCAGCGATACGCGGTGCTGGACCATGCCGGTCTTGCGGTAGCGGGCGCGCGCCTCCTCCACGGTCTTGCCGATGCACAGGGTGAACTGGGAGCAGGCCTCCACGGCCTTGGTATCCCTGCCCGCCTCCTCGGTGAGGCGGCGCAGCAGCGCCACGCGTTCCACGATCTGGTCGAAGGGGCGCCAGCCAGGCAGCCATCCCTGTCCGGCCTGGGCGGCGCGCCGGATCATGGCCTCGTTGTGGCCGCCCACGAAGATGGGCAGCGGGTCCTGCAGCGGCTTGGGGCGCATGGCGATGTTCCGGAAGGCGATGTGCCGGCCCTCGTAGGTGGCGTCAGTGTCCCGGAAGAGGCACCGCAGCGCCTCCAGGCTCTCGTCCAGCAGGTCGCCGCGCCGCTCGGTCTTCCGCCGCGGCCACTGGGCGTCGAACTCGTCCCGATAGGCGCCGATGCCGGTGCCCAGGATCACCCGGCCGCGGGTGAACCGGTCCAGCGTGCTCACCTGCTTGGCCAGCAGCACCGGGTCGCGCAGCGGCAGCACCAGCACCGCGGTGCCCAGGCGGATGCGCGTGGTGCGCACGCCCACCGCGGCCAGGGTCACCAGCACCTCGTAGAAATTGGGCGGCTCGGGCCATTTCTGTCTGGCGTATGCCGCCGGGGTGACGTGGTCGTTGCCCCACACGGCGTCGTAGCCCAGCCGTTCGGCTTCCTGGGCCATGCGCACGAACTCTTCCGGTTCGACGAACGGGACAGGGTTCACGAGGCCCTCGGTGCAGGTGGGGAGTTGGATGCTGAACTTCATGATGAGTTGCTTCCCCTTCCTCCACGCCCCCGGATTTCCACTTCCCCAGATGTACCAAGACTGCGCTCGGATACGGGATGGCAACGACGCCCCTTGCCGTCATTCCCGCGGAAGCTTGCCCTCGACCCCGATCGGGGGCGGGAATCCAGGGG
>CAZFIU010000076.1:0-11679 GCA_964519455.1 uncultured Syntrophobacterales bacterium
CCACCCCTGGTTTCCCGCCCCCGATCGGGGTCGAGGGCAAGCTTTCGTGGGAATGACGTGTCGAGTGTTGACACGGCCTGTTGCGCGCGCCTACCCGCCGAGCCACTGCAACAGCGCCTCCTGCGGCGCGTCCACCACGCCCTGGGGCCAGGGGATGTGGAGGGTGTAGTGGAAGATGCCCACGAGCACCGCCAGCGCCAGCGCGGTGTATCCGAGGGAGAGGCGCCACCCCGCCCGGCCGCGCAGTGCCAGGTAGAGCCACATGAACAGCGGCACGCTCGGCAGGAAACCTATCAGCCAGATGGACGCCAGCAAGCCCAGTATCCAGCCGAAGATGTCGGCGGCGCGGCGCGCGATGACGCGGCCCGGGACCCCCTGCTCCGCTTCGAGGTCCATGATGCGGCCGGCGCCCGGCACGGGGACGCGGAAGAGATCCAGGAACAGTTGCGCGGCGCACATGCCCGCCGCGGCCAGACCGATCACCAGCGGGAACAGCCGCGCCTGGGGCGGCCACCCGCGGGCGGTGACCACGCCGGTGAGCACCAGCACGAGGATGGCCAGGGTGAACACGGCGGGCACGCTCAGGTGGAAGCGGAACGTGGGCGCCGACCGCTCCGGCGCGGGCTCGTCCGCCGCCATGCCGGTCCGGGTCCACCTCTGGCCGTAGACCAGGCTCACGACGATAAGCGCGCCGATGACGAGGACGATGGGGCGCCAGAGCCAGGTCACGCCGAAGTGGCTGGCGGCGATGAAGAAGTAGTTCTCCAGCACGCTGCTCAGCACCAGACCCAGGATGAGGGGCGGCCGGGGCCAGCCGAAGCGCTTCATCAGCCATCCCAGGATGCCCACCGACAGCAGCAGGACCAGGTCGCCGAAGTGGCGCTTGGCCTGGAACGCGGCCAGGAACACGACGACGATGATCAGCGGCGCCAGCAGGTGCACGCGGACGTTGGCGAGGCGGGCCAGGTGGTTGGTGAGGAGCAGGCACAGGCCGGTACCGAAGATGTTGGCGATGGCGATGCTCCACACCATCGTGTAGGTGACGTCCAGGTGCTTCGTGAGCATGTCGGGGCCCGGGCTGATGCCCTGGATCAGGAAGACCCCGAGCAGAATGGCCATGGCGGCGCTGCCGGGCACGCCGAAGGCCAGGGTCGGGATCAGCGAGCCGCCCTCCTTGGCGTTGTTGGCGCTCTCCGGCGCGATGACCCCGCGCACGTCGCCGCTGCCGAAGGTCTCGCGGGCGCCGCGCTCCGTCTGCACCGCGTGGCCGTAGGCGAACCAGTCCACCACCGCGCCGCCCAGGCCCGGCGTGGCGCCGACCCACACGCCCACGGCGCTGGAGCGCAGCACCAGGAACCAGTGGCGCAAGGCGTCGCGGATGCCCACGGTGACGCCGCGCAGCGCGTCCCTGGGCACATCGGCGATGCGCGTGCCGCGGATTACGAGGTCCGCCATCTCCGGGATGGCGAAGATGCCCAGGGCCACCGGCACCAGCGGCACCCCCTCCCAGAGGTAGAGATGGCCGAAGGTCCAGCGCATCTCGCCCACCTGGAAGTCCATTCCCACCATCCCCACCATGAGCCCGAGGGCGCCCACCACGAGACCCTTGAGGGGCGCGCCGCCGCTCAGCACGGCCACCATGGAGATGCCCAGCATGCCCATCATGAAGAACTCGGGGGCGCTGAAGGCGAGCACGATGGGACGGAGCACCGGGATGGAGACGGCGAGGATCAGCGCGCCGAACAGGCCCCCCATCATGGACGACATGTACGCGGCGCCGAAGGCCCGGCCGGCCTCGCCCTTCTTGGCCATGGGATGGCCGTCCAGGATGGTGGCCTGGGAAGCCGCCGTTCCCGGCACACCGAACAGCACCGACGGGATGGTGTCCGACGTGCTCGTCACCGAGATGAGCCCGATCATCACCGCGAACGCGCTCAGGGTATCCAGGTCCAGCGTGAACGGCAGCAGGATGGCGAGGCCCACGAGCCCGCCAAGGCCGGGAATGGCGCCCAGGGAGAGTCCCATGACGACGCCCAGCGCCAGGAAGGCGAGACTCTTCGGCACCACGCCGACGACACAGGGGCAGCCGAAGATGTTCTCCACCGCGCTGAGGGCCGCTTCCCACATGGGCTTCCTTCCCTTGTAATTCCGCTCCGGTTTACACTACTGTCGTACGATTCGGTTGAGTCGTGCGAGCGTGTGTAACCTACCGCAACGGATTCAGTGAGGACAAACCATGGGAATCGCAGCCATTGACCATTGGGTGCTGGTCGTCAAGGACCTGGAAGAGACCTTCGCGTTCTATCGCAGGCTCGGCCTCGACGCGGGTTGGCAGGAGCGTCCCGGCGGACGCGGCAAGCGGCCGATCATCCGCATCAGCGAGACGCAGAAGATCAACCTGTACGTGGTGGACCGCTACGAGACCGAGAGCCCCACGCACGCCCCCAACTACGCCACCGGCGGCGCGGACTTCTGCCTGCGCTGGGACGGGACCGTGCAGGAAGCCCAGGCCTTCCTGCAACAGGCCGGCGTCGCCGTCATCTCGGGTCCCGTGGCGCGCACCGGATCGGAAGGCGTCGGCACCAGCCTGTACGTCCGCGACCCCGACGACAACCTGATCGAGCTGATGACGTACGGCGACCCCGCGTACGCGTAGTCGAAGACCCCGCGCTGTCTCGCTCCCGCGAAACGGGCTGTGAAAAACTCGGGCGGGTACGGAAAAAGCGCCGACACCGACTCGTCATTCCCGCAAAACAGGCTCGTCAAAACTCCACGTGAATAGGGAACGGCACGGCCGCCCCGAATCGTCATTCCCGCGAAAGCGGCAACGACGGTTTTCGGGGTGTTGGATCGATTCCCGGAGTGTAGGTCAGGCCGCCTCCGGGCGCGGCCCCACGCTGATGGGGCCCGGCTCGTAGAGGGGCTGGTGGATGCCGGACTCGTCCACGTCGAGCTTGTAGAGCCCGATGGCGTTGTCCATCAGGATCTTCTTGCGTTCCTCCGCGGAGGTAACGTCCTGCAGGGAGTGGGTGCGGCACCACACCGACTCGGGGAACGTGGTGGTGCCGTGGGGGTAGTCCACCGAGTACATGATCTTGTCCACGCCGATCTCGTCGCGGCTGCGGATGCCGTGGCGCTCGTGCCAGAACGTGCTCCACATGTTGGTGCGGAAGACGTCGCTGGGCTTGCGCGTCAGGGTGGTGTTCTCGGCCACGCGGCGCTCCTCGAACTCGTGGTCCAGCTCCTCCAGCAGGTACGGGAGCCAGCCCACGCCGCTCTCGACGCTGATGGTCTTGAGCTTGGGGAACTTCTCGAACACGCCCGAGTAGAGGATGTTGGAGACGATCTCCATGTGGCTCACGAAGGTCATGGACACGCCCAGGGCCAGCCGGGCCTGGGCTTCCAGGGAGTCCCAGGGCGGCAGCGCCGGCAACGCGGTGGAGTGCAGGCAGATGGGCACGTCGAGGTCGCAGCACGTCTCGTAGACCGGGTCCCAGTAGGGGTCGTTGAAGTGCTTGAGTCCCAGGATGTGCGGAGCGCCGTGCCACACCAGGGCCCGGTGGCCGCGCTTCACCGCGCGGCGGATCTCGGCCACGCACCGGTCCACGTCCCACATGGGAGCGACGCACTGGGCGACGAACCGGGGCGTGACGTCCTGCCACTCGTCGATGAGCCAGTCGTTGTAGGCCTGGATGCAGGCCAGGCGGAAGGCTTCGCTGCCCTCCTTCTGGAAGTTCTGATTGGTGATGCCGATGATGTTGGGGAAGAGCACCGAGGCGTCCAGTTCCTCCTGGTCGAGGATCTTCACGCGCTCCGAAACCATGTACGTGGAAGGAGGCACGTCCTCCCACCGCTTCACGTTGGGGTTGACGCCGGACACACGGGCCAGCCCGCCGAATCCCTTGGTGTTGCCCCCCAGCGACCACGTCTGCGTACCGTCGGGCAACTCCACGATGTGCGGGATGTCGTCGCCGAACTTCGCCTTGGACATGCGGTTGGTCCAGACGTCGGGGGCCTCCTGGATGTGGTCATCCGCGGAGACGACGCCGTACTTCATCTTGAGCGTTGCCATGGATTTCGAACCTCCAACCGGCCGGCGCGCTTGTTGGAGCGACGCGGTGATCAGCGTGGGATCTTCCGTCGCGGACGGCGTGACCGACTCCCGCCGCTTCCGTCCCGGACCGACAACGACTGTACTTCCGCACGCGCAATGATGTCAATCGGCCCATCCCGGGTGGGACGGCCCGCACTAGTGTTTGCCGTTGCGGGGAACGGACCGGGCGGAAACCGTCGTGCGCCATGGGACGGTTTCCGCCGGCCATGGAGACTTCGAGCCGCCTACTTTTTCGGCTCCAGCCACGTCCGCCACAGCCCGCCCTTGGCGTGCCAGTATTCCTGCGTCGGGCCGCGCTCCCAGTTCTTCACCTCGTCGCGCCAGACATAGTTGCGGATGTTGGACCACCCGATGATGTAGTGGACCACGTCGTCGACGAAGTACGTCCGGGCGAACTCCTTCCACAGAGCCAGGCGCTTGGCCCGGTCCGACTCTTCCATGTACTGAGTCACGAGCTTTTCCAGGTCGGCCGTGCAGTATCGCGTGACGTTGCTGACGCCGTGCTTGCCCTCGGTGCAGCCGAGGTGCTGGACGTTGGCCACCAGGGGCTCGCCGGTACCGCCCGCCCCGTAGACGGAGACGTGCAACTCACCGGCGATGGTCTTCTTGATCAGCTCGGCTCCGCCCAGGTTCTGCAGCGAGAACTTGATGCCCGCCTCGGCCGCCTGACGCATGATGGGCTCGGTCCAGGGATCGCCCTGGCCGCGGGTCGCTCCCAGGGTGATGGGCTGGCCCTTGTACCCCGCCTCCTCGAGCAGGCGCTTGGCCGCGGCGACGTCGCGCTTCCACTTGAAGCCGAGGACCGTCTCCCAGTCCGTGTTCGGAACGCCCCAGGTCAGCACCGGGACGCCGAGTCCGAAGGTGGCCTCGTCGAGGATTGCTGCCTTATCCAGCGAGAGCGCGATGGCCCGGCGCACGCGCGGATCGGAAACCGGCGCCGACTGCGTGTTGAAGGTAAGTATCCGGAGCCCGGCGGCCCCGATGGGCATGTAGTGCAGTCCTTTGATGCGCTTGTTGTCGATGCGCTGCACGAAGGTCGGCCCCAGGCGTTCCGTCAGGTGCACGTCACCCGCCTGCACCGCGGCTGCCCGGGCCGCCCTTTCCCGGATCACGATGAAACGGACGCCATCCAGGTATGCAGGCCCGCCCCAGTAGTCGTCATGGCGGACCACGTGCAGTTCCTGCCCGGGTGTCCAGGACTTGAACTTGAAAGGGCCGGTGCCGGCCGGCGGCGCGCCGCCCTTCATCTTCTGCTGGCCCTTCGCCAGCGAACCGGCGGGGGCGACATGGAGAGTGGACGTGTTGGCGAGCACCTCCGGCAGCAGGCCGCGGGGGCCGGGCGCCTTGAACCTCACGGTGTACTTGTCCACGGCCGTGGCCGCGGCCACGTTGGCGGCCAACTGTCCCTGGCCGGCCGCGCCGTTGGTCGGATCCTTGATGTGGTTGACGGACCAGACCACGTCCTCGGCGGTCAACTCCTTACCGTTGTGGAACTTGACACCCTGGCGAATCTTGAACGTCCATTCGCTGGAATCGGCGTTCGGCGACCAGCTTTCCGCCAGCCACGGGTGAATATCCCCCTTCTGGTCGTACATCACCAAGGGCTCGTACATGTTATTCTTGATGTACTCGGGGATGGAGGTGAAGGCCACGAAGGGAATGGGCGTGCCGATACCCTTGGCGTTGCCCAACTTCAGCGTTCCGCCGATGCGCGGCTTGTCCGCGGCGTTGGCCGTGGAACTCAGCGACAGCGGACCGCCTTCGGAAAGGGGAGCTGCAAACGATGCCAACACCAGCGCGGCGCCGACAAGTGCCGAGCGCACGATAGGCTTCCGGGTTCCACTCTTCATGTTGAGGACTCCTTCCTTGCGTGAGTACCTTGCGCGGCGGGTCTGCGGCCCACCCCGCGGTGTCCGATGAGTCCGGCGCATCATCTCACCGCAAACCGACAGGTGTCAACATGCAGAGAAGCCCGGATGCCCGGTCCTGGCGATGCGCGGCGCGCAGGCCGGGAGGGGGGAACCGGACCCCGACGCGGGCAACGCACAGGGAGAGCGCGCGCCGCGCCGGGTCCGGGGGTAAAGGGTAGCGCTTGCGCTAGTGGCCCTTGGTCTTGCCCGAGATGCCGACGAAGGCTACCTTGGTGGGGTTGCCGGCGATCTCCCAGCTCTTGACGACCTTCAGGTTCTTGTCGTCCAGTTGCAGCACCTTGCCACCCACCGAATCGGTGATGAACACCGCGCCGGGAATGGTGGTGACGTGGGGGCGCGCCCAGAAGCCCGTCTCTACCGGTGTAGCCAGGAAATCACGCGCCGAGGCCAACAGATCCAGCTTGCGAGTGTCGTACTTGCGCAACTCGCCGTCGCTCATCACCACCAGCAGCGCCTTGCCGTCGTGGCTTACCGCGGCGTTGACGGGCTTCAGGGCGTCCGAAGCGGGGACCAACTGCGTCATGACGCCTTTCTTGGCATCCACGGCATACACGCCGGCCGCGGAACCGAGAGGGAAGAAGTGGTCCAGACCGGGGTAACCCCAGATCGCGGTCAAGCGGAGGTCCTTGGATACACCGTCCGGAAACGGGATGAACCTCCCCTTGTACTTGCCGTGGTCCGCTTCCACGGTGAGGACGCCGCCCCGGCACGCGAAGGCCGCCACGTGGCCGTTCCCGGCGTCGCCGTGGAGATCCTTGCAGCCCTCCTGGCGAAACAGCTCCTTCCCCGACAGGTCGACGATCTTGGCGCCGATGGGGAGACGGTAGTCCTTGGGGTTGGAGGCAAAGTCCGGGTGCGGGATGGTCATTGCGAACAGGTCATGTGCCAATGGCACTGCCCCGCCGTGGTGGGCGCCCGCGTTGAGCTTGGGCGGCTTGTAGTTGGCTCGCTTCTTCTCGAGTTCGTCCTCGTTGATCAGCACCACGTCGCCGGAACCGTCGTAGAATATGGCGGACCACTTGCCACTGACATACAAGTGCACCGGGCGTTCGCCGGCCAGGTCCACATCGATTTGCTTGACCGGCCCGGTCACCCGGTCGAAATGGTCGCCGTGGCTTTCCAGGTAGATTCCGCCGTCGAAGACGTGCACGGTGTTGGCGTCGCTGGAGACCGCGAAGGCGAAGCGCCCGCTCTTGGTGGCGTAGATGCGGCCGGCACGGGATCCCATGTCAAAGGCGTCCTGCTGTACGCCGCCCTTTTTCAGGTCGATGATCGACATCATGCCGGTCTCGCCGTCACCCACCAGCAGACGGCCCGCAACGGATGATGCCACAGCCGTGGCCGAGCAGACGGCGAACAACAAAGCCACTGAAATAATCAGGGTTGCAAGCAGTTTCAGTTTCTCGACTCTCATCGGTACGTGTCCTCCTTTCACACAATGACAATCAATAAAGATATTTCCTTATCATATAATTGACTTTTCTCAACCCCGCTCCCTGTCAATTCATGCTGCTTTGCAGCGCCTGCCCGAAGGCACGGGCGTTGAACCGCAGCAGCTTCTCATAGGTGTCTCGCGCCGCGTCGCCGGGATCGCCCAGCGGATCCACCAGGACGGCCCCGACCCCCTCGGCGCGGGCGTCGCGCACGAGCTTGGCCACTTCCTTGGGCGTCGGCTCCTCGCCGGCGAATTCCTGGACCACCGCCGCCTTCTCCAACCCGTAGCGCTCGGCAAAGTAGGCCCAAGCCGCGTGGAACGCAATGTACTTGCGCGTTTTCGCCTTGGCCGGCTCCGCCCGGATCTCCTTGTCCAGGGCGGTCAGCCTCCGGCGGAAGTCCCGGCGGCGCTTCTCGTAGTAGTCCTTGCCGGCCGGATCCGCGGCGATCAACCGCTGCGTCACCGCCGGGACGACCGCGTCCCTGACGCGGATCGGGTCCAGCCAGAAGTGCGGATCGAATTCCCCGTGTCCCTCGCCGCTCTCCGTGGCGACCTTCTCTCCACCATGGTCGTGATGCTCATCCTTCCCGGCCACCTCCTCTTTGCCGTGGTGATCGAGAATGTATTCTCATTAAATCATCTTGTCGAACCACGGCCCTTCGGATCGCAAGTGAGTCCGAAGCGTGTGTGGGAATCCAACCAGAGATAAGCCTGAAGGGAGGGTGTGGGCCGAATGGGAGGATGGTCGCGGCAACGCGGACGGGACGGTCGGAAACGCTGGAGCGGGTTCGGGGATTACTGTCCGCGCCGGCTCAGGGCCAACCGCGTGCGCGGGTCCATGCGGTCCCGCAGGCTGTCGCCCACCAGCGTGAAGCCCAGGATCACCCCCGCCAGGGCCAGACCCGGGAATACCGCCAGCCAGGGCGCCACCTCCAGGAAATCCTGAGCCTCTCGCACCATCACGCCCCAACTGATGTAAGGCACCGACAACCCGAGGCCCAGGTAGCTGAGGGCCGCCTCCACGCCGATGGCGCGAGCGAAGTCCAGGGTGATCTGCACCGCCACGGGCGCCATGATGTTGGGCAGGATCTGCTTCATCAGAACGCCCATGGGCCGCTGCCCCATGGCCCGCGCCGCCTCGACGTACTCCCGTTCCTTGTGTGCCAGCACGCCGCTGCGGACGATGCGGGCGTAGCGCGGGACGGAGCTGAAAGCGATGGCGAACCACAGCATGGGCACGCTCGCCCCGGCCAGCGCCACCAGCGCCAGCGCCAGCACCAGCGACGGGAAGGCCATGATGCCCTCCATCACGCGCTGGACGAGCGCATCGAAGGTCCCGCCCACGTAGCTCGAAAAGGCTCCCAGCGGCGCCCCCAGCAGAAACGCGACCATGACCGCGCCGGTGGCCACGTGGAGGCTGACGATCGAGCCGGCGATGACACGAGTCGCGACGTCGCGGCCGATGCGGTCGGTGCCGAAGGGATGCTCCCAGCTCGGCCCTTGCATGCGCACCTTGAGATCGGGGGTCGTCGTGTCGTAGGGGGACAGGCCCGGCCCCACCAGTGCGATCAGGATGTAGAGGAAGAGCAGGGTGACACCCACCGCCGTCCGCGGGTCGTCGCGGGCCGCCCTGGCGGCGCGGCGGCACGCGCGCCACAAACGCAACCCCGGCCCGGGGGCCGGAGGCGGATAGGGGGGAGGATATGCAGCTTGGGATTCCACCCAACGCTCCTACCGGTAACGTATCCGTGGGTCCAGCACGGCGTAGAGAACGTCCACGACCAGGTTGACCGCGATGGCCAGGAAAACCATGAACAGCACCACCCCCTGGACCACCACGAAGTCCCGCGTGTGAATCGAGTTCAAGAGCAGAAAGCCGATGCCGGGATAGTTGAAGACGTTCTCCACCACCGTCACCAGACCGCTCAGGTACGCCATCTGCAGGCCCACCACCGTCACCGTCGTCATCAGCGAGTTGCGCAGGACGTGTTTCCACAACACCAGCCTCTCGTTCAGACCCTTGGCTCTGGCCGTGCGCACGTAGTCCAGGTTCATCTGCTCGAGGAAGTCCTGGCGCTGGAAGCGCAACACCGTGGCGGCCACGTTCAGTGCCACCACGGTCACGGGCAGAAACAGGTGCTGCAGGAACTTCACGACACCTTCCTGCGGCGGCGCATATCCGATGGCGGGAAGCCAGCCCAGGTACACCGCGAAGACGAGTATGGCCACCAGCGCCAGCCAGAAGGTCGGCACGGTGATGCCCAGGATGACGAAACCCGTGGCGAAGTGGTCCCACTTGGTGTTGTTGTGGATGGCGGCCAGCACGCCGCCGGGGACGGCGATGGCCACGGCCATGACCACGCCGCCGACCATGAGATACGCCGTGGGCACCAGGCGGTGCAGGATGACGTCCAGGGCCGGCACCCGGTACGTGATGGAGGCCCCGAGGTCACCCCGTACCATGTCCCACAGCCAGTCGAGGTACTGCACGATCAGCGGCCGGTCCAGGCCCAGCCGCAGGCGCATGGCGTTGTAGACGTCCTCGGAAATGGCCGCCCCTTCCACCGCGCCCAGCATCACCAGGACCGGGTCTCCGGGGATGATCCTCATGACGAAGAAGACCACCATGGTGACGACCAGCACCATGGGAATCAACTGCACGAGGCGCATGGCGACGTACCGTATGAGCACCGCCCTGTTCTCCTTTCGGTCCTGCCTGGCAGCCGCCCGCCGCGAGGCAACGCATGCGGCATCGCCGACATTGCCACAATTCGCGCCGCCGCACAAAATCCACGGTCCTGGCCGTCGGGGCTGGCCGCGGGCGGCGGTAGTGTCTCAGTTTCGCGGCCTTCCAGGAAAGGGCGCTTGACAAATGAAACGGGCCTACGGTACTCACCATGGCCATGGTGGGATATTGTCCCACTTTGTCACAGTTGGTAGACTGTGACTCAAGAAGAATGAAGGAAGGAGCATCGAGACGCTGGAACCAAGCGTTAAGAGTTTCCCCGAAGCCAGCCCATGGCACTGCCAAAAGGAGCCAACCCCCTCATAGAGGCGCGGTTAGCTGAAATTCTCCTAGACATTGAACGTGAACTCGGCGCTGACTGCCTCTTCTACAAGGGGGCTATTGCTTTTGGTGCGGATGATCGAATTCGGAATGCGGTAGAGGGCTTCACTAAGCGGCGGCGCAAACTTGTTTTCATTCTGGAGACCCCTGGCGGTTTTGCCGAGGATGCTCGCAGGATTTCCGATGCGCTGAGGCATCATTATCGAGAGGTCGATTTTCTTATACCTAGTCACGCCATGTCTGCTGGAACGATTTTGGCTTTGTCGGGAAACGCCATCTTGATGGACTACTATTCTGTTCTCGGACCAATAGACCCACAAGTCCCGAGCCAAGACGGCCGCCAACTGCTGCCAGCGCTTGGATACCTACTGAGATACGAGGAATTGTTGGCCAAGGCTAATCGAGGGGAGGCTGGAGCTGCGGAACTTCAAATATTGCTAAGTTTCGATCAAGGTGAACTTTACGCGTATGGTCAGGCCCGTGACTTGTCGGTGGCCCTTCTGGAAGAGTGGCTGGCTAAGTACAAGTTCAAAAATTGGATAGTCACAAAGACACGAAAGGTTCAAGTTACCAACGAAATGAGGAAGGAGCGGGCTATCGAAATCGCGAAGAAACTGAACGACATAAGGAAATGGAATTCCCACGGCATTGGAATCAACATGCACCGACTCCGTCGCGATCTCAAGTTGTACATTGACGACTTCGGACGAAACAGTGCGCTCAGAACTGCTGTTAGAAGTTATCATACGCTTATGCTGGACTATTCGCTCAAAATGGGCTTCGAGAGCGTAGTTCAAACACGGGAAGTATTCGATGGGCGCCGATGGGGGGGTTAGAAGATGCTAGACATTGACAAACTCCTGAAGAAGAATCCAAGCGTCCGAGAGGTATTCGAGAAGAACCAAGCCATCATTGCAAACACCCCTCGGGCGAAGCGTTCTGAATATCGGCTTGGTCTACCCTACGGAACTTGCCGACCGGACGCGGAACCCAATGTCCTCGAACCGAAGCCGAAGGCCAGCTACACAAACCGATGACGCTGCCCGCTAGTTTGCGAAAGTGGCCTCATTGTTCGAGTGAGGTGGTCCTGGTTTGTAGGACAGGCAGGCGGCGGAGTTAAGGTGTATTCCGG
>CAZFIU010000077.1:0-11203 GCA_964519455.1 uncultured Syntrophobacterales bacterium
CCGCGAAAGCTTGCCCTCGACCCCGATCGGGGGCTTGCCCTCGACCCCGATCGGGCGGAAATCCATCTTCCCGCCACCGCTCACCTCCCTGCCTCCTTGAGCGCTTGGTGTATCCTTTCCGCGGTCAGCGGGATGTCGCGCACGCGCACGCCCACGGCGTCTTCCAGCGCGTTGGCCACGGCGGCGGCCACGGTGAGGGCGCCGGTCTCGCCGATGCCCTTGGCGCCGAAGGGGCCGTCCTTGTGGGGCACCTGCACGACGATGGGGTGGCAGGCGGCGGGCACGTCCTTGATGGAGGCGATCTGGTAGTCCAGCAGCGATCCGTTGAGGAGCTGGCCGTCCTGGAACACCATCTGCTCGAACAGTGTCAGGCCCAGGTGCATGGTGGCCGCGCCCACGAGCTGCTGCTCGCAGTACTTGGGGTTGATGGCGGTGCCGGCGTCGCCGGCGGCATGGAACTGAAGCACTTCCAGGCGGCCGGTCTCCAGGTCCACCTCCACCTCCACGGCGCTGGCCGAGGCGAACCAGTACTCGGTGCACTTCTCGGACATGCCGGTCTCGGGGTCCATGGGCGTCACCACCGGCTGGCACAGGCCTTCCCCGACCATGGTGGTGCCGAGGCTCCCGAACTTGGCCAGGAACGCCTCGGTGACGGTCATGCCCCGTTCCTCGGCGCCGCGCACGAACACGCGGCCGTCGCGCGCCTCGAGGTCGGCGGCGTCGATTTCCAGCTTCCCGGCCACCGCCTCGAACAGCTCCGCCTTGACGTTGGCCGCGGCGGCGCGCACGGCGTTGCCCATGTGGTAGGTGGAGCGGCTGCCCGCGCTGATGGTGTCGTAGGGGGTGACGTCGGTGTCGGGCTGGACCACGTGCACCTTGTCGTGGGAGATGCCCAGCTCCTCGGCCGCGATCTGCGCCAGCAGGCTCTCGGAGCCCTGGCCCATCTCCACCGTGCTGCTCAACACGTTGGCGCTGCCGTCGGCGTTGAGGATGACGATGGCGCCGGAGATGGACGGCGTGAGCACCGCCTTGACGCCGCAGGCGATGCCCTTGCCCCGGCGCTTCGTGCCCGAGGCGGCCTCCTTGGGCCGCTCCGTCCCTCCCGCGTCGGTTGCCTGCCGCGCCGCCTCCGGAAGAGGCGGTTCATGGCCGGGAGCCGGCGCCCGGCTGCCCCACCCCACCGCGTCCGCCGCCCGTTGCACCGCTTCCTTGAGGCCGCAGGCGTGGATCGGCGTGCCTGTGACGAAGAGGTCCCCCTCCTCCAGCGCGTGCTCCAGGCGGAACTCCACCGGGTCCGCGCCCAGGCCCCGGGCGACGATGTCCATCTGCGAGTCGTAGGCCCATATCACCTGGGGCACGCCGAAGCCGCGGAACGGCCCGGCCGGCGGCTTGTTGGTGTAGACGCAGTAGGAGTCGATGGAGACGTTGGGGATCTTGTACGGACCCGACGAGGTGTAGCCCGACTTGTGCACGATGCGCGGGCCGATCTCGGCGAAGGCGCCGGTGTCCCAGTAGACCTCGCACTTGCGCGCGGTCATGGCCGAGCCCTTGACCGCGGTCTTGAGCTTCACCACCACGCCGTGCTTGGTGACGGTCTGGAACTCCTCCTCGCGGCTCAGGCTGTACTTCACCGGACGGCCGGTCTTCATGGCGAGGATCGCCACGATGGGCTCCAGCTTGTTGTAGAGCTTGGCGCCGTAGCCGCCGCCCAGGTACGGCACGCGCACGCGGATGCGGTTCATGGGCACGCCCAGCATGCGCGCCAACTCTCCCCGCACGAAGGACGGCGACTGGCTGGCGGTGTGGATGTTGATGCGCCCGCCCTCGTCCACGTAAGCCAGCGACACGTGCGGCTCCATGGGCACGTGCTGGGCCGGCGGCGCGGTGAACACGTCCTCGAAGATGCGGTCCGCCTCGGCGAAGGCCTTGTCCACGTCGCCCTTGCGGAGCTTGTAGTGGTAGCAGATGTTGGACCGGTCCCCGGCCTTGACGTGGGCCAGGTCCGCGAACGCTCCGGAGGGGCGGACTTCTTCGTGGATGATGGGCGCGTCCGGCCGGATGGCGTCGAGCACGTCCAGCACCACCGGCAAGGGCTCGTACTCCACCTCCACCAGCTCCAGCGCCTCTTCCGCCGCCCGCCGGTTCTCCGCCGCCACCGCCACCACCTGCTCGCCCTCATGGCGCACCCGGTCGATGGCCAGCACCGGCTGGTCCGCGAACGCCGGCCCGTGGTAGGGCGTGATGCCCGGCATGGCGGCGATGTCCGCCCCCGTGAGCACCGCGGCCACGCCGGGATGCGTCTCGGCCCGGGACTTGTCGATGCTCACGATGCGCGCGTGCGGGTGCGGGCTCCTGAGCACCGCCACGTGCAACAGCCCGGGCGGCTCCATGTTGCCCACGTGCAACGCCCGCCCGGTCACCTTCTGGACGGCGTCCCGGCGGTCGACCGGCTTGCCGACGATGGAATAGTCCGCCACGCGTTTACCTCACGACGCCGCCAACTCCCGCAGCGTTCGTTTCACCCACACCCGTGTCATCTCACGCTTGTAGTCCGCACTGCCGCGGAGGTCCGATACCGGGGATATCTGCTCGTCGACAACGTCACAGACCACATCCCAAAGCTCCTCGGAGCAGACCTGCCCCCGGAAACGGTCCAAGCCGGCCGCCAGGAGCGGCGCCTCCGCCACGCCGCTCAGGCCCAGGCGAAGCTCGCCGACATCATCCCCGTCCACGGACAGGAGCGCCGCCACCCCGATGCACGGCCAGTCGTTGGCCGAGAGCGAACTGAACCGCGAGTAGACCGTCCGGGCGGACGGCGCCACATGCGGCACGTGCACCTCCACCAGGATCTCTCCCGGCTCCAGCGCCGTCTCGTACATTCCGCGGTAGAAGTCCTTCAAGGCCACCACGCGGGTACCCGCGGCTCCGGCCAGCACAACCTCCGCGCCATGAACCAGCAACGCCGGCGGCGGGTCGAGCCGGTAGTCCGCGTGGGCCAGGTTGCCGCCCACCGACGCGGTCTCGCGGATGCGCACGTTGCCCACGTGGCTGAACGCCTGGGCCAAGGCCGGCGCTCGCCGCTGCACCAGGGGCGAGCGCTCCACCGACCGGTGCGTCGCCAGCGCCCCGATGCTCAGGCCGTCGTCGTTGTCGGTGATTCGTTCGAGCCCCGGAATCGACTGGAGGTCCACCAGGTGGGAGAAGCGCAGCGCCCGCTGCTTCATCAGGATCACCAGCGTCGTGCCGCCGGCGATGGGCCGCGCCCCGTCGCCGTGTTCCAGAAGCATCTGGCTGGCGTCAGCCACGGAGCCGGGTTTCAGGAGGTCGAAAGCGGGAATGGTCATGATGGATCGGGTGCCCGGCAAGGCACGGACCGGGAATGGCCGGATTTATAGCCTCTACGGTCGCCGATGACAATTCACGCCGTTTCACGGCACCGCACCGGCTCCGCCCGGCGGAACCTTGGCGTCCGCCATGACTTCCACCGACAGCCTCAGCCCCAAGCTCTCCAACACGGCTTCAAGCGTAGAGAAACGGGGATTGCCCTTCCGCGACAACGTCCGGTAAAGGCTCTCACGGCTCAAATGGGTGTCCTCCGCGAGCTGCCTGATACCGTGGGCCTTCGCCACATCGCGCAGCGCCAGCAGGAAGACATCCGATCCGTTGCCGGACCTGTCTTCCAGGGCAGCGGTCAAATAGGCCGCGGCTTCCTCAGGGTCCTGAAGGTCCCGATGGAGGATGTCTTCGTAGGGAATCGTTCGTCTTGCCATCCGCCTAGTGTGTCTGGTTAATTCGCAGCATAATCCGCGGAGGTTTTTTTGTCGTCGGCAAGGCGCGATGACTGTAGGGGCGACCCGCGGTCGCCCCAGTGGCGGGCACCACGCGAGGAAGACCCCGGGTCAAGCCCGGGGTGACGTAACGCAGCCGACGGCGAGAGAGACCCGCAGATTATGCTGCGAATTAACCAGACACCACACTAGCGCTCAGGCCATTCGTCGCCCGGCTCGGGCGGCACGTCCGGCGCCTTGTCAAGGTAACGCTTGAGTTCACCCTCGACCGCTCCGGCCCCGCGTTCCGCCGACAAGTGCCCGCGAATCCTCAACCCGTTGACGGCCAGCATGTCCTTCCCCACCGGAAAGCTCTCGCCGGTGCGGCACAGCACCATGGCTGGCAGCCGGGCCGTGCGCAGAAGCGGCTGGACGGCCAAGGGCTGGCGGAAATCCCTCGCGCCAGGAAGCTCCTTCCACTTCGCGTCGGCCAACGTCAGCCCCCCGTCCTTCTCTATGACGAAGTCCACCTCCCGGGCCAGGTCGCGGTAGAACCAAACGGAGGCCTCGGGGGCGGTAGCGGTGAGATACTTGCGGAGTTCCGCGAAGAGGAACGTCTCCCAGATGGCCCCGATCAGGTAGCTGTCGGAGACGGAGGCTTGGTTGAGGCCCAGCAGGAAGCACAGCAGGCCGACGTCGTTGAAGTAGAGCTTGGGGGTCTTGACGAGGCGCTTTCCCACGTTGGTGAACCAGGGTTCGAGCAGCGTGATCTGGTTGCTGGCCTCGAGGACGCTCAGCCACTCCGTGGCGGTCTTGTTGCTGATCCCCACGTCCTTGGCCAACTCGGTCTTGTTGAGGAGCTGTCCGCTGCGAACGGCGCCGGCGCGCATGAACCGGTCGAAGTCCCTCAGGGAAGACACGTTGAGGAGTTGCCGGACGTCGCGCTCGAGGTAGGTGGCCTGGTAACTGCTGAAGTAGTCCGCCGGCCTCAAGTCCGGGTCTTTCCATAGTTGCGGCATGAAGCCCCGGACGAGCACGCCGGCGATGCCCTCGCGCTGCTCACGGTCGTGGAACACGTCGCCAAGCTCCTCGATGGACAGACCCTCGAGTTCCAGCACCCCGCAACGGCCTGCCAGGGAGTCCGAGACTTCCTTCATCAGGCTGAACTTCTGCGAGCCGGTGAGGATGAACCGGCCGTTGGCGTCGCGGTTGCGGTCGATCTCGACCTTGAGATAGCGGAAGAGCCGTGGCGCGTACTGGACTTCATCCACGAGCAGCGGCGGAGGGTGGCGCTGCAGGAACGACCGTGGGTCCTCCTCGGCAAGTTGGGCTTGTTGAGGAAGATCGAGGCTGACGTAACGGTAGTCAGGAAACAGCCGGGTCAGTAGTGTGGTCTTGCCCGCTTGACGGGCACCCGTGACGACCACCGCGGGGAAGTGGGCGGCCAGACGCAACACCGCCGGTGCGATTTCTCTTTGGAACTCCACAACTCAACAATTCAGGAAGTATAACTCGCGAATTACAGGAATATGATATCCTGGATATTACGAATTGCAAGTGTGTGGGATGCTCTCCGGTACGCGCCGAGACGAGGCTGGGTTGAGGTACCCCGCAACGGCCTGCCCGGGAGTCCCGACCTTGCAGCGCCGCGGGCGCGCTGGAACAATGGAACCCATGACCATCGGCATCCTCGCGTATGGTTCGTTGATTCCCGATCCGGGAGCGGAGATCGGGCCGGTGACGGTGCGCCGGATCGGCGGTGTGGAGACGCCGTTCCGGGTGGAGTTCTCCCGCAGCAGCCGGGTGCGCGATGGAGCGCCCACGCTGGTGCCGGTGGAGCGGGGCGGGGCCTGCGTCTCCGGGGTGGTGCTGGTGCTGCACGACTCGGTCACCGAGACCGCCGCCCGTGACATGCTCTACCGGCGGGAGCGAAACCGGGTAGGGACCGGCGACCGTTACGCGGACGTGGACCCGGCCAACCCGGACAGCGCCTTCCTGGGACGCCTGGACGGCTTCGCCGGGCTGGACGTGGTGTTCCACGCGGCGCTGCGGGCGAACCTCGAGAAGCCCACCCCGGAACTGCTGGCGCGTCTGGCCATCGCGAGCGCGGGGGCCCCTTCGGGCGGGGTGGAGAGGGACGGCATCCGCTATCTCATGGACGCGAAGCAGAGCCGTATCGTCACGCCGCTCATGCCGGAGTACGAATGCGAAATCCTCCGGCGGACGGGCGGCCGCGACCTGGAGGAGGCCAGGGCCATGGCCCTGGGCAGGTCGCGCTAGCCAGCCCCGAATAGTCATTCCCGCGAAAGCGGGAATCCAGGGGGGTGGCGGGGCGCTACAGCGACGTTTCCCCGCCTCACCCCTCCTGGATTCCCGCTTTCGCGGGAATGACTATTCGGGCGGTGGTTGCCTCTCTCAGAATGACTATTCGGGCGGTTGTTGCCTCTCTCAGATGGTGTTTTGACACAGCCCGTTCCGCGGGAATGACGATTCGAGGGGTTCCGCCTCATGATCTCGCGTATTGCAGTGGCGCGCGCGGAGGGCTATTCTGCCGTCGCACAACGCGGTCGCACATGGATCACGCGGAACCCTGGTGGAACCCTGGCCAGTCTAATCAGAACCGGGGTTTGCCTGACGGTGGACCCGTGCGAATTCCTGAGAAGGCCAAGGCGCAGGTCACTGTCATGTACACTCAGCCGGACGGCCCGTCAGACTCATCCTCAACCTTCCAGCCACGGCCCTGTGGGCCGCGGGGGGCCGTGCCCGCCGTGGGCCGCAGCAGACAGGAGCGCCTCCCTTGAAACGCGTGGCCGCCACCGTGGTCGTCCTGGCGGTTGCCGTCGGGGTTCTCTACTACCTCGGCATCGGGCCTCCGCTCGGCATCGGGCCGTTCGAGATCGGCGCCGCCAAGAGCAAGCCGGTGCCGGGCAACCCCGGACAGCGGGGTTCCGGGCAGGGCAACCCGTCGCGGCGGCGCGGCGGCGGCCGCGCGGTGACCGTCAAGGCCGAGACGGTTCGCGTGGGGGACGTCGAGGCGACGTTGAGCTACGTGGGCTCGCTGGCGCCCAACGCGGCGGTCACCATCGCACCCAAGACCTCCGGGCGGGTCGCCAAGCTGTTCGTCACCGTGGGCGAGCGCGTCAAGGAGGGCCAAATGATGGGGCAGCTCGCGAAGGACGAGCTGACCGAAGAGCTGCGCGAGGCGCAGGCGTCGCTGCGCGTGGCCCAGGCCACGCTCAAGGGGCGCCAGGCGGAGTTGGAAAACCTCAAGCGCCGCCAGCAGAACGTCAAGGTCCTTGCGCGCAAGCAACTGGTGTCCCGCGAGGAGGTGAACAACCTGGAGACCCAGGTCCTGTCCGCGGAGTCGCAGGTGGATCTGACCAAGGCCCAGATGCTGCAGATGGAGGCGCGACTGGACAACGCCCGCATCCGCCTGGCGCAAACCGAGGTGCGCTCGCCGTTCGCGGGCCACGTGAGCCGCCGCATGGTGGACCGGGGCGCCCTGGTGAGTGCCAGCACGCCCTTGTTCGAGGTCGTGGACATCGACCGGGTCAAGGTGGGCATCGCCGTGGTGGAGGGAGACTACCGCAAGGTTTCTCTGGGACAGCCGGTCGCGGTCAAGGTCGATGCCTACACGGACAAGCGGTTCAACGGCACCATCACGCGCATGTCGCCGATCCTCGACCCGCGAACCCGCACCGGCGAGGTGGAGATCGAGCTCGACAACCCCGACGGCGTGCTCAAGCCCGGCATGTTCGCGCGCACCACCATCGTGGTGGAGCGCAAGCGCGGCGTCCTGATGGTTCCGGAGGCCTCGCCGGTGAAGACCGCGGCCGGGTACGGCGTGTTCAGGCTGACGGACGAAAACAGCAAGGTCGAGCGCGTGGAAGTCACGCCGGGTCTCAACAACGGCGGTTGGGTGGAGGTGACGGGAGACCTGCGAAAGGGTGACAAGGTGGTCACCCTGGGCAGCAGCCTCGTGCGCCACGGCCAGCGCATCCGGGTCGCCGGCGAAGGCCCGCGCGCGGGTTCCAGGCGCGGGGACCGGATTTCCCGGAGAGAAGGCCGGGGGCAAGGCCGACCGAAAAGGACACCCAACCCATGAACCTCACCGCCCTTTGCCTTCGACGTCCGGTGGCCACCTGCATGGCCGTCCTGATCGTCGTGATCCTCGGGGTGATCTCGTTTCTCAAGATCCCGGTGGACCTCCTGCCCGAGATCACCTTTCCCAGGGTCACCGTCTCCACCACCTATCCCAACGTGGGGCCGCTGGAGATGGAGACGCTGGTGACGGTGCCCGTCGAGAAGGCGGTCAGCTCCGTGGAAGGGGTGGAGGACATCACCTCCACGTCCGTCGAAGGCCGCAGCCAGGTCCGGGTGAGCTTCGGCTGGAACAAGAACCTGGAAGTGGCGGTGAGCGACATCCGCGCGCGCATCGACCGCATCCGCGACGACCTTCCACCGGGCGCCGAGGCCCCGGTGGTCTCGAAGTACGACGTCAACGCCTCGCCGATCATGTTCATCGGCGTATCGGGTCAGATGGAGCCGGTGGCGCTGCGCACCTTCGTGGAGGAGGAGATCCGCTACCGGCTGGAACGGGTCGCCGGCGTGGCCGCGGCGGACATCCGCGGCGGACTGGAACGCGAGATCCACGTCCAGCTTTCCCTGGACCGGCTCAAGGCCTTCAATCTCTCGGCGGACCAGGTCATCCGGGCGCTCAGGGCGAGCAACATCAACCTGCCCGCCGGCAGTCTCGGCCGCGCGCACCTGGAGGTATCGGTGCGCACCCTGGGCGAGTTCACCAACCTGGATCAACTGCGCAACACGGTGGTGGCCACCCGCGACGGCACCCCCATCTACGTCAAGGACCTCGGAGAGGTGGAGGACTCGTTCAAGGACCTGAACCACGAGGTGCGCATCCACGGCTCCCATGCCGTGGTCATCTCCCTGCTGCGCCAGCCTTCCGCCAACACCATCGCGGTGGTGGACCGGGTGAAGCAGGCCATCGAGGGCATCAACCAGGAACTCCCCGCCGTCACAGTGACCGTGCTGCGCGAGAACGCGCATTACATCCGCAACGCGGTGGACAACGTGACCCTGGCCGCGGTCTGGGGCGGCATGCTGGCCTTGTGCGTGCTGCTGTTCTTCCTGCGCAGCCTGCGCAGCACGGTGGTCATCGCCACCGCCATCCCCATCTCCATCGTCGCCACCTTCGCGCTCATGTACTTCCAGGGCTTCAGCATCAACATCATCTCCTTCGGCGGCCTCGCCCTGGGCATCGGGCTCTTGCTCGACAACTCCGTGGTGGTGCTGGAGAACATCTACCGGCACCACGAGGCCGGCACCGAGCGCCGGGAGGCGGTGCTCCGGGGCACCCGTGAGGTGGCCGGAGCCATCACCGCGTCCACCTTGACCACCGTGGTGGTGTTCCTGCCCCTGATCTTCGTCCCGGGCTCCGCCGGCATCCTCTTCAAGCAGCTCGCGTGGGTGGTGTTCTTCTCCCTCGCGGCCTCCCTGATGGTGGCCCTGACCGTGGTGCCGGTGCTGGCGCACCATCTCCTGGGGCGGCCGGGCCAAGGGCGCGCCAGGGGGTTCCTGTCGCGTCTCAGCCGCGCCGGCTCCAGTTCCCAGACGGGTCTGGACAACGTCTACCAGGGACTGCTGCGCTGGTGCCTGCGCCACCGCTTCACCGTGGTGGCGGCGGCGGCGCTGCTACTCTCCAGCAGCCTGTTCCTCTACCAGGGCATCGGCAGCGAGTTCATGCCCCGCGCCGACGAGGGCAACGTGCTGATCCTCGCGGAGACCGAGGCGGGTTCGAAGATCGAGGAAACGGACCGCGCTTTCCGGCAACTCGAGGCCATCGTGAACCAGGAGGTCACCGAGCCGTACCGGAACTTCACCCACTTCGGCCAGTTCGGCTGGCGCGCCCGCGGCAAGAACAACGGGCACGTGCACATCTGGCTGGGGTCCAGGAACACCCGGGAGCGGTCCGACCAGGACATCGTCCGGGCCCTGCGGCGACGGGTCAGCGAGGTCCCCGGGGTGCGCGCCCGCGTGCGCGCGAGCTCCGGGCTGTGGATCTTCCGGCGCCTGGGTTTCAGCGACAACGACAACCTCGACGTGAGGATACGCGGCCACGACCTGGACCAGCTTCAGCGCATCGCCCGGCAGGTAAAGGACACCATGGAGGGAGTTGACGGGATCGCGGGCGTCCGCATCAGCCGGCAGGGCGGCCAGCCCGAAATGGGAATCCGCGTGGACCGGGAACGCGCCGCGAGCCTCGGCATACCCGTGGAGACCATCGCCCGCGGCCTGCAGGCGAGCCTGGGCGGCACCCGCGCGACCTTCTATCGCGAGGGCGGCAACGAGTACGACGTGCGCGTCCGGCTCGGCGACGACGACCGCGCCAACCTGAGCGCGCTGCTGGACCAGAGCGTCTCCGACGGCTCGGGCCGGGTGCTGTCGCTCAAGAACCTGGTGCGGCTGGAGGAGCGCCGCGGACCCATGTCGATCCAGCGCCTCAACCAGGAACGGGTGGTGTCCATCTCCGGCGAGGTGGCGGGGCGCGAAATGGCCGCGGCGGTGGCCGACCTCCAGGCGGCGTTCGCGCAGATCCCGCTGCCGCAAGGCATGGTCATCCAGGTAGGCGGGGACTTCGAGGAACAGCAGAAGGCCTTCGGCGAGCTGCGCATCGGCCTGCTCCTGGCCTTGCTCATGGTCTACATGGTGATGGCGGGCCAGTTCGAGCGCCTGATCGATCCGTTCGTGATCATGTTCGCGGTCCCCTTCGCCGTTATCGGCGTGCTCGCATCACTCCACGTGACCGGCACGACCTTCAACGTCAACTCCTACATCGGCATCATCCTGCTGGTGGGCATCGTCGTGAACAACGCCATCGTGCTCGTGGACTACATCAACCTCAAGATGCGCGAGGAAGGGTTGAGCGTCGTCGACGCGGTGGTCCTGGCGGGCCGCACCCGTCTGCGGCCCATCCTGATGACGACCCTGACCACGGTCCTCGCGCTGGTGCCGCTGGCACTGGCCTGGGGCGAAGGCGGCGAGATCCAGGCGCCCATGGCCCGGGTGGTCATCGGCGGACTGCTCACCTCCATGCTGGTGACGCTGGTGCTGATCCCGGTGCTGTACGCCACCGTCCGGGAACGGGCCTGGCGCAAGGCCGAGGCGCGTGAGGCGGAGCAGGCGGCCGGCACCGCCGCACCCGCCACCGACCCACTCCAAGACCCCGCCGCGATGCAGTCGGACCGCGTCCGGGAGAACCCGCTGTAGGGTTCAATGATTTCTGGTAGTTACGGAATCCCGCTACACCCCAATGAGTCATTCCCGCGGAAGAGGCTGTGTCAAAACGCTGCTTCATGGCGATTACACCCCAATGAGTCATTCCCGCGAAAGCTTGCCCTCGACCCCGATCGGGGGCG
>CAZFIU010000078.1:0-10367 GCA_964519455.1 uncultured Syntrophobacterales bacterium
TGACATGGTAGTTACGGAATCCCGCTACACCCCAATGAGTCATTCCCGCGGAAGCTTGCCCCCGATCGGGGTCGAGGGCAAGCTTCCACGGGAATGACGGATTTCAACCTGCGGGGGACGATTCAACGCTCCCCTCCCGGTCCGACCACCGCCAGCGCGTCCAGCGCCAGCGCTCCCGCGCCCTTGGGCAGCGCCAGGAACGGGTTGATGTCCAGGCTCTCGATGACGTCGCCGGCCGCGGCCGCCAGCCGGCCCAGGGCCACCAGGGCATCAACGACGGCTTCGCGGTCATAGGGCTCCTGGCCGCGGTATCCGTCCAGCAGCTTGCCGGCGCGGGTGGAGTCGATGAGGCGGGCGGCGCCGTCCCGGCTGATCCCGGGCGGACCGAAGGCCACGTCCTTCACCAGTTCCAGCCAGACGCCGCCGGCACCGAACATGACCACCGGCCCCATCTCGGGATCCCGCTGTATGCCCAGGACCAGTTCCAGTCCGGCCGGCGCCATCCGCGCCACCAGCCAGCCGTCCAGGCGGATGTCCGGGTCGTGGGCGGCGACGTTGCGCGCGACGTCGCGGCAGGCTTGTTGCACGGCCGCCGCGTCGCCCAGGTTGACGTGCACCGCTCCGGCGTCGCTCTTGTGAGTGAGTTCCGCGGCCACGCCCTTGACCACCACCGGATAACCGAGGCGTTCGGCCAGGTCCCGTGCTTCCTCCTCGGTGCGCGCCAAACCTTCGTCGATCAAGGGTACGCCGAAGGCGCCCACCAGTTCCTTCGAGTCCGGCTCGGAAAGGGGGAAGGCCGTGGCGGCCGCTGCGGCGCGGCGCCGCAGCGCTTCGACGCGTGCGGTCAAGGCCTCCGGCAAGGCGGGGGCCGGGCCACCCTCCGCCTCGCGGCGGCGCCGGCGGTAGTCCTGGACCGCGCGGATGGCGCGGAACGCGCGCTCGGGCTCGTTCAGGCAGGGAACGTGGGGGAAGCGGCGCCGGGCGGTGCGGCTGAACTCCGTGAGGTCATAGGATGCCGGCGAGATGAGCACGAAAGGCTTTTGGCCGGGGCCGAGGAAGCGCTCGTCGATGGCCTCGATGGTGGCCAGCACGCGCGCGGCGCGGCGGCGGTTGGCGTCGTTGATGCCTTCGTGGGGCGGCAGGTCCTCCTGGAACACCACCATGTCCACGCCGGGGTCGTTGTAGACCGCGTCCACGACCTTGAGCGCGTCCTCCCTGGGCCGGTTGAGATAGCCGTCGGCGTCCAGGGGGTTGCTGATGGTCATGCCGTCGCCCAGCAGTTCGCGCAAGCGGGTGCGGGTGTCCGGGGCGAACTCGGGCAGCGGCACCCGGTGCCGGTCGGCGGCGTCTTCCGCGAGCCCGCGCACCCCGCCGGAATACACCAGGCAGCCTACGTTGTCGCCGCGGGCTTCGCTGGCGTGGAGCAGCATTTCGATGACGTCCACGGCGCGGTCGGCGCTTTCCACCCGGATGACGCCGGCGGGGCCGGCTACCGCGTCGAAGGCTTCCACCCGACCCGCCAGGGAGCCGGTGTGGGACAGGGCGGCGCGGCGTCCGCCCTCGGACACGCCCATCTTGAGCACCACCACCGGCTTGCCCGCGTCGCGGGCGGCGCGGCAGGCGGCGAGAAAGTCCTCGGACCGGCGCACCGCCTCTACGAGACAGAAGATCAGGCGCACATCCGTGTCGTCGACGAAGTAGCGGATGTAGTCAGCGGTGATGAGGCCGGTCTCGTTGCCGCTGGTGATGACGTAGCTCACGTCGATGCCCCGGTCCATGAGCGTGCGCGCGATGCTGGGCGTGGTGGTGCCGCTCTGTCCCACCATGGCCACCGGCCCGGGGACCAGCTCCTGCACGCGGTCGTCCGGCAGGGTCAACACGCGCGCCCGGGCCGAGAGGTTGCCGAGGCAGTTGGGTCCGGAAACGGCGAGCCCGGTCTCCGCGATGGCTTCGCGCAACTCCGCCTCCAGGGCGCGGCCGGCGTCGGTGCCGGCCTCCGAGAACCCGGTGGCGTACACGGTGGCGCTGCGCGTGCCCATGGCCGCGGCCTCCCGCAGGATGCCCGTGACACTGGCCGCCGCCCGCATCACCACCAGGTGGTCGGGCACCGTGGGCAGGGAAGGGAGGTCGGGATAGCACTCCACCCCCCAGATGCGCTCGTGGTTCGGGTTCACCGGATACACCGGCCCCTCGAACTCGAAACGGACCAGGTTGGCGAAGATGCGTGCCGTCCATCCGCTCGGGTTCTCGCGCGCGCCCAGGATGGCGACGCTCGTGGGGTTCAACAGTCTGGCGACCTTGTCGGTGTTCGTTGAAGTGCTCATGGCTGCGGCGGTCATGCGAACACACTATAGGCCACGGTTCCGGGCAGTGGCAACTTGGCGCCGGCTGTCGCCGGAATATCTCATGCCCGCTCCATCTCCACCTGGATTCCCGCTTCCGTGGCTGTGTCACGACGCTTGAGGCGGAGAAGTCACGAATACGTCATTCCCGCGAAACAGGCTGTGTCAAAACTCCATCTTGGAGAGGCAAGAACCCCCAGAAACGTCATTCCCGCGGAAGCGGGAATCCAGGAGGGGTGAGGCGGGGAAACGCCGCTGTAGTGCCCCGCCACCGCCCCTGGATTCCCGCTTCCGCGGGAATGACGGATTGCTGTTTGGTCGCCAGGGGCCTTCTCCTCGCAGGTTAAACGCGGATCTGCTAGTGTCCGCCGCATGAGCACCATCAGCTTCATCGCGGACACGAAGGAGGACGCGGCGTTTCGGCTGGAGGTCCGGCGTTGGCTGGAGGGGAACCTGCCGCCGGAGCTCAAGGGCTGGTCCACGCGGCCGCCGCCGGAGATGATCCGGCCGTGGCAGCGCAAGCTCTACGAGCGGGGCTGGATCGCGCCGAGCTGGCCCAAGCGGTATGGCGGCATGGAGGCGACGGTCAACCAGCAGTTGATCCTCCAGGAGGAGTTCGGGCGCGCCGAGGCGCCGGTCTTGTCGCGCCAGGCGGTGGGGCACATCGGGCCGATCCTCATCCGCCACGGCACCGAGGAGCAGAAGGCGGAGCACCTGCCCAAGATGCTCTCGGGCGAGGTGCTGTGGGCGCAAGGGTATTCGGAGCCCGGTTCGGGTTCTGATCTGGCGAGCCTGCGTACCCGCGGCGAGATCGACGGCGACCACCTGGTGATCAACGGCCACAAGATCTGGACCACCGGAGGCCACTACGCCGACTGGATGTACGCGCTGATCCGGACGGACCCGGACGCGCCGCGCAAGCAGTTGGGCATCTCCATGGTGCTCATCGACTTGAGGACGCCGGGGATCACCATTCGCCCCATCAGGACGCTGGCGGACGACGAGGAGTTCGCCGAGGAGTTCTTCGACAACGTGCGCGTGCCCTTGGCCAACGTGGTGGGGAAGCTGAACGACGGATGGCGCGTGGCCAAGGCGCTGCTGGACGGGGAACGGCTGGGCAACGCCAATCCGCAACTGGCCCTGGACATGCTGGAGCGGGTGCGCAAGGTGGCGCGCGCCACCGGCGTCTTCGACGACCCGGTGTTCCAGGACCGGCTGACCCAGGCGGAACTGGACGTGCTGGCGCAGTCGGCTGTGTTCGCCCACGCGGTCCAGATCGCGCGCGCGGGCCGGGAGATCGGCGCGGACTCGTCCTTCATCAAGATCGTCTCCACCGACATCGTGCAGCGCATCGCCGACCTGTTGCTCGACGCGGCCGGCGCGCACGCCGCCGACGCCGGCCCGCTGGACACCCCGGAGGGTCCGGTGGAGGTGTCGGTGCTGTGGCGCGAGGTGCGGCGCATGTCCATCTACGCCGGCACCAGCGAGATCCAGCGCAACGTCACCGCCAAGCGGGTGCTGGGGCTGCCGTAGGGGGAAAGATTCCCGCCCCCTATCGGGGTCGAGGGCAGGAATCCAAGCGGCATGGGGTGGCCGCATGCCCGAGTTGCCGGACGTCGAACTCTACATCCATGCGCTGAACCCCCGGGTCGTGGGCGAGACCCTGGAGAAGGTCCGGCTTGCGAGCCCGTTCCTGCTGCGGTCCGTGGACCCGCCCATCCACGAAGCAGAGAACCGCAAGGTGCTGGATCTCCGGCGGCTGGGCAAGCGCATCGTCTTCGAGTTGGAGGGAGACCTTTTCCTGGTCTTCCACTTGATGATCGCCGGGCGGTTCCGCTGGCGCCCGCGCGGGGCCCGCGTTCCGGGCAAGTTGGGGCTGGCGGCCTTCGATCTCTCCTCGGGCACTCTCGTTCTCACCGAGGCCGCCTCCATGAAGCGCGCGTCGCTCCATCTCGTGCGCGGCGCCGCCGACCTGGGGCAGCACGACCCCGGCGGCATCGAGGTGCTGGAGTGTGACCTTGAGGCATTCCGGAACGCGCTCCAGAGGGAGAACCATACCCTCAAGCGTTCCCTTACGGACCCGCGTCTGTTCAGCGGCATCGGCAACGCCTACTCCGACGAGATTTTGCACCATGCCCGCCTCTCGCCCATGAAGCAGACGCGCCACCTCGACGAGGGCGAGATCGAAACGCTCTTCGCGGCCGTCCGGGAGGTGCTCCAGGAGTGGTGTCGCAAGCTCGGCGAGGAGACGGGCGACGGCTTTCCCGAAAAGGTTACGGCGTTCCGTCCGGGCATGGCCGTGCACGGCCGCTACCGCGAGCCGTGTCCGGTGTGCGGCGCGCGGGTGCAGCGCATCCGTTACGCGGCCAACGAGTGCAACTATTGCGCCCGCTGCCAGACCGGCGGCCGGCTCCTGGCCGACCGCTCGTTGTCACGCCTCATGAAGAAGGATTGGCCGCGCACCCTGGAGGAACTGGAAGAGATCAGGACGGGACGGAGTCTCTGACAAACTCAAAGCGTTCCGAGACCAGATTCCGTCCTGCTATCGCAGCTTGACCCCCTGCCGCCGCTTCTCCTCCGCCACCTCCCAACCGCCCTGGGTGTACCATTCGATCTGCCGGAACAGTCCGCTCAAGATCTTGACGTCGCGGTCCTCAAGGCCGGCGCGGCCGAGGACGCGGCGCAACGCGAGAAGGATGTGCTCGGGGTTCTGCGGGTCGAGGAAGCCGACCTTGAGCAGGGTGTCCTTCATGCGGTCGAACAGCGCTTCGACGGCTTCCGCGGGCGCGCGCTTGAGGCGCTCTTCGCGCGGCGCGCCGAGGGTGGCGGCCACGTAGATCTCGTAGAGGCACACCATGACGGCCTGTGCCAGGTTGAGGGAGGGCTGCTCCGGGTGGCTCGGGATGGTGACGAGGCGCTGGCAATGCTTGAGGTCGGCGTTGCTGAGGCCGTGATCCTCGGGGCCGAAGAGGAGGGCGGCGGGCGGGGCGTCCTGGCCGGCCACGGCCGCGACCATGTCCCGCGCCATCTCGCGCGGCAGCTCGACGTGGTCGCGGTAGAGGCCCTTGCGGCAGGTGGTGCCCACCACCAGGCCGCAGTCCGCGACGGCTTCGCGTATGGTCTTGAAGCGGCGCGCGCCGTCGAGGACGTCGCGGGCGTGCACGGCCATGGAGCGGGCCGACAGGCTCTCGGTGCGGCCCCCGCCCACCAGCGCCAATTCCCGCAACCCGGTGTTCTTCATGGCCCGGGCCACCGAGCCGATGTTGCCCGACCCCTTGGGACGCACCAGGACGACGCGGATCCTTGCGAGTGTCTCGGTGACGGTGGAGTCGGACATGAGGCGGGGCGCCTCGAAGCGTCGTTGACGAAACGGCCGCGGGTCAGGAGCCCTCGGCCCTGGCTCGGGCGATCATCCGGGTCAACTCCGCGAGGGGCACGGCGCCCCGGGCGATCCGGTTGCCGACGATCACCGCGGGAGTCCCGTTGATGCTCAAGGCCTGGGCGAGCCTGCGGGTCTTGCCGATGATGTCCTGGATCTTGGGGTTCGCCATGTCCTTCCTGAGCCGTTCGGTGTCCAGGCCCACGGAACGCGCGACCTTCATCAGGGTCTCTTCGTTCAGGGCGCCGCCGACGCGCATCAGGGCCTCGTGGAACTCGAGGTAGCGTCCCTGGTTCCGCGCCGCCAGCGCGGCCTGGGCGCCCCTCATCGAATCGGGTCCCAGGACCGGAAACTCCTTGTACACCACGCGGATCTTGGAGTCGTCCTTCTTGATCTTCTCCAGGGTGGGAGCGAACCGCTTGCAGTAGCCGCAGCGGTAGTCGAAGAACTCCACCACGGTCACGTCGCCGTCCGGGTTGCCCGCCACGAACGAGTCCGGGTCCGCCAGGAGCGCCTGCCGGTGCTGCTTGAGGAGAGCCCGGTCGCGCTGGGCCTGCTGCTCCCGTTGCTTCTGCCGGTGGCGCTCCACCGCTTCGAAGATCACTTCCGGGTTGTTGAGGAGGTATTCGCGGATGATCTTCCCGATCTCCGCTTCCGACCGCTGCCCCTTCGCCTCATCGGCGCCCATGGCGGGCACGGCGCCTGCAAGAAACAGCAAGAGCAGAGAGAGCAGGCATCCTGCCGTGAGTCGCAACATCGCGTTCCTCCCTAGAATGGTTCGGACCGTGTTTGGTTACTCCGTGTCGCACGTGGGCGCGGATGCGTCACCGACGGAAGCGGTCAGTCTACGTGACATTGTCCGGTGGCGCTAGTCGGCCGGCGCCGAAGCCTTGCAGAGGCGAGCGTGACGATATAGAATAGAGATATTCCATATCGTAATGGACACTGTAATATGGCAATTCCATACGTAACCCGGCACGGAGAACGAGAAATTGCACGCTATATCGCCGACGCTACGCCTTTCAAACCGGTGCTGCTCCTGGAAGGTGCCCGTCAGGTGGGGAAGACCACGCTGGCGGAGCGTGTCCTGCGGCAATCCCCCAAGCGCGCCGTACACGTGAACCTGGAGCGGGACTCACTGGTCCGGTCGGATTTCGATGCATGCCGTGATTTTGCCGAGTACGAAGACGTGCTACGCGATCGCTTCGATTTCCGGGGCGATGCGGATCGGATTCTGTTCGTCGACGAGGCGCAGGAGAGCCGCAAACTCGGCGAGTTCGTCCGCTTCATGAGAGAAGAGTGGCCGAAGGCCACGGTCATCCTGTCGGGCTCCACGCTCACTCGTCTGTTCCGCCCCGCGACCCGCTATCCCGTGGGCCGCGTCCGCCGCTTCGTTCTGGGCCCCTTCTCGTTCTCGGAGTTCCTGGCCGCCGTGGGCCGGCAGCACCTGGCCGAGTTCGTCCTGGGCGGCCAAACACGCATAAGCGATCAACGACACGCGCAACTCCTCGCCCTGTTCGATGCCTTTCTTGCGGTGGGCGGGCTGCCCGCCGTCGTGCAGGCGTACGCATCGGACGGCGACCACGGGTCGGTCCTGAGGCAGATCATCGCCGACTACGAACAGGACTTCATCCGCATCTTTGGTGAGGATAGCATCGACATCGCCATGGCTTGTCTGCGCAGCGTGGCCAACTTCGCCGGCGGCGTCTCCAAGAACACCGCCGTCGTTCCGGCTCCGGGCAACCGTGTCAACGAACGGATCAACCACGTATTCGCCCGGCTCGAGGGCTGGCACCTGGTCCTGCGCTCGGACCAGAAAGGAACGAATCCGCAAGCCAGCCACGGCTACCTGCCCAAGCGCTACCTGTTCGACACGGGCGTGCTGCGCGCCCTGCGCGAGGCGGCCATGCCGCCCATCAGCGCCGTCCATACCCTGTCCGCCGCGGCACGAACGCCTCTCGGCGCGGTCATCGAGAACCAGGCCGCCATCGAGCTGATGCGCCCCCACGGGAATCTCTCCGGTTGGAAGCGGACTCCTTCGGGTGCGGAGATCGACTTCGTGGTGAAACGGGGCGGCACGGTCTTCCCGGTTGAATGCAAGGCCGCGCTGGCGGTGAACCGAAAGCACATGCGAGGCGTCGCCGGGTATCTGAGGCAGCATGGGCTCCGTACCGGATACCTGGTAAGTCTGGCGCCGTACTCCACGACGACCCTGGACGATGTTCGGATCGTGAACCTGCCGGCCTACCTGCTGGAAAGGCTCGGCCGAGAAAGGGAAGACCGTGGAGCGGAGCTACACGATCGACAGCTTCAGCCATAGTTCTCCGTCAGCGGCTTGATCTGATACCACTGAAGAGTCCAATCTTCGATAGTCACCGGATAGGGTAGCTCCTGATAGTCGCGTCCGACCACGGGCAAGAACGCGCGCTCGGACAACCACTCGCAAACTTTTCTGAGGTTGGGCTCGGATTTGATTCGCTCCATCAGGTGGGCGCTCCTCACTACCGCGACGTCTTCGACACGAGCCATCCCGCATCCAATTGAACTTTCAGATAAGACGGCGAAGTCAACGGCATATCCATCATGGATATTCAGCACCTTGCTCAGTGATTTCGGATTTGTGCGGAGCGCGTTCCGCCGGCGCGCTATCTGCTCAACGCCCTTTTCGATGGCTTCCGCTTTGTCACTTACTTCCCGCGGATCGGCGGGATCAAGGAACGCTTTCAGTTCCAGGAGAAGGCAGCATCTCCTTTCGTCATCGACTATGGCCAAGTCTACCTCGGACGCCATTCCCCAGCCGGGTACATTGCCCCACCAGAGACGGAGATCCGTGTCCCTCAGTTCACGACGCACGGTCTCACGCATCAACTCTTCCCGCTCTTTGCTCAGGCGACTGTACGCTAGCTTGCTGGCCGGCAACTTGTTCAACAGTACCAACAAGTTCCGCTCGAGCGACAAGCTGAGGGCGAGGTGGGGCGCCCATCCATAGAGCGAGGGCTCGAGGGGCACAACGGGCTGCAAGGCAATGTCCGGGTTGGCTACGCCCCGCCCTCCGAAGGTGAGTTCTTCTATAATGTTTTGTACTAGTTGTTGTTCCATTCGCAGGTAACGAGCAAGCCGTGCAGTCAAAGCACGACGTTCCATCACCACGAGAGCCCGGGAATACCCGAGCGCTCCGCACCCCATGCGGGCGGCCGTTACACGGGCGACAACATGAAGGTAGGAGAGTACCTGAATTGCCTTCAGGACGGCTGTGTATTCACGAAGCTTCGCTGTGGGCAATTCCCAATCTGGAGGCAGACGAAATTTGGTACTGAGTAGCCGGTCTGTCATTGCGTATGTCCGGTTGAAGATGCCTGGATTGAGCCCATACTCGAAAGTGTTTCCCCGCAGTTGAACCGTGGGTCCTACCTCCTCGAAAATGGCCGGCAATATGTTGTCTACTCCGCCCTCCAGCGACTTTTCCGCCTCATCTCGAAGACGATCATAGGCATCGTAGCGAACGTGGAGACTATTATCCCACGTCGGATGAATCCTCCGCCCTCTCAGCGCTAGACGCAGACGCCCTTTGATTGCGTAATGGACGGCCGCCTCAAACCACTCATACCTCTGGCCGAGTTCAGCTAGCGCATGCGCCGGAGTGTAGTATTCGTCCGGCATGTCGTGTTCACGCAATTTCCCTTCTGCTGCACAGTCTTGCCAGAGCCACCGCAGGGGCCATTTTGCGAGGTTAACCATGTAATCTACAAAAGCACCGGTAAGTCGCTTCTCTTGATAATGAAACCTCATGTACTGTTCTTCGCATCCGGCAAGGAAATACCACAGGGCTTCAGAGCGCGGCAGGGACAACAGGGCGTTGGCACGATACGCGTTGTCAACTTCGAGTTCCATAGTCTTTAGTTCTTCTGGAACCATTCGCTGAATCCCTTCCCTCCCCATTCCTGGAGAACACCTAGGGGTTCGGTTGGGTAAAGTCCTAAAGTTGCTGGAAATAGGTAGGGGAGTGCATCCTGGTTGAGGAATCACCAAGCGGCGCCGGTAGAGGGCGGGCCAACAAGGAGGCGCCCCATGGCAAAGAGTACCGGGATCGATGCGCACGCGCAAATCCCAGAGTTTTCCAACGAGAGATGAGCCTAAGTCGGGGGATGTGGGAGAAAGGGAGGATGATGGTGGTGATGGAGACGGAACGGCTGGAGACGTTGGATCAGGTTGGAGGATTTTTGGCGGGGAGGGTGGAGGTGGAGTTCGAGTTCACGGACCGGGAGTCGGCGTACGGGTTCATACGGCGGACGCTGGTGCAGTTTGAACCGCCCCGGGTTTCCCGGAGACTCTATTCTTTGTGAGGTGGTCCTGGTTTGTAGGACAGGAAGGCGGCGGAGTTAAGGTGTATTCCTGATAATGGATCATGCCGCCAAGGTCCTGTTTAACACGTCATGCGGTTGAGGTTGAACCGGCCGTGATGGGGAAGACGGCTGGGGGCCGGAGGGTCCCGTTGGGTCCCGTTGGGGGCATGGTGGAGAGGATGGGGTCATGAAGAAGTCAACGAGGTACTCCCCGGAGGTACGAGAGAGGGCGGTCCGGATGGTGCTGAAGCACCAGGCGGGATACGATTCGCAGTGGGCGGCGATGGTCTCGGTGGCGTCGAA
>CAZFIU010000079.1:0-9658 GCA_964519455.1 uncultured Syntrophobacterales bacterium
CTCGATTCCCGCTTTCGCGGGAATGACGTTTCGGGGGCTTGGTGCCCATTCCCGGTTCGTGTGGGGTTTTTGCCGCAGCCTGCTCCGCGGGAAGGACGTATTCGGGGCGTCAGCGCCCGCGCCCGGCGACGAGTCCGTACACCTCGGGGTAGAGCACCGGGTTGGCGGCGATGACGCCGTTGCGCAATGTGTCGGCCTGGTTGAACGAGAAGGGCCGGCCGTCCAGGTCCGTCACCTTGGCGCCGGCTTCCTCCGCCAGCAGCACCCCGGCGCATACGTCCCATTCGTTCTTGGGCGCCAGGCTCACGGTCAGGTCGCCGCCGCCGCCGGCGAACTCGGCGAGCTTGTGGGCGATGCTGCCGGTGGGCTTGACCTCCAGGATACCCTCGAACTCCGCGAAGAGGCCCCGGCGGGTCTCGCTCCGGCTGGCCACCAGGGTGGCGCCCTTCAGTTCGGCGCGGTCCGACACGTGCACGGGCCGTCCGTTGGCGAAGGTGCCGAAGCCGCGGCGGCAATGCGTCATGCACCCGGTCGCGGGGTTGTACGTCACCGCCACCACCGGCGCGGTGCCCTGGACCAGCGCTACCGATACGGCAAATTCGTCGATCCCGCGGATGAATTCCACGGTTCCGTCCAGCGGGTCCACGATCCACACCCACTCCTGCTCCAGCCGCTCCGGGCCGTCGGTCGATTCCTCCGACAGCCAGCCGGCTTCGGGAAACGCTCCCAGCAAGGTGTCGTGCAGCACCTGGTTGGCCTCGATGTCCGCGGTGGTGACCGGGTTGCCGCCGCTCTTGTGGCGGATGTCGTATTCCGACGCATAGTAGGCGAGGAGCTTTTCCCCGGCCCGTTGCGCCGCCTCCCGCGCCGTCGTCAGCGCGTGATCCAGGTCCATGTGTACTCTCCCTGGGTGGTGTCTGGCTTGTTCGCCAGATAACCTGCGGGACATTTCCCCTGTCGGGAGCATTGCGTCCCCCCGGGCTTGACCCGGGGTCCTCCTCGCGTGTGTCTGTCACTGCCCGTCAGCGCGACTTGCCGATGACGAAACTCCTCCGCATATGATTACGCGAATCAGCAGGACACCATCCTGGTTGTCAGGGTGCCGCCGTCGGCAGCAAACCGCTGCCGATCGATGGCTCGCGACGGCTTGGCGGGTCAAACCGTCAATTCCAGCAGCCTCGGCCGCAATCCGCGGCTGCTCAGCCGGATGGTGGCCACGGCCACCGGCAGCGTGAAGCGCCGGGGTCCGGCGCTGCCCGGGTTAAGGTAGAGGATCCCGTCGCGCCGCTGGATGGACGGCTTGTGCGAGTGGCCGCTGATTGCCAGGCGGCAGCCTTCCGGTGTCGCGGCCATGGCTTTGAGGTTGTGGATGACGTGGATGCGCGCGCCGTCCACGTCGACGGTGTGCTCCTCGGGCAACTCGTCGGCCCACGCGCCCCGGTCGACGTTGCCCCGGACCGCGGCCACCGGGGCCAGCCCACGAAGGCGCTCCAACACGTCGGGCGTGCCCACGTCGCCGGCGTGGATGATGAGGTCCGAGCCACGCAGTGCCGCCAACGCCTGGGGCCGCACCAATCCATGCGTGTCGGAGATGACGCCGATGCGGCAGGCTCCGCGAGTCTCTCCGGTCATGTGTATCCCTCGCCCGCGCCGACATGCTTGTGCCTCCGGCGCTCGCCGCGGCATCCGGCGTGTTCCCCTCCTCGCGCCATCCCGGTCACGCCACCCGGATCACCCGCTTGCCGTCCATGAGCTTGGGGTCGTGGTTGGGAAACGACAACTCCGGGCTCGACGCGGTGCGGAGCGCCCGGTCCAGTGCCAGCACCGAATCGGGCAGGTTGAAGTACCAGCCCACCGGAATGCGTTCGCGCAGGTTCCGGTAGGTGTAGGCGATGTCGCCGCACAGCACCGCCTTGCCCGCGGCCGTTTCCACCGTGACCATCTGGGAGCCGGGGGTGTGGCCGCCGGCCTTCAACAACTCGACCCCGGGGGCCAGCTCGTGGTCGCCGTCCACCAGGGTGACGCGACCGCCGTCCACCAGTCGTTGCAGCGCCGGGCGCACCTTGGGGCGGATCAGGTTGTTCAGGTAGTCGAAGCGCATCATCGGGCCGGTCCAGAAGTCGTACTCGTCTTTCTGAATGACGAAGTTCGCCTTGGGAAAGAAGTCGAAACCCGTGAAGTGGTCGATGTGAAAGTGCGTCACGATGACGGTGGCCACTTCTTCCGGCTTTATCCCGAGTTCGCCGAGCAACTGCGCCGGCTCCCGGAACCCCTTTCCCTGGGCCCACGCCGCGGGGACGTAGTCGGGATGATAGGCGGTGTCCACCACCACCGGTCCGTCGGAGGTCTCGATGCACCAGATGATGTAGGGCACGGGCTCGTCCCGTTCCGCGTCGCTGCGGATACACGGCATGATGCCGGAGGGGCGCCAGTTTTCGGCGATGCCGACGGTCATGGCATAGATCGCATGGTCCATGGGAAACCTCCTCGGTGCCGGTGACTGCCTGCGTCAACCTAACAGCCGCACCCCGGCCCGTCCACTGTCACCGGACCCTCCTCGTTTCCCTGTCTTCCAGGCAGCGTGTATACTCCGCACATGGGGCGCAAGGAGGCCATGGCGGGGTACGTGGGGAGGACTGCCGGGTGAACGGCGCGCCGGCGGCGGCCGAACTGAGGGACATGCTGTCCAAGGCGCTCGGCATCGTCCAGGAGACCCGCGGGTTGATCCGGGACGCCGTGGAGAAGGGGTTCACGCATCGTTCCAAGGCCGACGGGACCTTCGTGACCGACGTCGACATCGCGGTGGAGGAGAAGGTCCGTACCCTGTTGGCCGCGCGCTATCCGACGCACCGTGTCATCGGCGAGGAATTGCCCGAAACCGGGGGCGGCGACGTCCTCACCTGGGTCATCGATCCCATCGACGGCACCAAGAGCTTCCGCCACGGCGTCCCGCTCTACGGCACCCTGCTGGCTCTGCTGCACGGCGACGAACCGGTCCTCGGGATCATCGACCTGCCGGGGCTGGACAAGACCTACAGCGCGGCAAAAGGCTTCGGCGCCCGGTGCAACGGCCGGGTGGTGGCGTTGGAGGACCTTTCCGGAGACGAGGCACTGGAGCAGGAGATCATCGGCGTCGGCGACCGCCAGCAGTTTGTCGGCGCAGGCCGCCTGTCCGTGTTCGACACGCTGATGCGGGCGCATCCGGGGGTGCGGACGTACACGGACTGTTTCGGCCACGCCCTTGCTCTCGAAGGCTCCGTCGGCGCCATGGTGGACTTCGACCTGCGCCTCTGGGACACCATGGCCAGCAAGGTGCTGATGGAAGAGGCCGGCGGCCGTTACGTGTGCTCCGAGCGGGCGGGAAACGACCCGCGCGAACGTCGTTTCGATGTGATACTGGGCAAGCCCCGTGTCGTGGACTGGATACTCGATCTCATCGCGGGGAACGAGCGACCCCAGGGCGCGGCTTGATTGGAGCGGGTTGGACCGCGGACTCTACACCAGGAGGTATTTCCTTGAAACAGCAGCGGACGGCACTCAAGTGCCTTGTAGCGGCATTCATCTTGTTTCTGGGCGCTGCGGCGTTCAATCCAACAGCAGAAGGAGGAGACAGGCCTGTGGTGATTTTTTCCACGTCGATGGGCGACATTACGATCGAGCTCATGTCCGAGGAAGCGCCGATCACGGCGAAGAACTTTCTCGATTACGTCGATGCCGGCTTCTTTGACGGCACCATCTTTCATCGGGTCATTCCGGGCTTCGTGATCCAGGGCGGCGGCTTCACCGCGGACATGAACCAGAAGGAGACCCGGGCGCCCATCAAGAACGAGGCCGACAACGGCGTCAAGAACGCCCGCGGCACCTTGTCCATGGCGCGCACCTCCGACATCAACAGCGCTACCTCCCAGTTCTTCATCAACCTGAAGGACAACGATTTCCTGGACCACGGCACCCGTGACTTCGGCTACGCGGTGTTCGCGCGCGTGGTGGAAGGGATGGACGTCGTGGACAAGATCGCCGGTGTGCAGACCGGCAACCGCGGCCCTTACAGCGACGTGCCCAAGGAGCCCGTGGTTACCAACACGGCCCGGCGGAAGGACGCGGCGAAGTAGTCGTGCGGCGGCCGGCTTGGTGAAACCGGCCGGTCAACCTTGCCGCCAGCGGCAAATGGCGTCCACCGCTTCCTGCCAGACGGCCTCGGGTTCGCGGCCGAGGCGCTTGGGAACGCGAAAGTCGTGGTTGCCGCCTTCGATGATGTGGGTCCGGGCCGGTGCCTGGACCTGCCTCAGGCTCTCTTCCAGCAGGTCCAGCCGGCAGAAGGGGTCGTTGGTGCCTTCCACGAACAGCATGGGCGCGGTGATCTTCATCAGGTTGTCGGCCCGGAGCCGGTCGTGGCGCTTGGGCGCGTGTAGCGGGTAGCCGAGGAAGACGAGCCCGGCGACCTGGCGCTCGCTTGATCCCGCCGCCTTGGCGGCCACGTTGGCGGCGATACGCCCGCCCATGGACTTGCCGCCGACGAAGAGCCGTTCCGGCGCCGGGCACAGATTCCGGCGCACGTGCTCCAGCACCCGCTCGAAGGCGTCTTCCAGCCGAGGGGCGGGGTCGGGCGCCTTCCGGCCCAACTCCTTGTAGGGGAAGTTGAACTTCACCGAGAGCCAGCCCGCTCGGGCCAGGGCCTCGTGGAAGAAGGTCATGAACGGGTGGTGCATGTCCGCGCCCGCGCCGTGGGCGAGGACGATGACGTCGGTCTCGCCGGCGCGGTGGCGGGCGCGCTCCGCCGTGACGGCGGAAACCTCCATGCCGCGGTCCACGGCGACTTTCCCGGTGCGCTGGCGGAGGGCGGTCATGATGCTCCTTCCGCGAGGCGGCGCGCCGCCTGCAGATCCTCCAGCTTGAGCGTGTCGTAAATGTAGTCGTTGAGCGGGGTGGCCACGCCGTGGACGCGGCCCACGCGCGAGACGTAGCCGTTCAGGGCGTCGATCTCGAGGCGCCGCCCCGCCTCCACGTCGTGGCACATGCTTCCCTTGCCGGAGGGGTCCTGCTGCGCCATGAAGCGGTAGTTGGCCGCGTCGGACCCGGACTCCAGCGGCATCCCCATGGCCAGACCCAGCCGGTAGACTTCGCGCATGACCTCTCGGGCCATGCGCGCGGTGCCGTCGTAGCCGAGGACCTCTCCCAGCGGCCGCCGCGTCAGCGCGGTCATGCCGCTCACCGCGCAGATAAGGATGAACTTGTTCCACAGCTCGACGCGGATGTCGGCGGAAAGGTGCGCGTCGACCCCGGCGTCGCGCATGGCGGCTACGATGGCCTCTCCCCTGGCGCTGCTGTTGCCGGCGAGGCCGCCGAACACGATCCGCCGCGGCCCGGCGGTCTGGTGTATCCGCCCCGGTGCGACGATTGTACTGAAGACGTAGGCGGCGCCCTCCATCACCCGCGCTTCGCCGTATTCCCGCGCCAGCAACTCGCCGTTGTCGACCCCGTTCTGCAGCGAGATGACGACCGAGTCGTCGCCCACCATCGGCCGGATGAACGGGATCGCCGAGTCGTTGACCGGGGTCTTGACGCAGTACAGGATCACGTCGCACGGTCCCGCCTCGGCCGCATCGTCGGTGAAGACCGCGTCCCGGACGTTGAAACCGCCCGGCTCGATCGAATCCACGCGCAAACCGTGCTCCTTCAATGCCTGGAGGTGGCTGCCCCTTGCGATGAAGCATACCGGCAACCCCGCGTGCGCCAGTAGTCCGCCGAAGTACCCTCCGACGCCGCCCGTCCCCATGATCCCGAACCGCATGACCTCTCGTGCCTCAAAGTGTGAATGTACTGGTGTGAAAGTTATCGATTTGAAGACGGCGCAGAACGCGCCGAATCGTCGCCCCTGCGAAACGGGATGCGTCGAAACTCATGAGGCAGAGACCTTTCCAATCGTCATTCCCGCGGAACAGGCTGTGTCGAAACTGATGAGGCAGAGCCCCCTCGATTCGTCATTCCCGCGGAAGCGGGAATCCAGGGGTGGTGAGGCGGGGAAACGCCGCCGTAGTACCCCACCACCGCCCCTGGATTCCCGCTTCCGCGGGAATGACGGCATGGAGCGTGGTGCCATTCTCGTGTCCGAGCAGCGTTTTGGCACAGCCTGTTAAGCCGGAATCCGGTGTGGGGTGGCCATCCTACGGTACCAGCACGATCTTGCCGAAGAACTCGCTCCGCTCCATCAACTCGTGGGCGCGGGCGGCCTCGCTCAGCGGCAGCGCCTCGGACAGGACGCCGCGCAGCTTGCGTTCGTACACGAGCTTCATGATCTCCGGCATGTCCTCCCGCGGACGCATGGTGGTGCCCATGAGGGTCAGCTCGCGGGTCCAGAGCTGCCCCAGGTGAAGCTCCACCCGGTGACCGGCGGTGACCCCGGAGTTGATGAACCGGCCGCCGCGCCGCAGGCTGGCGAAGCACTCGCGCCACACCGGCGCGCCCACGTGCTCGAAGATCACGTGCACGCCCTCGCCGCCGGTCAACTCCTTCACCTTCTTGCTGAACTCGGGGAATTCGTTGTAGTCGATGCCCGCGTCGGCGCCCAGCTCCGCGGCCTTGTCGAGCTTCCACCGGGCTCCCGCGGTGGTGAAGACCCGCGCTCCCAGGAGCTTTCCGAGCTGAATGGCGGCGCTGCCGATGCCGCTGCCCGCGGCCATCACCAGGAGGTCCTCGCTTGCCTGGAGCCGCGCGCGGCGCACCAACATGCGCCAGGCGGTGCCGAAGGGCACGGCGATGCACGCCGCCTCCTCGAAGGACATCCACTCCGGGAAGACGTAGGCGTCGGCGGCTTCCATCCGCGCCAGCTCCGCGTAGCCGCCGCCCCGGCAGCGTCCCAGCACCCGGTCGCCGGCCTTGAAGCCGTCCGCCTCCGGCCCGGCCTCAACCACCTCGCCGGCCACCTCCAGGCCCGGCACGTGCGGCAGCGGCGGCTTGACGCCGTGACTGCCTTCGCGCGCGAACAGGTCCCGGCGGTTGAGCGCCGCCGCGCGCACCCGGACCAGCAGCTCGGCCGCGCCGATCTCGGGCTCGAGAACGTCGCCGTAGGTCAGCACCTCCGGGCCGCCCGTTTCAGGGATGTAGACCGCCTTCATGTTCGTGGTTTCCTAGCGTGGTGTCTGGTCAACTCGCGGCATGATCTGCGGGTATTTTTTGCCGTCGGCGTGGTACCCGCCATTGGGGCGACCGCGGGTCGCCCCTACAGTCATTGCGCGTTGCCGGCAACGAAGAATTCTCCGCAGATCCTGCTGCGAATTAACCCGACACTAGCCACGTGCCTCCTGCAGTTCATCGAGGAACTCCGCGTACCCGGCCTCGCCGCCGTTCTCCCAGTGCTCCAGCAGCGCGGAGCCCACGATGGCGATCTCGCAGCTTCCGTGGAGCTGGCGCACGTCGTCGCCGCCGGCGATGCCGAAGCCCAGCGCCAGGGGCAGGTCCGTGGCCGCGCGGTAGCGGTCCACGAGCGCGTCGATGCCGGCCTTGATGTCCGTGCGCCGGCCGGTGACGCCGCGCCGCGCCACGCCGTAGATGAAGCCGCGCCCGTGTCGGCCGATCTCGGCGAGTCGCGCGTCGGTGTTGGTGGGCGTGAACAGCGCCACGGGCGTCAACCCGCTTGCTTCGCTCAGCGGGGTGAGATCGTGGTACTCCTCGATGGGGAGGTCGGGGACGATGAACCCCGCGCCTCCGGCGCCGCTCAGCCGCTCGCAGAAGGTTCGATGCGTGAGCCGGAACACGGTGTTGTAGTAACCCATCATCAGGTGCGGGAACCCGAACTCACGGGTGGCCCGCGCCATGAAGTCGAAGTACCGCGCCGTGGACAGCCCCTGCTTGAGGGCTTCCTGGTTGGCGTGAGCGAAGACCGGCCCGTCGGCGATGGGCTCGCTGAAGGGCATCTGCAGCTCCACCAGGTCCACCCCGGCGCGCTCCATCGCTTCCAGCATGCGCCAGTTTGCGTCCAGCGACGGATAGCCCACGATGACGTGGGTCATGAGCAGGATGTTCCGCGTCCCGAGCCGGTCCCGTATGTAGTCCCGCAGGTTCACCGGCCGGCCTTCCGTTCGAGGAAGCGCCGCCAGCCGGGATCGTCCAGCGCCTCGGCGATGGTGAAGATGTCCTTGTCGCCACGGCCCGACAGGGTCGCCAGCACGGTCTGGTCCCGGCGCATGCGCGGCGCCTCGCGGATGACCCCGGCCACCGCGTGGGCGCTTTCCAGGGCGGCGATGATGCCTTCCCGCCGCAGCAGTGTCTGGAACCCCTCCAACACCTCTTTGTCGGTCGCCGCCTCGAAGCGCACCCGTTCGCTCTCCCGCAGACAAGCCAGGATCGGGCTCACGCCGATGTAGTCCAACCCCGCGGCCACCGAATGGGTGTGGCGCATCTGTCCTTCCTCGTCCTGGAGGAAGTAGGTCTTGTATCCCTGGGCGACCCCGGGAGTGCCGCCGTTGCCCGCCAGCCGGGCCGCGTGGCGGCCGGTGTCCAAGCCTTCGCCGCCGGCCTCCATCCCCACCAACTCCACCTCCTCGTCGTCCAGGAAACCCAGGAACGTGCCGGTGGCGTTGGAGCCGCCGCCCACGCAGCAGTACACCCGGTCCGGCAGGCGTCCCGTGATGGCCGTCATCTGCTCGCGGCACTCCTGCCCGATGATCTGCTGGAAGTACGCCACGATCCGCGGGAACGGGTGCGGCCCGCACGCCGTGCCCAGCACGTAGTGGGTGTCGTCCATGGAGAACGCCCAGTCCCGCAGGCACTGGTTGATGGCGTCCTTGAGCGTGGCCGAGCCGTCCTCCACCGCCACCACCCTGGCCCCGAGCCGCTCCATCCAGAACACGTTGGGGCGCTGCCGCTCCACGTCCACCGCGCCCATGTAGATGGTGCACTCGAGCCCGAGCCGCGCGGCCATGGTGGCGGTGGCGACGCCGTGCTGTCCGGCGCCGGTCTCGGCGATGACACGCTTCTTGCCCATGCGCGCCACCAGCAGCCCCTGGCCCATGACGTTGTTGATCTTGTGCGAGCCCGTCTGGTTGAGGTCTTCCCGCTTGAGATAGATCTGCGGCCCGCCCAGCGTGTCGCTCAGGTTCTTCAGGTGGGTGACGGGCGTGGGCCGGCACGAGTAGGACTGCATGACGGCGCGGAACTCCTCCCAGAACGACGGGTCCCGGCGCGCGTCATCGAAGGCCACGATCAGTTCGTCGAGCGTCGTGCGCAGGATCTCCGGCGTGAACGCGCCCCCGTAGGCGCCGAAGTAGCCGGTGCGCTCCTCCACGTTCTTCAGCAGATTTTCCAGCATGGTTCGAGGACGGACCGCGGGTTGCGTCGTTCAAGACCCCGCCTAGGATGGTTTAAGGAGACAGGGCAGCTAAGTCAAACAGCGCGCGTGTTCCTCGCAAACAGGGGTCAAGTGCTATCATCAAGGAAGGGGATGAATTTATTTGGAACAGATCGGCTCACAACTCTCCAGGCGGAGACGTTACGAATACGTTATTCCCGCGAAACAGGGTGTGTCAAAACTCATGAGGCAGAGACCCCCCGAAACGTCATTCCCGCGGAAGCTTGCCCCCGACCCCGATCGGGGGCGGGAATCCCGGGGTGGGGTGGTGATGGGTGGGGCGGTGGGGAAGCAGGCCGGTTGCGGCCCCGC
>CAZFIU010000080.1:0-8881 GCA_964519455.1 uncultured Syntrophobacterales bacterium
CTCTCCAAGGTGGTGTCTTGACACAGCCTGTTTCGCGGGAATGACGACTCGGGGCGTGCGTGTCATTTCTTTTCCGAGCGGAGTGTTGACACAGCCTGTTTCGCGGGAATGACGATTCGGGGGGTTGGTACCGATCCTTGTTCCGGCGGAGTCTTCACAGACTGGAAATGACGATATCCATCGTCGGCGTCAGTCCGTATCCGAGTCCGGTTCGGTGACTTCTTGCAGCAGTGCCAGAGCCTCCTCGGCTTCTTCCTCCGGCACCTGGATGGTGGCGGCCACGCCCGCCGAACCGAACCCGCCCCACAGCGGCCCCACCGGCAACAGGGTCAGCGCCGATTCCCCCTGCACCACGTAGGTGATGCCGGCGGCGTCGAGGACAGACTTGACCACGGCCAGGGTGGTCACGTCTACCGTCCGAAACACGTCTACGTAGGTCATGGGTGCTCCCGAAAATCACTGGCATGCGGTTGGTTGGCGCCCTTCGACTTCGCTTCGCCCAGGGCGAAGGGCGCCAACCAACCGTATTCTTAAAGCGTTCGCCCCCGGCCGGCGGCCTGCAGGCCCGTTGCCGGCTCTTCCAACGCGCCCGGATCGGGGTTCACCGCGGGGCCGGCGATGTCCAGCACCAGCTTGGTGACCGAAATGCGCCCGCCCAGGCACACGTCCACGTCCCGGCCGGGCTGCCGCGGACGCTTGCGATATTCCGCCTGGTAGATGAACGCGCCGTCTTCTCTGCGGTACGCCACGCCCAAGGGGCGTGTGTCCAGGGGACAGACGACCGCGTCCACCTCTCCGTCCTCGGGCAGATGCGGCATGTTGGCGTTCCAGTACTCGCCCTGGGAAAGCTCCGCGGCCAACAGGCGCCCGAGCAGAGGCGCCGCCCTGCGGAACACCACGTTCCAGTCCAGTTCGAGGCCCTTGGCGACGTACTGGGAAATGGCCAGCGCGCGGCAGCCGAGCAGCGCGCCTTCCCGGGCCGCGGCCACCGTGCCCGAGATGTAAACGTCGGCCCCGAGGTTCGCCCCCCGGTTTACCCCCGCCAGCACCCACGCCGCATCCGGAACGATCTCCGTGAGCCCGATCCGGACGCAGTCCGCGGGCATCCCCTGCACGCTGAAATGGCGCGCGTCGCGCTGTTCCACCGCAATGGGCCGGTCCGTGGTCACCTGGTGGCCGACACCGGACTTCCCCACCGCCGGCGCCACCACTACAGGATCGCCCCACTCGCGCACCGCCCGCTCCAACACCTCCAGGCCGGGGGCGTCGATGCCGTCATCGTTGGTCAACAGGAACTTCACCGGTTACATCCGCTCCAGCGGCCGGATGCCGAGGATCGTCAGGCCGCTCCGGAGCACCTGCTTCACCGCGGTAAAGAGCAGCAGCCGCGCCCGCGCCTTGCCCGTCTCCTCGCCCTTGACGCGCAGCACCGCGTAGCTTGCATGCAGACCGCGCGCCAGCTCCAGCAGGTAGTTGCACAGCACAGACGGCTCGTAGAGGCGTCCCGCCTCTCGCAGGACGTCGGGATAGCGGGCCACCAGGCTCACCAGCCGGTGCGCCTCGGGCTCCACCAGCGGGCTCACGTCGGCCTCCGGGTCGGGCTCGATGCCGCAGTTGCGCAGGATGCCGGCGATGCGGGCGTGGGCGCTCATGAGGTAGGGACCGGTGTCGCCGTCGAAGGAGATGGCCAGGTCCCAGTCGAAGCGGTAGTCCTTGATGCGCTGCTTGGACAGGTCGGCGAAGAAGATGGCGGCGATGCCCACGGCTTCCGCCACGGTCTCCTCGTCTTCCAGGTCCAGGCGCTTCTCGATCTGCTCGCGCATGTAGGTGAGCGCCCGCTGCCGGGCCTCGTCCAGCAACTCCTCCAGGTAGATGACGTTGCCCTTGCGCGTGGACATGCCCTGCACCAGGCCGAAGTTCACGTGCACGCAGTCTTGCCACCAAGAGTGTCCCAGGAGCTTCAGGACGGTGAAGAGTTGGCGAAAGTGGAGCGACTGGCCGCTGGCCACCACGTAGACGATGCGGTCGCAGCCGTAGGTGTCGTGGCGGTAGCGCGCCGCGGCCACGTCCCGGGTCAGGTACAGGGTGGTGCCGTCGGCCTTCTCCAGGAGGGCCGGCGTGTCGATGTCCTCGGCGGACAAATCGATGATGAGGGCGCCGTCGGACTCCGTGGCCAGCCCCTTGGCGCGGGCCTCCTCGATGACCGCTGCCATCTTGTCGTTGAAGAACGACTCGCCGGTATAGGAATCGAAGCGCACGCCCAATCGCTGGTAGATGCGTTTGAAGTAGTCGAGGCTGGTGTCGCGGATGCGCCGCCACAGCTCCAGCGCCTCCGGATCGCCCGCTTCCTGGCGGCGGAACCACTCGCGCGCCTCCTCCACCAATTCCGGGGCGTTGTCGGCGGCCTCGTGGAACTTGACGTAGAGGCGGTTGAGGCTCATCAGGTCGTTCTCGTCGCCGGGCTTGCCGAAGTGCTTGAGCCCGGCGATCTGCCGGCCGAACTGCGTGCCCCAGTCGCCCACGTGGTTGATCCCCACGACCTCGTGGCCCAGCGCCTCGAAGATGCGCACGAGCGCGCCGCCGATGATGGTCGAGCGCAGGTGCCCCACGTGGAACGGCTTGGCGATGTTGGGCGACGAGTAGTCGATGGCGACGGTCTCGCCGGCGCCGTCTTCGCAGCGGCCGTAGGCCTCGCCCGCCGCCGCCGCCTCGCGCAGCACCGCCTCGGCGAAGCGCGTCCGGTCCACCGACAGGTTGACGTAGCCCCCCGCCGCGTCGGCGCCGGACAGGAGTTCCAGGTCCGCCGACGCCTTCTCCGCGAGATCCTGCGCGATGAGCGGCGGCGCCTTGCGCAGCTTCTTGGCCAGCGTGAAGCACGGGAAGGCGAAGTCGCCCATGTCCGGCTTGGGCGGCACCGTCAGCATGCGCGCCACCGCCTCGCTGTCCAGCTCCGCGTGCCGCGCGATGACCCGGGCCGCCTCCTGGCGAAAGTCGGCGGCGTTCATGACTGCAAACGTTCCTCTGGCTTCCAGACACGCATTTCGCCAAGTCTAACACAAAGGCATGAGCCTGAGCAGGGACCCGACCATTGGTCCTTCCGTTGCACTTTACGGTGATTTCGCTGAAATTGGACAAGTTCGCGGACAACCTGCGGGCCAACTCGAACCTGCTGTCGAACGAGTATTTCCTCCCCATCCCGGGTCTGATCCAGGACCTCAACGCGGAGGCAACCACCTTGGCGGCCACGATCCGAAAGAACTTCCAAGCGATGGGCATATGACGATTACGGCACCGCCATACACCCTCACCTCGACCATCCTCGACCTTGCCGAACGGATCGGCGAGGCCATCGGGCGGGCGGAAGACGCGGCGGTCCGGGCAGACCTCCTGCTGCGCCGCGCCAATCGCATCCGCACCATTCACGGTTCGTTGGCCATCGAAGGCAACACGCTCACGGAAGAGCAGGTCTCGACCATTCTCGAAGGCAAGCCGGTGATCGCGCCGCTTCGGGAAATTCAGGAAGTCCGCAACGCAATAAAGGCCTATGAACAGTTCCCGCAATGGAACCCTGGCCGCGAAGCCGATCTGCTGGACGCACACGGCGTCCTGATGGCCGGGTTGCTGGACGCTCCGGGCCGCTACCGGCGCGGCGGCGTGGGAGTGATGGGACCCGCGGAAGTACACCACATCGGCCCTCCCGCTGACCGCGTGCCGCATCTCGTATCGAACCTGCTTTCATGGCTGGACAGCACCGAAGAGCACCCGCTCATTGCCAGCTCGGTCTTTCACTACGAGTTCGAGTTCATTCATCCCTTCGAGGACGGCAACGGCAGGATGGGTCGACTCTGGCAGACCCTGATCCTGACGCAATGGAAGCCCCTGTTCTCTCATGTCCCGGTGGAGAGCTTGGTTCATGCACGCCAGAGCGGATACTACGAAGCAATTCGGGACAGTTCCGCACGGGGCGAGAGCACCCCGTTCATCGTTTTCATGCTGGAAGCCATCCTTGAAGCCGTGCGTGGTTTCGGCGCTACCGATCAAGTAAGCGATCAGGTAAGCGACCAAGTTGCGCGGTTGCTCGCCGCGCTCCGAGACGGCCCGAAGTCTGCCACTCAACTCTTGGCGGCGCTCGGGCTGTCGCACCGCCCGACACTTCGCCGAAACTACATTCGCCCGGCGCTCGACGCCGGATTAGTCGAAATGACTCGCCCGGAGTCGCCGACGGCGAGGAACCAAGGGTACCGGCTCACGCTGAGCGGGAGAGTGGCAGGGTGAATCGATCAGAGACTCGCGGAACCTGCGTAGCATGAAAGGCCCGAGGCTCCGGAACCGACCTCTGACGCGAGTGGTGCCAGTGTAGTGTCCGGTTAATTAACCAGACACCACACTAGACAACCGCGTTGTTTTTCAAGTAGTTGTGGGTCGCGCGTCCGCCGGAGCGGTAACTTCATGTGCGTTCCAGGGAGCAGACATGGCCAAAACGAACAAGCGTGAGACGATGTCGAAGAACTCGGTCCAGGGCGATGCGGGCACGGCGGCGCCTCCGCCCGGGAAGATGGACAACAAGCGTTACGAGAAAGAGCTTCTCCGGCTCCAGATCGAGCTGGTCACCATGCTCGAATGGATCAAGCAGCACGGGCTGAAGGTGGTGGTGTTGTTCGAGGGTCGCGACGCGGCGGGCAAGGGTGGCGTCATCAAGCGCATCACCCAGCACCTGAGCCCCCGGATCTGCCGGGTCGTGGCGTTGCCGGCACCCACCGAGCGCGAGCAGACCCAATGGTATTTTCAGCGTTACGTGCCTTACCTGCCGGCCGCCGGAGAGATGGTGCTGTTCGACCGGAGCTGGTACAACCGGGCCGGCGTCGAGCGGGTCATGGGCTTTTGCACCCACGAGGAGTACCAGGAGTTCCTGCGTAGCTGCCCGGAGTTCGAGCGCATGCTGGTGCGCTCCGGCATCACGCTGATCAAGTACTGGTTCTCCATCTCCGACGAGGAACAGGAGCGGCGCTTCCGGAGCCGGCTCAAGCTCAAGCACAAGCGCTGGAAGCTGAGCCCGATGGACCTGGAATCACGGCGGCGCTGGGTCGACTATTCGAGGGCCAAGGACGAGATGTTCGCCCACACGGACATCAAGCAGGCGCCGTGGTACGTGGTGGAAGCGGACGTGAAGAAGCACGCGCGGCTGAACTGCATCAGCCATCTCCTGAGCATGATCCCCTACGAGGACCGGACGCCCGAACCGATCAAGCTGCCGGAACGCACGGATGCCGGCGCCTACGTCCGCCCGCCCATCACGGACCAGACCTTCGTTCCGGCCGTGTATCCCGGAAAGCACGAATAGTCTTGACCGCACGCGTCACGCTCGGCCTCCGGTTCCGGGCTGCCCGAGCTACGAGCGCCCGGTGTCCTGGAGCGCCGGCGCCACGTGGCGGCTGAAGCGCTCCATGGAGGCGAGGACCTTGTCCTGCTTGAGGCCGCCGAAGTGGAAGCAGAGTCCGATGTGGGTGGGGCCCACCACGTCGATGATGGACCGGAGGTGCTCGATGCAGGTGTCGGGGCCGCCGAAGACGCCGCGGTTGTCCTGGATCATCGCGTCGTAGGCCAGCCGCGCGTAGATCTTGTCCACCATGGGCGCGCGGGCGGGGTCGAGGCGTACCTCGTCCAGGGCGAACTCGCGCCAGCGGTGCCAGGCGTCCTCCACCTCGGCGCGGGCCCGGGCGTCGTCCTCGCCGACATAGATGGGGTACATGACGAAGACGTCGTGGTCGTCCTCGGAGTACCCGGCTTCCCGCAGGGTCTCGAGATAGACCTCGATGCGCGGACGCTGCTCGGCGTTGCTGCCGATCCACGGCAGGGTCATCAGGTGGTAGCCGTGGCGGGCGATCATGCGGAAGTTGTCCAGGTCGCGGTTGGCGGTCACGTAGACGGGCGGGTGCGGCTGCTGGTGCGGGCGGGGCCGCACGGTCATGCCGTGGTAGCTGAAGTACTCCCCGTCCCACTCGACGGTCTCCTCGGTCCAGGCCATGCGGATGACCTCCAGGGCTTCCACCAGCCGCGGCTGCGCCGTGGGCCAGTCCTGGCCGTACACCGCGTACTCGTGGGGGCTCATGCCCCGGCCGGCGCCGAAGAGCAGGCGCCCGCCGGAGAGCAGGTCGAGCATGGCGTAGTCCTCGGCGATCTGCAGCGGGTGGTGCATGGGCACGAGCGACACGGCCGAGCCGAGCTGGAGCCGCCGGGTGCGTTGGGAGGCCGCCGACAGGAGCATCTGCGGGCTCGGCATCATGCCGCCGAACAGGCGAAAGTGGTGCTCGGTGACCCAGAGGCTGTCGAAGCCCAGGTTTTCGGCGGCGTCGATCTGCTCCAGCCAGCGGGCGTAGAGCTCCCGCGAGTCGCCATCGAGTTCAGGGACATAGGTGTTGAGGAGATAGTATCCGAATTTCATGGCTGTCCTTGCGTGGGGGGCGACCGCGGGTCGCCCCTACAGAGTGTTGCCCGCCCCGTCGCGCGGCCACGGGTTCCCCGGCGACGTGGTGCCTGCCCCGTGGCGTGACCGCGGGGTGCCCCGGCAACGTGGTGCCTGCCGTGGGGGCGACCGCGGGGTGCCCCTGGCAACGTGTCGAGGGCCTCGGGGCGAACGGGTCCTTTACGCCAGCTTCTGCCGCAGCGCGTCCAGGTCCGGTGCGATGGGTCTGTCGTCGCCGGACGCCTCGACGCTGCCCACCTGCTTCAACCCGTGGCCGGTGACGTTGCACACCACCATGTCGTCGGCGCCGATGACGCCCTCGCCGCGCAGGCGGATGGCGGCGGCCAGAGACGTGGCGGCGGCGGGCTCGGCAAAGATGCCGGCCATGCGCGCCAGCAGCTCCCGGGCCGCGAGGATCTCCTCGTCCGACAACGCCACGCCGGTGCCGCCGCTGGCGCGCACGGCGCGCAGCGCGCGCAGTCCCAGCGCATGCGGGTTGCCCACCTGGATGCTCTCGGCCACCGTCGCCCCCGCGCTCACGGGTTCCACGGTGGCGCTGCCGCTCACCAGCGCGGCGACGATGGGCGCCGCGGCCGCGCTCTGCGCCGCCACCAGCCTGGGGAAGCGGTGCGCCCAGCCGAGGCCGTGCAGCTCGTGGTAGCCCTTCCACGTGGCCACCAGCCCCGCGCCTCCGGCGGTGGGGTGGATGATCCAGTGGGGCACGTGCTCGTCCAACTGGTCGAAAAGCTCGAAGGCATAGGACTTCTTGCCCTCGTTGCGGTACGGGTTGGTGGACAGGCAGTCGTACCAGCCGAACTCCTTGACCGCCGCCCGGTAGAAGGCTCCCATGCCGTCGAGGTCCGCGGCCACCGTCACCACGATGGCGCCGCAGGCGCGCGCCTGGGCCACCTTGGCCGCGTCCGTGCCCGCCGGCACCATCACCACGCTGCGCATGCCCGCGGCCGCGGCATAGGCCGCCACCGACGCGGCGGCGTTGCCGGTGGACGGAACCGCCGCGGTGTCGAAGCCCAACTCCACGGCGCGGGAGATGCCCACGCTGTTGCTGCGGTCCTTGAGGGAGCCCGAGGGAAGCAGCGTGTCGTTCTTGACGTAGAGGCGCTCCATCCCCAGGTGGGCGCCCAACCGCCGGCAACGGGTGAGCGGGGTGTAGCCCTCTCCCAGCGACACCACCGAACCGCGGTTCTTCACCGGGAAGAAATCGAACCAGCGCCACAGGGTCGTGTCGGCACTGGAACGGATGACGCGCACGTCGGAGCGGGTCAGGTGCCCGAGGTCCACGTGCGCCTCCAGCACGGCGCCGCACGCGCCGCACGCGAAGGTGTCGTCGGTCACCGCCTCCCAGCCGCACTGCGGACAGCGCAACGCCGCGATCCTGCCCATGACCCCCTCAGGCCCCGGCTTCCCGGGCGTCCTCCCACAGCACCTCGACGGGATGGAGCGCGCGGCGGCCGGTGAGGTGCTCGATCTGCTGCCGGCAGGAGATGCCCGAGGCCACCACCCGCGCGTCCTCGGGAGTTGTCTCCACCGCCGGCACCAGCCGGCGGTTGGCGATGGTGACGGACACGTCGTAGTGCTCCTTCTCGAAGCCGAACGACCCGGCCATGCCGCAACAGCCGGAGTCCACCTCGCGCACCTCGTGCCCGGCGTCGCGCAGCACCGACACCGTCGGCGCCATGCCCACCAGTGCCTTCTGGTGGCAATGGCCGTGGAGGAGCACCGGCGGCCGCGGCGAGCCGCCGTTCGTCAAGGAGCCCGCGACGCCGTCGCCCATGAGCAGCTCCTCGATGAGCAACGTCCGGTCCGCCACCAGGCGCGCCGGCTCGTTGCGCAGCAGATCGGGGTACTCGTCGCGCAGCGTCAGGATGCAGGACGGCTCGAGGCCCACCACGCGCACCCCCTGCTCCACGTGCGGCAGCAGCCGGGCGACGTTCCAGACGGCGTTGTCCTTGGCTTCCTGGAGCATGCCCTTGGAGATCATCGGCCGCCCGCAGCAGCGCCGCGGCACGGTCATGACGCGGTAACCGCAATGCTCCAGCAGGCGCGTGGCCGCCATCGCCACGTCCGGCGTGTTGTAGGTGTTGAAGGTGTCGTGGAACAGGATCACCGAGCCGCGTGACCCGTTGCCCGCGGCGGCGTGCCGCTTCCACCAGTCCTCGAAGCTGTGGCGCGCGAAGCTCGGCAGCGGGCGCCGGCGGTCGATGCCCAGGAGCCGGTCCAGGAGCCAGCGGCTCACCGCGTTGCCGTTGACCCGGTTGGCCACGGGCGCCAGCATCGACCCCCAGCGGCTCAGGGAACCGATGCGCCCGAACAGGCGGCTGCGCAGGGACACGCCGTGGACCTGCTGGTAATGGTGCAGGAACTCGTACTTGAGCTTGGCCATTTCCACGTTGGACGGGC
>CAZFIU010000081.1:0-8714 GCA_964519455.1 uncultured Syntrophobacterales bacterium
TACCTTCGTCTACCTCTTGTAGGATACGGGAGAGCATCCATGGCAGATACAGCAGCAGCCCATACCGAAGCGCACGCGGAGCCCAACTACCTGGCCGTATTCGGCTGGCTATTCATCCTTACGGTCATCGAGGTGGGGGTGATCTTCGTGCCGATACCGTGGCTCATGATCGCGGGGGCGCTCGTGATCCTGGCCTTGGTGAAGGCTTCACTCGTGGCCATCTACTTCATGCACCTGAAGTTCGAGAAGCTCGTGATCTGGTGGATCGCGGTGATCCCCGTCATCCTCTGCGTCTTTCTCATCTTCATGCTCATTCCGGAGCTTGCCTGACGTAGAACGCCGGCCGGGGTGCGGGACGGACTCAAGGCCGACCCCCACACCCCGGTGACCTCGCGAACGAGAGGATTTCGCCTTATCCGCATGGCCCCGATAACCGGCCGCCCGGCGCGCCGCCACCATCTCCATTGATCCCGGTCACCTCGCTCCCTCACCTGAACGCCCTGCTCAACTCCGCCAGCGCCGTCCTGTTGCTGACCGGCTACTACTTCATCCGGCAACGCCACATCGCGGCGCATCGCCGCTGCATGCTGGCCGCGCTGGGCACCTCCGGCCTCTTTCTCGTCTCGTACCTGATCTATCACTTCAGCGTCGGTTCGGTGCGTTTCCAGGGCACCGGATGGATACGTCCGGTGTACTTCGCGGTGCTCGTCTCCCACACGGTTCTCGCCACCGCCATCGTGCCGCTGGTCCTGCTCACCGTCGTCCGTGCCTTGCGTGAACGGTTCGACAAGCACCGCGCCATCGCGCGCTGGACCCTGCCCCTGTGGCTCTACGTGTCCGCCACGGGCGTCGCGGTGTACTGGATGCTGTATCGGATGAACTTCCAGCCGTCGTAGTACGCGAGCGTGATGAAGGCAGCGCGAGGCGTCCCGGGAATCTGTTGACGTGTCTTGGGCGCATTCGTCATTCCCGCGCAACAGGGCGTGTCAAGACTCACGAGGCAACGACGTGCCGGTTACGTCATTGGCGAAACAGGCTGTGTCAAGAACTCCACTCGGACTCGAAACGGCACCAGCACCCCGGATCGTCACTCCCGCGGCATTGGCTGTGTCAAGACTCCGTGAGACAGGGACCTTTCGAATCGTCATTCCCGCGGAAGCGGGAATCCAGGGGTGGGGAGCGGCAAGGAAGGCATGGTCCACGGCCACCCTGCCTGGATTCCCGCTTCCGCGGGAATGACGATTCGGGTGCCGGCGTTTTCCCGTGCCCGCCCAGAGCTTGCAACTGTGCCGCGGGAATGACGTTACGGGATGGCTGCGCCATTCCCTGTTTCAGTGGAGTCTTGCACAGCCTGGGAAGCGCGAATACTTGGGGGGAAGGGGCCAAATGACGAATTCGACAGGGCGTGATAATTCAACCAGCCCGTGTGGCCCAGGCTCTTAATTGACTCTCCCGTCTCTCAAGCAGTGTCACGCCGCGGTCACGAAACCTGATCCGCACACCGGATCCCGTCGGAATCAACGCGTCGAACTGGTGGTCCGCCACGAAGATCTCACCGAGAGCCGTCTCGACCGTGTATTCGACGTGACTGCCGAGGTAGGTGCTCTTCGATACCGTGCCCGGCAGTCCGGCTTCGTCTTCGCTCGTCCTCACGATCACCGCCTCCGGGCGAACCGCGAGCTTGACCGGGCCGGTCGGCAGGTCCCGGTGCGGCAGGCGCAATTCCACCCGGCCCCCTACGCGGATGGTTGCTTGTTCCCCGTCGCGCCTGACCAACTCGGCGTCGAGGACGTTGGCATCGCCGATGAAGTCGGCGACGAACAAGTCCCGGGGGCCTTCGTAAAGCTCGACCGGCGCGCCTTCCTGGGCGATCTCCGCATTGCGCATGACGATGATCCGGTCCGACACCGCCAGGGCCTCTTCCTGGTCGTGGGTGACGTACACCGTGGTCAGGCCCAGGCTCTGCTGCAGTTCCCGGATCTCCTCGCGCACCCGCCGCCGCAGCTTCGCGTCCAGGTTGGACAGGGGCTCGTCGAACAGCAGCACCGTCGGTTCGAGGACCAGGGCGCGGGCCACCGCGACCCGTTGTTGCTGTCCGCCCGAAAGCTCGCTGGGGAGCCGCTCGCCGTAACCCGCCAGCCCCACCAGCTTGAGGCCCTCTTCGGCCCGCTCTCGGGCCTCCGCCTTCGCGACGCGGCTGACCGAGAGGCCGTAGGAGACGTTCTCGAACACGGTCATGTGCGGGAACAGGGCATAGGACTGGAACACCATGGAGACGTCGCGCGCGCTTGCCGGCAACCGGGACACGTCGTCGCCGCCGATGAACACGCTGCCCGAGGTGGGCATCTCCAGGCCGGCGATGAGTCTCAGCGTGGTGGTCTTGCCGCAGCCGCTCGGCCCCAGCAGGGTCACCAGGTCGCCGGCCTGCACCTCGAAGGAAATCCGGTCGACCGCCACCACCGGTCCGTAGTGTTTGCTGACGTTGTCGAACCGGACCGCGGTCGCATGGCCCTGAATGCTCATGCCCCTCCTCCCAGGGCGGTCACGTCCATGGATTCCGCCCGACGGCCGATGCGCCTTTCGCCAACGGCCAACTGGATCAGCAGAATAGCCACTATCATGACGACGATCAGGGCCGAACTGTAGGCAATGGCGATTCCGTAGTCGCCGCTTTCCACTCGGCCGATGATGTAGGATGTCGCCATGTCGTAGTTGGCGCTAACCAGGAAGATCACCGCACTGATGGCCGTCATGGCCCGGACGAAGCCGAAGACCAGGGCGGCGACGACGGCCGGACGGAGGAGCGGAAGCACGACCTTGCGGACGGTGGCGAAAGAGCTTGCGCCCAGGGTCAACGAGGCCTCGTCCAGGCTCTTGTCGATCTGTGTCATGGCGGCGATGCCGGCGCGCACCCCGACGGGCATGTTTCGGAAGATGAAGCAGACCACCAGTATGATCCCGGTACCGGTCAGCTCGATGGGTGGCACGTTGAAGGCGAGGATGTAGCCGACGCCGATGACGGTGCCGGGTATGGCGAAACTCAACATCGTGCCGAACTCGAATGCCTCCTGGCCCGCGAACTTCTGACGGATCAGCAGATAAGCGGTGAGCAGACCGACCGCCGCCGTCAGGGGTGCGGAGACGACGGAGATGTAGATGGTCGTCCAGAAGGAGTTCCACGCGGCGCCGGACCAGACCAGGCCCCCGGTTCCGGTGGTGATGGAGAACGCGTTGATGTAGTGGCGAAGTGTAAGGCTGTGATCCCGGCCCCACAGTTCGACGAAGCCGCCGAACAGGATCATGCAGTAGATGACCGCCGTCAGAACGGCCCACGGCAGGGCCGAGCCGTAAGCCAGCCAGGTCACACGCTTGGGCAAGGGGACATGAAGCCCGGCGTCGCCCTTGCCGGTGACCGTCGCGTAGGACTTGTGCCCCAACCAACGGTGTTGGGCCCAGAAGGCGGACAACGTGAAGACCAGCAGGAGGATGGCGAGAACCGCAGCCCGGCCCTGGTCATTCTGGGCTCCGACGATGGCGAAGAAGATGGACGTCGACAGGACGTCGAAGTTGCCGCCCAGCACCAGGGGGTTGCCGAAGTCGGCAAGGCTCTCGATGAAACCCACCAGGAAGGCATTGGCCAGCCCCGGACGCATCAGCGGCAGCGAGACGGTGGTGAAGGTGCGCCAGTCGTCGGCGCGCAGGGTCTGCGCCGCCTCTTCCATCGAAGGACTGACGCCTTCGACCACGCCGATCAGGACCAGGAAGGCAATGGGCGTGAAGGCCAGGGTCTGCGACAGCCAGATTCCCGGAAGGCCATAGATGTAGCGCCCCGGCGTCGCCCCGGTGATGGTTTCGATGGCCTGCGTCACCATGCCCGACGCGCCGAACAGCAGGATGATGGCGAGGCCGATGACGAAGGGGGGCGTAATGATCGGCAAGACGCTCAGCATGCGCAGCAGTCTCTTGGCGCGGAAACCGGTGCGGGTTGCCAGCAGGGCGAAGGCCAATCCCAGGATCGTCGTGCTGGCGCCCACCAGGACGGCCATCAACAGGGAGTTCCAGGCGACGCCGCAGTTGACGTTGGCGGTGAGGCAACCCACGCCCCAGATGTCGTGGCTGAACAGCTTCTCGACGAAAAGGTAAGGCACCAAGTTGTAGTCGTTGTCCTGGAAGGCACTGGCCAGGATGCGGACGACAGGAAAGAAGATGAAGGCGGCCACCAGCGCGATGACGAGGGCAATGGAACCCACCACGAAGCCGTCGCCATTGATCGCCCCGCGCGCGGCCAGTCCCTGCGAAAACAGAAAGAGGAACGCGGCCGATACCAAGAGGCCTCCGTAGCCCATGCCGAACTGGCGATCGTCCAGGGGGCCGAAGAACTCTTCCAGAAGAGGGTACTCCCAGCCGCCGATGCCGATCAGGAAGCCCTGGGTCAGGAGACAGAGAATGCCTACACTACCTGCGGCCAGAAGGACCGCGGAAAAGAGCGGGTCCGTGCGCGGGCGCCACAGCACCACCAACGGGGCCGCCAGCGGCAGCACCATCGGCGCCAGCCACCAGCGGCCGATGAGGAAGATTTGAAACACGGCCGGGGCCGCGTCGGCCCCGGCCGGGTAGTCGAACAGCCAGGCAAAGGACCAGAACCCGTCCTCCACCCCGTACCAGGGGAGGATCGCAAAGCCGCCCCACCCGACGGCAAGCCAGAGCGCGGCGGGACGATTCATTGCGTCATCTGCTCAGGCGCTCACCGCGGCAACCGGGAGACGTCGTCGTCCCACTTCTTCAACAGCCGCCGCCGCTCCGCTGACGAGCCGTATTTCTTGAAGTCGTAGTTGATCAGCTTGATCTGGCTCAGGTCAGGAGCCTGCGGCGGCGGGGTGGCGCCGGAGTTCGACGGGACCTGATAGGACTTGGCCTGGCCCGCCATGCTCTGAACCTTCGGATCCAGTGCGAAATCGATGAATTTCCTGGCGCTGTCCGGATTGCGGGCGCCCTTGATGATGCTGGCGGATCCGATCTCGTACCCGGTGCCCTCGCAGGGCGAGACGATCTTGATCGGGAAGCCATTGACGGCCTGTTTCACCGCGTCGTGCTGGAAAACGACGGCCAGCGTGGTCTCGCCTCGGGCCGACGCCTTGATGGGGGCCGAGCCGGATTTGGTGTACTGGTTGATGTTCTTGTGAAGGCCCTTCATGAATTCGAAGCCCTTGTCTTCGCCGAACACCTGGATGATGGTGGCGAGCGTTGTATAGGCGGTGCCCGACGAGTTCGGATTGGCCATCTGGACGTGGCCCTTGTATTCGGGCTTGGTCAGGTCGTTCCAGCACTTTGGCGCAGCCAGCTTGTGCTTCGCCAGGAGTTCGCTGTTGTAACCGATGCCGATAGCGCCGGCGTAAATGCCCACTGTCTTGTGGCCGGACTGTTTGGCCTGCCGCTGGGCCCAGTCCAGCAACTCGCCCAGTCGCGCCGACTTGTACTCCTGGGTCAGGCCTTCCTCGGCCGCCTGCAGGTGCGGGTCGCCCGTGCCGCCCCACCAGACGTCGCCCTTCGGATTCCGGCGTTCCGCCCTGATCTGGGCGAAGGTTTCGCCGGAGCTCTTGCGTGTCATGGCGACCTTGATGCCGGTGGCCTTCGCGAACTCCTTGGCCATGAGCTGGCACCACTCTTCCTCGGCACTGCAATAATAGGTCAACTTGTCCGCGGCGAACGCGGTATTGGCCGTTGCCGCCACCAAGCCGGCGATGGCGACGGCAGCGAGTGACAAGTGGAGACGTTTCATAAGGCTGTCCTCCTGTCGGTGTATTTGCACAACATCATTGCCCGAATTCATTTGGCCGGAGGCGTCAACCGACTCTCCAGCCAGGAATACAGCGGCGACGTTACCATAGTCCGCGCGGTCTTTGTAACATTTTCGCCAAGATCCCGTAGCGACTTGTGGTCGTGCTACAGTTGCCTTTCTGCGGTCACGGGTCGACGGGCAGGGCAAGGAGTGAGGTTGTGCGGCGGTCCCTTCGGGCAAGACATCGGCCAGGGACAGAAGTTGAAACGGCGGCGTCCGGGCTGGTATACGGCAGGCAGCACCGCTACCAGGGAGTCATTCCATGAAGACCATCGGCATCGTGGGCTGCGGCGCCATCGGCAAGGGGCTTTTGAAGGCAGCGGACGCGGGGGCGCTGGCCGCCGCGGTGTGCGTCACCAGCCGCACCGAGAGCGCATGCCGCGATTTTCTCGGGACGCTGGACGCGTCCGTCCCCTTCCTCACTCTCGACGAGCTCGTTGCCCGCTCCGACATCGTGGTGGAGGCAGCCGGAGGCGCGGTGGTCCCGGAATTGGCGCGCCAGGTCTTCGATGCCGGCAAGGACCTTCTCGTCATCAGCGTCGGCGCGCTGCTGGATCATCCCGAGGTGATGGAACGGGCGCGGCAGACCGGCTGTCGCCTCTTGCTTCCATCGGGCGCCATCGCCGCCCTCGACGGCATCAAGTCGGCGTGCGCCGGCGACGTGGCGCACGTGACCATCACCACCCGGAAGCCGCCTCACGGTCTGGAGGGCGCGCCCTACCTGGTGGAGAACGGCATCTCGCTGGCCGGGCTGACCGAACCGCAGGAGATCTTCTCGGGCACCGCGCGCGAGGCCTGCCGCGCTTTCCCCGCCAACGTCAACGTGTCCGCGGCGGTGAGTCTGGCGGGACTGGGGCCGGACCGCACGCGGATTCGGATCCTGGCGGTGCCGGGCCTGGAACGCAACTGCCACGACGTGGAGGCGGAGGGCGAGTTCGGCCGCCTGACCATGCACATCGAGAACGTGCCCACCGAGAACCCGCGCACCGGACGGCTCACGGTGCTGTCCATGATCCGTTCCCTTCAGGACGCGCTGGATCCCGTTCGGGTAGGCACGTGAGACGACCATGACCAACGTCGAGACCATCGTCCGCATGCTGGAGCAGGCCGGGGTCCGCTGGGTCTTCGGTATCCCCAGCGGACCGGTGCTGCCGCTCATCGAGGCCTTGGGGCGCAGCCCCGTGGAGTTCGTGCTGACCGCCAGCGAGACTTCCGCGGGCTTCATGGCCGCCACGGTGGGGCAGCTCACCGGCGTGCCCGGCGCCTGCGCCGCCACCGTGGGACCGGGCGCCACCAACCTCACCACCGGCGTGGGCTGCGCCTGGCTCGACTGCGCGCCGGCGCTGGCCATTACCTGCAACGTATCGAGCCCGTGGCTTCAGCGCAGGATTCAGATGCGCATCGACCACAACGCGCTTTTCCGGCCCCTCACCAAGGCGACCTTCGCCCTGCGCGCCGATGACGTCGCGGAGCGGATGGCGGAGGCGCTGGCTCTGGCGGTGGCGGAACCTCCCGGCCCCGTGCATCTCGATCTGCCCGAGGATGTCGGCGTGGCACTGTCCGCGGGCGAGCCGCCGGCGCGGCCCGCGGCGTCGCCCCCCGCATCGACGGCTCCCTCCGCCCTGGACGACGAGGCGAACGAAGCCCGCGCCGCGCTGGCGGCGGCCCTGTCCCGGAGCCGGCGTCCGCTGGTCATGACCGGGCTGACCTTCACCCGTTCGGACGCGGCGGACTCGCTGCTCCGTTTCATCGAGGCCCATCAACTGCCCTTCGTCTCGACGCTCCACGCCAAGGGCTGCCTGCCGGAGAGCCATCCCAACTGCGGCGGGGTCATCGGCCGCGCGCGTCGCACCGACGTGCAACGGCTTCTCGACCGCGCCGACCTGATCGTCGCCGTGGGGTACGATCCCATCGAGATCAACTACGAGGAGTGGGTGGGGGAGACCCCGGTTTTCCACCTGAGCACCATGCCCGCGGAGGAGGACCCGCGTGTCCGCTTCGTCTTCAACCGCGGCGGCGATCTCGACTCCGCCCTGCGGCGCCTGGAGGACCTTCCGCCCGCGGCCAACGACTGGACCGCCGGGGAACTGGCGGACCACCGCGGTCGCCTGGAGCGGGAGCTCCGCCCCGACAACAGCGGGTTCGCCGCGCACGACGTGCTCGACGCGTTGCGCGCCGCTCTCCCCAAGGACGGCATCCTGGCCTACGACGTGGGCGCCCACACGCACCAGATCGCCACCCAGTGGCACACGGACCTGCCGAAGACGCTGCTCGCTACCAACGGCTGGTCGTCCATGGGCTTCGGCATGCCCGCCGCCTACGCCGCCAGGATGGTGCACCCGGAACGCGCGGTAGTGGGCGTGGTGGGAGACGGCTGCTTCCAGATGACCGCCGGAGAATTGGCGCTGGCGCGGCGGCGCAACCTCGCTGTCCCCGTCATCGTCCTCAACGACGGCTGGCTCGGCCTCATGAAGGTCAAGCAGGAGCGCAGGGAGTTCCCGCTTTCCGGCGTGGCGTTGGGCGGGCGGGTCGACTCACCGCCCCACTACTTCGGCGTTCCCTGCCGAGGCGCCGAGAACCTCGAGGAGCTGAAGGCCGCGATCCAGTGGGGCCTGAACCTCGACGGCCCCAGCGTCATCGAAGCCTTCATCGACGTGGAGCCGTACTCCGTCACGGTCTTCGACTGACGAGCCCGGAACGTCATACCGGCGGAACCGGCTGTGTGAAGACTCCGCTCGGACACAACACTCTCCTTGGATACGAAAGGGCACCACCCCCGAATTCGTCATTGATATGAAAATAAAGTCTTGTCCAATGATCTCTGGTAGTTACGGAATCCCGCTACACCCCAATGAGTCATTCCCGCTTCCGCGGG
>CAZFIU010000082.1:0-7590 GCA_964519455.1 uncultured Syntrophobacterales bacterium
GGGTAGTTTGACTGGGGCGGTCGCCTCCCAAAGAGTAACGGAGGCGCGCGAAGGTCGGCTCAGGCTGAGTGGAAACCAGCCATCGAGTGTAAAGGCATAAGCCGGCTTGACTGTGAGAGAGACATCTCGAGCAGGTGGGAAACCAGGTCTTAGTGATCCGGTGGTTCCGCATGGAAGGGCCATCGCTCAACGGATAAAAGGTACGCCGGGGATAACAGGCTTATCTCTCCCAAGAGTTCACATCGACGGGGAGGTTTGGCACCTCGATGTCGGCTCGTCACATCCTGGGGCTGGAGCAGGTCCCAAGGGTTCGGCTGTTCGCCGATTAAAGTGGCACGCGAGCTGGGTTCAGAACGTCGTGAGACAGTTCGGTCCCTATCCGCCGTGGGCGGAGGATACCTGAAGGGAGCTATCCCTAGTACGAGAGGACCGGGATGGACGCACCTCTAGTGTTCCGGTTGTGGCGCCAGCCGCATCGCCGGGTAGCTACGTGCGGAAGGGATAACCGCTGAAAGCATATAAGCGGGAAGCCCACCCTGAGATTAAGTATCCCGGGTCGTAAGACCCCTGAAGGCCCCTTCTAGACTAGGAGGTTGATAGGCCGGATGTGGAAGGCCAGTAATGGTTGAAGCTTACCGGTACTAATTGGCCGTGAGGCTTGACCATATTCACCAATGCTACTCCGCAGTTTTACCTTCTTCGGTTGTCCACGCGATCGTGAGCGCGCCCTTGCGAGCAAGGGTTCGCCGCGCGTGATTCTCAAGTGAACGGATACCGACCGCGCCCGGCAGGGTTCGGTCTTCCAGGTTTTCTCGGTGGCGATGGCGGAGGTGTCACACCCGTTCCCATCCCGAACACGGTCGTTAAGCCCTCCAGCGCCGATGGTACTATGGGGTCCCCTCATGGGAGAGTAGGAAGCCGCCGGGAATTTTCAAAGGCCCGATCTTTCGAGATCGGGCCTTTTTCGTGTCTACGTACACACTTGCTTGATTGTCGCTCGTGTTCAGGCGATGATGGCGCACATGACCACGGTGAATGAAGCAGTCGACTTGGTCCTGGACACGGTCTCGCCCTTGCCGTGCGAGAGGGTCTCGCTGGATGACGGCCTGGGCCGGGTCCTGTGCGAGGACGTGCGCTCGGCACGGAACGTCCCTTCCTTCGCCAATTCCGCCATGGACGGCTTCGCGGTCCGGTGGAGCGACGTAGCCGGGGCCTCGTCACCCGCGCCCGTGTCCCTCGAGGTGCGTGATGCGGTGGGCGCGGGAAGAGTTTCCCGCAAGCGGGTCCTCCCGGGAACCGCGATCAGGATCATGACCGGAGCGCCGGTGCCCGCGGGGGCCGACGCCATCGTCCGGGTCGAGTATACCGAGACCGCCGGTGAACGCGTCGTGGTGTCCCGCACCGACGGTCAGGGCAGTCATATCCGGCCCGCCGGAGAGGACGTCCGCAAAGGCGATGTGGTCCTGGAGCGCGGCAGGGTCCTCGGCACGCCCGATATCGGCCTTTTGGCTTCCATCGGCAAGGCGAACATACGGGTGCGCCGGCGTCCGGTGGTCGCGATCATCGCCACCGGCGATGAACTCATCGGCGTCGAGGAGCGGCCGGCACCCGGGAAGGTGGTCAACAGCAACGGTTATACGCTGTCCTCCGCGGTGGCGGAGGTCGGCGCCGTTCCGAAGTCCTTCGGCATCGTGCGGGACGACCGTGAAAGCCTCACGCAGGCCTTCAGGGACGCCTTGGCCTGTGACGCGTTGATCGCCTCCGGCGGGGTGTCCGTGGGTGACTACGACTACGTGAAGGATGCCTTGGCGGACGCCGGCGTGCGCATGCGCTTCTGGAGGGTCGCCCAGCGTCCCGGCCACCCCATGGCCTTCGGCTCGAAGGGCCCCAAGCCGGTGTTCGGTCTTCCCGGCAACCCGGTCTCGTCGCTGGTGTCGTTCATCCTCTACGTGCGCCCGTCCCTGCTCAAGATGATGGGCCACGAGAGCCTCTTCATGCCGGTGGTGCGCGCGAAGATCGCCCATGACATCAAGACCGCGCCGGGGCTCAAGGAGTTCGTGCGCTGCCGCCTCGACGAGGACAACGGACGTTTCCTCGCATCGAGCACGGGGACCCAGAGCTCCGGGGTGCTGCGCTCTCTGTCCCTGGCCCAGGGGCTCGTGGTCGCGCGCGAGGACCAGACCGTGCTGCGCAAGGGCAGCCATGCCCCGGCCATACTGCTCGATCCGCGGGGCCGCTGGCTGCAAAGGGAGATGGGGTTCTGAGCGCGGGTTACAGGGTGGGCCAGGGCTTTGACATCCACCGCCTCGTGCCCGGCCGGAAACTGATTCTCGGCGGCGTCCCGATCCCGCACGAGACCGGTCTCTCCGGCCACTCCGACGCGGACGTGCTGCTTCATGCCCTGATGAACGCGCTCCTCGGAGCCATGGGCAAGGGCGATATCGGAACCCACTTCCCGGACACCGATCCGGCCTTCGCGGGGGCCTCCGGCGCGCGCCTTCTCGGCCACGTAATCGGGCTCATGCGCGAAGCCGGCTTCGGCATCGTCAACGCCGACGTCACCGTCATCGCGCAGCGCCCCCGGCTGTCGCCGCACTACGCCGCCATGAAGGCCAGTCTGGCCCGTCTCATGGAAGTGCCCGAGGATGTCGTCAACATCAAGGCCGGCACCATGGAAGGTCTCGGGTCCATCGGCGAGGGGAATGCCATGGCCGCGCTGGCGGTGGTCCTGCTGCGCGAAGGCTGACGGCCGCGCGGCCGGATCTCTCCGGTTGCCAACGCCATGGACGTTTCCTAGAATCCGTTCACCACGAGTTTCGCAATTCGCTGGACCGCGACGGTCGTGACGGAAGCTTGTCGGCGGCGGCGGTGTCCTCAAGGAGGGATCATGGCAGACGATGCAATCGAAGTCCTGTTGGAAGAGGGGCGGACTTTTCCGCCGCCGGACGAGTTCAAGCAGTCCGGAAACCTGAACGACCCGACGGTGTGGGAGCGGGCCGACAAGGACCCGGAGGGGTTCTGGGCCGAGCAGGCGCAACAGCTTGACTGGTTCAAGACCTGGGACAAGGTGCTGGAGTGGGACTGCCCGTGGGCCAAGTGGTTCATCGGCGGCAAGCTCAACGTCTCCTACAACTGCCTGGACCGACACGTCAAAACGGCGCGCAAGAACAAGGCCGCCATCATCTGGGAGGGAGAGCCCGGCGACGAGCGGGTGCTGACCTACCGCGACGTCTGGCGCGAAGTCAACAAGTTCGCCAACGTGCTCAAGAAGCTCGGGGTGCGGAAGGGCGACCGGGTGGCCCTCTACCTGGGCATGGTTCCCGAGCTGCTGATCGCCATGCACGCGTGCAACCGTATCGGCGCGGTGCACAGCGTCGTGTTCGGCGGTTTCAGCGCCGAGTCCCTGAGCGACCGCATCAACGATGCCTCGGCCAAGGTGCTGGTGACCGGCGACGGCGGCTACCGGCGGGGTGCGATCATCCCCTTGAAGAAAAACGCGGATGAGGCGGTCGAAAACTCGCCCTCCATCGAGAACGTGGTGGTGGTGCAGCGCGTGGGCAGAGAGTCCGGCGCCACCATGAAGGAGGGCAGGGACCATTGGTGGCACGAACTGATGGCCGACGCCCCGCTGTGGTGCGAGCCCGAGCACATGGATAGCGAGGACATGCTCTTCAGCCTCTACACCAGCGGCACCACCGGCAAGCCCAAGGGCATCGTCCACACCAGCGCGGGCTACCTCCTCGGCGTCTACCTCGCCAACAAGTGGGTCTTCGACATGAAGGAGGACGACGTCTTCTGGTGCGCCGCGGACATCGGCTGGGTCACAGGCCACACGCACATCGTCTACGGCCCCATGGCCAACGGCGTCACCCAGGTGATGTACGAGGGCTCGCCCGACTGGCCGGACAAGGACCGCTTGTGGCGCATGGTGGAGAAGTACGGCGTCACCATCTTCCACACCGCGCCCACGGCCATTCGCACGTTCATGCGCTGGGGCACCGGGTTCCCGGCGGCCTACGACCTGAGCAGCCTGAGGCTCCTGGGCTCGGTGGGAGAGCCCATCAATCCCGAGGCGTGGATGTGGTACCACGAGCACATCGGCGGCAAGAACTGCCCCATCATGGACACCTGGTGGCAGACCGAGACGGGGCATCCGTTGATCACCCCGTTCCCGGGGGTGACGACACTGAAGCCCGCGTCCGCCACCAAGCCGTTCCCCGGCATCGAGGCGGACATCGTGGACGAGCAGGGCAACTCGGTGCCGCTCGGGGGTGGCGGCTACCTCGTGCTGAAACGGCCCTGGCCGGCCATGCTGCGCACGGTGTTCAACGATCCGGACCGGTACGTGGAGACCTACTGGAGCCGTTTCCCGGGCATGTACTTCGCCGGCGACGGCGCCAAGCGCGACAAGGACGGCTACTTCTGGCTGCTGGGCCGCGTGGACGACGTCATGAACGTCTCGGGTCACCGCATCAGCACCATGGAGGTGGAGAGCGCGCTGGTGGACCACCAGGCGGTGGCGGAGGCGGCGGTCATCGGCAAGCAGCACGAAGTGAAGGGCCAGGGCATCTGCGCCTTCGTGTCGCTCATTGCCGGGGTCGACAACACGCCCGAGCTGGTGGATGAGCTGCGCGGCCACGTGGCCAAGAAGATCGGCGCCATCGCGCGGCCGGACGAGCTCTACTACGCCGCCGAGCTGCCCAAGACCCGGAGCGGCAAGATCATGCGCCGCCTGCTGCGCGACATCGCCGACGGCAAGGCCCTGGGGGATACCACCACCCTGGCGGATCCGACTGTGGTGGCCAAGCTGAAGGAGCAGTACGAGGAGGAGTGAGTCTCGATCCGGAGGAGACTCCATTCGGAGGCTGACGGTGTGCGGCGTGGTGGGCGTCCCGGAAATCAGGAGACGGGGGCTGCCGGGTTCGGGCGCTTGAGCGCGCGCCGACTCAGGCGTTGATCGGTGCTACGTCCGCCCACCGTCTACAGATTTCCGGGACGCCCACCACGCCGCTGTCGAGCGACGGCAATCGGTAAGGGACAGCCCGGATAACGCATCACCCGAACACCCGGAAGTACATCTCTGCCAGGGAGGGTTCCATGACGGCCGCGTCCTGCATCTCCTTGCCGATGGCGGGGCGCAGGGGGTCGTAGAGGCGGTTGACCTCGGCCATGACGGCCGATTCGTCCATTTTCGTGAGGCGGCCGCCGTCCACCACTATCTCACCGTTCACCAGCACCGTGTCCACGGAGCTGCCGTTTTCGCAGAACACGAGCTGCGTGACCACGTCGTTGAGCGGGGTGAACGCGGGGGTGTCGCGTTTCAGGAGCACGATGTCGGCGAGGCGCCCGGGCTCGAGCACGCCGCAGTCGAGGCCGAAGGCGCGGGCGCCCCAGCGGGTGGTCATGGACAGGGCCTGGCGGGCGGTGATCCAGTGGTTGAAGTCGTGGTCGCGGGTATTGTGGATCAGTGCCGCCAGGCGCATGGCGTCGAACATGTTCTGGCTGTCGTTGGAGCAGGCGCCGTCCGCTCCCAGGGCCACACGGCCGCCCGCGGCCAGGAAATGGGGGATCGGCGCCAAGCCGCTTCCCAGGCGCGTGTTGCTGGCGGGGTTGTGCACCGGCGTCGCGCCCCTTTCCACGATGATCTCCACGTCCTCCGGCTCGATCCACAACGAGTGGGCGGTGGACAGGTTGGGCCTGACGACCCCGAGATCGTCCAGGTGCTTCAATAGCGTGGTGCCGTAGAGCCGCGGTCCCATGAGTGACTGGGACTTGGTCTCGGCGAGGTGGATGTGCAGCGGCAGGCCGCGCTCCTCCGAGATGGCGGCGACGCCCTGAAGCAATTGGTCGGTGCAGCGCTGGACGGCGGACGGTCCCGGGCAGCAGGTGGTCAAACGGTCGGGGTCGTGCAGTTCGTCGATGAAGGCCTCGATCTCGTCCAGCCAGCCCTGCGTGTCCTTGGTCTCGGCGCTGGTCATGCGGCTCACTTCGCCGCTGGTGTCTTCGGTGGTGGAGTCGATGGGGATGGTGGACTCGTAGGGCCGGTCGGTGACGGTCAGCGCCACCACGTGGCGCAACCCCAGGTCGCGCATGGCGCGAATGGCCTCGCCGGCGCCGGTATAGCGGCTGTTCTGGTTGCCGAAGAAGTGGTCCACGTTGGTGGTGCAGCCGGTCTTGAGCATCTCCATGGCCCCGAGCAGGGCGCTTACGTAGAACATCTCGTCGCCGCACGCCCTCAGGGCGGCGCGCCAGTACGCGCGCCAGATCTCCAGCGGACGCGCGGGCATCAGGCCGCGAAAGATGTTGGCGGGCGAATGGTTGTGGGCGTCGACGAGGCCGGGAATCGCAATGAAGCGGCTTCCGTCGATGACCCGGTCGCCGTCCTGGCGGGGGCAGCCGTCGGCCGGCCCCACGTACTCCAGGCGGTTGCCGTTGACCACCACGGCCCCGTCCTCGATCACCTGGTCCCGATCGTTCATGGTCACGATCAACGCGTGCTCGATCCGTAGTTTCATGGTAACTGCCTCCCGGTTCATGACCCGCCCCCGCAACCACCGAGTCCCCGCGCCTGGAGAGCCTGGATAAAGCCGCGTAGCATCTCGTTGAATATCTCCGGCTGCTCGCGGAACGAATGGTGCCCCGCGCGGTTGATGATCTGGAGCTGGCAGCGCGGTTCGGTGGCGGCGATCAGGTCGAACAGCGCATAACCCTGTTCCAGCGGCGCCGTCGGGTCGTTGCGGCCCCAGATGATCTGGGTCGGCGTCCCCATGCCACGGTCGCGGATCCAGGCGAACATCTCCGACTTGTCCTTTGCCAGCCCCGGCAGGAACATCCTGGTCCTGAGTCCCTCATCCTCCATCTTCCGGACGGATTCCTGAAACTTGGGCAGGCTCGCCACCTCCACCGCCGCGTCGAGAAAGGCTTCGTCGATGTGGTGCGGGCTGTAGGAGTAGTGCTCGTAGACCCATTTCTGGCACTCGCGGCCGAGTCGAGGCCGGGGCGCGCCGGCATGCACGACGTCGTTGAGGCCGCGCCCGGGCGCGCAGGTGTTGCTGTCGATGATCGTGCAGGACGCCACCAGATCGGGCTGCTCCAGCGTCACGCGGCAGACCAGATAGCCGCCACGCGAATGACCCGCGAGATGGACATCGGAGAGCCCCAGTGTGCGGATGAAGGCATTGGCGTGCTGGACCACGGCGTTCATCGTGTAATCGTCGTTCGCGGGGTTGTCGGTGTGACCCTGTCCGAGCTTGTCGAACGCGACGACGTGGAAGTGCCGGGCCAGCGCGTCGAAGTTCCTGTTCCAGACGATGGCGCTCGATGCCCCCTCTCCGGACCCGAAATTTCCGCCATACACCAGGACGAGGGGAGGGCCGGAGCCCGCTTCGAAATAACGTGTGCGGATTCCGTTCACGTCCACCCATTTGGCATCGGTCATAGGCATGGTCATCCCCAGTGTTTTATAGAAAGTTTGTGAAGAGCATCGTCAGTTCAGGCTGGAAATGAACCCGTCGATGATCCCGTTGAAACGTTCCGGATGCTCGCGGAACGGAAAGTGCCCGGCCCGGTTGATGATGTGGAAATAGGCCT
>CAZFIU010000083.1:0-7348 GCA_964519455.1 uncultured Syntrophobacterales bacterium
TGGCGGGATTCCAACTCATTGGGGTGTAGCGGGATTCCGTAACTACCATATCGATGACGATTGGGGGGGGGGGGTCGCGTAGCCCCCCTGTTTCACTCGTCCTTCCGCCTCATGAAATAGACCAGCACGATGGTGAGGCCGTAGAGCGCTGTCAGCGGCAGCGCCAGCAGGATCTGCGAGACTACGTCGGGCGGCGTGAGGACGGCGCCCAGCACGACGATGCCGAGCAGGGCGTAGGGGAAGTGCCGTATCATCATGCGGTGGTCGATGAGACCCACCCGCGCCAGGAACACCCCCACCACCGGCAGCTCGAACACGACGCCGAAGGCCAACATGAGCTTGGCCGAGAACCCCAGGTACTCGCTCACGCGAATGGCCGGGCGGATGTCCAGTTGCGCGTACTGTTCCAGGAAGAAGCGGTAGCCCACGTCGAAGATCACCACATAACAGAAGCCGGCCCCAAGCAGGAAGAACAGCGTGCCGTAGACCACGAAGGCCCTGGCGTAGCGCTTCTCCTTGCTGTAAAGACCCGGCGCCACGAAATGCCAGGCGTGCCACAAGAGCACCGGCAGCGCGACGAAGACCGCGGCCACGAAGGCGACCTTGAGCTTGGCGAAAAAGGCCTCGGCGACGCCCGTGCCGATGACGGTGAGGCCCGCGGCCTCGAGGCGCAGGAGGGGCGCGGTCATGAAGGCGATGAGCCAACCCGCCACCGCGTAGCAGGCCAGGAAGGCCGCGAGCACGGCCACGGCGGACTTGATGAGGCGGGAGCGCAGTTCCTCCAGGTGCGCGGTGAGCGGCATGCTGGCGCCGTCCGCCAGCCGCTCCTCTTCCTCCGCGCGGGCGCTCTCCTCCGCGCCCGCTCCTTCGTCCGCGTTCACTCTTTCGTGGGGGGATCGCCCGCTGGAGATATGGTATTGGCGGGGGCGCCTTCTCCGGACGGTTCGGAATGCGTGTTCTCGGCGGGCGGAGGCGTCTCGATCTCGTCAGCCGCAGTCTGCAACTCGCGCTTCATGTCGTCGGTGGTGCGGCGAAACTCCGCCAGCCCCCGGCCCAGGGCGCGCGCCATCTCGGGCAGCTTCTTGGGCCCCAGGACGATCAAGGCCACGGCCAGGATCAAGAGCAGCTCGGGCATTCCGATACCAAACATTTCGACTCCCAGGGGGTAGGCTAAGGCATTTGCGGGGGGGAGTCAAAGAGTGATGCGGACCGCGCAACGGGACGGCGCGCGCTTTGACTCCGTCTGTTGCGGAGTGATATGTTGGCCGTCAACATGCCCCGTTCCGCCATCGTCACAGACCCGGTGTTTTTGAAGCACGAGCCGGGTCCGTACCACCCCGAGAACCCGCAACGGATCCAGACGCTTCTCGACCTCGCTGGCGAGGTCGCGGGCGGCGGCGACCGCTTCGAGCTGCTGCCCCTGCGCGCGGCGGTGCAGGCGGAGTTGGAGCTGGCCCACGGTCCGGACTACATCGACCTGGTCCGTTCGACTTCCGCGCACAACCGGTTCGCCCTCGACGGCGACACCATCACGTGCCGGGACTCCTTCGGCGTCGCGCTGATGGCGGTGGGCGGGTTCCTGCAGCTCCTGGACGCGGTGGCGGCGGCGGACTACGGCAACGGCTTCACCATGGCGCGGCCGCCGGGGCATCACGCGCTGCGCAACCGCGGCATGGGGTTCTGCCTGTTCAACACGGTGGCCATCGGCGCCCGCTATCTCCAGGAGAAGCACGGCGCGCGGCGGGTGGCCATCATGGACTGGGACGTGCACCACGGCAACGGCTCGCAGGACGCGTTCTACGACGATCCCTCCGTGCTGTTCCTGTCGACGCACCAGTACCCCTACTATCCCGGGACCGGCGCGGCCGACGAGGTGGGGAGCGGCCGGGGAGAGGGCTACACGGTGAACGTGCCGCTGCCGGCGGGCTGCGCCGACGCGGAGTACCTGGCGGTCTTCAGGGACATCATCGTGCCGGCCATCGAGCGCTACGAGCCCGACTGGCTGCTCGTATCCGCCGGGTTCGATTCGCACCGCGACGACCCCCTGGCGGCCATGGGCGTCACCGAGTCCGGCTTCGCCGTCATGGCCAACGCGCTGCTGGAGCTGGCGCGGAAACACACCGGCGGCAAGATCGCTTTTCTCCTGGAGGGGGGATACGATCTCGTCGCGCTGCGCAACTCCGTGGCCACCGTGCTGGAGTGCATGCAGTCGGAGGAAGCCGCCTCCTTCGAGGCGGGCGGAGAGCGCATCGCGGCCCGTATCCGGGAGGTGCTTCAAATACGCGAGCGGTACTGGTAGGGCAGGCTCGGCAGCGACAGTTTACGGCACCCTGAGAAGACACCATGGGAAATCTCAACCGACGCAGAGTCGTCATCACCGGCATGGGGATGTTGACGCCCCTGGGCATCGGCGTGGACGCCAACTGGGAAGCGGTCCAGGGCGGGCGCTCCGGCATCGGCCCCATCACCCGCATCGAGGGCATCGAGTCCTTCGCCAGCCGCATCGGCGGCGAGGTCGACGATTTCAACCCCCTGGACTTCATCGACGCCAGGGAAGTCAAGAAGATGGACCTGTTCATGCAGTACGCCATGGCCGCGGCGCAAATGGCGGTGGAGGACAGCGGGTTCTCCGTGAGCGGGGACGAAGCGTTCCGCGCCGGGTCCATCGTGGGCGTGGGCTTCTGCGGCATCGCCACCATCGAGCACTATCATGAAGTGTACCTGAAGCAGGGGCCGCGCAAGATATCGCCCTTCTTCATCCCCAAGGTCATCTCCAACCTGGCGCCGGGGCACATCGCCATCCGTTACGGTCTCAAGGGAGTCAACTGGACCCCCACCTCGGCGTGCGCGTCCGGCAACAACGCCGTGGGCGAAGCCTTCCACCTGATCCGCGAGGGGCAGCAGGAGGCGGTCATCGCCGGCGGCACGGAAGCGGCCACGACTCCCCTGGGCCTGGGCGGGTTCGCCGCGATGAAGGCGCTGTCCACGCGCAACGACGAGCCGGAGAAGGCGAGCCGGCCGTTCGACAAGGACCGGGACGGTTTCGTCATGTCGGAGGGGGCGGGCATGCTGGTGCTGGAGGAGCGCGAACGCGCGCTGCGGCGCGGGGCGCGGGTCTACGCCGAGCTGATCGGCTACGGCACCAACGGCGACGCCCACCACATCACCTCCCCCGCTCCCGAGGGCGAAGGCGCCGCCCGCTGCATGGCGCTCACCCTGGAGGACGCCGGCGTCGAAGCGGCGGAAGTGGACTACATCAACGCCCACGGCACCTCCACCCCGTACAACGACGCCAACGAGACCGCCGCCATCAAGACCGTGTTCGGCGAGCACGCCCGGGCGCTCGCCGTCAGCTCCACCAAGTCCATGACCGGGCACCTGCTGGGTGCGGCCGGCGCGGTGGAGGCCATCTACAGCGTGCTGGCGCTGCACCGCGGCATGCTGCCCCCCACCATCAACTACGAGACACCCGACCCCGACTGCGATCTCGATTACGTACCCAACCAGCCGCGGGAGGCGGACCTTCGGGTCGCCCTTTCCAATTCCTTTGGATTCGGCGGCACCAACGCGTGCATCCTGCTCAGGAAGGCGACATGACACAAACGGCACCGCGAAGCGTCATACTGGGCACGGGTTCCGCCGTTCCCTCCAAGGTCGTCACCAACGACGACCTGGCCAAGATCGTCGACACCAGCGACGAGTGGATCACCTCCCGCACGGGCATCAAGGAACGGCGGGTGCTGGAGGACAGCAAGGCCACCTCGGACCTGGCGCTGCTCGCCTCCGAGCGGGCGCTGGAGAACGCCGGCGTCGACGTCGGGGACCTGGACGCCATCATCGCGGGCACGTGCACGCCGGACTACCAGTTCCCCAGCCTGGGCTGCGTCCTCGAAGCCAAGCTCGGCGCCAAGGAGGTGTTCTCGTTCGACGTGAACGCGGCCTGTTCGGGCTTTCTCAACGCGCTCTCGGTGGCGGACCTGTTCATCCGTTCCGGGCGCATCCGCAACGCCCTGGTGGTGGGCAGCGACGTGCTCAGCCGCTACCTCGACTGGCAGGACCGCAGCACCTGCATCCTGTTCGGCGACGCCGCCGGCGCCGCGGTGCTGGGCGCCGGCGACAACGGTGACCGGGGCATCCTCAGCACCCGGCTCCAGACCGACGGCTCCTACGCCGAGACGCTCTACATCCGCGCCGGGGGCACCAAGAAGCCGGCCACGAAGGAGACCGTGGAAAACCGCGAGCACTCCATCTACATGAACGGCAAGGAAGTCTTCAAGGTGGCCGTCCGGTCCATGGAAGACATCAGCCGGCGGGTGCTGGAAGAAGCCGGGCTGCGCGTGGAGGACGTCTCCCTGGTGGTGCCGCACCAAGCCAACCGCCGCATCATCGCCGCCCTGGCCGCGCGCCTCGACATCTCCATGGACAAGGTCGTGGTCAACCTGGACAAGTACGGCAACACGTCCGCCGCGTCCGTGCCCGTGGCGCTGGACGAGGTGCGTCGCGCGGGGCGCATCGCCGAGGGGGACATCGTGCTGCTGAACGCCTTCGGCGCCGGTTTCGCCTGGGGCGCCTCCGTCATCCGGTTCTGACGATCGCCATGACCGCGAACACCGTTTTCTTCTCCTTCCTCACGTGATCCCGGCCGAAGCCTTCGCGCTCGCCTGCGGGCTCTTCACCGCCATCAACCTGATCTTCCTCAAGAAGGGATTGGCCCACGGCAATCCCATCAGCGCCACCGTCCTCTCCCTCGCCATCAACGTGCTGAGCTTCTGGAGCTTCGTCCTGGCGGTGCTGCCGTGGGACGAAATCCTCCGTCCCGAGGTCCTGATCTTCGTGCTGGTGGGCCTGATCCAGCCCGGCGGCACGCGCTTCCTCGCGTATCTGAGCGTGGAGAAAGTGGGCGTGGCCGTCACCGCGCCCCTCCGCGCCACCACGCCTCTCTTCTCGTCGCTCCTGGCCATCGCCGTGCTCGGCGAGCAGCTCACCCCGGCCGTGGGCGCGGGCACCGCCCTCGTGGTGGTCGGGATCACGCTCCTGAGCCTGAGCGAGGGAAAGACCGGCGCATGGATGAAGCTCAACATCCTGGTGGCCCTGCCCCTCCTGAGCGCCTTCGTCGCCGGCTCCACCCAGGTCATCCGCAAGATCGGCCTCGCCGGCATCAGCCTCCCCATCCTCGGCGCCGCCACCACCACCGGCACCTCTCTCGTCGCCATCGCCGTGTCCCTGACCGTCTCGCGCAACTGGTCCATGGTGCGCTTCCACCGCCGCGCCCTGGGCTGGTTCCTCCTCGCCGGCTTCGCCGTGACCCTCAGCGTCGCCAGCATCTTCATGTCCCTGCACTTGTCGGACGTCGTCATCGTCGCCCCGCTCGCAAGCCTGAGCCCGCTCTACAGCCTGGTGCTGTCGGCGATATTCCTTCGGAACGTGGAGGTCATCACGTCACGCAAGGTGGTGGCCGCGGGGCTGATCGTGCTGGGGGTGGTGATGATTACGGCGATTCGATAGGGTCGGGCGGGACATTTTCATCCCCCTTTGTGTCGGCTGCAAGCCGACATGGGTGATTCCCGCGAAACAGGCTGTGTCGGAACGTCGCCCGAACAAGCGCCCGGACAAGAATGGGCGCCGAACCCCCGATTCGTCATTCCCGCGGAAGCGGGAATCCAGGGGTGGCGAGGCGGGGAAACGCCGCTGTAGTGCCGGTCCCCCGCCGCTGGATTCCCGCCCCGATCGGGGTCGGGGGCAAGCTTTGAGATGCCTGTCACGGCGATCCGCCGAGGCGCCGGGCTCGCTCACATGCCCACACCCCGATCTCGACCCCCCGGCGAGGCCTTGATTGTTTTCGGTTTTTAGTCATATTCTTAGCTAATCCTGTCCGTAGGAGATCCAAGGTCATGCCCGTCGTCAACGTCCATCAAGCCAAAACTCAACTCTCCCGTCTGTTGGCCCAGGTTGAGGCGGGGGAGGATGTGGTGATCGCCCGTCGGGGCCAACCCGTCGCGCGGCTTGTTCGCTGCAAGTCACCGGGCAAGCGACGGTTTGGTGCCATGAAGGGGCAAATCGTTGTCGACGACAGCATCCTGGAGCCACTGCCGGAGGACGAACTGGCGGCTTGGGAGGGCTGAGCCAAGGTGAGGCTCCTCCTCGATACTCACGCCTTCCTTTGGTGGCTGGCCGGCAACAGACGGCTCTCGCCGGCGGCCCGTCGCGCAATCGAGAACACCGGCAATGACATCGTCGTCAGTGCGGCGTCGGCTTGGGAAATCACCACCAAACACCGTGTCGGCAAACTGCCGGAGGCGGGGGCGGTCGCCCTCGACGTAACCGGAAGCATCGCCGGACAGGGCTTCGAGGAACTCGCCACCACCGTTGAAGACGCAGAACGTGCCGGGCGACTCCCCGGCGCGCATCGCGACCCGTTCGACCGTATGCTCGTGGCGCAGGCCTTGGCGCGCAATCTGACCGTCGTGTCGATCGACTCGGTGTTTGACAGTTACGGCGTCTACCGGCTGTGGTAACGGCGGCGCGGGCTGGCCCATCACCCCGGGGTCAGTCGTCTGAGCCTGTGACCACCTGGTTCGACGACGACAAATGCCTTCGCCAACTCGTCTGTCCCATACGTTTGCAGTACTGCGTCAAGTTCCCGGTGAACGGCGTCTTGTGTTGAGGGGAGCATACGCAAGTATGGAACCGCTCCATGCTGTCGATTCAGGAACACGATGCGCCCGAAGTCTCTGTCACGAGTAACGAACACCCTTTCGTCTTCACAAGCGACCTCAAGCAACGTTTCGTCCGTGGCGCGGGAGAGACCGATTTCGGATGCACGAACGACATCGTGCCCAAGACTCTCCAGATGCCGGGCCGTGGCTGCGTACACGTCCTGATCGAGCAGAAATCTCATTCAGGCGGACGTCGTGCGTAGGTGGATGTCTTCTGCTCCGACCAAGGCAATTGCGTACCGAATACACGCATGGATGTCCTCGGTCGTCAGGTCGGGATAGTAATCACGAATGATCTGAACGAAAGGGATCTCCTCGTCGACAAGTTCCAGGACGTCCTGTACCGCGATGCGCGTGCCGGCAACACACGGCTTGCCGAAGTGAACCCGTGGATCGACAGCTATTCTATCCATCTCGCTCTCCTGTGCAGCAACCCGTCAAGTTCGTTTACCGGGGACAGGGCTCTCGGAGCACTCAGGTGATGACAACAGCCAAGCCGGCGATGGCAATAGAGGCGCGACGGGTCGCCAAGTCTACGTGTTGATGTTAGGCCGGTTTCGGGAGGGACGCAAGGTAGAGAGTTTTCCAATGAGACATGAGCCTGAAGGAGGATGTGGAATCCAACGAGAGAT
>CAZFIU010000084.1:0-7228 GCA_964519455.1 uncultured Syntrophobacterales bacterium
GGCTTCGACTTCCTCTGGCTCCCCGCCAACTACGACATCAACCAGACGCTGATCGAATACACCAACCGGGACACGCACCTGCGCGCGGCGCTGGTGGGGCTGATCAACACCGGACTGGTGGCTTCCCTCGGGATCATCGTGGCCACCGTGCTCGGTTTCCTCGTCGGGATATTCCGGTTGTCGGACAACTGGCTGGTGTCGCGCCTGGCGTACTGCTACGTCGAGTTCACCCGCAACACCCCCGTGCTGCTGCTCATCCTGCTGTGGCACGGGATATTCATCAACACGCTGCCGCATCCGCGCCAGGCCATGACCATCGGCGGCGCCACTTTCCTCACCAACCGCGGCTTCTACGTTCCCAAGCCCGTGTTCGAATCGGGGTTCGAGTGGGTCGCGCTGGCGCTGGCGGCGGCCATCGTGGGGGTGGTCCTGGTCCATCGTCACGTACGCCGGGTGCGGGAAGCCACCGGCCGGCAGCTTCCCGGCGGCTGGATTTCCGCCGCCCTGATCGTGGGACTGCCGGGGCTGACCTTCGTGGCGGCCGGCGCCTCCCTGTCCTTCGACGTGCCGGAGCTCCAGGGGTTCAACTTCCGGGGCGGCCTCTACCTCACGCCCGAGCTGGTGGCGCTGACCTGGGCGCTGGCGTTCTACACCTCCGGGTTCATCGCCGAGAACGTCCGCGCCGGCATCCTCGCCGTGGACAAGGGCCAGATCGAAGCGTCGCAGGCGCTGGGACTTTCACGCAGACGCGTCCTGAGCCTGGTGATTCTGCCGCAGTCGCTTCGGGTGATCGTCCCGCCGCTCACCTCGCAGTACCTCGACCTCACCAAGAACTCCTCCCTGGCCATCGCCATCGGCTACGTGGATCTGGTGGGGACCCTCGGGGGAATCACGCTGAATCAGACAGGGCGGGAGATCGAGTGCATGATGCTGGTCATGCTGGTCTACCTGGCCATTTCGCTGGGCATTTCCATGTTCATGAACTGGTACAACCGCCGGGTCCGGATGGTGGAGCGCTGATGTCGGTTCCCGCGAACACAGCGCCGCCGTATCCTCCCGGACAGCACCCGGACCTGCCGCCGCCGCCGGGGTCCGCGGGCATCGTCGGCTGGTTGCGCGCCAACCTGTTCTCGTCGGTGTTCAACACCGCGCTGACCCTCGTTTCCATCTGGCTGATCTACAAGTTCGTGACCACCGCCATCGACTGGTTCGTGCTGGAAGCGGTGTGGGAGGCGGGCTCCCGGGTGGACTGCCGCAAACAGGGCGAGGGAGCCTGCTGGGCGGTCATCACCACCCGCGTGGACCAGTTCGTCTACGGCTTCTATCCCGCCGACCAGCGTTGGCGGCCGGTGCTGACTTTCATCCTGCTTTTCCCCGCGCTGGCGCCGGTGCTGTTCGACCGCACGCCCTTTCGCCGCCAGTTGCTGTGGTTCTCGCTGGCCTATCCCGCGGTGGGCGCCTGGTTGATCTACGGCGGCCTGGGCCTGCCGGTGGTGGAGACCGACGCCTACGGCGGGTTCCTGCTCACCATGATCCTGGGCGTCACCGGCATCGTGGCGTCCCTTCCGCTGGGCATCCTGCTGGCCCTCGGCAGGCAGTCGCGGCTGCTGGCCATCCGTGTCCTGTGCGTCACCTTCATCGAAGTCGTGCGCGGGGTGCCGCTGATCACGCTGCTGTTCATCGCCTCCACCATGCTCAACTACTTCCTGCCCCCGGGGACCACGTTCGACCTCCTCATCCGGGTGCTGATCATGGTCACGCTGTTCGCCGCGGCCTACTTGGCCGAAGCCGTGCGCGGCGGCTTGCAGGCCCTTTCCCGCGGCCAGTTCGAGGCCGCGGACTCCCTGGGGCTGTCCTACTGGAAGACCACGTGGCTCGTGACCCTGCCCCAGGCCCTCAAGATCGCCATCCCCGGCATGGTCAACGTCTTCATCGGGCTTTACAAGGACAGCACGCTGGTAGTAATCATCGGCTTGTTGGACCCGTTGGGCGTAGCCCGTGCCGTGCTCGCCGACGCCAAGTGGAACGGGCTGTCCAACGAGACATATCTTTTCATCGCGCTCTTCTTCTTCATGAGCTGCTTCGCCATGTCGCGATACTCCCTGTGGCTCGAGGGAAAGCTGAGCGTCGACAACCGTTAGCGGTCATTTCTCATGGCAACCGTCGACGAAGACACCGAACGCATCCGATCCACCGCCGACACCTCCAGGGTGATGGTGGAGATCGAGGGCATGCACAAGTGGTTCGGCACGTTCCACGTGCTCAAGAACATCAACCTGCGGGTGACCGCCGGAGAGCGCATCGTGATCTGCGGGCCGTCGGGCTCGGGCAAGTCCACGCTGATCCGCTGCATCAACCGGCTCGAGGTGCACCAGCAGGGGACCATCCGGGTGGACGGCACCGAGCTGACCCGCGACGTCAAGAACATCGAGCAGATCCGCTCCGAGGTCGGCATGGTGTTCCAGCACTTCAACCTGTTCCCCCACCTCACCGTGCTGGAGAACTGCACCCTCGGACCCATGTGGGTGCGCAAGCAACCCAAGGCGGAGGCGGAAGAGATCGCCCAACGGTACCTGGAGCGGGTGCAGATCCCCGAGCAGGCAGACAAGTACCCGGGCCAGCTCTCCGGCGGCCAGCAGCAGCGCGTGGCCATCGCGCGCTCGCTGTGCATGCAACCCAAGATCATGCTGTTCGACGAGCCTACCTCGGCCCTCGACCCGGAGATGATCAAGGAAGTGCTCGACACCATGCTCGAGCTCGCCGAGACCGGAATGACCATGCTCGTGGTGACCCACGAGATGGGCTTCGCCCGCCGCGCCGCCGACCGCGTCATCTTCATGGACGGCGGCGAGATCATCGAGGAGAACGCCCCCGAGCCGTTCTTCCACAACCCGCAGAACGACCGCACCAAGCTGTTCCTGAGCCAGATCCTGTCGCACTGACGGCCCTCCTGAATTTCACCATTTTCTGTGCTACGGTCCTGAAATCTTCGCCGTGGAAAGGGCAAAGTGCACATGTCCTCAACGTTGATCAAGAACATCGGGACTTTCGTCACCGGGATGCTGGAGGCCCCCCTCCGGGACGCCGACTCGATCCTGGTGGCCGACGGCGTCATCCAGGAGATCGGCAACGGCTTGAGCACCGCCGCCGACCGCACCATCGACGCCAACGGCACCACGGTCGTCCCCGGGCTCATCGACTCGCATTCGCACCCTACCTTCGGCAACTTCACGCCCGCGCAGAACTCCATGGGCTGGATCACGCACTACATGCACGGCGGCGTCACCTCCATCATCTCCGCCGGCGAGCTGCACGTGCCCGGGCTGCCCCTGCCGCCGGACCCGCTGTGCGCGGTGTCGCTGGCCATCGTCGCCAAGCGCTGCTGGGACAACTTCCGCCCCACCGGCGTGCGCGTGCACGGCGGCACGCTGCTTCTGGTGCCCGGCCTGGAGGAGAAGGACTTCGACACCATCGCCGAGGCCGGCATCCGGCTGGTGAAGTTCATCTTCTACGACTACAGCCTGCTGCCCACCGGCGAGGCCGAACGCTACGTGAAGTGGTCCCGGGCGCGCGACATCAAGGTCAAGATCCACTCCGGCGGCGTCTCCCGCTCCGGCGTGAGCCAGGTGGCCGGGGTGGACATCGTCAAGGCCATCGACCCGGACGTCATCGGCCACAGCACCGGCGGCCCCATCCCCATGCCCGAGGAGGACCTGCGCCGCATCGTCGCCGAGACCGACTACTACGTGGAGATCTGCACCTCGGGCAACCTGCGCATGGGCATGGTGCTGACCGACGCGGTCCACCAGCACGGCGCCGAGAGCCGTGTGCTGGTGGGCACCGACACGCCCGGCGGCACCGGCGTGGTGCCCCGCGGCATCCTGCGCGAGATCTGCTTTCTCGCCTCCCTGGGCGGCATCGCCCCGGAGCGCGCCGTGGCCATGGCCACCGGCAACACCGGCCGCGCCCACGGCCTGGACCTGGGCATCCTCGCCGAAGGCAAGCCCGCGGACCTCGTGATCATGGACAGCATCACCGGATCGGTGGCACAGGACGCCCTGGATTCCTTCGCCAAGGGCGACCTGCCGGGGATCTCCGTGGTGATGATCGACGGCGAGCTGACCGTGGCGGGCCGAAGCCAGCAGACGCCGCCGCCGGCGCGCGGGGTGGTGATCAGCGGGTAGACAAGGCCGCCGCCAAAACCGGTGCGCACGCCCACTCCCCTTGACACCCATATCTCTCATGGGATACTTCAAGCGCGGGACGGATCGCTACGCGGCAAGCTGTCAATATTCCTCGGTACACGCCACGCCTGATGAGTTGGCTCCCAACATGACAAGCCACAAAACACGGCGGACAAAACCACCGATAGAGGCTCAAGAAGCTGAGCCGTCGCCGCCAGTCTTGGACATCTCGAACGTCGTAGCGGCGTTCAGTGAGGACCAAGTGGAGCGTATTATTGGTCTGAGCAAGGGACGCCTCCGCTACTGGGCAAAGACACAGTTCTTCAAACCGGGCTTCGTCGAAGACAACCCTCACGTACCGTTTAGCCGATTCTACTCGTTCAAGGATGTGGTCGCCCTACGTACGCTTGAGATGTTGCGTGTTCAAAACAACATTCCTCTCCAACGTCTGAGAAAAGTAGCTGAAGAGCTTAGAGACCTCAAGGACAACCTCTGGACGGCGACCAAGTTGTATGCCTTCAACCGGCGCGTGATCCTGGTGGATCATTCAGCGACACGTGCGCAAGGGCATGACGTCCTTTCGAAGCAGTATCTTCTCGCCATCTCGCTCGAACAGATCATTGGAGATACTAGAAGAGAACTCACCAAGCTTTGTCAACGCCCCGGAGAATACATCGGAACGATCCAAAAACAACGTTCAATTGCACGCAACGCGTGGACGGTAGCCGGAACACGAATCACGGTAGGCTCAATTAAGCGACTCCATGAGGATGGCTATACTACCGAACAGATAATTGACGAATTTCCCGATCTTACCAAAGAGGACGTAGAAGCTGCGCTTACACATGACGGATCAAAAGCCGCGTAAGGTCATATGCGGTTCTTCGTCGACCAATGCGTACCGGAATCCGTCTCGAAGAAGCTTGAAGAGTATCAACACGACGTAACTCGGCTCCGTGAACAGATTGCCCCGAACTCGCCGGACTCCCTCGTTGCCGCGGTGTCGGAGGCCAACGACGCCATTTTGGTCACAATGGACGGGGACTTCAAGTCCATTGCCTCACGGTATGGTATCGGCCGAAGTCGTTACCGCCGCCTCAGTCTAATACGCTTTGAGAAATGTCGAGAATCGTTGGCCGCGCGGCGGTTGGGGGAGGCAATGTCATTGATCGAACACGAATGGGAAATTGCCGGCAAACTCGGGACAGACCGTCGGATGTTCGTGGTAATCACAAGCTCAACCATTCGGACACACCGTTGAGTTCCTGGATACGGCAGCAGCGTTTGGTGGTATATTTTGGTCCGTAGGCGGGCTGGCTGGATACAACGGTCGCGGCTCGAGGAGGTATCTCGGTGAGTTCAACACAGTACGGCGTGGGCATGTTCCCCACGGAACCCATCTCGCGCATCATCCATCTCAGCAAGCAGGCGGAGGAGCTTGGCTACAGCCACATCTGGGTCGGCGACTCGCATCTCATCTGGCGCGAGGCCTTCGTCAACATGGCCGCGGTGGCGCTCAACACCTCGAAGGTGATCATCGGCACCGGCGTCACCAACCCGGTCACACGCCACCCCTCGGTGCTGGCCAGCGGCTACGCGACCCTGGACGAGCTGGCGCCGGGCCGGTTCGCCGTCGGCATCGGCCTCGGCGACAGTTCCCTGGAGACCATGGGCCGCAAACAGGCGCGGCTCGCGGAGTTCGAGGAGGCCGTGGCTCAAATGCGCGCCGTCATCGAGGGCGGCGAAGCCGAGCTCGAGGGCGGCAGCAAGATACACCTCAACTTCGCCCGGAACCGGAAGATCCCGTTCTACGCGGCCGCCAGCGGCCCCAGGATGCTCGAGCTTTCCGGGCGCATCGCCGACGGCGTCATCATCCTCGTGGGCGTGGATTCCGGCGCCATCGAACGGGCGGTGGAGCGCATCGCCGCCGGCGCCGAGTCGGCGGGCCGCAAGCTCTCCGACATCGACCTCGTGCTGTGGGTGCCGTGCGCGGTCTCCGAGCAACCCGGCGCCAAGGACGCGGTCAAGGCCCACGTGGCCCGGGTCATCGCCCACCCGCTGCCCTTCGACCTGGACGAGCGCGAACAGAAGGTCCTGGACGACATCCGCAACGCCTACAACTACTACCAGCACATGAACCCGCTCGCCGCCCAGGCGCGAGTGATCCCCGACTGGCTGGTGGACAAGTTCGCCGTCGCCGGCACCCCCGACGAGTGCCGGGCCAAGGTCGAGGAACTCAAGCAGAGCGCCATCAACCAGGTGGCCATCATCCCCTACAACGTGGGCGACGCCGACCGCGGCGAGACCCTGAGGCTCTTCGCCGGCGCCATGTAGCTCCGGACACCTGTCCGAACCGTCGAATCGCCGCGACTCGCGCCATCGTTTGGCTGACGCTCGGACAGGCCCCCTGACCACCGAGACACGGCACCGGTGCGGACCATCACCCGCTACTACCTCTTTCAGATCCCCGGCTGGATTCTGGCCGGTGCGTTCGTAACCGTCCTGCACGCGTGGCTGGGCCTGCCCATGTGGGCGGCGCTCACCATCGTGGGCGTGGTGGTGGTGAAGGACGTGGTCTGCTACCCGTTCCTGCGCAAGGCCTACCAACTGGAAGCCGGCGGCGCCGCCCAACTCGTGGGACTGCGCGGCGTGGCACGGGACACCTTGGACCCCGCCGGATACGTGTACGTGCGCGGCGAACTGTGGCATGCCCGCGTCGAGGCAGGGGCGGACGCGATCCCCGCGGGCGCGGACGTCCGGGTGGTCAAGGGACAGCGGATGACGTTGACCGTGGCCAGGGGCTAGTGTGGGGTGCCCAGCCCCGAACGGGGTGTTACCGGATCATGCCGACCATCACGCGCTTCTTCAGGGCGCCCATCCGGGCGGAGCCGGGTGAAGAAACGTCCGATCCGCTCCGCATGGCCGATGACGCCGCGCAGGGCGCCAAGCTGGTCGGGCACTTATGAACCACGTTGGCCGTGGCGCGGGGTTAGCCCATCTTTAACACACAATTGGGGATTTCGAGGTAATTGGGCGGGGCTATA